>JACVCB010000026.1 GCA_016742255.1 Leptospira sp.
TTTAAATACAGTTCATAACCATATTCAGTTGGAACAAGGATTGTACATGTATTTTCAACGATACAAGATTCTTCTCCAATCATTTCAGGTGCAGAAACAATTGGCATTGTAATCAAACAAAATAATAATATTAACTTTTTCACTTTAAACTCGTTACCTGAAATTCCATTTTCTTTTGGGTAATATGGTTTACCGATACAGTGAGGTTCCATTCACCATCTAAAGGTTCCTGAAACTCTTGGATGGGAATCATAAATGAGGTCCACCATTCTTCTTTTTTAGAATCCCAAGTATATTCGTAAACTATGTTACTATCTTTTTTACGCAAATACAATTGAAAAGTATAAAGATCGGGTCTTAAAATTGGGAGTGTTATCAAGATAGGTTTCAGTTTCGAAAATACGTTTTGGTTACAAAGACTATCTTCGATTACCTCTGAATTTTCACATAAATAAATCCCTTCTGGGTCAACTAACTTCTTTTCAAGTGGGGTACCAGATTCCCGTCGCCAAACAAGAGATCCCTCCGAAAGGATTTCTCCATCTGATATCTGGGTTTTAAATTTTGTTGGGATTGTCTTTTTTCTCAATGTATTTGTTGGTTGGTATACTTCAAAATGAAGGTGTGGTCCTTCACTGTATCCTGTACTCCCCGCATAACCAAGGAAAGTTCCTATATCCGCATGTTGTCCTCGTTTGACAACCACACCCATATATCGTAAATGGGCATACTCGGCAATGGTTCCGTCATCATGAAGAATCTTTACAAAATTTGCAGATTGTTTGTATTTTGGATCAAATCCACCTTCATTATTTTTTTCTTCGGTATCAATTACCGTTCCAGGTCTTGCAGCCATAATCATATCATCTTCTTTTAGTCCAAAATCAATAGAATACCTATTATCTCCCGAATGGCTTTTTTTCCCATGATAGGCTTGGAAAACTCGAACCTTTAGTTTTGAGTCAAAAGGGAGTTCATAAATATAACTTGAATTATGTGTTACATGAAAATTTCCCAAAATCCACTTATAATGTATTTTATAGGAAATCTTTTTTCGCCGATTAATCGTTTTTAAATGGAATAATTTAACTCTCTTTTTCCCTTTCAAAATTGTGACCAGAGGCAAAGGGACTGAACTTTTCATATTTTTGTATAAAGCATTCACAGAGATTGATGTTTCGGTAACGTTAGTTGCAATCTTATTTTGAAAATAAACATCAACACCACTTCGATTCGGCTCAAAGTCTACACATACTCGATTCATAGAACAATAGGAAAGTGGTTCATTGGCAAATAACAATCCTAAGGGTAACAAAACCACTATCGAAAATAAGCCGAATCTCATAATGATGGAATCAGATTATAGAAAAGAACAGTTTCGACAATCTATTTTCCGAGTTAAAAACATAGTTGCATAAAGAATTATTTTTTATGAAAGTCGACAGATGAGTGCAAAGCTTTATACGTTTCCGATCTCTCACTTCTCCGAAAAAGCAAGATGGGGTCTCGACTTAGCAAACTATCCCTATTTGTTAAACCCATTAGTTCCTGGACAACACATCCAAACCTTAAAACCACTTGTGAATGATTTGTATGTTCCCGTTTTAGAAACTGATTCTGGTATTGTCCAAGGTTCGGGACATATTTTAGATCTAGTCGAAGAAAAAGCCTTTGGCTCCAAATCATCTGAAGAAGAAAAACAGATGGAAGAATCAATCGATACAAAAATTGGAAAAAGCCTTCAGACTCTCTTATACCATTTTATCCTAGATTATCCAGAAATTGTTGGGAAACTTTTTTTACTCAAACCAGCACAACTTTCTGATACTGTCCCACCACCCGAACATTTTGAATTGATTGCATTATCACTGAAACGCAGATATAAAATTACTCCTAAAAATATTGATGCCGTAAAACTTGCCTTAGATGAATGTGCGAAAGAACTCATCGGAGTTTATAAAACAAAAAAGTTTTTTAATGGAAAATCATTTGGCAGAGTTGACTTAACAATTGCTAGTTTAATGGGAATGCTCGTGGAGCCGAAAGAATCCCCTGCTTATCCATGGTTTACTTCAGTTACAATGCCAGATGCGTACATACAGTGGAAAAAAGACCTTGGATATGATTTTTTGTTTGATAAGATTAAGGAATTTTACAAAGACTTTCGGATCCAGTCCAAATAATTTGGATTCCCTTTTAGAATCGGCCAACCAACAATGCAGGGTGTTTCATAAGAATGTAATTCTCTTATCCTCTGCATCAGTGGTTCTGATTTTTCCATAGTCGTTTTCAATAAACAGACTACTTCTGTTGATTCCTCTAGTTGTTCATTCCAGACATAAATCGATTCCATTTGATCAATGAGATTTGCGCATGCTGCTAGTTTTTCAGTTACAAGAATCTTTGCCGTCTCTTTTGCTTCCACTTTAGAGGGAAAAGTGGTATAAACTGTTACATATTCAATTTCAATTTCCATAAATAATATTTCCTACTTGCCCTTTCTATCCAATGCTTATGATTTTGCTTTATGAATCTTCGCAATTTCAAATCCACATTACTCATCCTGAGCATTTGTCTCCCACTATTTTCCGAATCATTAAATCCACCTGTTATCACATCCACAAGCCAACTCCAACCCAAAACCAAAAAGTACATCCCGGTCTTTGCCATGGATGGAAAACTAAAAACAAGTTGGGTAGAAGGAGCAGAAGGAGAGGGATTAGGTGAATCCCTCCAATTCAAATACAAAACTCCAATCAATTTCAGATCACTTTCCATTTATAATGGGTTTGGTGATCCGAAACTATGGGCTGCCAACAACCGAATCAAAAAATTAAAAGTTACGACGGAAAGTGGAATCGAAGAAGTGGTCACCTTAAAAGATTCACTCTCAAGACAAGTGGTAGAATTCAAAAACGAGATTCGAGCCAAAGAAATTTCCTTAACGATCCAAGAAGTATACAAAGGAACCAACGCAGAAAACACAGCCATTGCAGAAGTGATGTTTGATTCAGAACAAGCTGGATCAGCATTAGTGCCACCTAAGAATACATGGGCAATTGGAAAATGGAAAACGAAATCCAACATTGCAAGAATCCAACTTCATAATGATGGAACTTGTGAAATGGGATATGAAACTGCAAAAATGTTATGTACTTGGACAGAAAAAGGTGACAAAGTCATTGTTAGCCTAGAAGCAACTTTACCTCTAACCAATACTGATATTTTGGAAATCAAACGTAGAGGGAATGCCACTGACCCAGTAATTGAAATCAATGGTAAACATGAATTTGTTCTCAACAGAGATGAAGTTTAAACAGAATCTCCCAAACTTCCTTCGGTCCAAGTAGACCAAATGGATTCAACCACAGTGGATTCTTTTTCTACTGTGGTTTCAAAATACAATACTGCATTTTGGTAGGCTTTTCCAGTTAAATCCCGAACAGGTGTGAGTAGAACCAAATCACAATTTAGATCAGTTTCTAATTTCTTCAGTAATTCCCATTCTTTAAGTTTTCCTTGTTTCGGATAAGGTAAGATGAGTAGTCCACTGACTGTTTCCAATTTCACATTTCTTTTTTTGCGAACTTCCCATAAAATGCGCCCTATCGAATAACGAAAATTAAATTCTGAGACAGGTTGCACAACAGTAAGTCCATCATCTCTATACAAAAAACCATCAATTGCACAAGGCCCTGTATATTCACTAGGGATGAGATTCTTCAAGTCTTTGACTAGATCATATACTTTCGGAAGGAACAAGGATTCATATCCACTAGGATTGCCACCAATACGAATCCCTCTGAAACCACCATCAGGATCTATCCACATGTTTGTGGCTGTTAGATAAAAGAACTCACTCTCTTTCACATCCCAAAGTGTGGAAAAATCAAAAAAACGAGACTCTCCCACCCATTCTTCACATACGATCGGATAACCAAATAAACGTTTATTGACTTGAGAGAGTTTCCAGGAATCAGATTGTGTTTTGAAGATGATATGATTGCGACCTGCAAGTCCAAATTCACTTTTTAAAACCACAGGTAATTTTGCCTCTTCCAAATCGGCAAACAGATGTTCTTCGGATGAAATCAATTTGGCAGGAAGTGGGGAGTGGTTTTTGCGAAAGTCAAGTTGGGTGACCTTAGAATTTAGATACCTAACCATTTCCAATTGAATCGGATCAACTACAAGTTCACCATCTTCCCAGACATGACGCCTACCCCATTCGACAAGTGTTACTTCTTGTAACAAAGACCCAACTTGCGTTGGAACACCTGGAGTGAATCCTTTTTCTTTCCAATGTGAATACAATTCATCAGAAGGAAGTTCTTCAACAAGGACATAGTCCTCTTCGTTTGAGATGGGGAAAAATAGTTTCTCCAAACAACGATTCCTCCTCTTAAGCGAGGAATCTAAATTGAGAGGAGGTGAATGGAGTTTATACTCAAATAATGAGTCTAAGTAATATAACTTTGGCACCAATCAATAGATACGTCGGATGGCGGTTGCAATCCTTTGCACATTATCTTTTGTTAGGTTAGGATAAATCGGGATACAATGCCCTCTTTGGAATAACCTTTCAGCATTTGGGTATTCTAAGTGGTTCTCTTCCAATACACGGTGAAGTGGTTCTTCTACTGTCCTTTGAGTTCCAATATGAATTGATTTGAAGTATCTTTGGATTTCTTCATAATTTTGGCCAGAGACAACAATTGGAAACCTTTGGAATGTATCTTCGTTTGGATTTTGGAAAAAAGTTTCGAGTCTTGAGTTCTGTACAGCTTGCAAGTACGCGGAAGCAATTTTTTTCTTACGTTCTAAAATCACACCAAGTTTTGACAATTGTTCGATTCCAAGTGCAGCTTGGTAATCCACCAAATTATAATCATATTTTGGTTCACCAAAGTTACGTTTGGCGGATGATCCTGACTTATAAGATTTCACAACATTCGCTAATTGACTCTCTGCTGTAATGATCATCGCACCATTACCTGTTGTGATGATATTCTCAGCACTGAGTCCGCAGATTGCGATTTTGGTTTGTTTTCCAACAGTGATGGTTTCGGAAGTTGCACCAATCGCTTCGGTGAAGTCTTCAATCACTTCCAACCCTTCGATGGAATAATCAGTGATTCGGATGAGGGAACCAAAACTATGATCGAACAAAGCAAACTTTGCACCCGATTCATTTTTTTTGCGTAAAAATTCTTCTGGGCATGGGTGAAATGAATTTCGTTTTAAATCCACAATCACCGGTTTTGCCTGGATTAAAAAAATCGCATCCAAAGCAGAAATTGGTGCATAACTTGATAACAAAACAGAATCACCTGCTTTTACACCTAACCCAAGTAAAGCGAGATGATAAGCAGAAGTTAAGGAATTGGAGGAAATGGCGTATTTGATTTTGAATGTATGGCAAAATGTTTTTTCAAAACGTTCTACAATTTCACCAGTGGAAAGATGTTCTTCCACGAGACATTCTAAAACACCTTTCAGATCTTCTCTCGAAAGGGTAGGTTTGAAGAATTCGATGTTTTTTTCTTTTCGAATCGGTCTTTGTATTGTTTCGGTGCTCATCCAACAGCACTCCTCTTTATTATGTCACTTAAATACTCGATTTACGAATTATGTCACTTCATTTTTCGAAATGCGAACATAATTTTAGAAAATCCAAGGAAAATTGGTTCAGAGTAGACAAAGTTCCCAAAATATGACCGAAACCATGGACCAAATTTACTCTTTATGGGCCGATCGACTGCGAAAGAACCAAGGGATTCGATCACTTATGGAAGACTTAGGCAAGGCCACTGGCCACCCAAATGAAATCCTACTGGGTGGAGGTAACCCCGCTCATATCAGAGAAGCCGAGGCGATTTTTGAAGAAACGTTTGGCAAATTGGCAAGAGACCCCATCCTTCGCTCTCTACTGGGAGATTACCAAGCACCGATTGGAAATGACTCCTTTCGTGAATTGGCTGCTGACTATTTGTCTCCCCTCCTCCAATCAAAATTCAAAAAAGAGAACATTGCATTTTTTAATGGAAGCCAAAATGCCTATTCCTTCCTTCTAAACCTCCATTCAGGTCCTATGGCAGATGGGAGTTTTAAAAAAATACTTTTGCCGGTTGTTCCAGAATACATTGGTTATGCGGACCAATCCATCGCAGAGAATGTTTTTTTATCAAAACCACCAAACGTAGTAGTGACTGGGAAAAACCGTTTTCGTTATGAGTTAAACCAATCTACTTTTGATTTAACCGATGTAGGTGTTTTAGCAATTTCCAGGCCAACCAATCCAACTGGAAATGTCCTTTCTCTGGAACATTTGGAGTGGATGGAAAAAAGTACCACAAAACAAAACATTCCCATCCTCATCGACCTTGCTTATGGAAATCCATTTCCAAATTTAATCGGAAGGGAACCAGCGATCCAATACAAAGAAGGACGAACCTTATCCCTTAGTTTTTCCAAAATCGGATTACCTGGAGTCAGATTTGGAATCGTAGTCTCAGATGTAGAGACAATTGATACCCTCTCCTCATTCGCCGCTGTCTCAAACCTTGCGGTTGGAAATTTGGGAGTGTTTATGATGCAGATCCTTTTCCAAGAAAATGTATTACCCAAGTTATCTGAAAACATCTTACGTCCGTTTTATGAAGCAAAAGCTAAACTTGCACTCAACTTGTTCACAGAGGCATTTGAAAAAATGGGAGTTGAGTATGAAATCCATGAACCAATGGGAGGTTTTTTCCTCTGGATTCGATTTCCATCACTCTCCATATCCAATCATGAATTGTATCACCTTTGTAAAGATAAACGGCTCTTCATTGTTTCAGGACATTATTTCTTTCCTGGATTAAACACTGATTTTTCGCATAAGAAAGAATGCATACGTTTGACATATTGCCGTAAGGAAGAAGAATTAGCCAGGGGAGCCCAAATCCTTGCAGAAATTGTGGCCTCTCACCAGGCGAAATCCAAATGAGTGAAGATAGTATCGATTTATCAGACACAGTCTTAGAAAATCCCTCATCCAAAGAGGAGAGTTCTTCTGAGAGACCATCTGCTCAATCTTATATTTTTTTGTCTGATTCTGTTGGTAGCCTAACTCCCACAGCACGTTGTATCTTAGATGAATTGAAAGACTGGCACAAACGTGTAGAAAAACACGGGAGTAAAGAAAAACACGCATCTTACCTCATGACAGTGGACAAACTTCCAGAGGCTCTTGGGAAATATACAAACCTAGGTGCACAAGGAAGATCGGAAAACGCCATCCACCATGCACTCCGCCAAATTTTAGATATCGACCACCGTGGCCAAAACAGGGCTGCTTATGCGTACCCTTATCTCATTCGTACGGGAAGTAAAATCTCTTCCAAAATTGCCCTCATTGCACCACAAAACGAAAACAAGACGGACACCCAACCTTACAGACAAGCTTGTTTTCGATTTTCACAAGAACTCATCAAAGTACTATTAGAAAACCGAGCTAAAAAAGGAAGGAATTGGGACGAAGAGAATCCTGGTTCTCTTCTTTTACAAAAAAACAAAGATGGGAATACTTGGCTTTATCCAAAGTTAGGTTCTCTCGAAGCAGAGATTTCCTCGCTGGTTCGCAAAGGATTTGGAAACTTACCTTACATCCCGATGCCAGATTTTTTACAAGACTTCACCCTCTTTGCGAGAGAACAAAATTTGGCACTTCCTATCTTAACGGATTATCATATTGTCATTGATGAACTGAATATTTTACCAGATGGAAGTTTCAAACGATTACCAGAAGTAGTAAACCAAATCCTCGCACACTTAAATGGATTGGAACATTTTGCAAAGGAACAACTCACAAAACTTGCAAAGGATGCAAAATACGAATCGTTCTTATCACAATTTAATGAATACACTTCTGTTCCAAAGTTTTCTTCTTTAGAAGCAAAGATGAACCCAGAAGAAGAAGTAAAAAAGTTTTTATCCATCATCGAAAACTTTCCTGTCCCTGCAGAAAAAAACAACAGAGCACTTTCCATCAAAGAAACCATCGATCTCAGCATTAAAATATTAAAACGACTCGCTGAAGAAAAAGGATCTGTTTTAACCAGAAAAGATGATAGTATATACGGTACTGTCAAAAATGCAGTCATCAGCAAAATTCCGGAACATACAAAAAATCATAATACACTACTACGAATTAACTTCGAAGAGGAAGTTGCCAATGCCGGGATCACAGATCCCGCCAAGGTGTCTGAATACATCAAACGATTAAAAGACGATGTATTTTCCGAACATTCTTACTATGAAGAAAAAACTCCAGATGGTCGGGCCGTTTATTATGTTGTTGATCATGGGTATATGGCAGCAGTCATCCACAAACTAGCATTCGAAGGAAGAACTAACCCAGAATACAAAAAACAATTGGGTTATGCAAAAATCATCAATCATAAACTTTCCAATCCCAAACACCCAGGACTCAATAGCAAACTCAAACCCGAGTTAATTGCAAAACTCAATGCAGATGTCAAAAATATGGAAGTGGAGGAATTGGAAAAAGAAAGGTCCAATGAAATCCGCTCACGTTTTAATGTCATTCCAGGGATTTTAACCTTTGTTGTGAGTACGATGATTTTTATCACAGGAGCGTATTACTTACGTTCAGCGATGCCAATCTTTTTTGGTGTCCCTTTTTCTGTGGTTCTTGGATTTTTAGCAGCAATTTATTTTAGAGAAAAAACAACAGAAGAAATCCGAGAAGACATTAAAAATTCAGGGAAGTTTTCAGGTGTGGGTGACTGGGGAAAACCAAGTTATTCTTCCGGTTCCTCAACGAGTTATGAAGAAGAACAAGAGACAAACAAAAAAGAAGAAAAACTTTCTCACATTTACAAAGCTGCAGACAATTTTGTTTTTCCAAAACGATTTAATAAAATCACCGACAAAGTGTTAGATCCAAAATCCTTACGTTCTCGCATCTACGAAAATTTGGACAATATCAAACGAAACAACATGACTCTCGCCAAAGAAAAAGATGAGGATAAAGTTGCTTCCACCGTTGAATATGCGGTTTTACAATCTGTGTCGACAATTGTCATACCCGATGATGTAGCAGTGCGTGACCTTCCGAACACAATTCTCATCAATCGAAATGATATGAAATCTGCTCTTTTCCGAACCCAATTGGCAGATTTTTACCGCGAAGAGATGAACAAAAAGAAGTTCGATAAAAAATTAGTCAAATACTACACCTATCTCATCAATACAGTTGAGATGGAGTATTACAAATACCTTCCGAAAAAACGAGTTTAGAAACTAAAATCATTTGATTCTCTGTGGGACATACCTCCTATGGAGTTGATGTATCAAAACGGTATCGTACAATTTCCTATCATCATCATTGATGAAGATTTTCGTTCCGAAAATGCCAGTGGTCTTGGCATTCGAGCTATTGCAAAGGCCTTAGAAGGCGAAGGAATCGAAGTTTTGGGTGTGACCAGTTATGGAGATCTCACGAGTTTTGTACAACAACAAAGCCGGGCTTGTGGATTCATTCTCTCCATTGATGATGAAGAGTTCACACCTGAGACAGAAGGTGAGGTGCCAGACGCTCTTCGCCAACTCAAAGACTTTGTGACCCAAGTGCGTCATAGAAACGCAGATATCCCTCTCTTTTTATACGGAGAAACAAGAACAAGCCGCCATATTCCAAACAGCATCTTAAAAGAACTCCACGGCTTCATTCATATGTTTGAAGACACACCTGAGTTTATGGCAAGGGCCATCCACAGAGAAGTAAAATCGTATTTAGATAGTTTACCTCCTCCGTTTTTCCGAGCACTCACTCAATATGCACATGATGGAAGTTATAGTTGGCACTGCCCTGGTCACTCAGGTGGTGTTGCCTTTTTAAAAAGCCCAGTGGGTCAAATGTTCCATCAGTTTTTTGGTGAGAACATGTTACGAGCTGACGTATGTAATGCGGTAGATGAACTCGGACAACTTTTGGATCACACGGGTCCCATTTCTGCCAGTGAACGAAATGCTGCACGGATTTTCCAATGTGATAGTTTGTATTTTGTAACAAACGGAACATCCACTTCTAATAAAATTGTTTGGCATAGTACCGTTGCCCCTGGTGACGTTGTGATTGTAGACCGTAACTGTCACAAAAGTATTTTACATGCGATCACCATGACAGGTGCCATCCCAGTTTTCCTGATGCCAACAAGAAACCATTTTGGTATCATTGGCCCTATTCCCAAATCCGAATTCACTTGGGAAAACATCAAAAAGAAAATCGCCGAACACCCGTTTGCAAAACATGTAAAAGGGAATCCAAGAATTTTAACCATCACACAAAGTACTTATGATGGAATTCTGTATAACGTAGAAGACATCAAGTCTGAGTTAGACGGTAAAATTTCAACTCTTCATTTTGATGAAGCATGGTTACCTCATGCTGCGTTCCATCGTTTTTATACAGGGATGCATGCCATAGGATCTGACAGACCACGTCCGAAAGAAAGTATGATCTTTGCAACACAGTCCACTCATAAATTGCTCGCGGGACTCTCACAAGCAAGCCAGATCCTTGTCCAAAACAGTGAAAAGGAAACCTTAGATCGAAATTTATTCAATGAAGCATTTTTAATGCATACAAGTACAAGTCCACAGTATGCGATCATTGCATCCTGCGACGTTGCCGCGGCGATGATGGAATCTCCCGGCGGAAATGCACTTGTGGAAGAATCCATCGAAGAGGCGTTAGACTTCAGACGTGCAATGCGCAAAGTGGATTTGGAACTAGAAGAAGATTGGTGGTTTAGTGTTTGGGGACCAGAAGCCCTTGCCGAAGAAGGTGCAGGCGAACGAGACGAATGGATCCTCAAGGCAAATGACCGTTGGCATGGGTTTGGTGACATTGCAGAAGGATTTAATATGCTCGATCCGATCAAAGCAACTGTCATCACACCAGGTATGAGTGTAGAAGGTGAATTTGCTGATTGGGGAATCCCTGCTCTCATTCTCACCAAGTACCTCGCCGAACACGGGATCATCGTCGAAAAAACAGGCCTTTATAGTTTTTTCATTATGTTTACAATCGGTATCACAAAAGGCCGTTGGAATACAATGGTCACCGAATTACAACAGTTCAAAGATGATTATGATACCAACCAACCATTGTGGAGAGTGATGCCAAAATTTACGGCAGCACATCCAAAATACGATCGGATTGGGTTACGTGACCTATGCCAATCCATGCACGAAGTATACAGAGCCAATAACATCTCTCACCTAACAACAGAGATGTATTTGAGTCCGATGATCCCAGCGATGAAACCATCAGAAGCTTTTGCAAAAATGGCCCACCGGGACATCGAACGAGTCCCGATTGATGAATTGGAAGGTAGGATTACTTCTGTGTTACTCACACCGTACCCACCAGGGATTCCACTCCTCATCCCAGGAGAAAAATTTAACTCAACGATCATTCGCTACTTACAATTTGCTCGTGAGTTTAATACAAAATTCCCTGGGTTCGAAACAGACATCCATGGCCTTGTAGAAGAAAAATCAGAATCAGGAATTTTGACATACTTCGTTGACTGTGTGATCGAATCTTAAGTCGATAAAACCAAGGAAACAAAATCTATAAAAAAATCTCTCGTGCAGTACATTCTGCACGAGGATCAAACTTCGATAGATTTACCTTCGATTCACAATATTTCTTCAAAATGATTCAATTGGATTTTTTTGAAAGTTATTCCCATTCAATCATTCGTACAACATCTTTCAAACAATCTTCCCTAAAAGTTTGGTCCCCTTTTGCGGATGGAAGACCAGAATACCATTTGCCATCGGGGAATTTTAAATCCACCCAATAGGTAAAGAGTGTCGTTTCTCCATTATTGTTTTTGATTTCGATGTTCAAAAGTTTTAAATCCGAAACTCCCGTTTCTTTATAAAATGTTTCCCCGTTTTTTGTACGGATGCGGATCTTTTTGGGCAACACTTCGTAAGTGGTTCCTTTTTTTTCTTCTCGTTTTGATTTGAGTTCCCAGGAATCAATTTTAATCGAATCAAGTTCTGCGATTGTTAATTTCTTTTTGTATAAAATCCCATCTTTTGTATGTTCAAAAAATATCGACTGACTCCCGCTAGTTGATTCCCCTCGAACCGTTCTTCCATCACAAAGGGTTAAGTTTAAAACCTTTGCTTCACCCGACTCTTTTTCACCACGGGCATTTCTTGGTTCTTTCGTTTCTTCATTCGGTAACGAAGGTAAACTGGGTTCTTTTGGCATTCGTGGTTCTCCGAAGGCAGGAGAAAAAAAACCGAGGGTCCCGAGCCAAAGAAAGAGTCGCAGTCGAAGTAAGTAGTCCATATTCTGACCTTTATCCATGGATGCATTTCTGACTGCAACTTTTCAAACCCTACCCTTACCATTCCTCTTACTTGTCATCATTGGCTCTATCCTTGTCCTTGGGAAAGCTGCTGATGTTTTGGTAGACGAAGCCGTTTCCCTCTCCACAAGATGGGGTGTCCCTAAGATGATCATTGGTGCAACGATTGTCAGCTTAGGAACCACTCTCCCTGAAGTTTCTGTTTCTGTCCTTGCTGCCCTCGAAGGGAATCCAGGAATTGCCCTGGGAAATGCTGTGGGATCGATTATCTGTGATACAGGACTCATCCTCGGGATTGCCATTCTAATCTCACCACCTGACATCGACAAACGCCTTGTCAACCGCCAGGGTTGGATCCAAGTTCTCAGCGGATTTTTACTCGTGTTTGCTGCCTTACCATGGTCAAACCTGACTTCCGTTTTCACAACAGGTGGACGAATTGACCAAGGGACAGGGATTGTCTTTTTAATTTTATTAGGTGTTTATGTTTACCTAAGCATTCGTTGGTCAAGATCCAAACCAGGAGAAGTTGAAGCAGGTCTCGATGACACAACAGAATATGATGAGTCTCCTTTTTGGATTGTTTTCATCAAACTGGTGACTGCCATCACTCTTGTTATTTTATCCTCGAAAGTGCTCATCCCTTCTGTACAAGAAACAGCAATTCGATTATCAATTCCTGAATCCATCATTGGGGCAACTCTTGTCGCCTTTGGAACTAGTTTGCCTGAACTTGTCACTGCCATCCAAGCCTCCAGGCGTGGACACTCTGAACTTGCTGTGGGTAATATCATAGGTGCCGATATCTTAAACGTTCTCTTTGTATCGGGCGCAGCTGCTGCTGTCACAAAAAATGGACTCGAAGCACCCGTAAGTTTTTTCAGTTTTTATTTTCCTTCCATGCTCATTGTTCTCGTTTTATTCCGTTTGGGAATTGTATTCTCCAAAGATAAAATCAAACGTCCGTTTGGTGTATTTTTGCTAGTGATCTATGTAATCGCAACAATCGCTGGCTTTATCTTTAAAGGTTAAATTGAAAATCCAACACCTCTTCTTCCTTTTTCTGAAGGAAAGAGGTGTTTTTTAGTTTTTGCCACTCTTCGTAAGTATAAATGTTTCGTTTTACCGTTTCCGTTTTTACAATTTGACTCCCACCACACAAGTTACTCGCACCTTGCCGTAACAACATCTTCCCCCCTTCGTTATCAAATTGTTTTGGGTGATCAAAAACAAAAATTTCTCTGTTTTGTTCCATGGCACTCATCGCCGTGGAAATGGTTCCCGATTTTTTACCTGACTCCATGATAAAAACCTTTTGGCAAAGACCAGAAATCACACGATTTCGTTTAGGAAATGTCCACTTGGCAGGTTCTGTATGCAGTATGAATTCAGAGATTAACAATTGTTTGGGGTCATTTTTAATCTGTTTGTAAAGGTCACGATTCCCTGGTGGGTATTCGATTCCAAGTGTGGTGCCGAGAACTCCAACAACAGGGATTCCGAATTCAATTGCAGTGACAAAAGCCTGCCTGTCAATCCCAAGCGCCATACCAGAAACGATGGCGATGTTTTCTTTTTCAGAGAATGAACCCACAAGTGCTTTTGTTGCTGATAAAGAAACAGGCGAAGATTTACGAGTGCCCACAATGGCAACAAGGTCTTTCTGCAATAAAGTTAGGTCACCCATTCCCACAATCACAAGTGGGGGATCATAAATTTCTTTGAGAAGTTTTGGATAATTGGAATCAAAATAGGATACTAAGTTCCAACGAGGGTCTTTGTTTTGTTCCCAAACCATACATTCAGATAACCAAAATTTCCAAACTTCTTCTTTGAAGAACATGGGCAAAGATTGGTATAAAGGTAAAAATTGATCATAATTACGCCAAATCTTTGTTTTGCGTAGGAAAGAAAGAACTTTCGGATGACCCAAAATGGAAAGTACCACATGGGATTAGGTCAGTTAGATTTGTTTTGGGCCCCAAGTGCAGTTAAATTCTTCAAAACATTTTGGTAAGAAGAGTTTTCTTCCAAAGGTTCTCGGATACTTCCTTTCCCCTTCATTTCTTCTAAAATGGATTTGATACGAAGGTATTCATCATAAGCTAGAGAAGACTTTCCAATTTGGTATAAAAAATTGGCCTTCGCAAAACGAGTGGGTACATTATAAGGTTCTTTTCGCAATATTTGGTCTAACAATGAAAATGCGGAATCCAATTCATCATAACCATTTGCTAGTTTTCCATTCCAACTTTCATCTTTCAAGGAAGAATCAAAATAGATCAGTGCCAATTGAAATGGGAAGCGAGTATCGTCTTTGTCTAATTTTGCCAATTGTTTGAATAAACTTATGGCACGGTTCCTTCGTGTAGGTTCCCACCCCATATCTTTAGATGCATTTGCATAAGCAACAGCTGCCTCATATAACAATTGTTTGTCTAATTTTCCCGACTGGATTGCCTTTTCAAAAAAAGGTAAAGCGGATTCGTAAGAATGGATTTCAAATCCACCTTGTTTTGCATTGGGAATGGATTCTGTGACGGCTTCTTCGTAATAACGCACACCCACATCTGCAGAACCTGCACGCATATAAGCGCGGGCAATTTTCCATGAGAGTGCAGCCGATTGGTTGGACTTTTGGACCAATTTTCGGATCCGTTTGTCCATTTCTTCAATTTCTGCTTCTTCCAACGCCAATTTCTCTTTCCAATTGACGATGTCTTTTTCTGTGGGTTCTCCACCGATTCGTTTGCGGTAGCGGGATTCTGTAAGGGATTTTAAGTAATCACAATGGGTCAAAAAGAGGAGCGAACCCAAAACAACTCCCCACTTGAGTGTGAAAACCATTGAAAACCAGTTGTTTTTTGTGCCCATCGGTTCGATTTTAGTTTCTTTCTTTTGGATGAAAAGAAAAAAATGTGATTATGTCTCTTAGTTTTCAGAGGTTGAGTGAAGTCCATTTGCCAGAGATCCTTACTTGGGAAAAACTATGTTTTCCAGGTGAAGAATGGACAGATAAGATGATCCAAACTCATTTGGAATTCCATGTCGCATTTGGCATAGGTGACCAAAATATACAATGTTATGCGTTAGTTTGTGAGACACCTTGGGAAATTGAAATTTTCCGAATCGCTACATTACCCAACTTTAGAAAGTTAGGCCTAGCAAAACAATTGTTAGAACACTTATTTAAAGAATTCCCAAAAAAGGAATTTTTTTTAGAAGTGAAAGAATCAAACGAACCAGCAATCAAACTCTATTTGTCTGTTGGTTTTAATGAACTTGAGAGACGTAAAAAATACTATCCGGACGGATCAACTGCCGTTCTAATGAAGAGGAATCCCATCGAATGAAAAATGCATATGTTACAGGCGCATCGCAAGGTATCGGAAAAGAATTTGTTAGAGCACTCGGCAAAGATTATAATGTTTTTTTAATTTCTCGGACGGAAGCGGACTTAAAAAAAGTCATCCTCGAATTGGAACCTAAGTCGAGAGGAATGTTGAAGTATTTCGTCTTAGACCTTACCAAAAAGAAAGATGTGGAAGAACTATCAAGTATCATTGAAAAAGATAAAGATGCCGAACTATTAGTGAATAATGCAGGATTTGGAACTGTTGGTGAGTTTGCGGCCCTTCCTCTTGACAAAGAATTAGATGAAGTGAGTTTAAATGTAAAAACTCTTGTTCACCTTTCACACACAGCACTGAACCGATTCAAAAAGAATAAAAAAGGTTATTTAATCAATGTGGCATCTATCGCTGGTTATCTGCCAGCACCTGGTAGTGCCATTTATGCGGCAACAAAAGCGTTTGTTAAATCTTTCACTGAATCCATTCATGAAGAAGCCAAAAACTACGGAATTCATGTACAAGCACTTTGCCCTGGACTCACACATTCTGATTTCCACCAACGTGCAGGAATCAGTAAGTCCAAATACCCTTCATTTATGTGGCAAAATGCAGATGAGGTCGTCGAAGAGTCGTTAAGTGCACTCAAATACAACCAAGCAGTTTGTATCACGGGAAGTTTTAACCAAGGTGCGATCACCGTTTCAGAACTTATCCCTCGAGGTTTTTTACGGAAACTCAGTGGTAGATATTTAAAATTAGAAGAGGAATAAGATGGATGTTGCTAAGTTAGATACTTGGTATCGAAGACTCCTCGTATTATTTTCCGTTATTTGTGGTGGGTTTCAAATTTACTACGAAGGGAATATTTGGATCAATGCAATCTTTGTTGTGCTTATGGCGGGAATGGTTGGATATTATACCAACTTCCTTGCGATCAAAATGTTATTCCAACCAAAACATGGTAAGGTGCTTGGTTGGTCTGGGCTTGTCCCCAAAAACAAATCTAAAATTGCAAAGTCTTTAGGAGAGAGTATCCAAAGTAATTTACTCCATCCCGACATCATCATTGCTTATATCTATGAAAGGAACTTAGTCGAAACTGGAATCCAAAAAATTGTCAAAGAAATTGACGAAGCCATCCACAACGACGAAATCCGCACCTTACTTGTTACCAAAATCATTTCCATGTTAAAGGAACGTGGTCCTGAAATTTTAGAAGTGATCTTTGATTTTTCAGAAGAAACCATGAAAAAAATGGCGGAACGTCCTGAAGAAGTACAAAAACTTTGGGAATACACAAGAAACCGCCTAACCTATTACCTAACAGAAGAAACCAATCGTGAAGAATTAGGACAACAACTCCGAGTCATTTTACTAGAAGAGATGCCTAAACTCGCGAACCTTTTAAACGAAGGTCTCGAAGAATATTTAAAAACACGAAGTACATTGGGAAAAATCGGAATTGGTGTGAAAAAAATATTTTCGTTCAACGAGGATGCAATCCGCGAACTGTTAGAACGTTTTGTCAAAGACCCCGAAACATCCGATCAGTTCATGAAAATGATGGATGATATGATGGCTGGTTTACAAGAAAGACTCAATTCCAAGGAAACACAAGAATTCATCACAGGCAAAATATCCAATTGGTTGGAAGCCAGTGGTGATTACGCCAGACAAAACCTATTGCCATCGGGCATTGAACGTTTACAATCTTATTTGGATGATCCCAACAACTGGGAAGAGATCGAAAAAAACTTTTTCCGTGCAGTGGATTGGGTGAAAAAACGCCTTCTCGAATTTATGAATAGTGAAGAAGGAAAAGCGTATCTCAAAACCAATATAGAAAAATTTGTCCATAATATCAATGTAACAGCACTTGTTGAAGAAAGAGTGATGGCACTTGATACTGATGATTTGGAAAAAATGATTTTGGACAATACTGGTGGGAATTTGGTCGTAATACAATTCTTAGGTGGAATTTTGGGAATGATTGCTGGGCTCATCCAAGTTCATATCTATTTTGCCGTACCTGTGGGGGCTTTAGTTCTCATCACGTATTTGGCTCATTACAGAAACCAAAAAAAATTTGAAGAACCAGCTCAAAATAAATAATGAAAGGAACCAGATACTTCTTGGTAGTTTGGTTCCTTTTTCATTTCCACTCGGAATTCTGATTCTTGTGACCATAAGTATCGCAAAGTAACAGTCGATCCAATTTGGTTTTTGATGGTTTGGTTCCAATAGTGTTGGATAAAAAATCCACCTAACACCTTCCAATTCCCCCACTCTTTTTGGTAAAGGGTTTGGACATTGGGTCCAAACCTTCCCCCTTGTTCCCATCTCGGATGGAATTGAGATTTGAAACCCAATAAAAAGGAAATCTTACCTAACCGATCTTTGGTTTTCGAAAATTCATCAGCAAATGTCCAACCTGCGGCAAGATCTAAATTGGCAACTTGTTTACGTTCCCATTCTGTTTCCGTTTTTCCATTCAAACTTTCCCACCATTGATTCTGTTTACTTTTGAAAAGAGTGGTTTGCATTCCAAAGTCGAATAAATAAGACCAATGTTTTGAGATAGGATTGTAAGGGCTTAACGAAACCAATCGAACCAACGTAAAGGATGTAAGTTCTGTTTTTTTCCCTTCATACTGACGAACACTTCCATCAAAAAACACCAACTCTCCGTTTGGTGGAGAACCCTGACTCACATTGAGTAAATCATGGTAAGCAAATCGGTATTTCCATTCCAAAAATGGTCCCAAATTGGAGGAACCACCACCAGTCACAATCCTTGATTTGGGATGTGCCAATTCAGGTGGAGACGGAATCACTCTTTCGTTCCATGGTTCTGTTGGACTTGGAAACCTAGAACGAAACTCCAATGTTTTTTGTTCATTGGATTTTTGGATCTCATTTGGTTTTGGAGATTGGAAACTTTGGTAACGAGAGGCCAACAAAAAAGCATCGAGTATGAGGGAATGGCGGATTCCTTTGTCTTGGTTTTCTAAAATGTGTAAATCAAAGGATTCATTTTTAGATGTGTCTAATAAATGATAGAAGGCTTTTTTTTCTTCCGGTTCCATTTGTCCAATAAGGAATGAGATCTCGGAATACAACGATGGTCTGTATTTTGTTTCCACTACCAGACCTTCTGTTCGGGTATACAGTTTAATGGTTTCAACGGGACTCACAACACCACCTAATTTTGATTTTAGATTGAGTTCTGGTTTTACGACATCCAACCATTCGACAAGGAATGTCCCACAGTTAGCATTCAGAAAATAATAATCAAATTCTGCCCGAGACAATTCCCATAAATGAGAAACAAGGAGTTCCAACTCATCTTTGTTTAACGACAATCGGTATTCCCATAAATCGCGACTTTCGAGGTCATTGTATTCATTCACTTTTAGATAATATGGGAACAATGAAAACTTAGCTTTGAATCCACCAAACAATCCATGATAGGTATATCGAATGGGATCTAGATTGGGAGTATCGGCCGAAACATTCACCGCATAATCTAAAATTTCGGATCCATTCTCTTCATTTGACTTCTGGTTGAACTTGAGCATTGTATGCCCAAAAACAGAAGCAGGTGCCATGAGATAATAGGAAGCAAATACAATGGAAACCGAATCGACATGGATTGATGCTTTCCAAACTTCGTACCGGTCACAACGAATTCCACTTCGTTTTAAAAAATCAACACCAAACTTTTGTTTAATGAACTGATGCCTCGTTGGATACGAACAAACAGGATGGATGAGACCTTCTGGAATGGGTTCCTCCACAAAAAAACTACGAATGGTTGCTTCCAATTCACTTTTTGGATTGGTTCGACCCTCGGAAGATAAAAAAAAGCGAGAATTTACGATTTTACTCTGGTAGTTATCTTTTCCCTTCGTTTCGTAATGGACAAGCTTAAGCCACTTGGGGTCCAAATCAATTCGACTAACACTGATTTCATCCAACATGGATTGGAGTAAATTTTGATCTATTTCTCGTTTGGGAACAAAAGCTCCCCATTCTTTGGTTTTTTCAGCATCCAGGAGAATCAGGGAATTGGGTTCTCCGAAGAGGGAAAATGGTGCAAAACAAAAATACAGTGCCAAAACAAGAACCCACACTGTTTTCGTTTTTTGCATTCGCACAAGCCAGAATTCTCCCGCCTCTCAAAATGAAAAAATGCTTTTTACTTCCATCCGTTCCCTTAGAAATTGTTGAAATGCAAATTCTACGATCGATTTTACTCATCCTACTTGTTTCTTTTATCAGCACATGCCGTTCCACAAGTTCTGCCCTTTCTCGTTTGCCTTCCCTTGGGGAATCAGAACTCTTTGTTTCCGAAGAGATTTTCCTACTCAAAGACCTCATCCCTGTAACAAACAAAAAAGAGATCTTCAACAAAAACCTGTTTGTTGGTGATCTGAATTTTTCTGGTGGGATCTCCCGCGAAAAAACCATCTGGGGGGAACAAGTGGTTACCAAACAGATCGAGTTCCTAAATGAAACAGGGGTTAAGGATGAGTCCGTAAACTATGTCCAGTCTATCGTGACAAACCAATTCAAAGGGTATCAGAAATTTACCATATTACAACCTTCCAAACTCTTCCAAGTCCAGTTCCAAAAGGACTTAACCAAAGTTGCCGACGAAGGGGTAGACAATATCAACATCCCAAACGAAATTCCCCAATTCAAACTCTCTGCAAATGTTGATTTTAAAGGGAAAAAGGGAGTTTTACTCATCCCCATCATCCAATACGCCTATTCCCATAACGCAGGTTGGTTCAATGGTCAGGACTGGGGTTGTATGGCAGGTGTCAGAGCAAAACTATTGCTAGTGTGGGTGCAAATGGAAACAAAGACCGTTTTCCACGTGGAAGGTTTAGAATCAAAACAAAAAGAACCTCAAAATAATCGCTACAATTACCTAGACCGCACTCGTTATTTCCAAAAAATTTGGAAAGAAATTGAGGTTCAGATCTAGAATTTGTTTGACTGATTTTCTATCGACTATCTAATCTTAGTCTCTCGGAGGAACACATTTTGAAAAAAAGTTTACTTTTTTTAATCGCTGCAGTAGCGTTCGTTGCTAACTGCTCATCTACTACAAAAACTATCCCTGGCTTGCACACAGAGACAGTAGCACTCGCTCCTGCTGATTACACAATCAGTGGTGATACAACTGGTAAATCTTGTGGCGGAAGATTCTTAATTTTCCCTACTGGTATTACAAACAAAAGTGGATTTGTTTCGACTGCGTTTACACCAGACCCACTTCAACAACAAGCGATCTTTGATGCTATTTCTAAAGTAGAAGGTGCAAACTACCTTGTGAACCCAAGATTTGAGTACGAGTCAACTAACTACTTCATTGCTTCAAGCACTTGCGTTACTGTGAAGGCAAAAGCGGTTACATTAAAAACTGGCCCTGTGAAATAAAGGGAGAGCGCACATGAAAAAAATCATTGTTGTTCTACTTTCAGTTACATTTGTTATGATGAACTGTAAATCAACTTCTTCAAGTGCAACTATGGCTGGTGTCGCAACTTTGCCTTTAGCACCTGCCGCTTATGAGGTTAGTCAAGAAACTTCAGCGAAAGCGTGTAATTATGAGTTAGGTTGGTTTACCAAAGAAGGTTTAAGTAATTCGGGAGAATTCCCAAAACTTAACATATTTGAATGGTATGTTACTGCTCTTACGGGTGGACTTTACTTTATTTATAAGGGTGGTGATGATAACTCCATGTTAGCCGCGGCGGTTCACCGTGCATTGAAAAAAACAGATGGGGATGTGCTTTTTGAAATGAAAACAACAACACAAGTGGATGGATTTTTCTTTCCAGATGTTTGTGTGACTGTTTCAGGAAAAACGGCAAACTTAACAGGACCTTCTGTTACGGCAAAAAAATAACGATTCATTTCGTTAGTTGAATGACTCTTTGTGTTTCATAAAGAGTTTTCATCAAAAAGGAAGCGGGGATTCAAATTCTCCGCTTTTTTTTTACCTAGTATGACCAATCCTTGAAACCTAATATTCGATTTGGAGGATTTAATTTGCCAAAATTTCTTTTTACCTTCATTATCCTTCTTTTCCTTTCCTGTTTTCCAACGGGGGAAGAACCAAGAGATCTCTGCAAAAAAAACTATGGAGAAGGGAGAGAAGACAAACGGAATGAAAACTGTTTTTTTGCTCTACAAGGTATCAATTCTGAACTAAAGAAAAGCCAACCAAACGAAACTCATATCAATGCGAACTTGTTTGCATGTTTCTATTCAGAAATACAAAATAAAGAATGTGACAAAAGTACAACCTTACCTGTGTACATAGGAGATATCAAATAAGAAAATATCGATAGTGATAGTGATTTTATGCTGGATTGGACTTTGAAGTGACTCACTTCAAAGTCCAGTGTAGGAAAATTTACTGATATAGTTTATCGCGGTATATATCGTTCACAAAATTGTCTGGCACATTTTGGTTGGTTATATAACTCTTTTGTCGAAATGGCATTACAAATAACAATAGTAATTGTCTCACTTCAACTACATCATTTTCGTAAGTATACCTTTTGATTTCTTTCCCTTGGTTATATGCTACAAATTCAGTTTTTCCATTGATTTCACCAAAAACTGGAAATAATCCAGCAGTAATTACAAATAGAGTTGAAGATAGTAGTAGTGAACCGTTTGGTTTAACTCGGGTAGTAACTTCTATATTGACTTGATTTTTACTGTTTAATTTACTAACATCATCCAATCCAACAACATAGAGATTAAATTTCTCAATACATTTACATCCAGATATGATTTCTGTAAATGCCTGTTTGTTTGCCTTATGGGTCTCTTCACTTACAGGGAATTTTTCACCGAAGGCATTGTATTGATTAAAATCTAAAACAAAGTCAATATTCGAGATTTTTTTCTCAATCTTTGCAGGATTAAAAGCGGGGACATTTTTTTTAAGATAGGTGATACATTGACTCAAGGAAATAACAAGAGCCAAGAGTGGTAATATTTTGAGAATTTTCATTGTGTACCTTTTGATCTCAGAACTAACGAGATTCAGTAAATTGGTATTTTCATGTTTCAAAAGTCAATTTAGAAATACAGATTCTACCATTTTCTCTACAATCGATTTCCCATTGTTTCCATGCCTTAATCCTTTTGGTATTCCCCACCTGAGTATTGGATAAACGGTTTTCCTTCTTTACTCTCCAAGGTAAGCCTCTCACCCAAATTACGCCCATACCCTAAGATCCGAAGAGTGTTGTCACCTTCCCATTGGCAAGGGACTTGGACTGTGTTTTCCATTCCACCTAATGAATAGTATATGGTTAAGAGAGGGAATCCTCGTTTGTCCTTTTCTAATTTGAGTTTGGGAATGATGGCATATGGTTCTTTTGTGACGAAGGTCCCAAAAAATTGTGCATCTGGAAAACGGTTGTCTGGTGTAAATTTGACTCCGATTCCTGCGACACCCTTGGGAAGATCCTTGGAATATAAGGTAAATATAGAGTTTCCTTCCCATGTTTCAAATTCAACACGTATGTCGTTGATACTAGGATCGTTAATTTTAATGAGACCAAATAATACTCGTAAGTCGATCCCGTAACGATTTTCCTTTTCAATCAGGCCTACATCAAAACCCATCAAACTGAGAGTTGGCGGATTTCCTTTTTTGTATTCATGGATTCCCATGGGAGAAATATAAATTCCTTCTTCCTCTGGAAGAGCTCCTTTTTTGCCTAACATGGGTGGGAGGTTTGGTTCTGGTTGAATGCCCATTTTTTCTTCCCATAACACTTGCATCACTTCTGTATTGGTACTGTTTAGTTTCCCTGTTTGTAAACCAAGAGTGTTCCCAGCGACAAAGGAAACAATTTCCGTATTAGGATCATAGACTAAGTCGGCAAAAAAAGGTGGGAGAGAACCAGAATGCCCATAAAACCAAATCGTTTTTCCATCTGCTTGGTAACTTGTTTTCATCACAGGTAATCCCAGTTTCATTTCAAAATTGGCAACAGGACCAATTTGTGTTTTGTGAAACTCATCAAAGCTAACAGAAGTTAAGAGACCTTTATTTTCCTTACTTCGGAAAAAAGCCTTCATAAAAAGACCCATATCGTTTGCCGTTGTGGAAATGGATCCTGCTGTCAAATCTCGGATGACAGGCCGAACGGTCTTCGATTTCCAAAAAATACCAGAATAACCCGTAATGAGTTCTGATCCGTCTAAATTTTCCATTAGGGTTGTATGTTTCATTCCCGCTTTTTCGAATAGATGGGCACGAAAGTAAGATTCGATTGATTCACCTGACGCCCGTTCAATGATATTTCCCAGTAACCCAAAACTTAAATTGGAATAGGAATGGATTTTTCCAGGTTCGTTTCGTTCCAGTCCTGCAAGTGTTTTTGGTAATGAACGAAAGGAACGATAAATCTCATCTTCTTTTGAATCGGGAGAAAGGAAAAAACCATTCGCCAAATCAGAAGGTAAACCAGATTGGTGGGTTAGTAAATCACGAATTGTGATCTCACGATACCCTTCTTTTTTCGGTTTCACCAAATTCAATTCAGGTAAAAACTTAGAAGCAGGGTCATCTAACTTCAGTTTACCGGATTCTTGTAATTGTAAGATGGCAATTCCTGTAAAAAGTTTTGTGATACTCCCTATTTTAAATCGTTCGATTTTGGAATCGGAACTTGCCCCGATCTGAGATTGGTAGACCTCTCCATCTCCCATCATTACCATATACGTAAGTGATTTGATCCCTGAGGGAGCCAGTGTTTCCCATTTTGATTGGATATCGGCTTTTGTTTTTTCTTTGTTTTGGAAATACGAAATTGTTTTCGAATCCCCATTGGATTGGCATTGGAGAAGAAGGAAAAAAAGAAACACAAAGAGAATCCGGAACGGAAAGTATAAATCGTGAATTGGGTTTTGGAATTGAGAGGGAAAAGAAGGAGTTTTTTCTTGAGATTGGTTTTCCTTCGTTTGAACGGAATGAATCTTTTTTTCTTTCTTCGATTTCATACCCCAAGGAAAAAATGAAAGGAAATTGGAACAAGCTTATAAAAAACAAAACTCCCCAAACCTATGGAATGGGGAGTGATCGCTATGCCAAATGGAAAGAACTACAATTTGTCCTTCACAACATGGCCTGTGTTTGTTGGTAATATTCTAAAAAATCGAACCTTACCCTTAGTCTTGGATCACACTCATTGAGTATTCAGAAATTGCTTCACGGCGTTTTTCTGCATAATCTTTATGGAACCATAAGTCTTGTGTGGTCTTAGCAGATTTTTTATTACCAATTGTAATAGTTGTCATACAATGATCTACAGCATACTTCATGGCTTCTTTCCCTGTTTCCCCAAGACCCTTGTTTCGTTTTTTACGAGTGATTTCCGCACCTTGTTTGTTGACTCTTGCAACTAACTTATCATAGTCGGAGTCATCAATACAGAAAACAGTTTCTTTTTTACCATCTTTCCACTTTACATCCACCTCATAGAGAGGTGCTGCCGAGATATTGATAAAACCTAAATCAAACAGTTCAGGCCAATACTCATAAAAGAAAGACAACATCAAAGAACGAATCGCATACCCATCAAAATCGGCATCGGTGATGATACTGATTTTATCATAATTCAATTCATCAATGGATTTTACTTTTTGGTCGAGAGGAAGTCCCACGATGGCGACGATGTTTTTCATCTCTTCGTTTTGTAATGCTTTGGCTAGTGACATCCCTTTGCAGTTGAGCGGTTTTCCTCTGAGTGGGAACAAACCATGTAATTTTGGATTCCGCGCTGGGCGTAGTCCCGCAATTGCCGAATCCCCTTCTGCCACAAACAAAATTCGGCCTGGATCGTTTGGTTTGCCAGTCGGAGGCATAAGCTTAGGGATGTTGTTCCGAGACGCCTTACGGAGGCCTTTCTGCGCATCCTCGAGCTGTTTCATCTGGGTTCTACGTTCCATTACCAGCTTAATTTCTTCGATGAGGCCAGTTTTCTTCAAAAGTTTGTCGAGATGTTTGTCCACGGACTTTCGAATGTCTTCATTCAAATCGTTAATGAGGTAAGATTTATCTTGGGATTTAAAACGAGGGTTGAGAATCCGAAGGTTCACATACATGTGAAAACAACTTCTCACATCATTTCGTGTACATTGTGTATTGAGTTTTTTCTCTAAACTGACAATTTGTGATTTTTTACGAATCTCATCACAAAGTCTGTTTTCCAAATATTCAATCGCGGATCCACCTTGCGGGCAGAAAATAGAGTTCACCCAAGTGAGAGTTTTATTTTGTCCCACCACAACATAAGTATCCATATGGATTTGTGAGGCAGAAGTTTTGTCTGCATAATCCAATTTGTAGTACACCATTTCGGAGTTACTAAAGATCTCATCAAAACCTTTTTTGAACTTATATTTTTCTTTTCCAGTTTTGTGAATAAAAACAACCTCAAGGCCAGGGTTTGACATCGCAATGTCTTGGAGGTATTGTTTCACCAAATTGATGTTAAAAGAAGTATCTAGGTTGTTGAAGTATGCGGGATTGAGTTCAAACTCAACTGTTGTTCCGTGGTCTTCTTTTTTCGCAACTTCTACAACCGCAGTCATCCCTGTTTTGTCACAAGGTGCTTTTAGTTGTTTGATTTGGTCAGCGGATAATAAAGGGCAATCAACAAAGGTTCCATGTTCATCATAATACAAGTGAACACGTTCTGTATCTTCTTTGGAAAGTTTGAAACTGCGGATGACCTTTTTCACATCATCATGGATGCTAAACATTTTTTTGTAAGCTTTTCCACCGTTAATGGTTTTCACTCGGAAAAAAGAGGAAACCATTCTTACAAGTGAAATCCCCACCCCGTTTTGTCCGGCAACATGGTCTTCTTTCACTTTGTCGTCAAAGTTTTCCCCATACATCAAGTGGAGGTAAACTCCTTCCGCATTGTCGGCAGGGATACCACGTCCATTGTCTTGGATGGTCACACGTTTGCGATCCGTTGACAATTGGATGATGAGTTTGTTCATCTTATCTTTTTCAGGAATGGATTTGTCGTTTAAGTTCTTTCTGTATTCATCCACGCAGTTCATACATGCTTCATCCAAACATTTCAGTTTGGCTGGGATGTCGGAAAGTTCTTCGTGTACGATATCATACTTACCAGAGTTATCTTTGGTAAAAAAATGTTGTTCAAATGTGGAAAGGGAGTTTTGCCCAAGCCACATTCCTGTACGCATACGAACGTGTTCTACGTTCGATAATTTCTTAAAATTTCGCGAATTTCCTGAGGTTTTTTCAGTTTTTTGAGCCATAATTATCTATTTCGGATCCCATTTTTTCTTCAGTTCATCCAACTCATCAGTCATAAATCCTGTGAGTTTTTTATCATCTTTTTGCAAAGCCGTATACTCAGTGTATTTGGTTTTTGCTTCTACAATGGCTTCTTCACATTTACGAACTTCTTCCAAAGTCATACGGTAAACGGGAATGGAACTCAACCATTCGAAGTAAACGAATTTGGCAGCTTTTAACTTTTCTTCGAATTCTTTTTTCGATTTAATGCCTGTTACTTTTTCGTTCCATTTTTCTTTGATGAATCGAATGAGTTCGGAGTTCCGATCAATTTTTTCTTTTTCTAACCCAGCAAGTCGTTTGAATCTGCGGATGAGATGGGTTTTTCGGAAATCACAGAAACGTTTGATGATTTCTTCTGGAACAAAATTACGAAGTTTTCCTTCATGTGTGATGACATTGATGGTTAATACTTCATTGTTTTCTTTGGAGAAAAGTTCTTTGATTTCTTTCTCGGAAGGTTCTTCGCCTTTTTTAGCAACAAGTTCGATTTTAAACGTTTGGCTGGAATGATCAATGTAGTCCTTTAACCAATTGTCTTTCTTTTCGATTAAATCATCTAAGTAGTTCACAACCTTTTCACGGTTCCAGTTCATGGGAGAATCTACTAAAAACAATTTCCCATCTTCTTTTTTGAAACCAAATGTAGTAGACATGATAGTGCTTCCATTGTCATTTTTGGACATTTTTACCTCTCCACCGTACCCTTTGTACCATGGAGTGATCTTTTTCGGTTTGCCCGTTTTTAAATACGTGACTTGAGAATCAATGACGTCACTGAGTTTGTGTGCTGGAATAAAACAACGAAATCCCGTTGCAATCCCTTGGATGTTATTTAAGAGAACAACAGGAACCTTTCCAACAAAATGAATTGGTTCATCTTCTGTTTCATCGTAGTTTTTGACATAATCAATGTCAGGTAAACTTTCAAAAAATCCTAAGTCTTTGGCAAAGTCAGAAAGTTTGACTTCTGTATAACGGGGAGATGCAATTGCATTGGGATCAAGTACGTCACCAAAAGTTCCTTCCCCATGAACCAAAGGATAGTTGTTTGCAAATGCAAAGTCTTGTGCCATTTGGGAAAGGGCATCTTGGATCGATCTGTCTCCATGTGGATGGTATCCCATCGCAAGACCCGCTACTTTTACTGTTTTGGTATGACGGTTTCTCGCATCAGAGTTCCACATCGCCCAAAGAATGCGTCGTTGAACAGGCTTTAGGCCATCAATTTCTTGTGGAATGGCTCTCGAATCGCATACATAGCGGGAGTATTTCCTTTGGTCATCGTTAACTTGGTCTTCAAAGGGGCGTTTCGGATACTGTTCTTCGTTCTTCATGGTTCCAAATGACACAGGGGTGCGATGAATTGACTTGTCAAGCGGTTTTCCCTTTTTAGACTGGCGATACGCACCTATCTATGTCCCCACAAACTCAAGAATACTCCCGTTTTCATTGGCTAATCTGGTTCTTGATTTTTTTTTCTGGGTGGAGTTGCCAAACAGTCAATTCTCTCCTTTCGAGAGATCCTAAATCCGAAATTCCTGCTTCCGTTTTATTCCTCAAATCACCTCGAAAAATGAGTTCCACTTTCTTCAAAGATGGGTCTTCTCATTACCGTTGTATCCAATGGGAACCAGGCAAATCCAGTGGATACGCAGAAAAAATTGAGTTCAGTTTCATTGCTTACGACACTAATTTTTCAAACAATATCAATGCAGAATTTGGGAATGACGTTGTTGAATCCTACAAACTTATTTGGAATCGCAAAGTTGGAAAATTCCAACGAGATAAACTTGAGAAAAAAATTGTCTTTGTTTATAAGGAATCTTTTTTCAAAGAAGTGAAGGGAAATACAATCGAAACACTTCTCGAAAACCAAATCGCTTATAAAGAAAATAAGTTTGTCATCGATGAGATGGAAGTGTTTGAACTCAATGGAGATACGGGAATCCTTTTAGAAGAAGGAAATCGTTCTGAAATTGGTGGAGAAAATCGTTGGTCTCACAATCTTGGTTCCAATCAATTTTTTACATCTTCCAGCACATACACCAAAATCAACAACCAAACGATTGTTACGGAACATACTTCCACAAACTACGACTACCACCAACTTAGTTATGAATGGAATGAATCAGAACCGGACAAACTTTTTTTCAAACCCATTTATAAAGAAAACAATCTGCAATTATTTTTTGTTCCTCCCTATACCAATGGTCTCACTACCAAAACCAAAGAACCATTTGGATACAAACGATTGGGAGATTTTTTACTCAAAGAGGAAATCAAATGACAGAAGTTCGTACCCGTTTTGCCCCATCCCCTTCCGGATTCCTCCACGTTGGTGGAGCAAGGACTGCTCTATTTAATTATTTATATGCAAAGGCAAAAAAAGGGAAATTTTTACTTCGGATCGAAGACACAGACCAAGACAGATCCACAGAAGCATCCTTCAAAATCATCTTAGAATCACTCAAATGGCTAGGAATGGAATGGGACGAAGGTCCTGGAGTTGGTGGACCTAACGGGCCTTATACTCAATCAGAACGAATCCATATCTACAAAGAATACACAGACAAACTCATCCAAGAAAAAAAAGCTTATCGATGTTTTTGTACGGCAGATGAACTAGAAGGCAAAAAAAAACAAGCAGATGCAATGGGGATTCCTTACATCTATGATGGAAAATGTTCTGATTTAAGTGACGCAGAAATTCATTCACAACTAGAGAAAAAAACTCCCTTTACAGTTCGGTTCAAAACACCTCACAAAATTGTGATCGTAGATGATATGATCCAAGGCAAAGTAAAGTTTGAATCAAAACTCATTGGTGATTTTATCATCGTAAAGTCGGATGGATTCCCTTCGTATAACTATGCTGTGGTGATCGATGATGCACTGATGAACATCACTCATGTAATCCGAGGTGTTGGCCATCTTTCCAATACACCAAGACAAATTTTAATTTTTGAAGCATTTGGCTTCCCTCTCCCACGATTTGCACATGCCAGCGAAATTGTTGGAACAGATGGTAAAAAACTATCCAAACGAGCTGGTGCCACATCTGTCCTTGCGTTCCGTGATTTAGGATACTCAAGTGAAACGATGCGGAACTACATGGCACTCCTTGGATGGACTTCCCCCGACGGAAAAGAATACATGAGTGATGATGAATTGTGTTCTGTCTTTGATGTGGAACGTTGTTCGAAATCTCCTGCTACCTTCGATGTATTCAAAAAACTCAAAGAAGAAGAAAAAGAAACTGTCGACTTCAATAAACTTTCCTTACTTGGCCTTGCTGAATACCTAAACCCAAAATCAAAACTCAATTGGATGTCCAATAAGTACATCCGTGATGCAAAAATTGAAACTCTTGGCAAAGCACTCGAACCATTTTTAAAAGACTGCCAAATCCCTGACGCGTATAAGTCAGGTGAGAACCCACAACTCCTTTCCATCTTGGATTCAGTTCGTGTGTATTTGGACAGACTCATCCAAGCCCCTCCTTACATTGAAGAATTCTTTTTAGAGAATGTCAGTTTCGAAAATGACGAAGCCAAACAATTGGTGTCCGAAGGCAAAGGAATAGAAGTCGTCACTCACTTTTACCAAATGGTCAAAGGAAGTTCTCTCACCACTCCTGATGCATACAAAGAAATAATGGCAAAAGTTGGCGAAGTGACTGGCGAAAAAGGAAGGACTCTTTTTATGCCAATTCGTGCGATCACGACAGGTAAGTCACATGGATTGGAACTTCCTATCCTCTTTAGCCTACTGGGACAAGAGAAGATGGTCAAACGGATGGAACAATTGGCAGGTTCCTTAGGTATTTCACTTAGGTAAATTTTTTACTCAGACGTTCCGTTTTCGGGTATTTTTGACTTTTTTTCTCACTTCGTATCGTGTAATATGATGAGAGAGAGGAAAAGGCGGCCATTGACAGCACCATCTGAAGTGATTCCCTATCTGTTAAGCCCTTCGCCAGGTTCATACGCCATGTTCCTGCCTCCCGATATGTCCTCTGTCAAACAATTCCGCAGTGAATTAAGACGAACGTTAGAAGACAATGGGTTCAGTTCTGACAACATCATGCAAATTGAACTCGCAGCCGACGAAGCACTCACCAATGCCGTTGCTGCCAATGTATCTTGTGACTGTGATGAGACCATCATCTGCCGTTGGCGGATTGATTCTGCAAAGTTCACTTTGTACATTTTGGATTATGGATCAGGTTTATCGGGTGAGTCACCCGTTCCAGACAATGACAAAGAACTTTTGCGTTCCAACCAATCCCAATGTTTTTCAACCTTCCTCGATCACATCAAAAACCACCAAAGCAAAAAACCAGAAACCCTTCCTTATAATGGTTCCGGCCAAAAACATAAGAACATGGGAAAAGGATTGAAAATAATCAATGCCATGATGGACTCCGTTAAAGTAATGTTTCACGGAGAAGGAATGGTAGACGAAGCACCTGCTGGATTCAAAGTTATGGGATCCATCGTCGCTCTCGAATACGACCGTTCCAAACACTTATAATTTGATCCTACATATCAACACTTCTCGCGAATGGCGCGGTGGAGAACAACAGCTTTATTATCTCGTTCAAGGTTTGGCAAATTACAAAATCCCACAAATGGTAGTGGGTCAACCAGGTTCTCCACTCGAAACAAAATGTAAAGACAATGGATACGAATTTGTTCCCATTGAGATGCGTGGAGAATGGGACAGAAAAGCATATAAGAATATTCGATCTCTCTGTTTATCTAAAAATATCAAACTAATCCATACCCATACTGCACATGCACATACATTAGCATTACTAGCCAAACGAAACCATCTTAATATTCCTCTCATCGTATCAAGGAGAGTGGATTTTAAACCAAAAACTAGTTTTTTCTCAAGATGGAAATACCAACACCCAGCTAACGATTATTACCTTCCCGTTTCTCAAAAAATTAAAGAAGTGATGATGAGTAGCAAAATTGCTCCAGAAAGGATCATCACTGTTTATTCTGGGATTGATCTCAAACGATTTTCAAAACCCACTGCACATGAATACTTACGTGAAGAGTTTCAAATTCCCAAAAAAGCGGTGATCATTGGAAATGTGGCTGCCCTTGTTGACCACAAAGACCAAGAAACCTTAATACATGCCATCTCTAAGATGAAAACAAATTTGGATTTTCGGCTTTTAATTGTGGGCGAAGGGAAACTAGAAAAAAAACTAAAAACACTCACCGAAAGTTTAAACCTAAATGATAAGATTATTTTCACTGGATATAGAAAGGATATTCCCGCCTTACTTTCCTTATTCGATATATTTACACTCACGTCAAAGGAAGAAGGACTTGGGACTGCTGTTTTAGACGCAATGGCTTGTAGTTTGCCTATTGTCGCAACCAATGGTGGTGGGATTGGAGAGATGTTGGATCATAACGAAGGTGCATTTGTTTGCCCTGTGGGAGATTCAGAAGTGATTGCCCAAGGTCTAGACAAACTTGTTTCTTCAGAAGACCTAAGGGAGCAATTCGGAAACTTCAATAAAACTTCTGTTAAACGATTTTCTGTTACAAAAACAATCGATAAAACTAAATTGATTTATTATTCCTTTTTAGGTGATTCCTTATACGGAGAAGGCAAATGAGTGGGAGACTATTAATCATTGATGGGCATGCACTTGCCTTTCGGGCTTATTTTGCATTTGCAGCTTCGAATCTAACCAATTCCAAAACTGGATTACCCAGTGGTGCTATTTTTGGATTTTGGAGGATGCTATTTAAACTGCTCCAAGATGAACATGTCACCCATATTGCTTTCACATTTGATCCAGGCACAAGGTTAGAAAGAAACGATCTTTATGAAGAATACAAAGCGCATAGAAAACCTATGCCAGAGGATTTAAAACCTCAAATTCATAAAATTTATGAAATGTTACAAGCGTTGGAATTTCCCATGTATAAAATCAATGGAATCGAAGCAGATGATATCATTGGTTCCTTATGCAAAAAATTTGGGAAAGAATTTGAAGAGATTGTCATCCTTTCAAGTGATAAAGATTTATACCAAGTATTAGACAAAAACATACACATGTTACGTGGGAAACGGGGTGTATCTGAATTTGAAAAAATAGATCCCAAGTGGGTGAAGGCAAATATTGGGATCACAAAAGAACAAGTTCCTGATTATATGGGACTTCTAGGTGATGCTTCTGACAATATTCCTGGCGTAAAAGGGATTGGAGAAAAAGGTGCTGCAAAACTCATCCAAGAATTTGGAGATTTAGAAACCATTTACAAAAAAATTGATAAGGTCAAAAACAAATCACTTATCGATAAACTCATTGCTGAAAAAGAAAATGCATTTTTATCCAGGAAACTGGCAACCATCGTAACCAATCTCAAACTAGACATCAAAAAGTCGGATCTAAAATTACCGAACTACCATGACCCCAAAAAAGTTCAGTATTTTAAGGACGAAGGTTACAATGTCCTCCATCGTGATTTAGCAAAACAAGCAGGGATTCCCATTGTAAGTGATGGTGATACAAAAGAAGAATCTCCTGCGGCCAAAAAATCATCGAAAGGAAAAAAAGAAACAATCACAGAAGTTTCTTCAGATGGATCCAAAAAAGGAAAATCTGCTGTTTCCACGACTGCAGTTGTCGCCAAAAAGTCATACAAACGAATTCAGTCCATTGATGAATTAAAAAAGATCATCTCAAAACTTAACCCTAAAAAACCATTATCTATCGATACTGAAACAACTTCACAAGACCCGATGATGGCAGAAATACTTGGTATCTCTTTTTCAGAAGAACCAGGTGTTGCTTATTACATTGCATTTTCGCATTCAGAATCTATTTACAGCCACCTTCTCCCTTCAGCAGAAGAAACACTTAAGATCCTCAAACCGATGTTAGAGGATTCAAAATGGAAAAAATTAGGCCAAAACATTAAATACGATCTCCTTGTATTTAGAAATTATGGGATTGAATTAAAAGGCATTTACTTTGATACAATGCTTGCTTCCTATCTCTTAAATCCAGGAGAACGACGCCATAATATGGATGATATGGCAGTCGATTACCTAAACTACAAAACTATCACTTACGAAGAGTTAGTTGGCACTGGAAAAAAGAAACAAAATCTCTACGATATTGATCCAGACAAAGTATCCGAATATGCCTGTGAAGATGCGGACATTACCTTACAACTTCATAATGCTCTTGCACCTAAAATGGAAGAAGGCATACATAAAAAACTGTTTTATGAAATGGAAATGCCAGTACTACTTACATTGGCTGATATGGAATTTGAAGGAATTGCCGTAGACAAAAAGTACTTTGAATCATTGTCAGTTACCTTTGATACCAAAATCAAAGATCATGAAAAAAACATTCATTTTTATGCGGGAAGACAGTTTAATGTTAATTCAACAAAAGAATTGCAAACAGTTTTATTTGAAGACTTACGACTGCCTGCTGAGAAAAAAACGCAAACAGGGTATTCAACTGACCATTCGGTTTTAGAATCTCTACAAGGCACTCATCCCATCATCGATGATTTATTAGCCATTCGTAAATTCTCAAAATTAAAATCCACTTATACGGATACTTTGCCAACACTTGTGAATCCAAAAACCAATCGGATCCACACAAGTTATAACCAAACCATTGCTGCTACGGGAAGACTCTCTTCTACCAATCCAAACTTACAAAACATTCCCATCAAAGATGAAGAAGGAAGGTTGTTACGGAAAGGGTTTATTGCGAAAAAAGGTTTTGAAATCCTTTCACTTGACTATAGCCAAATAGAACTTCGAATCATGGCTCATTTCTCCAATGATCCCAATATGATTGATGCATACAAATCGGGAGCCGACATTCACAAACGAACAGCAGCAGGTATTTTTGGAGTTTCGGAAGACCAAGTAACTCCCGATATGCGAAACAAAGCAAAAGTGGTTAATTTTTCTGTGATTTATGGTGTTACTTCTTTTGGTTTATCTAATAATTTGAGAATCAGCCGAAAAGAAGCAAAAGAGTTTATAGAGAAATACTTTGCCGCTTACAAAGGTGTTGCCACCTATATGGAAGAGATCGTTGAGTTCTGCAAAGAAAATGGATATGTAGAAACCTTACTTGGTCGTAGGCGTTACCTTCCCGATATCCACTCTACCCATAAAATGGTAAGTGAAGGTGCCAAACGAGTTGCGATCAATTCCCCCATCCAAGGGACGTCGGCCGATATGATCAAATTGGCTATGATTCGGATCCATGAAAAAATCAAAAAAGAATCCTTTCGATCCAAACTTTTATTACAAGTGCATGATGAACTCGTATTTGAGGTAGATCCGAAAGAAAAAAAAGAATTTTACCAAATGGCAAAAGAAGAAATGGAATCTGCAATGAAACTCAAAGTTCCAATTGTCGCACAAGGGAAGTTTGGTGGAAATTGGGATGAAGCACATTAGGTCGAGTTTAGGCCTTTTATTCTTTTTTGTTGTCTACCTTTGGAACTTTTCGATTGTTTTCCAATCAAACGATTTACTAGGTCGTTTTGATTGGGACTTGTATACATTTCATGTTGAGTTTTTACGGAAATCGTTTTTAGACTTTGGTAGTTTTCCACTATGGAATCCGTATTATGGAGCTGGTTTTCCTGTTTGGGAAAATCCTTCGAGTAAATTAGGAAGTTTCACACATCTTCTTGCGATTCTATTTCCAAGCCTTACTGCTTTAAAACTAAGTTACATATTTTATTTTGTACTCGCAGGAGGATTCAATTACCATTCCTTCCAATTATATAACAAATCTTCAAAACTCACGACAACAATCTTTGTTTGTTTTTTTCAATTCTCAGGGTATTTTTTTCAAAAATTCTATGCTGGACATATGAACCAAGTCCAAGGTTTGTTTTTGCCAGCGTTTGTTTTTTATTTTTTATACACCATTCAAAATAAAAGCAAGTGGATTTCCTTTGTTGCCATCCTTATCGCCTATATTTTGTTATCTGAAGGTGCGATTTATACAATCACACAAATTACTTTTTTATTATTTTTCTTAAGTGGTTGGGAAATTTACCATTCAAGCAATCCAACAAAATCATTTATCCAGTTTTCTAAAGTAGTATTATTGATTCTTGTTGTTCTTTCCTTTAAATGGATTCCTATGTTTTTATTTGTCCACCAAGTAGGAAGGTATTTTGTTCCCGATCAATTCCCACTATCCATTTCTGATTTATATCCTATCTTCTTTGGAACTTCCCAACACCCACTGCTTTCCCAATCCTTATCACAAATGCAATACCGTTATTGGGAATACGGGAACTATCTTGGCCAAATTCCTTTTTATGCGTTTCCACTATTATTATTCACCAAACGACGGTTTTATTTTGTATTAGGGTTACTTGGAATTACGATTTGGATCATGTTAGGTAAAACCTCGATCTTTTCCCCCGCAAACCTTTTAGAACACTTACCTATCTACTCCCAGGAACGAGTGTATCCCAGGTGGAGTCTCAGCGTAGTTTTTTTGTATGGGTGGTGTTTGGTAAACTGTTTAGATTCAATTTTGGAATTGATTCGTCCAAAATTTAAAACCTATGTTTCCATTTCACTATTAATCCTATTATTCATTCACACACTCGATGTACGAAAAATGAATACTAAGTATTTGGATGAAGTTTTTATCTTACAACCTCCTTCTGAATCCATTCATAATGAGGAAAGTTATCCGATCACAATCAGTTCTTTTCCTGATTATGGTTCTGACTCACGGATGTTACCGGCACTTAGAGCAAATGTATCAATCAATGACATTTACGAAAACCTTACTTATAACTTTTTGAATGATACTTATGATTCCAAAAATTACCATGGAGAATTTTTTCTAAGTCCATCCCTCCAATCAGTCAAACCCACAAACTGGGAACCAGACAGTTTTACCTTTGGTCCTCTCCCCAAAGGACAATTCCTTGTGATCAACCAGAAATTCCATCCTGGTTTTACAGTGTCCAATTCAGATTCTAAGCCTTGTTCATGGAACGGGTATTTGGCGGTTCCAATCCAAACAAATATTGAATCCTTAAGATTGAAGTATTCATTACTAGACTCTTTCAGATTTTATGATGCAAAGAAAGAATCGCAAAACTGTTCAGTATAGTTTCCCCGTTTTTTCGATCCGAATTAGAATTAAATTTCTTTACTTTATTTAAAAAGAGAACCATTCTATTAGGTTGTCTCCTTTAAGAGTGAAGTGTGTCACCAAATTGTAATGAATCCATTTCTACATTCTTTCCTGGAATTTCATTGGAATGTCACATATTCGTAACCGAGATCCATTAGCGTAACAGATAGATAAACAAGAGGAAAACAAATCCTATGAAACCAAATACTATCAGTAAAACAGAACGAATTTTAGAAGTTCGTTTAGCAGAAAACCAACTTGAAATCGAAAGAGCACTTGCGTTACGTTATGAAGTGTTTAATCTAGAAATGGGAGAAGGTCTGCCACAATCTTCTGCAACCAGAAAAGATCGTGATGAGTATGACTTATACTGCCACCATTTAATCGTAATCGATAAATCGACAGAAGATAAAAAAATCGTTGGTACATATCGAATCCTCACTCGTCAAAATGCTAAAAACGGTATCGGTTTTTATAGCGAAAACGAATTTGATATCACATCCATTTACAACCTACCAGATGAAATTGCAGAAGTAGGACGTTCTTGTGTTCACCCTGAATACCGAGATGGTTCCGTAATATCTTTATTATGGCAAGGCCTTGCAGAGTTCATGAACAAACATAATGTGCGTTATCTCATGGGTTGTGGTTCCATCCACTCTACTGATGCATCTGTTGCATCACAGTCTTATGGATTTTTAAAAGCAAAAGATGCGATTGCACCAGAAGAATTTCGCGTGTATCCAAACCCTGACTACGTTCTCCCAGGTTTTGATGCAAATTTTCATGTAGAAGATCCTAAATCAATCTCCAAAAATATCCCTCCACTTTTGAAAGGATACCTCCGAGTGGGTGCTAAAATCTGTGGAATTCCTGCACTGGATTCTGTTTTTGGTACTACAGACGTGTTCATTCTTTTCGACCGCAAGGAAATTACGGAGAGATATGCGAAACACTATATGAATGCATGAGCCAAAACCAGGAAATTGATTACCAGCACCCAACAAAACAAGACCAAATTCGATTTTTCGTTTTTACCTTCGTTTTAGTGATAGGGATTACAGCTGGTTATTTCCTGGGCATTCCTCGGTATTATCTCGGATGGTTTTCCTTCGCGATTGCATCATTCTCTGTGGCAGGAAATGATGCAGTCCAAACCATCGGGACCTTTATCGAAAGTAAAAAGTCAGTCCATTGGCTCCATAAGATCCTCGTATTCGGTGGTCTTTTATTTTTTGTGCACTTACTTGCCTGGTTTTTCCATGGCGGAGAAATCCACTTTCACAGATTGGATTCTATCCCCGAAACAACAGAATTCAATTTACTCCAACTCCTAGCACCTGTTTTACTCGTTGTCATCACAAGGCTTAGAGCACCTGTATCCACAACATTCCTCGTCTTAGGTTTGTTTGGTGGCAAAAGCATCGACCAAATGTTAACCAAATCCTTTTTTGGGTATGGACTTGCCTTCCTCGTTGCCATTGTGGTATGGGCCATTCTTGTCAAAGTTGACCCACATGAATACCATGAGGTTCACACACCTGACCCTGTTTCCGAAAGGCGTTGGTCACGTTTACAATGGTTATCGACGATGTACCTTTGGGTTGCATGGCTTTTCCAAGACACAGCCAATATCGCAGTTTTCCTTCCTAGACAATTAGGAATCATTGAGTTCCTTGTTGCCGTTTTCATTTTAATCTTTGCCCTTCTTGTGATCATCCGAACTAATGGTGGCACCATCCAACAAGTGGTTTCTGAAAAATCCGATATCCAATGGGCAAAGGCAGCAACAATCGTCGATTTGGTGTATGGAAGTTTGTTATTTTTTTTCCAAGCAATTAGCAATATCCCAATGTCCACCACTTGGGCCTTCCTTGGCCTCCTCGCGGGACGTGAGATCATTTTAAATGTCATCACCTATAAGGACCTCCCTTACCTGGATACCTTCCGTAAAGTGGGAAAAGACGTAGTCCTTGCCACCATCGGGATTGTTGTTTCGATCCTGATTTTTTTCCTCTCTTATTTCCTCTACCCAGAACAAAGAAAGTCCACCCCACTCGAATTCTGGAAGTCAACAATCCAAGAAGACTCCTTATAAATCTCTTTGACAGTTCTCCCAATTGTCAGGGAAGTGTCATATATGAGATTGATTCTCACATACAGAGATAAGGAGTCATTATGTCAGTTGCAATGATGTTACGAGAGGGGACGGCACAAAAACACGAGGAAACGGAAAAAGTACCTTACATCCGTGCGATTTTCCGAGGGGGATTGGACGCACAAACCTACACCTACCAATTGGAAAGTTTACACGCAGTGTACCAAGTCATGGAAGACCTCTACCGCCAAAATAAAGACAATCCCATCCTCTCCAAATTGTACTTCCCAACCCTTTTTCGTGAAAAAGCCCTTTTAGAGGATATCTCCAGTTTTCAAAAGAAGTTTGGTACAAAACTTCGTGGTGAAGTCTCCAAAGCGACTCAAAACTACATCGATCATATTCGCAAAATTGCAAATTCCAAACCTGAACTTTTAGTCGCACAAGCTTACGTGCGTTATTTGGGAGATTTATCTGGTGGTCAGGCAATTAAAAAAGTAGTGGCAAAAACTTTTGGTCTGGAAGGGAATGAAGGAACTGCTTTTTATGAATTTCCAGAGATCGAAGATCTAATGGCATTTAAAGGAATTTATCGCCAAAATTTGGATACCTTACCTTTGAATGATTCACAAAAAACAGAACTACTAGAAGAAGCTAAAACTACGTTTGATTTGAATAAATTTTTGTTTATGGAACTTGATTCCGATCTAAAACAAAATATTGGAATGGAACGCTACCAAACTCTTCTACCAGCAGGTTAATTTTTGGGATTCCCGTATACACTCGTAACTTTAGTATTTTTATCGATGTTGCCGGTCACAATGATTGTGCCCGTTGTCAAAGACATCGTAAAAGATCGTTTGCTCGGATCCAACTGGGAAGTTGCCTATTTCACAAGCATACCCATGTTAGGTTCTTTTTTATTTGCTCCTGTTGCGGGAATCATTTCTGATCGTTTTAAAAACAGAAAATACTTCATCAGTTTATTCTGTTTTTTGGACGCAGGATTATTTTATCTTTTAACTGTCGTTACGGATATGGGTTTATTTTTATTCCTTCGTTTTTTAGAAGGAGCATCCCACATCTTCATTATTGGATTACTTTTAAGTTCTGCTGCTGACCAGGAGAATGATCCTAAAAATAAACGTTATTATGGCAAAGGAATTCTGATGGGGATCACCGGTATGTTTTTATCCCTTGGTGGAGCCTTTGGAATGCCTCTTGGAATTTTAGGTAGGAGTAATCCTTTATTACCTTTTTATGTTGGATCTGGTATATTAGTCTTTGTTGGAATCATGAGTTTATTCATGTTAAAAGACAAAGGAATCCACAAAGTTAAAGATTTTAAGTTAAATGATTTAAAATTAGCTATTTTAGAAAACCCATTTCTATTTGTTCCCTTTTTATTTAATTTTATCGATCGATTTACTGTTGGATTTATCATTTCTTCATTTAACATCCATTTGAGGGAAACATTAGCTTTCCACCCAGGGATGTTAGGTGTGTTTTTGGGACTTGTGCTTTTTCCGATGAGTTTATTGTCCTATCCTTCAGCCTTATTGTCTCGCAAAACAGGCGTTTTGCCACTCGTTTTAGTTGGCTCCACCATATACGGTGTGTTTTTAGGACTATCAGGAACAACTAATGATTATTGGTTTTTATTCATTTTTTTACTCATCTGTGGAGTTGGAGCTGGTGTGATGTTTGTACCTTCGATGATGCTTGCAAGTAAGATGTCAAAACCTGGACTCACAGCCACCACAATGTCGGCATTTACGGGAGTGGGTTCCCTTGGGTTTATGTTAGGTCCCATTGTTTCTGTGCAAATGCAGTCAGTTTTTAATTCCCTCTTACCCCAAGAATACAGTTTTTCTGCCCTTTCCTTCTTTTTTGGATTTTTAGAGATTGGACTTGTTTTTATGACAATTCCATTTTTTAAAAAGATTTTGAGTAAAATCAACCGAATCGATGAAGAAAGAGAAAAGATTACACTTGCCAATCCAGATCCAATCCTGTAGAATTTTTCCGAATCCATTTTAGGAAAGGTTTATGTTCAAACGATTATTGATCCTTAGTACACTTACATCCGTGTTATTCCTTGTTGCTTGTTCCTCAGGAAACAAAGTACAAGCAGGAAGCACAAAAGTTCACCCACACACTGCACTTCGCAAACTTGAAATTGATATGATCAAAGTAGGTGATGGATTGGTGAAAACAGAAGCAGTCCTTGGCAAACCAACTGAAAAATCAATTGATCCAAGTGGAACTGTCATGACTTGGTACTTTGCAGAAGACCGTGATGTTCCAGAACAATACTACACTCTCAAAGAAAAACCAGAAACAGTTGAGAAGTTTTTAAAGTTAACATTTGATCCTAAAAACAAAATCACTGCAAAAGACTTCAAACTATAATTGAATTAAGGTCCTTCCGATTCTTCTTCGTTTTCTTGGTCGGTTGGGGCTGGGAATGGAAAACCAGGGAAACTTGGTTTTTCCTTTCCTTCCACATCATCATCTAACAAATCAACAGTTGTAAAACCTAACAGAAAATCAAAAGCTTCGGCAATATTAAATCCTACTCTTGCTCCTCCGTACACACCACCAACAACTTCGACATTCCATGAATAACCGGGAGGATAACCAAATGGTTTTAAATCTTCTTTGGGAAGGTAAATTAAAAATTCTTTTTGTCCCGTGCTTGCAACTATGTCTTTCGTAAGTTCTCGCCTAAAGTGTTCTTTTTTTCTTACCTTTCTATCTTTGACGGGATCATAAAAATAAGAATAATATCTCATTTTATAACTTTTTAAATTGGACCTTTCATCATTCGTGAGCGGGATACCTTTTTTATCCACAAGCCAATTACCTTTAGCATCTAAAACGGGAGAACCTGAATGGAAACTTTCTCCACCTAAGATACCAAAGACGAGTTGTTGGGAATGATACCCACCTATTTCTCCACCTCTGATTCCAACACCACGACCTAAATCGCGTTTTCCCATTTCTGATTCACCACCTTGGAAAACAAATCCAATGGGAAGTGGTCCTACTTTAACAGCTGCTCCATACATCGGAGTTTCAGCTCCTACGGTCACAATATCTTTCAGATCATTTTTACGATTTTTCCAATAAGTGGCACAGTTGACTGACAATACAAGGCAAATGATTGGGCCGATGAAACGCATTCTTTTCCAATTTTTTTCATTTTCTACTTTTCGGAATCAAAAAAACAAACTTTTTGGGAAGATATGGCTTCTTTTGAAGAATTTCCCATGATTGAAGTAAAAAAAATGAACGAAACAGAGGTTCGCCTTTTTAGTTTGTTGTTCAACCTTTTACGTGAACCAAAGGGAATTAGTTTCCAAAAATTTCGAACCATCATGCCACGTTTTTATAAAAACGAAGACATCGAATCGGATCGAAAAAAATTATACCGTGACCTAAACCAATTAAAGAGCCTTGGATTTAATATCAAAGTCGCTCAATATGGATACCAATCTGAAGACTTTTTTCCCTATTACATTGAAAAAGAATCCATTGATCGCTCATTAAAATTTTCCAAAGAAGAATTAGAGTATTTATCCAAAGTTTTATTTAGTTCTGAGTTATCAAAAGAACTCATTAGTTTGTCACAAAAACTATTTTCACATCACTTGGATTTGATACCCAATCTAACAAAACAAGTAGTATCAATTGATTCTGATGAAAATGCAGTTGATACAACCAACACAGAAAAAATCCTGCAAGCCATCAAAGACAAACGAGCAATTACCATTGTATATGGTTATGATGAAAAAGAAAGAACCATTGAGCCATACCGTTTGATCCGAAAAAACACAACAGACTTTTATGTGTTAGCCTATGACCGAGGTAAAAAATCTCTACGACGTTTTATCCTTCCCAGAATCACTGTAAAAAAAGAAACCAAAGAAGAGTTTTTTTCGAATTTGAAAATCACAAAGGAAGATTTAAACTTTCATCCTCTTTCTCTAAAAGTCCATCCAGTAACAGAAATCAATTTCACGATCCATGAGAATTATGAAGAGAGATGGAAGTCGTTTTTGGAAGGTGCAAATTACGAAAACATTGAAAACAAATACAAAGTGATAACAACAAACCAAAATGCTTTGTTTCAATTTTTTGTAATCTTACCAGAAGCATTAGTTGAATGTAGTACCGAATGGAAATCTACATTTGCCAAGTATGTAAGTGAATGGGAAAATTTATACCAAATCGTTTGATAACCCTTTGACTCCTATTACAAAATCATTATACTTACAAGCTCTTAAATGCCAAAATGCGTTCCATTTGATCCGTGATGGAGTCATACAAAAACCAAATACCACATCCTTTGGTGGTTATTTAGAATGGGGAGATTTTCTTTCATTATGCAAAGGATTATTTCCTGGCACACCTACTGTTGAAAAATCGACTAACAGAGAGGAGTCGATTGAGTTATCATCAGATTATTTAAAACAAAATATTTCACATTTTGGTTCCCAACTTCGATTCCAAAACTTTGTGGGCAGTGTCGAATTGATGGAATACGAAAAAGAAAGAGATGGTTGGATCCTTTGGGATTTTCGTCCGATTGGTTCCATCAAACAAGACATCCTTCGGTCCTTTTTCTTTTACCAAAAATTGGTAGAAGGTTTAGGTTACCGCGTCCTTGGATTTAAACTCATTCGGATCCAAACTAAATTTGTGTATAAAGGTGGTGAAATTCCATCGGAAGAATATTTACTCATTGATGATGTAACATCCCGAATGGAATCAGAGTTTGGTGTCAGAGAAGAAGAGTGGAATCTATTTTTGCAAACCATCCAAACTGGAAACGAAGGAAGTTTTCCTTATTCATTTCTTGAGAACAAACCGAGTTGCCGTTCCTTAAAGACATGTTTGTCACCTTCCCACTGTGCAAAAGGAAAAGAAACTGCGAAGGAAATTTTTGATTACCGCGATAGTTCTGAGTTGGCAAAACAATGGTTTCAATCAGGGTACAGTTCGTACGAGTCTGTCCCTGATTCAGAACTTTCACCCATCCAAAAAATTCAAAAAGAGTCACATCGTTCAGGAAAGGTTCATTTTGATACAGAAGCACTTTCACAATACCTATCTAATGTGACAAAATCTGTTGCCTTCCTTGATTTTGAATCCATCAATCCTTATCTCCCGATTTATCCAGAGACAAAACCCTTCCAACACATCCCCTATTTATATTCGCTTCACATTTGGGACCAGGAAACTGATACTTTAACGCACAAAACGTACTTACATGATGATTTGGGAAGTGATCCTAGAAAGAATGTGATGGAACATCTACAAAATGACCTTCCAAAAGGCATTACCATCTTCTCGTTTAATGATTTTTTTGAAAAATTGATCATCCAAGAATCAGCAACCGTCTTCCCCGAGTACTTGGAGTTTTGGGATTCAATCAAATCGATGTTTATCGACCTTGCTTTGCCATTTAAAAAACTTTGGATTTACCATCCTGGCCAAAATGGAAAGGCATCTCTGAAGGAAATCCTACCTTGTTTTAGTGACGAAAGCCATTTTGGACTTACAATCCGAGAAGGACAAGATGCCAATTACCAATATTTGAGATTGATAAAAAAGCAGGTGACAGCCGAAGAAAAAAAACGTGTTTTGGAGGATTTGATAGCTTACTGCAAATTAGATAGTTATGGTTTGTTTTTAATCTATAGAATGTTACAAGAAAGATTATCGGTTATTTAATGTTAGGTATCAAAAAATCAGTCGCACAGTTTGTCTTTTCCTTACCTGAGAATTGGATATCCACTCTCGCACGAAAGAACAACACAAACGAAACCAATGTTTTGGATCCACGTTGTGCGCTAGCTTGTAACATCGCGAAGTTCCTTCCCAAAATGGAACAAATGAGTCCTGAAAAAGCGCGAAAACACTATAGGGACCAAATGAAATTGTTTGAAGAAGCGGAATTTCCCATCGCTCATATTGAAGACAAACTCATCCCAACACCTAGTGCCTCATTTATTCCTATCCGTGTGTACAATGCAAATCCACAGAAGAGAAACTTACCAACCGTTCTTTTTTTCCATGGTGGTGGACTCACAATCGGCAATTTGGAGACACATGATTCGTTCTGTCGCAAATTGTCTCATTATACAAAAAGTATCGTTATAGCTGTGGACTACAGGTTAGCACCGGAACACCCTTATCCTGCTGCCCATGAAGATGCATGGCTTGCTTACCAATATGTCCGCAATTCTGCCTATATCTTTGGCGGCTCTCCTAAGGCCATTGCGGTCTGTGGGGACAGTGCGGGAGCCCTTCTTGCCACTACTCTCTGTTTACGTGCCAAAAAGAACAACGTCCAAGCTCCCATTTACCAAGCTTTACTCTATCCTATGCTTGATACTTCCAAAGAATCCGATACCTATGAACTCTTTGGTGAAAATTATGTCTTAACAAAGTCCCTTATGCGGTGGTTCATCCAAAATTATCTACCCCAAACCAAGGACAGACTTCTCATTCAGAATTCACCAGTTTTAGCGGAAACCAAAGAGTTAAAGGGACTGCCCCCCACTTACATCGGAATTGCTGGTTTTGATCCTTTGCGAGAAGAGGCCGAAACTTATGCCAAACACCTCCAAACCGCTGGTGTCAAAGTGGAAGAAAGGCATTTTCCATCCCTTGTACATGGTTATATCCAATTGTCTGGCCTCATCCCCAAGGCAAAAGAAGCAGAGGATGACCTATTCCAGGCCATGTTGCGATTTTTTTCTCAAATAAAAATCTAACTCACTTCCATTCAAGAATCGACACAGAAAGATTCGATACTATAAAGGACAACATCTAGAGGTATGTCATGATGCTACGATTTTCCATTCTTCTCTGTTACTTTTTAGGAATGTCTGCAGTTTTTGCAGAAAAACCAGCTTCCGCCACTTTAAAGGAAAGGGAGTCCCAAAAACAAATCGACCTACAAAGGAAAAATGGGTTTGGAGACAACGAAATTGATACCCTACATGCGAGTATCATTGAAAACCTTCGTAAGATGAAAAAATTACAGGAGTTAGGTGTCGATAAAACGGCAGCACAATACTTAGCACAAACTCCGCAGGAACACAAAGAATTATATAAAAAAGATAAAGATGGAAAACCGTATTTGGAAATCAAACTTCCACAAGGGCAATCCTACATCGATTTTCCTACTGTTTTTTTATATGATGGAATTGCATATATTTATCCCAAAGAGGATTTTAGCGACTTAGACAAAATCATTTTAGCATTCCGTAGAGTGAATGCAGATGGAACCATCCATGTCAAAGAAATGCGTCGCCTCATTAACCCATCACCAAGATCAGAAAGTCCTGAGAAAGATGAAAAGGGAGAAGCAAAATTGGATACCAACTCTGATATTCGATTGGAGTACTTTCGATCTTTAACTTCTGATACCATCTGGCCAAATGATCCTGTACAAACTTCAGAAGCTGACATTGCTATGGTGTTAAATGACGAAAAAGATCCACTTCCTTATGACAAACAAAAACACATTATGATGTCTTACAAAAAGATGTTACGTAAAATATCAAAACAAACTGCTTTTAAATTACGTAGTATTGAATTGGATCAAAAACAAATGATCACAAAAATTTTGGATTATAACACGAACTAAAATTAAAAAAATCTAAATACAAAACCTCAAGATTGTTGTTTTTCCCTTCGACTCATGAGGAGCTGCGAAATCGTCTGCTCCTCGGTCACATACTTCCTTTTTAAATAAGACAAAGCATTATTGATAAAACGAGGGACTTTTTTCTCGGCATCTAACAAATCCATTTTCGTTAACATCAATTCATCGATGGTAGCGAGAGCCAAATTTCTTTGGCTCTGGTGTAATTCAAAATCGTCCTCGTCTTCTACAATCATGTTTTTTCTTGGAAACGGTTGGCCGCCTCAACTCCTCTTTCTTCATTTACAAATAAGTTAATGAGAAGTGATAAAAAGTAAAAGAAAGCAACAACGAGAAAGGCATTTCGTAAACTCACCAAAGTTTGGATATAACCGAACAAAAAGAGTCCTAAAGCAGCCGCAATTTTACCGGATAGTCCCCACATCCCAAAAAACTCTCCTGATTTTGATTCTGGACTAAAGATACCAACAAGTGCCCTTGAAGCAGATTGTGTGGATCCAAGCCCCATTCCCGCAAGAGAAGAAATAAAAACAAACACCCACTGAACTGTCCAATTTTTACCAAGGACACCATTCGCAAATGTTGTAAGATCATGAACGTAATAAATTAATCCGCAAGTCACAAGCCACAAAACAAGAGTAAGGTTGAAGGTTTTTTTAGCACCTATACTATCTTGGATCACACCAAACGCAAGTGCACCAATTGCAGCAGAAATTTGGATGAAGATAAACATTGCTTGTTTGTGTTCTGCTTCAATATGAATTTCTTGAGACCCATAAATGAAAGCAAACGAAATGACAATCGCAAGTGCCGCCATTGTAAAAAATAAGGAAACAAGATAGATCATCAAATCTTTGAAGTGAGTTGCATCCTTTAAAGTTTGGATCACTCGGTCTTTCCCAATTTTAAAATAATTTACCTTATGTGATACTCCAAGTGGGAGATGTGGTTCTTTTAAGAATAAAAATGTAGGAATCGCTGCGATTAAGAAAAAAATTGCAGTGTAAGGACCCACTAACTTTAGGTTATCGAAATTATCTAAGGTATAATCACCAAGTGTGGTAGCAAGTGCAACGGATCCAATCCCACCGAAGTAACCAATCCCCCATGCGTATCCTGATATTTTTCCTAGATCCTCTTTGGATCCAAGGAAGGGTAAAAAACTGGATGCAAAGTTTTCGCCTGAAGCAAAGAAAAAATTGGAGAAAGCGACAAGCACCATCCCGAGCCAAATCATTCCTGGTTCGACATAATAGAGTAAAAAGGTTGCGACAACACAACCAACGTAACTTAGGAAAAGGAATAATTTTTTCTTAGAACTATAGTCTGTGATGGCACCAAAAATGGGACCTGTTGCAACTACAAATAAATAGGATGCTGCCAGTGCCCATGCCCAGAGAGTATTCCCGATACGGAACGGATTGTCCGATCCCACTTCTGCCGGGACGACGAGTCTTGTGAAAATTTCACAATAAACGACACTGATGATGACTGTGGTATAGGATGAGTTCGCAAAATCAAACATACACCATCCGAAAATTTCACGGTTTTTTTTCTTTTTGGCTTCCGGGTTTTTGTCTTGGGACATAGAGGGTTTCAGAATTTTCCTTGGTTGAAAGTAATTAAAGAGTTTCCCTCCCTTTCGTAAATCTGTCAAATGATTAGTTCAGGTATGGATCCTTTCGATTTAAATTCCCTAATGAGACCAAAACGGGTCTGTTTATGTCGAATGGTGACGGAAGAAGATTTAGTCCGTGCCATCCATGCGGGTGCCGTAACCATGGAACAAATTAGAGAAACAACAAGAGCCTCTACCGGCTGCGGGACTTGTTCAATGCAGGTCTACCACATCCTCCAGCGCGAATTGCAGAATCTCTCTCGGAGGAAAATTTCATGAAATTATCGATTAATATGGCAATGACCTTGGATGGAAAGGTTGTTCGCCCCGATGGCCGTTGGTATGGCCTCACTTCTTCGGAAGACAAAACCCAAATGGACGTTTACCGCTCTCAATCCGATGCAGTCCTCATTGGAAAAAACTCCATCATCAATGACAACCCCATCGTTAAAATCCGTGCAGTTCCCAATGCCTTAAACCCACGGCCTGTCATCCTTGTCCGAAAAGGAACCCTTCCTCCTGACAAACATGTCTTTGAGGAATCCGACCACATCCCACTCATCATCTGTACAAAATCCAATTTAAAAGAAATCAAAACCAGTTTAGAGAACAAAGCTGAGATCTTTGCTTTGGATTCCGATGACATTGACCCGAAAAAAGTGACAGGGATCCTCAAACGAAAAGGATACAAAAATGTCCTGCTCGAAGGTGGCCCTAAACTCAATTTTTCCTTTTTGGAAGCTGATCTTGTGGACCGCATTTATATCACAGTTGTGCCTTACATCATCGGAAAAACAGGCCTTGCAGGGATTGCCGATCGGACTTCCGAACTTCCAGGTTTTGACAAACAGAATTGGACCCTAAAACAACATTTTGCCAAAGGAAACGAGATCTTTCTCGTGTACGAAAAAACTTAGAAAAAATTCTAAATTTTAGATTGACCCATTTCCCTATCATTAAGTAGTTTGATATTAAACTATTTAGCAATAAGAGGTTCTATGTTTTACAAATTGCTCGCTACTAACAAAGACATCACTCTCACGATCCTTCGTGTGACACTCGGTCTCGTCATTTTCCCACATGGAGCTCAAAAAGTTCTCGGGTCTTTCGGTGGATACGGATTCGAAGGAACGATGGGATTTTTTGGAAGTTTAGGGATCCCTTACATTTTTGGAGTTCTTGCCATCGTTGCAGAATTTTTTGGCGCGATTGGACTCATCCTTGGACTTTTCACTCGCCTCGCAGCGTTTGGAATTGCATCCACTATGGTTGTAGCAGCAGTGCTCGTACACTTACCAAATGGTTTTTTTGTGAACAATAATGGTTACGGTTATGAATACCATATCCTTGCAGTGGGTCTTGCGATTCCATTAATCATCAAAGGTGCTGGATCGTTCTCTTTAGATGATGTCATTGCACACAAAATTGAAGGATAACCAAAACTTTGTTGGATAAAACTACCTAATAGTGTTAGCCAAACTTTAACCTCTCTGATTCCTTGTCTTAAATCCAATGATAAGGAATCGGAGATGACTCAAATCAATCTAACTACACTCCAAACACTTCTTCCAGAAGCAAAATTTTTAAATTCCGAAACCCTCTCTGCTGTTAACTTCACTGGCCTCACATCGTTGACACTTGCAGGGCCAACTGATATCTCCTTTGTTGCTTCTAAAACCTTTGTCAATGAAGCAAAAGCATCAAAAGCATCTTTACTTGTTGTATCATCTGAAACTGCAGACTCTCTTAGTGATAAAGCCATTGTCGTTGTTCCGAAAGTGGAACTCGCAACTGCAAAGATCATTCGGTTATTTTTTCCAGAAAAACAACCTTCGGGAAAACGAAGTTCAAATGTTGCCATTGATCCTACTGCGAAGGTAGGATCGAATACAGACATCGGACATTTTGTAACCATTGGAAAAGACAGTGTGATCGGAAACGACTGCATCATTGAAGACGGTGTCAAAATTGGAGATCGTGTTCAAATTGGTGATGGTGCAAGGATTGGAAAAAACTGTGTCTTCTTTGATGATACCATTGTTGGAAAACGATTCATTGTCTTTGGAAATTCTAGTTTTGGCGGGGACGGATTTGGTTTCGTTTTTGCAGAAGGAAAACACAATAAAATTCCACAAGTGGGACGTGTGGTCATTGGTGATGATGTAGAAGTCGGAAGTAATTGTACCATTGATAGAGGTGCACTAGCTGATACTACGATTGGAAACGGATGTAAGTTTGATAATATGGTTCACATTGCTCACAACTGTAAGGTGGGAGACCATGTGATCATCGCTGGCCAATCAGGTCTTGCTGGTAGTGTCACTTTAGGGAACCATGTTATCATTGGTGGCGCTTGTGCCATTAGTGACCACATAACTCTTGTTGAAGGAACCATCATCGCTGGTGGATCAAGTTTACGAACCTCTCCAAAAACAAAAGATGTATATGTGGGTTGGGATTTAGGACTTACATTCCCAGAGTTCCAAAAATACCGCGTGAATATCAAAAACATTGTGAACTTAAACAAATGGCTCAAACGAATCGAGAACATTGAAAAAAAAGTGGGAATCGAAGCAAAAGAATCTTAAAACTTTGCCCAATCGTTTCTAGTAAAAACATCACAGCTTACATTGTAGGTTGTGAACTTCAAACTCCAAAAAGGTTTTCATTGAGTCCCAAGAGGTTTCTTGTAAAATTTAGCCTTCCCATAATACACCTCTGGTAATTTACTATCAGATAATTTATAAGAGTAACCATCAGTGAAAACTTCCGTAATATGTAGGAAACTTTTTGAACTATATAACTTTTTCACGAAATCTGCATTAAAAAATTCGTCTTTAACTTCCAATACTTTATACTCTGCAACACAAGAAGAAATCCACCTAATAGACGACTTGATGAATTTATCAGGATACACTCGATAACTCACCTCTTCCAATTCATTTCTCACAACAATCACTTCGCCTATATCGACACTATAAGAGAAAACACCCTTGTGAAAAACATCACATTCTTTTTTACTAATCGATGCGTATATATCACTAGGAATGTCTAATTGCATTATAATCAAAAAGAAAATTATCAATTTTTTTATTTGGCATTTAAACATAAATAACTACACTTGATTTCCTAGATTTACGAGACTGAATCCAAATACAACTGCACACGTGTTTTTACATCGTTTACAATCGTAGGATCAGGGAACGATACAAAATTCCCGTCGGGATCGGCCCATTGGAATCCCACTCCCTCTTTTTTCAGAAGGCTCAAATAAAAGATGGGTGCTGGGTTACGACGATTGCCCTCCATTCCACCTAACCTGAGTGTAATGGATCCCATATCAGAGACTACCCATTCAAAGACCCCAGTTTCAATGTTGGTTTTCCATCGAATTGGAAAAACAAGTTCAGAACTAGGATCAAAATTTTCTTTGTGATCCGAATTTGGATATTGCTCAGATAACCACTTATAGGCGATGATCGAAAATTCTTTTAAAATCGGTAAATCGTTTAAGTCAATTGAGTTCATGGATTGTTTTTTTTATTTTCGATTTTGTTATTTTGTCAGAGATATTTTTGAAACCACATTTAAGATTCTATTTAGTTTTTTCTTCTTTTAATCGCAATTTAGCTTGGTCCCAAAACCGATCCAGTTCCTCTAATGTATGGTCCTTTACAGTTTTTCCATTTTGTTCGACAAGTCCTTCCAAAGTACGAAACCTAGACTCAAATTTTTCATTGGCACGGCGAAGACAAGTTTCTGGATCAATGGAGAGTTTTCGAGATAAGTTCACGAGTAAAAAGAAAAGGTCGCCTAACTCGTCTTCAATGCGTGGATCATGTTTTAATTTCTTAGAATGGAGAGAACCTTGTTTTTGGAGTTCCACATCTAATTCACCAATTTCTTCTTGGAATTTTTGAAACACTCCTGATACTGTTGGCCAATCAAATCCATGTTTGGTGACTTTAGATTGGATTTTTTCGGATCGTTGGATGGCAGGGAGTGCTTTCGGAATTCCTGCAAGGATACTTGTATCCGCACTATCGATTCCTTTTTGCTCTTTTTCTTTTTGTTTTAATTGGTCCCATTGGGTGAGAACTTCTTCACCCGAACCAATTCCTTGTTTGTTTCCATACACATGAGGGTGGCGGTACACCAATTTTTGAAAGACATCATTTGCAACATCATCAAATGAAAATGCCCCTCGTTCCATTGCCAGTTGGCTGTGGAAGGTGATTTGGAAAAGTAAGTCTCCTAATTCCTCTCGTAAATGGGTATCATCACCACGTTCAATGGTATCAACCACTTCATAGGTTTCTTCAAGTAAATGAGGGATAACAGACAAATGGGTTTGTTCTTTGTCCCAAGGACAACCTTCAGGGCTACGAAGGTCACTCGTAAGTTTGAGTAGGTTTTGGATCGGTGAATCAAAATTGGGAGGGTTCACTCTTTGTATTTTTTCCCGATCTACCAAGGAAGCAAACGCAAATTTTATCTTGCGAAAGCCCCCCCCCTTTACGAGTCTATCCCTATGTTCCAATCTCGAGTTTCTGTTGCCATCCTGATGGTGATTGCCACTGTCCTAAGTCGTATTTTACCGCACCCTCCCAATTTTACGCCTGTTTTGGCTGTTTCTCTTTTTTCTGGTGCTTATTTGACTGACAGAAAGTTAGCCCTAGTGGTTCCCATCCTTGCGATGTTTGTTTCTGATTTATACCTTGGATTCCACGACCTAATGCCAGTTGTTTACGGTTTTATGGTTCTCTCTGTTCTGTTTGGAAAACAAATCAAAACTTCCGTTTCAAAAGCATTTGGTTACACTTTGATTGGTTCCGTTGTTTTCTTTGTTGTGACAAACTTTGCTGTTTGGGCAACAAGTGGGATGTATAGTTTGAATGTATCTGGTCTCAGAGAATGTTTTGTGATGGCGATCCCATTTTTTCAAAACTCAATTTTAGGTGATTTCGCGTATTCTGGAATTCTTTTCGGAGCAATGGCTCTTCTCAATCGAACAGTTTTCCAAACAGCAAAACAAACAGCTTAGTTCATTTCATCCAAGATTCGGTGGACTCGTTCCTTTGGTCCATCCGCCGAATTTCGAATCCTATCCACTAATTTTAATCTCCCAACAAGACCCATTCGGTTTGCAATTTGTATCCCAAGCCCAGGTCGTGCATTCATTTCTAACAATAAAGGACCCCTTGTTTCATCGAGAACAATGTCTACACCCAAATACCCAAGACCAGACAGATCATAACACCGCGAAGACATCTCTAAGATTGAAATCCAATGAGGAACGATACGACCGCTTAATGTCTGTTTTGTGTCAGGATGGATTTCAATGAGTTTGTCATTACAAACTGAATGTGTAAGAGTTCCATTTGATAAGTTTACTCCAACACCCAATGCACCCTGGTGTAGGTTTGCTCTACCACCTGATTCCTTTGTTGGCAAACGTAACATTGCCATAACAGGATAACCTAAATATACAATGACTCGTATATCAGGAATCCCACGAAATGAAATCTCTTGGAAGAATGGATGGCACTCCAAACGTTCCTGTAAAATACATGTATCTGAATTTCCATCAAGGGAATACAATCCAGATAAAATTCCAGAGATATGATGGTTTAATTCCTTTTCTTGTAAAAACTTTCCATCTGATTTCTGGTATAAAATTTTCCCGTGTTCCGATGTTTCAGAAGAAGTGATGACTAAAATGCCATTTCCCATCCCACCATTTGCTGGTTTGACCACGAATCCAGGATGGTCTTACACTAAGTCTTTTGTCTTTGGGGTTCCACCAAAGGCATAAATTACACCTAAATGTTTCGTCATGGGCACTTCAAAATGCCTCTTGAGTTCTACAATATTCCGTTTATTGTCTA
>JACVCB010000027.1 GCA_016742255.1 Leptospira sp.
AATTGAAAGATGGAACCAAAAAATGGATTCCATTGATTCCAGGTACCCAAGTTTTCGACATTCAAAAGGTAGAAGACACATTCCGAAGGACACCAAATTTTGAATACTACCCAAGTTCGCTTGCACCGGTAATCCATTCACTTTCAAATCAAGGTGAAAATACATTAGAGTTAATGCAATGGGGAGTACAACCAAATTGGTCACCAAAACCAATTTTTAATACAAGAGAAGAAAGGTTGTTCGCAACTTCCTTTTGGTCTAGTGCTGCCAAACACAATCGGTGTATCATCCCTGCTTCTTTTTTTAATGAATGGAAATCCGAAAAAGGTACAAAGATAAAATATAAAATTTATCCAAAATCTGGAGAGAGTTTTTGTTTTGCAGGAATTTGGGGTGAGATACCCAATACTTCCCATCGAAAATTTTGGTTTAGTATTTTGACCCAAGAAGGAAATTCACTGATGAAAGAAGTTCATAACTCTGGCGGGAACCAAGGTCGTCAACCAGTTCACCTAACTGAGGATTGTTGGGAAAGATGGTTAGATCCTCGAATCAAAGAAGAAAACCAAATCAGATACTTAATCCAAGCTTATCCTTCAGAATTTATCATTGCGGAGCCAGAAATCAATGAACCGATGTTATTTTAATTGCCTGATTCAAAATCTGAATTCATTTTGATCTATTAGTAAATCCATGAAAAAGTTCCCTGCTCTATTTTTTTCTTTTTTCTTTATCTTATTCATTATTTTCGAACAACCACTTCTTTCAGAAGCTAAAGCCTGTAACAGTTATTCTGAATCCGAAAAAATCGAAATCTTATTAAAAAAAATTGGGAATTTCAATGGAAACTTCATTCGAAATGGTGATTCACATAGTGCAAAAGATGCAGAGAACCATTTGCGTTACAAATTAAACGAAGCCAAAAATTCATTTTTTGCTCCTGATCCCAAAGATTGGACAGCAAAACTCTTTATTGATAAAGTAGCATCAAAGTCATTTTTATCTGGTACACCTTATAAAATCCGTTATCCTAATGGAAAGGAAATTGCAAGTGCGACTTGGTTGTATGAAGAGCTGAAAAAAATCGAGAATTGCCTTTAACGATTCAAGTGTTTCTATTTGAAGAGGAAGGATTCGAATCGAATTGATTCAATTGGACTTGAGCCGATTCCCAATTTAGAATTTTAATAGAATTTGGAAAAAAATTTACAAACAAGAGTTGTAAAAATAACAAAATTGAGATAGTGTGATCCTCCATGTCCAGATATTGGGAGAGAATCATGTTTCCATACTTTGTTACGAGTGTTATTTGTTTCTTTTTTGTTGGTAGTTTGTTTGCACAAATAATTGAATCTGAGTTTTTATACAGTACTAATTTTGATGTTCGACCAACTTTTGTAGAATCAAGTAATCCATATTTTGTCAATGGTGGTAAGTGGATTTATCTTGGTAAAACTGCTGATTTTGATGAACCTGGAATCTATTTTTACGATACAACTTCTAAACAAAAAATTTATAAATCCATTCCATTAGAAGCATATTATCTGGCTCATACAACAGATTTTATTGGCCAAATCGAGAACAATGGCAAACGTCTCCCTCTAACCATCTACGAATTTTTATATTTTGAAGAAGGAAATCATCGTGCAGGATTTATCCTTGAAAACAAAGCAAAATCATCAAAAACAAAAAAATACTTCTATGTAGGTTGGGATTTAATTGCAAATAACATCGATGTGGTGGAACCTATCTTTGAGATCCCAGAGGAGGATACAAAATCATTTGCACAAAGTTCTTATATTGGTTATTCTGAAAAGGACCAAGCAGCTTATTTTACATTCGCTGTGGATGCAGATCTAAAAGATGATGTATCAGAAGATGTATCTGCCTTCATTTATAAAATTCAAAATCAAAACTTAACAAAAGTAAGGGAATACAAATCCAAATTTTACCCATATACACCTGAATTCCATCCAGAATCTAATCAGATTGTCATTGCAGCTTATGCAGAAGCGTTTCAAAATCGAAATCCAATTGGTTATTTATTACAATTAGATACCAATTCATTCCAATCGTTTTCAATCCCTTCCACTCCTTATGGAATTTGTTTTTCAAAGGATGGAAAAACTTTGTATATGGCTGCTTCCGATACTGGTGAAGTGAGAATTTATAATACAGATAACTTAAACGATGTCAAAAAAACAAAGTGGGGAACTCACGGCCATCGATTAGGATTTTGGAAAGAAGGAGAATTGGTTTGGGTTCGTAATTCGGGACTTCATATTTATGATCCCAAAACATTAAAACAAAAGAAAGTAATCCCAACGAAAAAATTTTATAAAAACTATGTGAATGTAAGTGGATCCGTATTTCTTCCGTTTCAAAAATTATTACTTAGGAATATTTTGGAAGACCCAAAAGGGGGAGCCTCAAGCCGAATTTTAATCGCTGAATGATAGGAATGCATAAACCTCTTACCCACATCCAAAAAGATTTTATAGTTTGTGGGTAAGGGGGAAATGATTTAGATTTGTTTTTTATTTCCAAGCACTCGCATGGTCTTCTGCATATTTTTGAAATGAAATTGGATCGTTTCCAGTGATTTTTTTGACAGTATCAAGGATAGGAGCTGAGAATCCTTCTTTTAACGCACCTGCAATCATCACTAAAAAAGCCGCATAATCTTTTGATAGTCCAGCAGATACCAAAGAATTTTCAAAAACCTTTGGATCAACATCATTGTATTCAATGTTTTTTCCACTAACAGACGATAAATATTTTGCGACTTGGAAATGATCAATGGATTCTTTCCCAGTAAGTGTGAATGCCTGTTTTTGAAAATCATTAGTAGTTAAAAGTACAGAAGCAACCGACGCAATGTCTCTCGCATCTATAAAACTAACATTTGCGTTTCCTCCAGGAAAATAAATCTTTTGATCCTGTTTGATGCCTGCAATCCAAAACGTATGAAAGTTTTGCATAAACCAATTTGGTCTGATGATATTCCAAGAGAGGCCAGATCCTTCTAATAGAATTTCTGTTTTTCGGAAAGGAGCTTCTGGTGGTGCATGGTCTACTCCCATCGCTGTCATGAGTACAATTTTTTTCAATCCAACTTGTTTTGCTTTTTCAATCCAAGGAGAAAGGATTTCATATTGGTTTGTTTCACCAGGAGGGCTTAAAAAGAATGCAGCATCCACTGATTCTAAAATCTCTATCCCCTTTTTTGGGTCCTTTGAATCTGCTACCACCCAGTTCAAGTTCGTTTCTTTTGTTTGTGTTTCTGGTTTTCTAGAACCTGCAAAAACTTCGTGTCCTTTTTTTTGTAATTCTTTGACGAGATACCCACCAACAAGACCTGATCCACCATATACAAATACTTTCATCGTTTGTTACCTTATTCCCTCAGATTCAATTTTCCTTTTACTTCCTTGAATCTTGTAAATTTAGTGTATCACAAAAACCTAGACTTTCTATGTCGAAAAATATTAAAAATATATCCAAAAGTATAAATTGATAGACAAATGGTAGAGAATTGCTAAATTTTAACTATGGATTTACTCTCAGACATTCTCTTTTCTGCAGGTTGGAAAAATGACCTTTTGTCCAAAGGCCAAATCTTCGATAGTTTTGGATTTCACTTCCCTTGCGAAAAAAGTGGCGGTTTCCATGTGGTAACACAAGGCAGTTGTTATGCGAGAATAGGAAATAAATTAATCCCACTCAAAAAAGGTGATTTATTATTCATCACAAGAGGGATACACCACGAGTTATTATCTGATCCAAAAGCAAAAGTTGTTACCATTGAACGATTTTTGAATGAGAAAAATAACCAAAGGAAAGACCAAAACCCAGTCACTACCTTTGTATCCGTTCGGTATGAAGTTCCTAATGGACCTGTCCACCCACTTCTCATGGAGTTACCAGATTTTATCTATATTCCATATGAAAGTATCCAAAAACACCACTCGCTTGAAGATTTTATTCAAATCCTTTCGAAAGAACTAGAGTTAAATCTTGGAACTGACTTAATTGTGCAAAGATTAACAGACATTATGCTGTATTATATGATTCGTATTTGGTTACAACAAGAGGAAAACTCACCTTCTGGTTGGATCAAAGCCTTCCACGATAAAACAGTTTTGTATGCATTAGAAAAACTTCACAATGCATATGCAAAGGAATGGACAATCGAATCACTCGCAAAAGAGACTGGGGTATCTCGCGCAAATCTAGCTAACAAATTCCGGGATGTGTTGGGAATCCCACCTATGGAGTATTTGGCAAAACTGCGTATGGAAAAAGCAAAAGTTTTATTTCAAAAAGGGAATATGGGTTTAGAGGAAATTGCACAAAATGTAGGTTATGCGTCAGCTTTCTCTTTTTCCAAAGCTTATAAAAGAATTTATGGAAATTCACCTAGTAGAGAATGGAAACGAGTTGTCTAACAAAGTTCGAATACTATCTAGTTGGTTTTTTTTAGGTAAAAAAGTCGGTTGGTTTCTGTAAATTTCAGCTGCCTTTCGGATTTTGGTAGTTTCTGGTAATAGTGGTTTCATCTGTTTCCATCTACCATCGAGTTTCATTTGTTCCGATAGTTTTAAATAAGATCGAATTCTTCCAACTTTAGTTGCATAACGAATTCTATTTTTACATTGGCATGGATTTGTACTCTTAATTAAACTACATTCTTTTCCCAAAAATTGTTCTAATTGGTTTCTTGCTCTAGATAATAATTGTCGATAGGATTCAGGTTTGATTCCCATTACGAGTCCACCTTCTTCACTCGAAATAGAAAATACATCTCCTAATAAATAAGCCATTCTATACTTACGAGTTAAACTTTGTAACATCGCATATGTACAAGCTACTTGCACATGTAAAACCATATTCGAAACATTGGAATTTGTATCTTCTTCAAAATTGGATTCAGTTTGTTCCAATAATTGAGAAGGTGTATTGTATTGAGATCTGTGCAATTCATCACGGATGTTTCTAAGATGAATGTGTTTTGTTTCTAGATTTGACTTTTTAATATTGATGAGGTGGTTACTGGCTATCTTATAAATCCAAGTGGATAGTTTGCTCTCTCTTCGAAATCCACCCAGATTTGTAATCACTTTGACTAAAATTTCTTGAGTGGCATCTTCTGCATCTTCAGGGTTCCATAAAAATTTTAGAGCTAAGGAAAAAACTTTTGGTTGGAAGAATTGTACCAACTCTTCCAACGCCTTAGTTTTACCTTGTAAACAACTCTCTAAAAGAGAGATATGTGGATCTTCGATCATCGTTTAGGATTGGCCAACCAATGTACAACTAATGCTAAAAATGCGGGTAATCCTTGCGAAAACAAAATCGAAAATTTTGCAGTGGCTGAGCCATAAATCCCCGCGACTACAACACAAACGAGAAAAAACAGAATCGTTTGGAATTTTTGGTTTTGTTCTTTGATGAAAAACAGTGCCCAAAATAATCCTGCAGCCAAAAACCCATTGTACAAACCTTGGTTTTTCGCAAGTTTTGCAGTGATTTCAGCTGTTTCAGGTGTGAGTTGGAATACTTTCATTCCAAATTCTGTTTTCCATAAGAACATTTCCAACACCAATATAAATACATGTTCTACCGCTACAAAACCAGTGAGTATGAGAGAAGTGAGTTTCATTGAATCCTCCTAATGATTCCTTTCTATCTTGTGACAACAGGATTTGTCGGTTGTGACAAAGTTTGGAAAAAAAATGAAAAAAATCCGTCCATTCTGGTTGAAAAGTCGCACTTGCACCAGATCGAGCGGTATAACAAAGTCAGCCTTTTCAAAAAACACTCGAAACCATAATCAGTATCACTTTTGTTATTAAAATCTTCCAATAAAAAGTGAAAATAAAAGATGAAAACTATACCAACTTGTTTCCGTTACATTACGATTATATTACTATTCTTCTTAGTCTCTTGCAATCAAAATGGAGGTACGAACCAAGCGTCTTTGTTTGGTCTCTTAGCATTTGTCGGATCCAATTCACAATCCACCGATACTTCACCACCGTCAAATCCGACTGACCCCATTATTCCTCCCGTGAATACAACTCCTACACCTCCAGCACCTTCGACGGACGTATGTGTATTAGGCACAGATGCATTTTATGTGAATGGGGATTCTGGGAATGATTCCAATGTTGGAAGTAAAACGGAACCAGTACGAACCATACATAAAGCAATGGAGTTAGCTTCAGCAGGTAAAGTAATTTGTGTCACATCCAAGTCAGGTGGAAATTCATATTCAGAAGAAGACATAACATTAACTGCAAAATCGGGAGTCAGCCTTTATGGTGGATACAATACTTCTTGGGTTCGTGATCAAATCCAAAATCCAACTAAGTGGAAAACGAATCGAATCGGCATTATGTATTCGAATTTAAATGGCGATGCAGAAATATCTGGATTTCAAATTACAGCGAAAGACCCAACAACACCAAACGAAAGTTCGTACGGAATTTTAGTCACAAGTGGAACGGCAAAACTTACGATTAAAAATGTAAATATGCAAGCTGGCTCTGTCCCGCAACTTCCTTCTTCAACACCGGGATCAAGCATTGGCATTTTGGTCTCAAACTTATCTCACCTAATCATTGATACATCAGAAATTCGCAGTGGAACAGCAGCTAATGGCAGCGATGGAATTGATGGAACCAATGGTATAGGTGGTGGGAATGGTGGGGATGGGACCAATGGAAATATAGATAATTCTTCAATTAATGCTCTGGGAGGACTTGGTGGTGTAAATCCCTCCTTTTCGAACTTGAATGGTTATGCTGGCGGCCGTGGAGGAAAAGGGGCTGAAAATGGAATCAGTGGTCTTGGTCCATGTGGGGGCACAGGCTCAATATACAATAATTCTACTTCGACTAGTTTCAATAATCCTGGACTAGCACCTAACTGTGAAGTTGTAAATGGAACATCTGGAAACCAAGGAATGTCCCAATCAAATTTATTTGGTTCATTTTCGCCCTTTTACACTCCTTTGAACGGTTTTGATGGTGAAGATGGATCTAACGGGACTCCAGGAAGTGGTGGCGGAGGCGGAGGTGGACAATCTTGTTTTTTTTGCGTTAATGGAACTGGAAACGGAGGGGGAGGCGGAGGTGCTGCTGGAAGTAAGGGTAATAAAGGAACAGGGAGTAAAGGAGGAGCATCTAGTTTTGCAATCGTATTACTAAGTTTAGGTGATGTTTCTTTATCTAACTCAAGGTTTATTTCAGGAACTGCTGGTAACGGAGGATTGGCTGGCAAAGGTGGAGAGGGAGGATCTGGAGGCCTCAAGGGAAACGGTGCAAGTGTTGGTGTAGGTGAAGTTGGTAAAGGTGGAGACGGTGCTCCTGGTGGTAAAGGAGGGAATGGGGGAGATGGAAGTGCAGGTAGTGGCGGATCTTCCATTGCTCTGGTTTTACAATCAGTTTCCAGTTTAACTGCAAATCAAAATCACTTCCAAACAGGCACAGCTGGTAATGGTGGGTCAGCTCGCAATTCCCATTCGGGGAACGGAGGCCACTCCATTGGGGTCTATTCTACCAATGGAAATTCATACACTCTCAATGATTCTGTATTCCTGTTAGGTAATGAAGGAAGTAATGGATCCATCACTGGATCAGGTATGCAGTCATCTCCTGGCCAAAAGAAAAATCTGAGTTGGGAATAAAAAGGCAGTTCGATTAATCGAGGAACATTTAAGGTTCCTCGAAGCCAGGTCTCGTTTTAACTTCCAAGAAGCCTTCCTCAGCTGGATAATTGAGATATCTAGATAATGTTACGATTCTGCCATAACAAACATTCCGATACTGAATATTAAAATCAAATAATACATTTGGCGGTGGTGAAACTGAAACATTGGTTTCATAGTAAACTGATTTAATGCGTCCATCACTTCCGCGTAAGCGAAATGTCACATCCTGCAATTCATTTTTTCCATTTCCATAACTCAATTCATCTAATCCTGTAAATCTGGTTCCATCAGTCGGAGAAAGGATATTCCCACGAAATTCATCAATGAATGGAATGTATGTAATTTTTGGAAAAAATTCAAGGACGTTTGTATTGGTTGAACCAATAAACTGATTCCATATTAAATTTCCATTCCAATCAAATTTTAAGAGGATATGATTTCGATAATTTCCTGATGGATAAAATTGATAACTATGAATAGGATTTCCAAATCCACCTGCTGAATTTCCAGAAGCGAAAATACCATCTGATCCACCTGTTAATGTATTAATGTCGCCAAGATTAAAAGATGTACTTGAATTTCCTAAGTAAGTTACATTTTGAATTGAATGATTGTTTATCGAAAGGTTCGCAAGAACGATTCTCGAATATGAAGGTAACGGATGTCCTGGAAATCCACTAAAGTTATCTTGTGCTGAACCACCAATTAAAATATTATTATTTGGTCCTAGTTCTGCAGTTGATATTTCTACACTATTAATGGAAGGTAAATATGTTTGAGTGGTGGGTGTACCATCCGATTTTAAAATTGCCCATCCAATCTCCCTTTGACCAATGTTCGTTCCATCCGAAGCAACTTTTGTGCTTGGGAATTCTATAAATCCTGTTGTGTCGGGTGTATTGGAAGCATTTGTATTATGTATAAAAAATAGATGGATTTGGTCGTTTTTATCAACTACCAGAGCAAATTTATTTAGAAGAAACGAGTTCACTGGTAAATCGAGATATGTATGCCAAATACGATTTCCTTTTTGATTGTATCTTGCTACCAAAAAGGCATCTGTATTAGCTTTGCCAGAGATTGGTGTTCCTTGTGTCCCATTAACGTTGGTATAAACAACTATGTCCCCGTTAGACATTTCTCTCACTGGAGCAAAATTTACTTCTTCAGAAGTAGAGGTAGTTGGTCCTAAATAATCTAGCCATTCAATTTCAAAAGTCCTTCCATTCAATATAAAGACAATGACATTCATCGTTGTTCCTAGTGTGCCTGAGAATGAATACTGAATTCCACCAGTTCGTCCCTTCCAAGTTACATCTTCAAAAACACCTGCAGTGACTGCTAAATTTCCATTCTTCAGTAATTCGAGGGAATACGGAAATACCTTATAACTTCCACTTCCCAATCGAACTGATCCTCTTGTATTCGGATCACACAACGTTTTTAAGTATTCATTCCATAAAGCCGTCTCAAAATAACTTCTGGATCTTGGATCACTTGGATTGTTTAAATTTAATTTACAATTTGTGATCGTTATCATCAAAACTGAAAGATGCATGAGTAATGAAATGAGAGTATAAAATTTAGACAAAAAATTCATGAATTGAGCCATTGCCAAACTCGAATGTGAGTTGGAATTTGTTTGTTTTATTAGACATGTAACCAATAAAATTCCTAGATTGGTACTCAAGTTTTTTTACAATTCAATTGATGAAAATCAATTGTTTCCTACGTTCATCTCCTAGTGGAAAATCACTACAACATTCGCCTTACATGTATCTTGCGCCAGCGATTACAGCGGAAATCCTTTTGTGAAACAAAAGATTGGAGCGTAAAGCGCGGTCTTGATAGAATGAATTTGGATTGTTCCATCCAATGGAGGCGCCCTTTTGGCAAAGGATGAGTCGATGAATTGGAAACGATGTTTGAAATGGATTATATCAAAAGGGAAATTGCTGTTTGGTAAATGGAATCATACTCTTTTTTTCGTTTGGTCCATGTCCAGTCCAGTTGCATGATGTTTTGAATCACTTGCGATTTTTCTTCTGAATGATAAAGATCTTTTGCTCGTTCTAATGCATATCCCAGCGAACCCGCGTCATTCGGTTCAAAGACAATTCCAGTTTTGAATTTGATATCATCCGATTCCTCAACTGTATCCCTTAATCCACCCACACGTGAAACAATCGGAATGGTACCATAGACATGACTATACATTTGGTTGAGGCCACAAGGTTCAAAGAGTGATGGCATCAGGAAAAAATCGCTAGCTGCTTCAATTTTATGGGCAAGCGATTCATTATATCCTCGGTAAAAATAAAATACATCTGGCATCACATCCGATAAATGAAAAAAAGCTTTTTCGGTTTCTGTATCGCCAGAACCTAAAACCACATAACGGTGAGGTAAGTGGCGTCTTTCCAGAAATGCCTGTAAAAATGTAGGGAATCCTTTTTGGTAGGTGAGTCTGCCAATCAGACCAATGAGTGGTGTTTCTAATGGCAAATGGGGTCTACCGATTTCTTCATAAAGAAGAGTTTTGTTTTTTAATTTTCCTACTTCCCAATCCTGAACCGAGTAGGTTTGGAAAATTCGTTTGTCAGACTTTGGATTCCATTCATCTGCATCAATGCCATTTAAAATTCCTGTATAATCCGATCCGCGTTTTTGTAAGGCATAACTCAGACCAAATCCATTTGGTTCCCGTAAGGTTTCTTCTCTGTAACCTGGGCTTACGGTTGTGATTTGACCTGCAGACAAAATCCCTGCCTTCATATAATTGCATTTTTCATTGTGGTCAAATGGACTAGTGACAAGGCGAAAGGGATCTTCTTTCAAAAAACCAGTCATCCAAAAGGGATGGTCCCCTTGGTACGCAAGGTTGTGAATTGTAAAAACAGAAGGAATGGAATGGCTCGAATTTTTTTGTAAGGCGAGAGACAAAGCAGTATGCCAATCGTGTGCATGGAAGGCATCTACTTGTAAGATTTGGCTTAGCGCATAACAAGCGTAGGAAAAAATGGCAAAACGGTAATGTTCGTCAGATGTTCCATAAATGGAATCCAAACTCCGAAACAATTCAGAATCAAAAAAATACAATTTGATCCCCGATTCATCTGCTTCCCGGAACCTTGCCTTTCTGAGTAAACTCACAGCAACCGTTTCCTCGTACGCATCTTCTGGAAGGATGGACTTATATTCTTTGCCGGTCCAATTTGGTTCTTTCCCCATCGATCCAATCAGAGGTAATGCGACATAAACTTTTTCTGTCTTTGCCTGTTCTTTCGTTAGGGAGGCGAGCATGTCCGCAAGTCCACCCATCTTGATGTAGGGAAAATATTCTGCGGATGCGTGGAGAATCTTCATTTTCTGTTATTGACACCGACTCGCAAAGTAAGAAGCTAGAAAAACACAAAGTGAAATCGAGGAGAGATCCATGTCAGTATCTACTAATCTAAAAGGCCTTGCTGAACTCGGCCTAAAACCGTCCGAAGTCTTCCATAACTTATCATACGAAGAAATTTACCAGCACGAATTGAATAACAAAGAAGGCGTTACTTCTGATAATGGAACAATGATGGTGGATACCGGGATTTTTACGGGTCGTTCCCCTAAAGACAAATACTTTGTCGATGAACCTTCTTCCCAAAACAACATTTGGTGGGGACCGGTAAACACAAAAGTTTCCGAAGCGATTTTTAACGAACTCTACGCAGAAGTCACAAAATTCCTCGATAACAAAAAATTATACGTATTTGATGGCCACGCAGGAACCAACGACGACACACGTATCTCTCTCCGTGTGGTAACAGAAAGAGCTTGGCAACACCACTTTTGCACGAACATGTTCCTTCGCCCAACAAAAGAAGAACTCGCAAAACTCAACCCAGAGTTTACAATCATCAATGCTTCTGGTTACAAAAACGCAAAATACAAAGAACACGGCCTCAATTCTGAAGTGTTTGTGATTTTCCACTTAGCTAAAAAAATCTGTATCATCGGTGGAACGGAATACGGTGGGGAAATGAAAAAAGGGATTTTCTCTGTCATGAACTACTACCTCCCACTGAAGAATGTTCTCACAATGCACTGCTCTGCAAACGTTGGTAAAGACGGAGACAGCGCTCTTTTCTTTGGTCTTTCTGGAACAGGAAAAACAACTTTATCCACAGACCCAAATCGTAAACTCATCGGTGATGACGAACATGGTTGGGACGACAATGGAATCTTCAACATTGAAGGTGGTTGTTACGCAAAAACCATCAACCTAGATCCAAAAACAGAACCAGAAATCTATGCAGCCATCCGACGTGATGCACTCCTCGAAAACGTTGTGTATGATGCGACAACTAAGAAGGTTGATTATTCTTCTGCTGCAAAAACTGAAAACACTCGTGTATCTTACCCAATTTTCCACATCGACAACATCCAACCAGGATCCAAAGCAGGTCATCCAAACACTGTGATCTTCCTTACTTACGATGCATATGGTGTATTACCTGCAGTGTCTAAACTTTCCATCGAACAAGCGATGTATCACTTCCTCTCTGGTTACACAGCGAAGGTAGCAGGAACTGAGCGCGGTGTGAAAGAACCACAAGCAACTTTCTCTGCTTGTTTTGGTCAGGCGTTTATGACTCTCCACCCAACTTTCTATGCAAAACTACTTGGTGAAAAAATGAAAAAACACAAAGTAAATGCATACCTCATTAACACAGGTCTTGTGGGTGGAAAGTATGGTGTTGGAAAAAGGATGAACCTTCCTGCAACTCGCCAAATCATCAATGAAATCCTCAACGGAAACATTGAAAAATCCGAGTTTGAAAAACACCCAGTATTCCAAGTGTCTTTCCCTAAATCCGTAAATGGTGTGGATTCTCATATCCTAAACCCACGTAACGCTTGGGAAAACAAAGAAGAATACGACAAAACAGCGCAGGACCTTGCGAAACAATTTGTAGAAAACTACAAAAAGTATCTCACTGGTTCCAAAGAATTTGATTTCAGTCAATACGGACCGGTAGCGTAAGTTTGTTGTAGAATTTCAAAGAGACCATCTAGCGAAGTTTAGGTGGTCCGGAAGTCCCTTTTGAAGAAAAGGGACTATGAGTGGAAAACCATCCTTGAGAACTCTCGGATGGTTTTTTTTATTTCAATGTGTGTTCGAGATCCCGAAGTAAAACGAATTGTGTGTATCAATCGCCCTTTCAAAGGGACTTCTGCTCGACACATACAATTCGTTGTCCGCTCCATAATAGGTATAATTCCTTTGCTCAAAATTGATCGAACGGATTTTGGATTGGTTTCGCATAAAACCAAAATACAATCTGATTTGGTCATATACTTTGTAAGAGAGAGAAACCTCTGCTTGAAATCCTAAGATTTCCGTAATGTTGTTTGGATTGGTTTTTGCTAGTGTAAAGTAAGGGCCCACTCGACCATCGGATGAATACATAGTACTAGATCTTTGGTTCGCATAATCCCTGTTCCCATATGTGACGTAAGGATCAAATCCTAAATTGAATTCGAAACCATCAAAAATTTGAATTTTACTCCGCAGTGGAATGGAAATTCCATACGAATTGATTTTGTCATGGCGAATGTTGTAAGCAAATTCATAATTCTCCACTTGGTACATTCGATCTATTTTTAATAAACCAAGTCCAAAATAAAAAATTTGGCTTTCGATCGGCATATATAGAAAATGAAAACGATATTCTTGCCTTTGGAAATTTCCATACGGGATCGCTGATGGAAAGAGACCATTACTATTGGAATAAAATGTTTTTCGATATGGATCATCAAGTTTGATATTTACCATATCAAATTCGAATCCAAATTGTTTTTCCGGATTTCGATACTTAAAAAATGGCAAATACACCAAATCTTTGTTATTACGGATATCCGATTGGTTATAACCGATGATTCCCTTTGTCTCAAAAGGGACGTAGGTAAAATTTTGTCCTTTGAGGCCATATTCAAAGGTTTTGGGATTTGTTTTTCGTGATTCGATCGCCTCTTGTGCCAAGAGAAAGTTGGTAGAGAGAAACAGGAGAAAGAGAAATGGTTTTAGATTCATTGGATTCCTTTGGTGTTGTTAGTAATGGATTGATAGATGATAATGTGCGCCTCGCATTTGTTCGATGATGCAGGTCCATCGAACACCGACCGGGCTCCCTTCGGGGTTCGCTAACGCTCCCGTCCCCAGCCATCTAACGATGGCAGGTGACCAAGCCCTTCGGATCCCTGGCGCGGGTTACCAGATGAAGAGGGAGGGTTTGTTGGAGTTGGCACCGTTTTGAGTGACAACTAAGAGTTTTCCATTAATATGATCCAAGATAGCATTAGGAGTATAACCCGAATTATTCCCTTGTCCCGCAGAAATATCAGTATGGGAACAACTAGATCCATCCAGATTGCATTGGAATAAACTTGGTTTGTAGTTATTGGCATTATTTTGAGAGATTACCAATAATTTTTTATTGAAAGTATCAATTACTGCAGAAGGATAATTACCCGAATTTATCCCCTGCCCAGCTGATATGTCCACATGCACACCAGTCTCACTTGTCCCTGGAGGTATCGTCGTCGTAAATGCACTCCCTTCCAACATAGACAAAGCACTTGCACCAGCAGGGTTACTCGCCACCACCCTAAAGTAATACAATGTCCCGCCAGTTAAACTTGTGATGGTCGCATAAGGATTTGTCACTGGTCCAAAACTTGTGGATGCCGTTGTAACGCCAGGGCTAGTGCTATAGTACACAGTGTACGACGTTGCTCTACTGACTGGCCACCATTGCACAACAGCACTCGTTCCCCCAGCTTGTGCTTCCACAAAGGCAGGTGCGTCCGGTGGTCCCACATCGCAACTTTGGTTCCCACTTGAACTTAAATTTCCTGCTAAGCCACGGGCCAGGTAACGCACTTGGTTACTCCCATCGGAGAGTGCCACTGGTGTTGTATACACAGATCCATTTGTCACGGCTCCACTGCCATCAAACGTTGGTTCTGTGCCATTTAACGTATAAATTATTTTATCACATCCGGTTCCGTTTGTATCAGAACAACTGAGTTGGAGCTGGGTTCCCGTTGTAAAAGGGCCAGCACCAGAAGGAGACACCATTGCCACAACAGGTGCAGTTGTGTCTTTTCTGGTAGTTCGGGTGGTCGATCCAAAACTTCCCACTAAGTTTGCCACACAGATGCGGATTGTGTTTTCACCTTCACTAAAATGAGAATTTGAAATCGAGGAATTGATCTCCGTTGTTGCTATGGCATTTCCTGTAACATTGGCATCGTTCCCCGAATTGGAGAGAGCCGTTCCATTGGAACAGTTCGTTCCACCTAATCGAATTTGGTAAGGACCCGCTTTGGTTGATTGCCAGCTTACGGAAGCATGAGAGGTTCCGTTGATGGCTTGTGTATGCGAATTGACGGTAACGGTCGCTACTTCTGTATCTACGATATAATTTTGAGAAACCACATTGGATACATTTCCCGCTTGGTCACGAGCAATAAACTTTGTATAGGTGGTAGCACCATCTGTCATAACAAGTGCAGAATTGTACAAATTTCCACTGATGATAGTTCCTGTACTTCCTTGGATGTTAGGATTCGTCGGAGAAGAGCCAACTAATACTGAATAAGCGATTTTGTCACACCCAGAACCTCCTACGTCCGAACACGAGGCAGAGACAGAGGTAGCTGTTGCATAACTCCCAGCACCTGGACTTGTGGTGACTGTAGGTGGTGTGTCATCTCGCCTGAGGCTAAAGGAAACAAATCCAGTTAGCCCATTGGATCCTGTAACGCAGATCCTATAGGTTTTGGTTCCTTCGCTAGTAAAATTGGTATGGGAACGTTGGAAGGATTGATCGGCATTAGCAGTCACATTCCCCGATGCCACTTGTGTTCCAGAAGTACAGTCACTTCCTTCTCGGATGACATAGGAGCCGGATCGATTGGTTTGCCATGTGGCAGTGGAACTTGCAATGGCACCGGCTTGGGAACTGATCGCAGTTGCCGTTTGACCGACAAGGGTGAGAGCAGGAACCTGAGAATCAATCGTATACGTAATGTTTAGTGGTGCCAATAGGTTTCCTGCCAAGTCACGGCAGAGGGCTTGCAATGTATGATTTCCTTCCGTAGATAGGGAGATGGATTGGGAAGAACGATTCACCACCGTTCCCAGTTTTGGTGAGAATGTTGGGGAAGAAGCGTCCATCGTGTATACAATGAAACCTGGAGCCTGATTATCAGAACAAGTGAGAGTTGCCGTTTGAGCAGTGGAGTATGTGCCAGCTAACAAAGAACTGGTGAGTGTTGGAGGTGTCGTATCGCTAAGGATTGTCACAATGGCAATGTCATTTGGTGTTCCATCTCCATCGGTATCAAATCCAAGTGGGTTCCCATTCGCATCAACAATGATAAAGACAGGACTTCCTGTTCCACCTGGGGCTGTTGTTAAAAATCCAGGAGGGTTAGGACTGATGAAGTAGTCGGCATTGCCGTCACCATTACTATCGACGGCATCAGGAATTCCATCATCGTTGGTATCTAAGAGGATAAGATTGGGAGTAGTGCCACCTGTGAGATTGATCCCATCGGAAACCCCATCCCCATCGGAGTCTACAAGAGTGGCGTCCGTTTTCCCATCACCCGAAAGATCAAGTGCAGTGCCAGGGGATAAATCTTGAGAGGAACTCGGGCTCCCACCAATGAGTCCAAGTAAAAAAACAAAGGGATTGAAACCTTGTTACGAGGAGCCATCGGGGAGGATTCCTACACATTGGCTCGAAAAAAGAGTTAGAACAAAAAGTAAGTAAAGTTTGTTTCGCATAACAGAGGCCGTTTTCAATTACAAATTTCCAAATCTATATTCGGAAATTCTAATCAAGCAAATGGTCTCCTTGCCCTCAATAGAAATTTACAGTGAAGGAAAAAAATTCAATTTTTTCCGTTAAAAACGTTCTGAAAACTCGTTTGCACCGTTTTCAGCGGTTTTGTGAAACAGAGGGAGTGGTCCGGATGTTTTTTTTATTTCTTAAATGGCATCTCACCCAAATAATCTTTTTTTCCAATCTCCACACCGTTATGACGGAGAATCGCATAAGCAGTTGTGATGTGGAAATAAAAATTTGGGATCGCATGATGGGTAAGGTATTCCCATCCCGTTAGGTATTGTCCTTCCCACCGTGGTTGAGATACTTTCATTTCCGAAACTGTTTTAAAATCTGATTCTTGGTAACTATCTAAATACTGGAGAACCGATTGGATCCTAACCTTCAGTTCATTTAAATTTGATTCAGTATCATCGTGTTTGGGAGCCTCTATGCCCGAAATACGAGCTACACATAGTTTTGCAGTATCACATGCAATTTGGATTTGTTTAGTTAAAGGAAATTGGTCAGGGAAGAGTCTTGCATTCAGTAAATTTTCAAAAGGAAACTTTTTGGCTTCCGCATGGGATTCTGCTTTTTCTAGAATATTCAGTAAATTTCCAAGTCCTTTTTTGAAGGATTGGACAGTCATTTCGTAGATCATGGATTGATTCATAATTCTATTCATTGGAAGAGAACATATGAAATCAATCCATTAAATCATTTAATCTAAATGGCAATACCACCAGAGAGGATTAACTCTAAAAAACCAAAATTTTGTGAGGCACGATTGGATCCTCCACTTGTTAACACATCGGTGAGATCAATGTAACCACCCTTCCCACCAAATTCAATGAAATAAGTTCTAGAAAATTCATATCGAGTTGCGACATATCCAGATACACCATACCCAGAGACATGGAAATTATTGTTTTGCCCTTTGCCTAACACGCGTACGTCGCTACGGCAAACTACTGGTCCACCACCAATAGAGGATACCAAGCTAATGCCACTAAGTCCATCTGCTGAAGTATAAAGAGGAGTGATCCATCCAAAATCTAAAAATAGATAATTTAAACCATCAGTATGTTCATACTTTAGTATATCAGGTGTTAACGTAATAGTTTGGTCCCCACCATGGTATCCTGCCATTTCTTGTACATGTCCAGGAAAAAGATAAATGAAGGCTGCAGCTTCCGTTGACAAGGCAAGTTGATTTTTGGCAATCACACCAGGGTCAATATAACCTGAATATTTGACTGGTTGGCCAGGTGTGACTACATACTTCATATGATCTTGGCCGAACGATAAAAAGAATCGATCTGTAAAGTAATACATAAACTTTACATTGTATTGAGGAATTTCAAACTTGGATGGATTCAGATAAACATCTGCTCTGAACGATTCTGGTTTATCTCTGGCATCAACAGACTTTAGTGTGTAACGGTACCCAGGACCACGAAAGTTGATATCACTTTGTGTGAAATAATCTCGGTTATAACCCCATAGGATATTCCATCGTCCTTTTTTATCATGGATGGTCAGCGGGGTTTCATTTTCCTCTGCCCCAAGGGATGGGTTTAGTAAGAGACATAGAAGAAAAATCGAAAAGGTATAAGGAAAAGAACCACACACTCGCATGATTCTGAGAGGAATCGAATCGAACATATTGTCACAATCTAAATCATAATGGAATTAGAATAGGCGAATGTATGTTTGGTTTAGGAAAAATTAGTCTTTTTTCAGTAGGGATAAATACTATATTTAATTCCTATTTTTCCATTGCCGACGGGAATTTGGGACTCCTTAGTAACTTCCTCCGCTCCCTCCACCGCCGGACGAACCACCTCCAAAACTTCCACCACCACCACCCCCGCCAGAGGAACCGCCAGAACTACTCTTTTGTTTTTTGGGAATGGTTTCATATTCGATTTCACTGTGTTTACAATGTGCACAATTTCGTCTGACTTCCACTTTCCCCGAACTGCTGTAAGTTGCTTCTGAAAGGATTCTACTGGATTTACAAACAAAAGTTTCAAATTTACATTCAGGACAAATCTTGATTTTAGGAAACGAAGTGCCTTTGTAAATGTATTCTGGATTGATGTTCCGAAATTTTAAGATGGCGTGATTGCGACATGATTGGCAAACCCAAACATCATAGTCAACTGAGTTGACAATTTCTTCCGAGATTTGGCCATCCGACAAATGTTTGTTATCTGCTTCCTCTGAAAGTTTTGTCATCGTTGATCCGCATGTTTCACATTTTCTAGGAATGTTCCGAATGGCTTGTAATCTCATATTTAACTTTTTCATTCGATGGTCGCCAAGAAAGATAAAGTAAACAATGATACTTGCGATGATGAGAAAGATAGAAACAGGGAAAAGAGCCTCTCCCAGATAAAGGGATAACATTGTAATGACTAAAATCAGTGGACTAATGACAATTCCATAGTATAAGATAAAATCTGTTTTGAGGACAATGTGGTATTTTGCAGTGGGAGAAGGCAAAATCCAAACGATGACTCGTTGTAATAGATTTAAAAAAATGAAAAGACCCAAATAACCAAGAACAAAAGTTGATTTAAAATGAAAGGATTCTTCTTTTTCTAATCTTTCTGTTTCTTCATATTTTTCATTTAAGAGCCGAGATTCTTCATCAGTCAAAAAGAAATTAGAAGTTGTATTGTATGTGTCAATCGTCTGTTCTAAGATTTGTTTTTCTTCGGAAGTGAGGTCAGTAAACTTTTTACCTTGGTAATCATATAAATTAGTACGTACAACTGGATTAGAATCAACATTCTCGGATGGATCAGAACTTGCATCAGAGGGAAGGGTACTTTCCTCTTGTTGGGAGATTAAATTTTCAACAGCGATTTCAGGGTGTTTGAGCTTTTGGATCAAAGCTGCGACAGTCTCGGCATGGCCTTTTTGGAAGTTGTCTTCTTTAAAAGAAGGGATTGTATAAGTATCAATGATCCTTTTGACAGTTGCATCAGGAAGGTCACCTTCGAGTCCATATCCAATTTCGATTTCGATTCTCCTTTGGTCTATGACATGTAAAATTAAAATTCCATTGTCTTTCCCCTTTTTCCCGATTTTCCAATGATTGAAGAGAGCCACTGCAAAATCTTTTGGCACATAATTACCGATAGTTGGTAAAGTTACGACTGCAATTTCCAAGCCAGATGAACTTTCTTCAGCATTGATCATACTGTCGATGGATGTCGTATCGGTCAACACCCCAGCACTGTCTTCGATCCAACTATTTCGCAATTCTTTGGGGTTTGGTACTTTGGCGACAAGTGAGTCAATGGATTCTTCATTTGTGTCGGAACATTGCACGGTTAGTATGAGAAACAGTGTGACCAGAACCAATGAGATCTTTTTGGAAAAAGATTGGTATAGGTTGTTCTTAATAGGGTTGGATTTGGAAATGGATGGAAAGTTGGTATCAGTTGAAGTCAAAAGAATCACGATCTGCAAAAACTAATTGAGATTCGTAGGTTTGTCAAGTATGAGTTAAATGAATCAACAGGGATGCATTGAGAAAATGCTTCTTTTTTGCGAAAGAATGAAGAGTATAAAAACATTCGTCCACTCTCCTTAAGGAGAGCTACAAGGAGCATTACAAGTATAGGAAAAGCTACGGGGAGAGAGTATTTTTCCGGAAGCAGACCTGATCCCTATACCGAGGGTATAACGATTTGTTCCAATTTGAAATCCAGATGAATTCCGAATTTCCAAAATTTTTCCATTGATCACACTTGATAAACTACCATCCAAACTGATCGTAGGTGAAGTGGAGACATTGGTGTCCAAATAGGTTTGCATATTGGAAGGGACTTCAATATCTTCAGTAAATGTAATTTGGATGATCGATGGCCATGCTGTAAATGAAGATTGGTCAAATGGATTTACAGCAAATACATCGAAGTAATTTGGTTCAAAACCAATCTGATAAAATTCAAGATTATTGATTCGTGGTCCAGCTAACGTTTGATTGGAAACTGAAATGATGCCAAGTTCTGGAATGGATAGAGTGAATGTAAACAATTCTACATTGGATTGAGACACTCGAATCCTTGTATCACCAGTGGAAACTTTCATATAAAACCTCCCACCATAGTTAAGGTCTACCGAATCTAATAATCCTTCGGATGTGTTGGAACGGCTCAAAATGGTAAGTGTGCCATTCGAAACGGCAATACCGTTTGCATCTATAATTTGACCTGTGATTTGGATGGATTGGGGAGAGAGTGCGGCTACAATTCCAAAGTATTCATTGTTATCTTCAGCTTGTGGTGGGTTTAGAACTGAGGAGACAATCGGATTGAAGTAACAATTCAAATTGAAATATAATAGAATGAAAGAAATAAGTTTAAAGAGAAGAATATATCTTTGATTCATTTTAAACTCCCGAATTTCATATGTAAGAAGTGGAAACAATTGAGTTCAAATACTAATAACCAAATCGAAATTTAACAATATGAACTTTCTTTAAACAATGCAAGAAATTTCCTATAAAGCCAATGCTCCAATTCGAAAACGAATGACCGTAGGTTTCATACTTTTTCCTGTTATCGATTTGATCCCTGATAAAAGAGTTAGATAATAATCAGTGTCTGATAAATAAGTTCCATTATTGACTTGGAAGATAACGTTATTTCCTCCTACACTGGTAGAAAGAAATGACAATGAAGGTGAAATGAGAAAATTTTCATCCCGCCAAGTATCTGGATTTGATGGTGATTCAAGAGTTTCAGAAAAATTGAAGGAAAATCCTGATGAGACTGTAGCCATATAATTTCCATTCGTAACTACTAACCCCTCATAGGGCATCGAAGATGTGATATCAAGATAAGTTACATCACTTGCAGACGATGGAGATGCTCCCAAATTAAATACTGTAAAACTAGAATTACTAATCGAGACTAAAGTAACCAATAGTGGAGTGACGGAAAGTTCAATCGTGAATTTTGTTCCCGAGACATCGACGTCTAGAGTCATTGTTCCTATGGAACCAATTAATTTAAATCGACCCGCTGAATCAGTAGTGCTAACATTTGTTGGATCAGAGGAACCAGAAATTCGAACCGTTGCTCCTGAGACCCCAGTTCCAGCTACCATCAACTGGCCCGTAACATAAAAAGTGGAAGGCCCTAACCCAAGAAGACTTAAGGCCGCAGGATTCTCTTCTTTTTCAACCGGATTCAATAGATCATACACAAAAGGATTCAAATAACAATTTTGAAACAAAAGAATCGGTACAATAAAGATACCGAATCTTTTGCTGAAATTACGTAAGGAGAAATTTGTTATTTGATTAGATCTAAGATTCATGATTCAATACTTCTCTACGTTATTTTTTCTTTTTCAAAGCTTCTAAGTCTTTTTCAAGTAATTCGAGTTCGTATTTTTCTTCGGCTTCTTTTAACTCTTGTTCGGTTTTGATTTGTTCGACGGCTTCTTCTTTGATTCGATTGATTTCCGAATCCGATACCATACGATATCCATTCCCTTCACAAACATCTACGATAATGGTTTTTCTTGTAATTGTAATTGCAAATCCACCGAGTAGAGTGATCGCAAGGTCTTTCCAAGTCGATGTTTGGCGGATACGAACGGGTCTACTATCTTTGGGTAAAAGAACATTCCAATCTGGTTCTGAGAATCTTAATCCTCCAAACAACCAAAAATACTCAGGGTATTCTTGGAAGGTTTGGCATTTGGCAGATTCAGGAGCGAGTGTAATCATATTCCCATCGGCCACAGAGGTAAGAACAAATGAATCCCGTAAACTATGTGTGACTTTTGTTCCTTCATTTGTTTTCGATCGATTTAATGCCTCTTGTTCTGCGAGAGCTTCACGTCTTTTACGTATCTCTTCTTGTTTAGCTGCGATTGCTTTTTCTTTTTCTAGTTTTCGTTTCTCTTCTTCTTCTTTTCTGATTTTTTCTTCTTCGGCTTCCGCTAAGTCTTTATAGAGAATTTTTAAGACTGATTTTTTGGAAATCACCATGTGTTTCCCATCTTGTGTATCAATTTCAACATTCTCAACGTTTTGATTGGTAATGATTCCTTTAACAGACTTTCCTTGTTTCAAAAGAACTGTTTGAACGGCTTGGAGAGGTAAATAAAGAAAGAAAATAAGAATAAAGAATGTTAGATTGCAGTTTCGCATTTAAAAATACCGATAAATCTAGGATTTCTCCTATAAATACCAGTCTCTTTCTCAATTGCAATTAAGAAATTTAAAGATTTTTGGAAATAACGTGTCAATTTTGCAACAAATGACTCCATCGAACCAGTGTTCTATTGAGTCATTCATTGCTTAAAAAAATAGGAAGACATAAATCATATAAAGAACATACCAATGTGGAATTAACTACAATTTCAATCGAGAGAGTAAAAATGAACGAAACTCCAAAATTACACAAAGCCCTTCATTCTGTGCATTTATGGGGTATGGCTGTCGGACTTGTCATTTCAGGAGATTACTTCGGTTGGAATTTTGGATGGTCAAATGCAAACTTTTGGGAGTTTGGAATTTCGATTGTATGGATAGCCATTTTTTATGTAATGTTTGCTCTTTGTTTTACGGAACTTGCAGCAAGTATTCCACAAGCAGGTGGTCCTTCAGCTTATGCTAAACGTGCTTTAGGTGATACATTCGGATTTTTTACTGGTTATCTCGTATTAGTTGAATTTTTATTAGCACCACCAGCTATTGCATCTGCATTAGGTGGATACATTCATTTTTTATTCCCTATCATTCCTTCATTTTATGCAGGAGTAGGTATGTTTTTGTTATTGTTACTCATGAATTTAACTGGAATCAAACAAACTGCTAGATTTGAATTATTTGTAACTTTTATCGCAGTGATTGGACTTTTATTGTACTTAGGATTATTGATCCCACATCTTTCAATGGATCAAATTCCGACTTGGAAAAAGGAAACAAATGTTTCTTTTTCGGCAGTATTCACTTCGATTCCTTTTGCGATTTGGTTTTTTTTAGCTGTGGAAGGAGTTGCCTTAGCGGCGGAAGAAGTAAAAAATCCTGCGAAGGACATACCGAAAGGTTATATCGCAGGTATCATCACATTACTTTGTTTAGCAGGTATGATTTATGGATTCACAGCTTCGGTAACAAATACAAAGGACATTGCTAACATTGAATATCCTTTGTCATATGTATTAAACTCTTTGTATGGAACCGATTCAATTTGGCCCATTTTGTTTACCTTTATTGGATTATTTGGACTTGTAGCTTCCCTTTTTGGGATCATTTTGGGCAATTCAAGGTTGTTATATGCTATGAGTAAGGAAGGTTACCTTCCAAAATATTTATCTCAATTGACCAAAGGATCGGTTGTCCCTCAAAATGCCGTCATCTCCGGTGGAGTTGTCGGAATTTTTTGTATGTTGTTTTTGAATACAGCAGAACTCATCACCATATCTGCATTAGGCGCCTGTGGAATGTATTTACTTTGTTTGGTATCTTATCTTTTTTTGCGAAAAAGAGAACCAAATTTAGATCGACCTTACAAGGCTCCTTTGTATCCAATTTTACCTTTCATTGCCATGGGATTTGGTGTATTTGCCTTTGGATCGGTATTTTATTCAGAACCGAAATTAACGATTGGTGTTTTTTTCGTTGGGATTGTATTGGGAATTGGACATCGATTGAACCAATCCCGTAACAAAACGATTAACTAGTGCCAAACTCGAGTTTGGATTTTTCGAGAGCATCTTTACAACGTTCTAAAAAAAGACGAGAAACTGAATCATCAGGATTTTTATCTAATAAGGAAGCAAAACCTTCTTTTGCTTCTTCAAAATCTTCCCTACGATATGCATCGAGGGCAAGAGTGTAATCGTCTTTACAAGCAATCAATCGTTTCGATTTTTCTGGCTCATAACCATCTAACACCTCAACAACAAAAACCGATTCTGTTTTCCCTTTGATATTCACTCGATCGAGTAAGCGGTAGTGAAACCCTAAATTGTCAGATGCCTCGATAAATGTTTCTGCACTGATGACGATCCTAGAAGAGAATAGTTTTGTAATCCCTTCAATTCTGGATGCTAAATTTACTGCATCAGAAATCACGGTTCCTTCCATCCGTTTGTGTTCACCCAAAATTCCGAGGGTTAAATTTCCTGTATGGATTCCTATACCAACTTCAATTGGAATATATCCACAATTTGCTCGATGGCTATTGTAAATTCGAATTGCCTCTTGCATTTCAACAGCAGCCTTTACCGCATCACTGATATTATACGGGAATAATGCCATCACTGCATCACCAATGAATTTATCAATAAACCCATTATTATGACGGATGATTGGTCCAACACGTTGGAGGTAACTATTTAGAAAATCAAAGTTTTCTTTTGGTGTGAGTGTTTCAGAAAATTCAGTAAAGGATCGAATGTCTGCAAATAATACAGTCATTCGTTTTTGAACTTGGTCTCCTAAGTCAACTTGCCTGATGTCATTTTTCCCTAAATGGTATAAAAATTCAGTAGGAACAAATCGACTAAAGGAAGAACTAAATTGTTTTTGTTCCTCAGCAAACTCTAAAGTTTTGATGATGTTTTGTCTGACAATTCTACCAAAAGTAAATACTTGTAAAAAGACAAAGATCACAACTGTGGAAGGACCAATGTAAGTGGTATGGATCACTGCTTGCGCATGTAAAACGTCGTTACTAGCTCCAATCAGTATGAGTCCAATTCCGAATAACAAAGGTTTCGCTTCCATCCTGCTTTTTTGATAGGCTCGGAATAAATAAAACAGAATAAAAAGACCATTTAATACAAATGCAATCGGGTAAATGGATGCAGTTTCTGTGAAATATACTGGTGGCAAAATGAGTCCCAGAGTTAAGATTGCTGAGAGAAAGTAAAAAACATTCCCAACCTTTTTAGAAAAGTCAAATGGAAAAATCGTATAAAAATAATGATAGAGTAGTGGTGCAGACCAATACCAAGATACATACTCCAATCGTAGCAGTGCCCAGTACGGCATGTCGATAAATTCGAGAACAATTCGTTCGCCAGTTGATATGGTTCTGAGTAATACAGCTAACGAGAACAAAAAGATTCCTAAAGTTTGCCTTCCATCTCGATTGTAAAAATACATTACTAAAAAGAAAATTCCAACAAAGGCAAATATTGATGACAAGATTGTTTCGTTTATCTTATGTTTGGTGAGACGATTCTCTGCTTTAATGTATGATGACAAAACAATGTCGTTCCAAACGCCACCTTTTCTATGAACATAATTGGCTACATACAAATCAATCGTGAGATTTTTATCATGTGGTAAAACAACAATGGTGGACTTAACCATCGGAAGGAACTGATTGGTGTTACTTGCTGGTATCCCCGATCCACCATAGTAATTTCCATTAATATATATTGCATAAGAGGTGTCTTGTTCATGAACTGTAAGTGCCATTGTCTCTGGTAAGTCTTCTGGTAATTCGAGGTGCATACGAAAGGTTGCATGACCAAATCCAGAAAGTTTGCCGTAATCCATTTGGTATCCGTTCCAATGTTGGGGCAAACTAAGGACACGATCCAAATTTGTTTCTTGGATGTTATCTGGAGAGGTATTCCAAAAAAACTTCCATTCCCCAGTTAGAGCCACAAAAGGTTCCAATTGAAACGAATGATTCTTTAAATTGATAAACCCATTTTTTGCTTCTTTATTTACATTCCTTTCTTCAGACAGACAACTAACTAGGAATAAAAGAGATATCAAAATGAGTTTTTTCATCTAAGCTTGTCGTTTTGGAAAAACTGTATAATCCTGTAATTTTGTAAATTTCACTTCATCTCGTTTGTATCCGAGTAAACCTTCTAAAGTTTGGTAACGATTCATTCCCATACTGATCTCTATGTCTTGGCCAGTAAATTGTCCTGGGTGTTCGTATCCGCAAGAATGAGCTAAACTTAAAAGTTCTTTGCGAAACCCTTGGATGTATTTGGCAGCTCGTTTGCCCTTGATTTCTGGATCAACTCCGCGTTGTAACCACCAGTTTTGTGTAGCAACACCTGCTGGGCAATGGTCTGTATGGCATTTTTGAGCTTGGATACAACCAATCGATAACATGGCTTCCCTTGCGATGTTGATGAGATCACAACCCATCGCAATGGCGACAACTGCTCGGTCAGGAAAACCTAATTTTCCCGAACCTATCCATACAACTCTGTCAGACAAACCTTCTTTTTGGAACAATGTGTACACTCTTTGGAATCCAATTTTAAAGGGTAAAGACACATGATCTGCATATGTAAGTGGGGCTGCACCAGTTCCCCCTTCACCACCATCGATGGTGATAAAATCTGGACCTTGTGAGGTACGTTTCATTTCTTCTGCTAATTCTTGCCAGAATTCGATTTCGCCAACTGCACTTTTGATCCCAACTGGCAAACCTGTTCCGGTTGCAATTTTTTCGATAAAAGACACAAGTTCTTTTACATTTGTGAACTCACTGTGAGAGTTAGGTGATATACAATCTTTTCCTTCAGGAACATGTCGAATTGACGCAATCTCTGCGTTTACTTTTTTAGCAGGTAAAATTCCACCTTTTCCAGGTTTGGCGCCCTGTGATAATTTGATTTCGATCATTTTTACACAGGCATTTTTTCCGACTTTTTCTTTTAAAACATCTAAGTTAAATTTTCCAGAATTGTCTCTTGCACCAAAGTATCCAGTTCCAATTTGCCAAACAATATCGGCACCTTCCATATGGTAGTGGCTAAGTCCCCCCTCACCAGTGTTATGGTAAGCACCAGAATCTCTTGCTCCACGGTTGAGAGCTAAGACTGCATTTTTTCCAAGGGAACCAAAGGACATGGCTGAAATATTGACGATGGAATAAGGTCTATAAGGAAATTTTCGGTTCGGCCCAATGACCTTAAGGCATGGTATACAACTCGGGTCACCGTTGTGTATGTAGGCTTTTGATTCAGGATAAGGAAATGCTTTGTGTTTGATAATGGGGTAACCAGGTTCGTATTGGATCTCTGTCGTTCCAAATCCAAAATTATTATTTTGGCCTTTGGCTGTTGCGTAAATCCAACTCCTTTCTGTGCGATCAAATGGTCTTTCTTCTTTGTCATTGGCGACCCAGTACTGCCTGAGTTCGGGACCAATCATTTCTAAAAAGTAACGTAACCTTCCAACGATAGGAAAATTCCTTTGAATGGTGTGCTTTTTTTGTGTGATGTCTCGAAGGAAAACGAGTGCTAAAAATAAAAACAATCCGATCCAAGTGGCAGAGAGTGGGTTTGTTTCGATCCAATTTAAAATTGTATTCATCATTTTTGCATCCATATCTACCTTCGAACTAAGTAATTGACAAGCTAAGATTGTAGATGAGCCAAAGAATCCAAAAGTTTTTCTTTGGTAAATGGTTTAAAAATATAACCAGAGACATAAGGAATTTTTGCTGCCCTTTCTGTATCCGCATCGTCAACAGAAGAACTTACCAAATAAATTTGAATTTGTTTTGGGAATTCGGAAAGTAAAGGTTCCATTGCTTCTAAGAATTGCCAACCATCCATAAAAGGCATATTGATATCCAAAAATATAATATCAGGAAGTGTTGATGTGTTTTTCGTTTCAGTTTGTAAAAAACTAAGTGCATTCTCTGCATCCGAAAATACCAAAACTTCACCAGAAATGCCCGCATTAGATATGATCTTCTTCGTTGTGAACTGGTAAATTTTGTCATCATCGATGATACAAATTCTGGGTGTCATAGGTTGGCACTCCCATTCGGAAAATGAAGTAAAAACGTGGCACCTTCCCCAGGTTTCGATTTAACTTCGACTCTTCCGCCCAATGATTCCATCGTATATTTCATTAAAAATAAACCGAGACCTTTTCCACTCATCTGACGATGAAAAGTCTTCTTCAGCTGAAAAATTTGATCTCCATACCGAGATAAATCAACCCCTAATCCATTATCTGAGAAGGAAATTGTTGTTTCGGAACCCATCGAAAAGGATTCCACACCAATTCGTAGTTCCCGAGACGGATCAGCAAATTGAAGTGAATTGCTGATGAGTTGTAAAAATAAGGTTTCTAAGTATTCTTTGGAAACAAAAACCAATTCTTTTTCTGTCACATTCAGTTCAATGTGGACGTTTTTTTTCTGGAATTCTCCTTCCATCAGTTTTTGCACTTTTTGAAAGGTAAGAAGGATGGATATCCACTCTGGTTGGTAATTTTCCAAACTTTGGATTTTTAAGGTTGTGATCAGTTCGGAAAGTACGGTTTCCAAATTTTCAGTCACTTCTTCCAAATGATTTTGTAATTCCCTTCGTTCTTCTTCTTCACCTGTAATCTTCAATAAATCTAATAAACTTCTGAGATTACTGACAGGTGCCCTTAAGTGATGAGAGATTATCTGGTTGTAAGATTGGAGTTGTTTGTTTTGGATGAGAAGGGAATTTTTAGTGGCTTTTAAATGTTCATTGTTTTCTAAAAGTAGGGTTTCCGTTTTTTTTCTTTCATCAATGTCGATAATTTGTGCCAAATAATAAATTGCCTTTCCTGAATCATCGCGTAACACAGTGACAGTGATGTAGGCCCATACCAAATGACCTAGTTTATGTACATATTGTTTTTCTATGGAATAATGATCGATCATTCCTTTTTGGACAGAATCTCTATAACGTAAATTTTCTTCGAGTTCTCCAATGGAACTAATTTCAGAAAAATGTTTTCCTAAAAGTTCAAAGGTTTCATAACCTAAAAATTTCGCAAAGGCTTCATTGACATCGTCGATGTAACCATGTGTGCTCGTTAAGACTAGTCCAATAGGGGAATCACGGAATAAGGTTTTGAACTTTCGTTCGGACAAAGCTAAGTTTGCATCGGATTCAATTTTTTCTGAGATATCACGAGAAGATGTGTGTAGATAATTTTTCCCAGTAACGGCATGAGTGGTCAATCGATTGTCTGATTGTAACCAAATATAGGTGCCATTTTTATGTAAGAACCGGAAAGTGGGGTGGATGTTTTCTTCACCTCGCAAAAGTGGTTGGTGTGATCTTTCAAAAATTAATCTCCTGTCATCTGGATGAAAAAAATCATAAGGATTTTTTCCAATGAGTTCCTCCGGTTCATATCCGATGATGGATTTAGAATTGGGGCTCACATAAATATAAGTCCCATCAGTTTCGTGTAAACATACCAATTCTCGGCTAATCGAGGTTAATAATTGCAATATTTCAGAATCGGGAAGCGCCACACTCTTATTCAATAAGAGAAGAATCCTGTTGTCTATCCCAAATCAGTTTTTTTTTAGAATGAATAAAAACCCTTGAGATAACATTTTTTTGTACCATCACTCAAGTTTTTCACCTCAAGGAGATGTGGCTAATAAAACTGTTATAGGGATACTCAAATGAAAAATCTATCGTACATCATCTTGGATGGGAATTTAACTTCTGATCCGGAAGAGAAAACAATTGCTGGGGGTAAGTCACTGGCACAATTTACAGTGGCAGTCAATCACTCTCAAAACAACCCAGATGCAAAGGAAAAGGATGATGTTTCCTTTTTTGAAGTGGAAGCTTGGGAAAAGTTGGGTGAAAACTGTGTGGAGTACTTAAAAAAAGGAAGTAAAGTGACGGTGATGGGCAATTTAAAACAAAACCGATGGAAAACTCCAGATGGAGAAAATAAATCAAAAGTGAAAGTCACTGCCTCCACGGTTCGATTCGATAGTATGAAGAAACGAGAAGAAAAAGTAGCTTAACCGGAACACGGGTGTTTGTGACACCAATCACCCGTGTGTTTGAATGTTATGGAGTTGTGATGGTTCTCTTTTTATGTTTTGTATGAGTTGGAGAATCAAAGATAGAATGATTGTCATCTTTTTCCGATTGTGAATTTTCTTTTGACTCATCGGTTCGTTTGTCTTCTTCTATCAAGGTTTGTTTTCCCAGTTTGCCAACGGAAAGAATGCGAAAGTACCGTGGTGAAGACACTAAGTTCCATTCTCGAAAGAAAAATTTTGTAAATGTATGTTTGGGTCCATACGTTCCATTGGAAGAATCTATTTTTGATTTAATATTTGTTTTAAATTCTGTCTGCTCTTCTGAAGTTAAGTTTGGAAATTGTGCAATTTCCCCATTGACATAACGATTTCTCAAAATATCTAATTCACGACGATTCCGCGAAGTCACATCATCGAAAAATTTTTGTTTGGCACCAAAACAATTTCCACCATATGATTCACAATTTGGTTCCAAATAAGGTAGAACATACGTTAACTCTAAATAAATACTGATATATTCCCCTGGAGAGGGAACTTTTCCTTCAAAAATTTCGAGTACTTGGGGTACAGTATCACGATCGGAATATTGTCTTTCAATGGCTTCTCTGGAGATCCTAGTTTCTGGAGTTGTACTATTCACCTTCACTGGTTTTTTAGATTCTCCAACAATCACCTTATTTCGCATCACTTCTGTTTTTGTTTCCAAAATTTCATAGGCTTGGAAGTTAACAGGTTGTTTTGCGATGATTTCACCTTTTTGATTTAAGACGACTATGTGATGGTCTATAATGGTGCCAGCGATGATTTCTTCTATAATGCTGATGCCTGCATCTTCAAAAAATAAATCTAATTGGATAAAGGGAATTTTGTTTTCTGAATATTCAACACTCACTCCTGGTTCTTGGGTGAGGGGTTTTTTGGAATTTGATTCCTGGCTTGGATTTGCCTCTTGTTTGGTGATCATTTTGATTCGATTCAAATTGATTTGTTCAGATTGTGTGGGGAAGGTTGGAATCATCACCTGTTGTGGTGTTTGGCACCCCCAAACAAATTGCAAAAGGAATACGACAAAAGGAATTCGTTTCATATATTAGAGTATCGGCAATGGATTGCCCCTAAAATTAGGGGCAATGATGGTCTTAGATGTGTTTTGCACTCATCGGAGGAAGGATTGGTCCACTCACTTGTTGGATTTCTACATACTTTCCATTGATCAGTCTGTATGCTTTTTCTGGTTTGTCTTTTAAAAAGTAAACTGACTCAACTCCTTTTGCAGTAGGAGCATCCATTCTTAAAACTTTACCCCATTCTGTGTAAGTAAGAGTGATGGTTTGTCCATTTTCAGTGTATTCTTTCACTAGTTTTCCATCAAAGTCATACTCTGCCATCGCGATTGGATTACGGTCAGTCCAGAATTCAATTAGGTTGAATACAAGAATGTCCAAGAAACTTCCAATACCATACGCAATGTATAATGGAAAAATCATTAACAAGGAACGAAAGAAACTTGCTAATTTTCCAGAACCAATTTGAATCCCAGCATTAAATGAATATACTGCCTTTATAGCACCAAATTTTCCAAAACAATTGGAAAGAAGGCCGAATGACAATAACCCTACTAGAGCTGTTTTTAATATTTTTTTCATTTTCTACCTCTATGTTTTTAGCTGAAAACTAGTGTCCAATCATAAGTGAAATGGGAATGTTCTGCAAGTCGAAATGATTGACACTGGTATTTTTTCGATGATTCTGGTCTGAATAGAAGGCGAACCCATTGATCTTTTCTGATTTTGAATACTTTGTCTTCTTTCTTTTTGTCTTTTTTACCGTTTGGTATTTGTTCCCAGCAATCTTTTCGAACCAATCTAAAGAAACTCGCATCTTACATATTTTCCTACTCATCAGTAGTTATTTTTTCTACATGTCTTGGGATTATCGATTTGGTGCACTGATATTATTATCCACCGCCATTGACTTTTATGTGGGTCTCAAACTCGCAAATGAAACGAGAGAAAAAATCAGATATTATTTATTACTCTTTAGTTTGATCACAAACTTAGTCTTTATCCTAGGTTTTTTTAAATATTATAATTTTGTTGTGACTTCGATGAATTCGGTCACCAATGTATTGTTTGGTGGCGATATGTTACCTGTTTTAAAAATCATTTTGCCAGCAGGGATTTCCTTTTTTACATTCCAATCATTGTCTTATACAATTGATGTATACCGCAAAGAAATTCCAGCGGAAACTGATTTTATTCGGTTTGCATTATTTGTGAGTTTTTTCCCACAACTTGTTGCAGGTCCAATTGTTACAGCAAGGACCTTTATGCCCCAGTTGTATAGCCCTAAAAAATTAGAAGACATTGAGTTTCGAGTTGCGATTCGTTTTTTTATGTTAGGTTATTTTAAAAAGGCAGTACTTTCTGATATGGTTGCTCCAACTATTGATGCCATTTATGCAAATCCAGCAGGTCATCATGCTTATGCCTTGCTCATTGCGGCAGCTCTTGGTGGAATCCAAGTGTATTTGGATTTTAGCGGGTATTCGGATATGGCCATCGGCAGTGCCATGTTACTCGGGTACAAATTGCCTACCAATTTTAATTTACCATTTCTCGCCACATCTGTATCCGGCTTTTGGCGAAGGTGGCATATGACCCTCAATTCTTGGTTACGAGACTATATTTATATCCCTATGGGTGGAAGCCGTGTAACTTCCGTACGTCGTAAGTTTAATTTATGGTTTACCATGTTTGTGAGTGGGGTTTGGCATGGTGCCCAGTGGACCTTTGTGTTCTGGGGATCTCTCAATGGATTTTTTTATGTTTTGGAAGAGATTTGGAAAGAGTGGTTTCCTGACAAAAAAGAATCAACTTCTGGCCAATTTTCGTCACTGCTTCAAATTCCTATCTGGCTGTTTCAAAATGTACTCAATAATTCCATTTTCTTCTTAGGTGCAGTTTTTTTTCGTTCGCTTACTTGGGAAAATGCTTGGATCCATTTAAAAGGGATTTTCCTTTTCCAAGATGGAAATTTACGCCCCTATATGTGGAAGGATTTCCTTTGGATCATTGGTTTTCTGACGATTGGACATGTTATCGGTTATTTTCTCTTCGAAAAGGGGAAAGGGAAAAAAATCCCTGCCAGTTTTGAATTTGCGATGTATCCAATTCTGTTTCTTGTCTTAAATTTAGCTACACCCGAAAACTCGGTTCCTTTCATTTACTTTCAGTTCTAATTTGCTTTTTTCGTTTCCAATTCTAGGATTCCATGTATTTTGTTGCTATGGAAAGTGAGCGAAGGCTTCCCAGAATTTCCCCAGGTGATTTTTCCGAATTTGAAGTCCATTTGGATCTCGAAGGGATCACTTTATTTGGAAAATTAGGAAACATTTCCGAAGAGGGACTTTGTTTTTTGGGAGAAGACGATTTACTTGGTGATGAAATTGAATCACTAGTACTCGGAAGTATTGTTTGGTCAAAAGGCACAAAACGGTTGTTTTTTGAAGGTACCGTCATGTGGACTCAAACTTCCAAAATCAAAAACGTCATTTATCATATCGCTGGAATTCAATTTTTAGAAAAAATCAATTTAACTGACTCGATGCTCGCAAGAAGTTTGGAGATAAAATGAAAATATTGTTACTCGGTGGAACAGGTCTTGTCGGTAAACAAGTGTTATTGTCACTTCTCTTTTATCCTCAGATTAAAAAAGTAATCGTTTGGGCTCGTCATTTTGAAAACTCATCCAAACCAAATCTTCCCATTGAAGTGATAAAAGTCACTTGGGAAGATTTCCAATCAGGTAAAGTGAGTGTTCCAGATGGAATTGATGCCGTGTTTTGTTGTTTGGGTACAACCATAGGTAAGGCTGGGAGTCAGGAGAAATTTAGAGAAATTGATTATGACTATCCACTCCTTGCAGCAAAACAAGCGAAGGAAAAAAATGTCCCAGGTTTTTATATCATTACAGCGATGGGCTCTGATGCTCACTCTTCCATTTTTTACAACCGAGTGAAAGGAGAATTGGAAAAGGAATTGATGGCACTTTCATTTCCCTTTTTAGGAATCTTTAGGCCTTCCCTTCTCATTGGAGAACGAGAAGAACTCCGGGTTGGGGAAAAAATTGGAGAGGTACTTGGTCACATCATTCCATTTGGATTATTTGGCTTAAAAAAATACAAACCCATCCAAGCAGAATATGTTGCCAAATCTATGATTTATTCCTTGTTAAATGACAAACCTACAAATCCATCCAAACCGATGGTAAAAATTTATGAAAACGATATTCTGTGGGAGATCGGTAAGGACCATTCTTTTTGATTCCAGATAATAAACAAAAACCCTATTCCAAAACCAAATACATCATCTTAAGTTTTGTAGTTCACTTCATAGTAAGAGTTTGGTATTTATTTGTACGAAACCAAAAATTGATCATCCCTCAGGAATCAACAAATGTCATCGAACAGGGAAGGGATTACATCATCGCAGTGTTTCATGAAACAACACTTTCACTATACAGGCATGCAACGCAGTACTTAAAACGAAAGAAAAAAGCAGACATGGTGGCACTTGTGTCCCAATCCAAAGATGGTGAAATCATCCACCAAACATTTGCCAGGTCTGGCCTTCGTTCGGTACGAGGTTCCTCTACTAGGGGTGGGACGGGTGCATTTCGTAATATCCTAAAAGAAATGAAACAAGGCGCAGTTCCCATTTTCACCGTGGATGGACCCAAGGGCCCAAGAAGGGAAGTAAAACCAGGTGTGATTGTGACTGCCTCTCTCACTGGATTTCCAATTTTGTATCTACATTCCTGTTATGACCGTGCTTATGTATTTCGGAGTTGGGACCGCCATTTTTTCCCAAAATTTGGGGCCAGGCTCTTCATTCAATATGGAAAACCCTTCCTTGTTCCAAAGGGTCTCACGGAAAGCCAAATCGATGAATATGCTAAAAAATTAGAAACTGAAATGCAGGCGAACGCGGAGTCACTGGAATCCTACGTGCGTGGACTCTTTCCTGACAATTCTATTGACGTACCACCTAAAAACGAAACTTTAACCAAGTAAGGTAAAAAAAATGTCCTCTCTTAAAAACTATATCTTCACTTCCGAGTCCGTATCTGAAGGACACCCGGACAAAGTCTGTGACCAAATTTCTGATGCCATTCTAGATGCGTATTTAGCCCAAGATCCAAAGTCCCGTGTTGCTTGTGAAACCCTTGTTACGACAAATCTTGTCGTTATTGCTGGCGAAATCACGAGTAAGGGAAAAGTAGACACACAAGAAATCGCACGAGATGTAATTCGCAAAATTGGATACAACGACATCAATATGTACTTTGATGCTGACTTTGCAGTCGTTGCTTCCCACGTGCATGCACAATCTCCAGACATTGCCCAAGGGGTAAACGAAGGAGAAGGTCTTCATACGGAACAAGGTGCTGGTGACCAAGGATTGATGTTTGGATTTGCAATTGCAGAAACTCCAGAGTTAATGCCTGCTCCTCTTTATTACTCACACAAACTTCTAGAACATCTATCCGAACTTCGCCATACAAACAAAATTGAATGGTTACGACCTGATGCAAAATCACAAGTTACGATCCAATACGAAGATGGAAAACCAAAACGTGTTGATACAGTTGTAATTTCCACACAACACAAACCAGGTGTGACTCATAAACAAATTGAAGAAGCGGTTATCGAAGAGTGTATCAAAAAAATGATTCCAAAGGAATTGTTAACTAACACTCGTTACTTCATTAACCCTACTGGAAAATTTGAGATTGGTGGTCCTCATGGTGATACTGGTCTAACAGGACGTAAAATCATCGTTGATACTTACGGTGGAATGGGTCGCCATGGTGGTGGTGCATTCTCTGGAAAAGATCCATCAAAAGTTGACCGTTCTGCAGCTTATATGGGTCGTTACATTGCGAAAAACGTTGTTGCAGCTGGCCTTGCCCACAAATGTGAAGTTCAATTAGCATACGCAATTGGTGTCGCACAACCTGTATCAGTTCTTGTGGATACTTTTGGAACAGGAACAATTTCTGATGAAGAAATTGCAAAACGAGTACTAGCAAACTTCAAACTCACTCCAAAAGGAATTGTAGAAAGTTTGGATCTCCTTGGAAAAGGAAGAAAATACCAAGAAACTGCTGCTTACGGCCATTTTGGTAGAACTGGAAGCACATTTACTTGGGAAAAAACTGACAAAGCAGAAGCGTTAAAAAAAGGATAATCATGGGAGCACCTAGCCAATCAACCGCGGACAAAAAAGCAACAAGAGATGCATACGGCGAAGCCTTAGTTGAGTTAGGTGCATCAAGACAAGATGTAGTCGTTTTAGATGCGGACCTATCTGGTTCCACTAAAACTGCTGACTTCAAAAAGAAGTATCCTGAAAGATTTTTTAACGTCGGTGTCGCGGAACAAAACTTAGTTGGTCATGCGGCAGGTTTAGCTCTTTCTGGATTTGTTCCATTTGCTTCAAGTTTTGCTATGTTTTTATCGGGTCGTGCCTGGGAAGTCGTAAGGAATAGTGTCGTTTATCCAAAGTTAAACGTAAAGCTTGTAGCTTCTCACGGTGGTATCACTGTTGGAGAAGATGGTGCTTCTCATCAATGTATTGAAGATTTTGCCATTATGCGTGTCATTCCAGAAATGACTGTCATTTGTCCTTCAGACTTTAATGAAACCAAACAAGTGATTCATGCAATTGCTGATTACAAAGGACCTGTTTATGTAAGAGTGGGAAGACCTGCCATTCCAGTCATCGAACGTGAAAACTACAAATTCCAAATTGGAAAAGCTGAAGTGATGTCGGAAGGTAAGGATGTTTGTATTATTGCTAACGGAGTGATGGTAAACGAAGCCATGACCGCAGTGGGACTCCTCAAAGAAAAAGGAATCCATGCGACTCTCCTTAATATGGCAACAATCAAACCTTTAGACAAAGAGACCATCATTGCAAAAGCAAAAGAATGCGGTGCGGTAGTAACATGTGAAGAACACAATGTCATTGGCGGACTTGGTTCTGCTGTATCTGAACTTTTATCAGAAGAATACCCTGTTCCCGTCATCAAAGTGGGAATGAAGGATAGTTTTGGAAAATCAGGTACTTGGAGTGGGCTTCTTGATTATTTTGGACTTCGAGCCAAAGATGTAGTTTCCCACGCGGAACTTGCCATTTCCAAAAAGAAAAAATAAGGGAAAAGCTTCGGTCATGACCGGTTCCGGAGCATCCCAACCTTCTATTTTAGAAGAAACCGAAATCAAACCAACCAAAAATGACGGCCCATGGAAGGTCGTTTTGTGGGATGACGACCACCACACCTATGAGTATGTCATCGAGATGCTCATGGATGTTTGTCAAATGACTTGGGAAAAAGCCTTCCAACATGCAGTGGAGGTGGATACCCGTAAAAAAACCATCGTCTTTTCTGGAGAACTAGAACACGCAGAGTTTGTTCATGAGCGGATTTTGGAGTATGGTCCTGACCCTCGTATGAGTTCCTCCAAAGGGTCTATGACCGCAACTTTAGAACAATAAAATAATGATCGTCATTTTGGTTCCATGAACTCAATTTAGAAAGAAATCTACTTTTTTGATCAATTTCGAATGAATGAATCATATACAAAAATGAAACGAATCATAGATGATATGAAGTTGAAACTGATCGAATTGTTCGCCAGTTTATTTCATAATTTTAAAGAAGATTTTACTACTTCAGGTACAACCACAAAGTACCATAATTTCATATTATTTTTTTCTAATTTACTATTATCGTTTGTGATCCTCATTTTGAGAAAACCGGATTCAATTTTAAATGCTCAGTTATGGGCTGAAGATGGACAAATCTTTCTCCGAGATGAATGGGTTACCGGATTCCCTGATACTATCTTTTTTCTGTATGCGGGATACATCCACTTAGTACCTAGATTCATTGCATTTTTTGCGAATTTGTTTCCCTATGCATTGATACCTTTGGTGTTTAACCTCTCTGCAATTTTGATTTCAGCGATTTCTGTTTCTATTTTTTCTCTCACAAAGTTTCGTTATATCTTGAGAAGTGATTTTTTAAGAACAATTGTAATTGTTTTACTTTGTTGTTCACCAGTTGGAATTGAATCATTTAACAATATCACCAATGTACATTTTTTCCTATCTTTAGGGGTTTTTCTTTTGGCTATTATTGGTGGTGAATTAAATGGATTCAGTTATCTATTGATCGCAGTATATGTATTGTTGGGGATTTTTTCTGCTCCATTGGCTATCTGTTATGCTCCTCTATTTTTAATTCGTCCATTCCTTTGCAAATTTGATCGAAAACGTTGGGTATATCTAGTTTTGTTTGTGATTGGATTGGGATACGGAATTTTGATGTTTTATTTGGGTTCCAGGGATTCAGTGGTTGGCATTGATTGGAACTATTTCTTAAACCTAATCCATATCGAAAAATTAATTCGATTGATTGTCGCAACATACTTCATGAACACGAATTCAGTAGAATTCATAACATATCATAAGTATTTCTGGATACTCGAACTTGTTTTACTCTACTTTTATTGCAAAAAATTCAAAATGCAAGGTGTTCAAACTTCGATTTTGTTGGGCAGTTTTTTGATAACCGTTTTGATTCCAGTGTTACTTCGGGGTGGTTTGTCATTAAACGCAGAGCAGGCCACTTATACGACACTCGTAAATGGGGCAAAGGAATCATTTTATTTTCTAAATGTCATTAATCTGATGATCAATCGGTATGGATTAGTGCCATATTTTATGTTCTGTATTTTGACCTTTGTATTGTTATTCGAAAAAAATAAAATTCAGACAACTGTTCATTTACCAATTCTCGTGGTTGTTGTATTCCTTTTTGTAATTCGAAATTCAATTTTCATCAAACCATACGAAGATTTAAAGTGGGATCAGTATGCGGATATGGTTAAAAACAAAACTGATGTTTCGATCCCAGTGAATCCAATATGGTTTCCCAAAATTGAAATCAAAAAAGAATCATGGAAATAGGACTAAAAAACTTTTAAGTTTTACATCTTTCTTTCTAATGCGTAGTTGCGCTCAGGAACCAAAAGAGACGAAACAGATTCATTTGTATCGATTTTAATATTCGTAGTCGGATTGTAAGTATCTAACATAGTTTCACCGTCTACGATGAATTGGTAGTGGTACTCACCAGGGAGTAATTTTTTCTCTAAGGTAAAAACTCCTTTACGATCTTTTTTCAAAAAATCATGTTCAGGGTTCCAATCATTAAAATTTCCTACTACCCGAACCACTTCTGCATTTGGTAAATAGATTTGAAATTTGACTGTACGTAAGTCACGTTCTTCGTTTGCGGAATCTTCCAATACCATCGTTTTTGTTTGGCGATCTGTGTCTTTAGAATCCAAAACAAAACGTGAATAATAAGACCCAGATCCATCTTCCACCTTATCGAAGTTTTCCGGATCGTAGGTGAGCAGGCCATTCACTCGAAATTTATACTCATAAACAGGGTCTTCTTCATAACTGTCTTTGATTTGGTTTGGTTCGATGACTGTGTAATAAATTCCATATTGGTTTCGTTTCATTTCAGCACATTCCCAATTGTTAAAACTACCGCAGATTTCCACAGATTCATCTCTAAGGCCATTATAAGTGAAAAGAATCCCTCGGTGGAGAAGGTTCCCACTCGAAACATAGGATTCGACATCAAGATAACGAATGTAACGTGGTGCGATGTTTTTCTTCAGACTTTCCAATTGCCATAGGTAATAAACAGTGTCTTGGTCTTCGGTTTCATCTGACATTTCGAGTTCTCCGGAAGAAAAACTTCCGATCCAATCCATGCCATCGTCGGCAAAAATTCCAATACCTGTCAAAAAGAGTAAAATGAGGGCAATTCGGATGAATTTGGATTTCAACATAATGCAGTTGTCTCTTGTGTCCTTTGTCTTTATTTTCGGCAGGATTGAAAAAAGAGCGTGAAAGGTTTTTTGATTGAAGAATCATCTGACATAATAAAAAAAATATTCTGTCATTTTAAGAAGGGGCCGATAATTCATTAGGAATAGACCTTCGCATGGCTGAGCCGATAGACAAATTGAGTCCGGAAGAAATTACACAAATCGAGACGATGTTTTCGGCTCTCAATAAGAACCCTATGTCTTCGGAAGAGCTCAACCCGATGGCAAAGGTCTTACGTGAGAAACTAGGGTATACAAATCCCTTTTCTGGCAACGAAGAGCCAGAACCTACTGACGAAGAATCAAATGATGCTCTGCCAGACGATTTTGGTGGGGATGATACGAGCTCAGGTGACAACTCAGACCCTTTTTCTGGCCTCGATGATGATGACGATTTTGGTCCGCCCAAACTGTCCAGTTCCCAACCTGAAGAAGACGATGGGATCGATTTAGATGAATTATTAGGCGAAGATAGTCCTAGACCCCAAGAAACAACTCCTCCTACTACTGATTTTGATGATTTAGGCATGGATTCTCCCTCAGATGAGTTGTCTGGGAATGAGGATCCATTTTCAACACCTGCCGGTGACGAAGCCGATCCATTTGCAAACCTCGATTCTCCGAGTGACTCCGGGGCAGGTGCCGATGATCCTTTTGCCAATTTAGATGCGATTGATGAAGCACCAATTGAAGATACAAAAGCGCCTGAAATTGGGGATGATCCCTTTGCCAATTTAGGGGGCGACGACGATTCAATTCCAAAAACAACCGACGAAGACTTGTTTGCTGGGTTTGATTCTGGTTCGGAAGAACCACAAGGTACAAGTGATGATTTTGATTTTGGATCTGGTGGCGAAACTCCTTCGGGAGATGATCCATTTGCTGATATGGGATCCACTCCATCCGATTCAGATGCGGGTGCTGGTTTTGGTGATGATCCTTTTAGTAGTTTAGATTCTCCTTCCTCTGATGCTCCTACGGGTGATGATCCGTTTGGAGATTTGTCAACACCTGCTTCATCCAGCGAACCTTCATTTGGTGATGATCCATTTGCCGATATGGGATCCACTCCTGCCGCAACTGACGCGGGAACAGGTTTTGAAGATGATCCTTTTGGAAGTATGGATATTCCATCCACGTCTGCAAGAGAATCAGAACCTGCAGATATTGGTGGTGGATTTGATGATCCATTCGGTGACTTGGGTGTGGGGATGGAACCACCAAGTCTTGATGATGATTTAGCTGCTCCTTCATTTGATGACCTAGCACCTTCCATTGATGATATGCCAGTTTCCGCCATGGACGACTTTGGTGGAAATGATGAAGGTCCTGGTGGATTTGAAGAAGACCTCATGTCTCTTGGCAAAGAGGAAGAACCTGAAGAATCTCTTGAATCCAGTTTAACGGATGAAGAACTTGCCGTCATTCAATCTGAGTTACTTCGTTATCCTCCAAAATTAAGACGAACCGTTATTGATGCGATTGTCAACCAACGTATCCCTGTTCGGAACCAAAAAGAAATCATTGAGCTCATCAAAGCCCAACAAAAACCGGAAGACATTGCTAGTTTCTTAAGTGGCCTACTAGGTGAACGTGTAGAACTCAGTGATTCGAGCGGAAAATTTGCGGCAGATGGAGTTCCCATCATTGCCAGTAAAGATGCATATACTAAAGAAGGTGCAGCTCGTAAACGTGAGTTAATCAGAAGGACAATTTTATCTTCTGCAGCAGCTATCTTTTTAGTATTTGGAATTGTTACTTTATGGAAGTATGTAATCGTTCCTTACCGTGCGAAAGCGCAGTATGCACTTGGACTTGAAAAAATAGAAGAATACAGTTATGAAACTGATGCTCTAGAAAAGAAAAAATTACTCGCTGATGCTGAGAATTATTTTATCAAAGGGGAAGAGATTTTCCCACATAACTTAGAGTTTTTGAATAAATATTGTACTGCTTATACCAAAGCAGGTTTGTATGAAAGAGCGTTTGAAAAATGTTTTGGGAAGGTAGAACCAGATTTTGGTTATGAACCAGAAGACAAGGAACACAAACGTGCTTGGGAAAATCGTAAAGAAGTTCCAAACATCAGTTTTGCGAAAAAAACGGAATGGAATGACGCAGGTGTCGAAACTGCTGGTAGAAGACCTCTCCCTGAACTTGCATTTTATTTAACCTCTCAAGATAAAGTACCAAGAAAGGTATTAAAGGCCGGTGCTTACATTGCATCACGCCTCAAATACAATGTGCATGATATTGATACTTATATTGCACTAGGAACCTTTCATTCCTTTCACAGAAAAGACTTTATCGAAGTTCCACCTGGAAGTAATCGCAAAAAATATAAAAATGATCAACTTGCAATCGAATACTTCAAACGAGTGTTCACTGATGGGGGAGATCCTGATAATGTTGATGCCATTGCTGGTATTGCAAAAATTTTCTATAACAAACAAGAGTTTGGAACAGCTGTTAAATACTATAACGATATCATTGAAAAGTATCCAAAAAATCCAATTGGACACGGTGGAATTTTATCTACATATATTGAAATGTGGAAACGTGATAAAAATCCACAATATGTTTTAAACCACCATAGACAAGTTCGTAATGCTCTAAACATTGAAGACGAACTTTCACTTTTTGTTTTGGCAAAACTTGCTTCCTTTTATATTGATTTAGATTCTGAAGAAGTAAGAATCAAATACAACATCAATCCTGAAGACCAAGTCACAGGCATGGAGATTGATGATAACGTAGAATACCTGCTAAACATTGCTTATGGCAAAGATGGTGGTTCAAAATTTGCGGAAGGTTATTACCAAAGAGCACGTTTTTATTTCAAAAAAGAAGAAGCGGCTCGTGCTCTAAAACAATTAGAACTAGCATCAACTTATGATATTAGACATTATTTAGCAGTTTTACTGATGGCTGAATATTATATCCAAACAGAAGATTATGATGAAGCTGTTAAACTTTTAAAAGAAGCCGATGATCGATACCAAAACTATCGTGATCGATTAGGAGAAAGGGACGAAGATGAAACCTTACTTGAAGGAAGTCCTGGAAGGATTTCGTTTAACTTAGGTAAAATTCAATTTTTGGAAGCAGCTGGGATAAACGTAACAGACAATATACGAGAGTTCCCTGGCAAAAAAATCTATCCAGAACGAAGTATTGGAACTCTTTCCTATGAAGAAAAAGAGAGACGAAATGGTCTTTTTATGGCACGTGAATCATTTCTCGCAGCTCTTGACCGTGATATTTCCAAAGATCCAAAGATTGTTAGAGAATGTTATTATTATTTAGGTTGGATTGATTATAACCATGGTGACTTTGCACAAAGTTTAGATTTTTGGGCGGAACTCCCTGAAGAAGATATATACAATAACCCAACCTTACTCTTTGGAAAAGGAAATGCATTTTATTATACAAGACAATACAATGCAGCACTTGGCAACTATCTGAAGTTAAAGGATGATTTTGAGCTGAAGGAACAAAGCCTTGGTCGAATTGACACTGAAAACTCTGATCATAGAGAAGTGTATGAGACTTTAACGGCACTTTACAATAATATAGGTGCAGTGTATGAGAAAAAACAAGATACCATCAATGCACTCAAATACTATTGGAAAGCAATGGAAACAGCGCGTAAAATTGGTTCCGTAAGTGAAATTGCCAACTCAAATAAGGATTTGGTTTTTGCTAGAGCCAAACTAGATAGAGAACCATTGTTAGAAGACTGGTTAGCTCCTACACTGGATCGATTGGCTCAGATTAAAAAATAAACTTTATTGTTTGCGAAAACGTTCGCGAATTCCAAGTAATAGAAAGTAAAACGTTTCCCACATACGTCGGATTCGGTATGGTCTTGCGATAATTCTCCATAACCAGATTAGACCACGTTCTTTGAACCATTCAGGGGCTTTTTTGTCAGCACCAGATAACATATCTAAGGCGCCACCTACACCAATCACAACAGCTTTACCAAAATAACCTGTGTTGTTTTCGATCCAAATTTCTTGTTCAGGGAAGTCCATGGCAAGGAATATAATATCAGGTCCTGTTTTACGAATGGCTTCCTTCACTCGCATTTCACGTTGGCGATCTAAATGGCCTGCGTGCCTACCAACAATACGAACTTTCGGAAAGTGCCTTGTGAGATTAAAATAAATACGTTCTACGATTTCATCTTTTGCGCCAAAGATAAACGCGGTAAATTCTTTGAGTTCTGCAAGTCGGATGAGATCCATCATCACTGCAATTGGTGTGACTCTTTCTTTTAATCGTCCTTTTGTCATCCAACCAATGCCAGCACCTTCAACTAAGATGGTACCCGCTTTTTCGGCGATACGGTGGAGCGATTTTTTAGGACGCATCCTCATGAGTTTGATCGGATCTAAGAATAAAACATGGTGCATGCCTTCTTTTTTCTCAAGCACGCGGAAAAGTTTCGCAATCGCTTCATCTGTTGTGACATTGTCTATTGGAATTCCTAAAACATTCAATGTTTCTAACTTGGAAACATCGATATTTTGGTATTCTAGTAGTATATCTCTCTCGTCTTTTGAGGAATTGTGAACGATTTCGCTCAATTGCTTCATGTAGCCGGGTTTTCCTTTCCTATCTAAAGCATTATGTCCAGTACCCTCTCTTGTCGCCTCTAAATTTTTAAAAACTTTCGTTTTTTCACTTGGATTGGAACCGAAAGAACGAGAAAAAGTATCAAAATGTTTCGTAGCAATCGTATTCTCTATTTAGTCCTCTTTCTTCTCTCAAGCGCAAGTTATGCGGAAAAAATTTCCATCTTTGGAACCATTCAAAATGGTACCACAAGAGGATTCGGAAAGGCTGATTCCATTCGGATGATGGCTTTACAAGGGGCAATGGTTCCACTCGGAGAAATTGGCCCACAGTCTGGAAAATTTCGATTCCCAGAAATGGATTTACCAGAAGGCGCACCCATCCTTTTACAAGTCCAATACCAAGGCGCAAATTATAATAAAATGATTCCGCCAACAACTAAGTTTCGTACTTCTCCTCAAGAAATAACCGTATATGATTCAGGGGCAGACCGAAAACAAGTGGCTATTAAAAGCTTAATGCAAGTTATGCGAGAAAAAAAGGGACTACGTATTTTTAAATTGTTCCTCATCGATAATGTCAGTAATCCACCAAAATCATATGATCCAAAGTCAGGTGCATTGGAATATTCGGTTGCGAAAGAAGCAACGGAGATTATGGCACAACTCCAACAACCAGGTAGTAAAATGGCGATTCCACTGGGTGTACCCGATGGTCCAAATGGCGGACGAATTTTGGACCGGGCTGTTTTACCTGGAAGTTCCGAATTACAAGTTTCTTATTTGATCCCAAACTCTGAAGATTCATTCAGCGAACGAATGTTAATTGAATCAGAAAACGGTAAATACCCTATCTTTGTGAAACCACAAGATATGGTAGTGGAAACAGGTGAAAAAACACCTGTGGTGAAATTAGATAAAGATGTTCCAAAAGGTCTCAGTGCTTATGTATTAAATGCACTCGAATTTGGTGCAATGGTTGAATTTCGTTTTGTTGGAGGAAAGGCACTTCCAACAATGGCAAATTCTCCTAACCCAGAAATTTGGAATGGATCTATCCTAACGAGTTGGGATTTATCTATCTTTGCGATCATTGGATTCTTAGGACTTTTATTTACACTGTCTTTTATTTTTGTCTATCGCAAACAATCAGAAAGGAAAACCAATTTATGAACCAAAAAAAATCAAAACAAGAAACCACCTATCTTCGGTTTTTTGGTCTTGCAGAACTTGTGAACCATGGCCCAAGAGGGATTTTAGCCTTCTGGATGATTTTAGGCATGGCCTTCTTTCTGTTTGGCGATCAAAACTTAATTGCTCCCAATATGAAAAACATTGGAGCTTCCTTAGGGATTACAGATCCAAATGAAGTGGATTGGAAATTTGGTGGGATCACTCCTGTTTTGTTTTTTATCTTGGGTGGACTCGTGTCACTGTCAATGGGGTATCTTTCCCAAGCATTTTCACGAAAAAATTTACTGATCGCAACAGTTTTGTTAGGTGAAATTCCTTGTTTATTGACTGCCTATGCACAGAACTTCGATCAGTTTTTGATTTTAAGGACCTTATGTGGATTTGGACTCGGTGGAATTTTCCCATTACTTTTTAGTTTGATTGGAGATTATTTTTCCAGCCAATCCAGAGCCATTGCCACAGGGTATGTATCATTAGCGATGGGACTTGGTGTGGGAGTAGGTCAGTTGTTAGGTGGAATTTTGGGTGGAGCTGATCCCATCAATGGATGGAGAACATCTTTTATTTACATGTCTGCACCTTCCTTTTTCTTCGTTGCAGTTTATTTATTTTTCTGTAAAGAACCAAAACGTGGTGGAGCAGAAGAAGTGGGCGCCGATGAACTTTCTCATAAAATCACACTCAAAGACTTTAAGTTACTTTTCGAAAACAAAACCAATCTTGGTGCTTTTTTACAAGGACTTCCTGGCTGTATTCCTTGGGGTGTATTTTTTGTTTATTTAGCAGATTATTATGAACATACTTACCACCTAACAAAAGAAGTTTCCGCTGGTATGATAACTTTTGCTGCGATAGGAATTTTTATTGGAACTTTTTTTGGTGGAGTGCTTGGACAATTTTTGTACAATATCAAAAAAACATACCAACCATTATTATGTATGGGAACTACATTCTTTGGAGTATTTCCTGCTATTCTTTTGCTTTACTCGTTTGATATTGTTCCTCACATGGGACTCTTTATTGGTCTCAATGTATTAACAGGAATTATGATCTCTGTCACTGGCCCAAATGTTAGAGCTGTATTACTCAACGTAAATGAACCAAAATCGAGAAGTGCAATCTTTTCTATCTACAACCTAACGGATGATTTAGGAAAAGGTCTTGGTCCTGTTATGTCGGCAGTGATTCTTGGACTCACGCCGGATAGAGGACTTGCTCTTTCCATCTCAATTTTATTTTGGATTCCATGTGCCTTAGCTTGGTTTTTAGTTTTATTCAATTATGAAAAAGATGAAAAAACTATGCATTTGTTAATGAAACAGAATGTTTCCTAATTTGGATTCATTCATAAATTGATCACAAATAGTTACAATGCAAATCAAACATAACTTACTCGATATCGAAGGGACAACGGCACCAATTGCCTTTGTCCATGAGATTCTGTTTCCTTATGCAAAAAAACACATCCATTCCTTTTTAAAGAACTATCAGTTTTCAGAAGAGAGATGGAAGGAAATTCTCGCAGAATACGAGAAAGATTTATCTGCAAACGATCCATTTTTCGTACAAAAACTCTCAATGGACCCATCTCGTTCGCAAAATTTTCCAAATGAAAACACAAAGCAACTTTCGAAAGATCTAGTCCCTTCCTATTTTGAATATCTCATTGAGAAAGATCGTAAATTTGGTCCTTTAAAAGAAGTACAAGGAAAAATTTGGAAAGAGGGATATGAGTCTGGAGAAATCAAAAGTACAGTATATGAGGATGTTCCCAAATTTTTAAAACAATCCATCCAAGAAGGAAAACAAAACCATGTGTATTCTTCTGGATCTGTGGAAGCGCAAGTTTTAATTTACCAATATTCGGTGTTAGGTGATATGCGTGAGTGTTTTACTTCTTATTTTGATACAGCTGTAGGTGGAAAACGGGAAAAAGAAAGTTATTTAAGAATTGCCAAGACACTTTCTGCGTTACCCAGTGAAATACATTTTTTTACAGACATTGTGGAAGAAGCGGATGCGGCAAGTGAAGCAGGGATGCAAGTGGTCATTTTGAATCGACCAGGAAATTTGCCTCAAAAACCACATTCGTTTCCCATTTGGGATCATTTTTAAGTGAAATACCAGATCCCAAACGAATACACAAAAATCAAAGTTGAGAAAATCAACTTCCAAAAAAAATGGGCTCGTACTAAATTCATAAATACATAGGATATCAAAAGGAATTTGAGTGCACTCATCAGTATCAAATTCCAATTACCTGGTACAAACGATCCCATCCCGTAAAACGACAGATATACGATTGTGAGTAAAATCATATAAGTAATTACAATGCGTAACATAAAACCTTCTTTCTTATTGGATCAAATACAATGCTGGGTATAGGATAAGCCAGATCAAATCACACATATGCCAAAAAATTCCTCCCGCTTCCAAATTCACAAGGGTGATGGTTTTGCGGTTGAGAAGAACAATTGATAAGATGATGATTCCTACGGCCACATGTAAGTAATGAAAACCTGTGAGTAACCAGTAGTAACTAAAAAATACACTTGTATCTAAGGTATAACCAAAAGTCCATTTGTCGTAAAACTCGAGACTTTTGAGGAATAAAAAAGCAAATCCGAAGAAAATTGCACCTAACATTCCATAGAAAAATTGAATCTCTTTTTTGTTTTCTTTTGCATAAACGCTTATGGCTAATAAAAATCCACTCGTTAACAGGAAAATTGTATTCCAGAAAGCAAATTCTCTGTGCAAAAGTTTTTGCATGGTTTGGAAACCATCTGGATTTTGAGTTTTGTCATATACTAAGGATCCAATCCCCATACAGAAGGTGATTACTTCCACAAATACGATGAGCCAAATGAGAATTCCTCCAGGAGGGTACCAAATTGAATCATTTTCCTCGGTAGTTGTTTCGTTCATGCATTCTCCTTACGTACTATAGAAATTTAAAATAAGCGAATATTCAACTAAAATCACATGTAAAAGGGATCCGAAAGGTTCCAAAATTGGGGAAAACGTTCAAATTGTCCGGTTTGCGCCACAATTTAACCATTTTAACTATTTAAATGATTCTAATTCTTATTCAAAATGAATTCCATTCGGTATCTTGCATATGTTAACACAGGATTTTTATTTAGAACTTGATTAGAATCAAGGCAATTTGTACAATCTGCACTTACATTTGTAAAATGGAAAAAAGGAGGTAAGGATGCTTTCAAAATCGCAAGCAAGAGCATTCTTTCTGGGTGGAACTTTTTTGTTCGGTGCTATCTTTGTGTTCCTCACAATCGATACCTTGCGACAAAACGATACCCGTACCAATGCGCAAAACTTAACAGAAGATGTGCTAAAAGGGAAAGAGATTTGGGAAAAAAACAATTGTATGGGTTGCCATACCTTACTTGGAGAGGGAGCATATTATGCCCCTGATTTGACTAAAGTGGTCGAGAGAAGGGGAGTTAGTTGGATCGATGTATTCTTAGATGATCCACAAGCAATGTTCCCTGGTGAACGTAAGATGGTGAAATACAATTTTACCAAAGAAGAAAAGGGACAAGTCATCGCATTCCTAGATTGGGTTGGTAAAATTGATGCCAATGGTTGGCCACCAAAACCAAATATCCCAGTTGGTTCAATTTCCACTGCCGTACCTCCACAAACAACTGCCAATGTTGTGAAAGTTTCTCAACCAGAAAAGTTTTCTCAATTATGTGTCGCCTGTCACGCAGTAGGTGGCAAGGGAGGAAATGTTGGACCTGCACTTGATCATGTAGGATCAAAGTTTGATGTCGATTATCTCAACCGATGGTTGATAGATCCACAAGTGATCAAACCGGGAACAAATATGCCAAAGTTGCCGTTAAGTGATACAGAAAGAAAAGATATAGTGACTTATCTTTCTGCATTAAAATAAGGAGAAACAATGAGATTCCAATCACAAAAGGTCGCATATTGGTTTTTTGCAACTTGTATGTTACTCTTATCTTTACAAATCGTTTATGGTTTTATCATGGGTTTTGCTCGTATTGGTTTTGATGGATTACATGATTATATTCCATTTAACACAGCACGTGCGACACATACAAATTTATTAGTTGTTTGGTTATTAACAGGATTTATGGGTGCTGCTTATTACATCATCCCTGAAGAATCTGATCGAGAATTGTACAGTGTCAAACTCGCATACATCCAACTGATTTCTTGGGTTATTGTGGGTGTTGTTGCCATCATTGGATTCCACTTTAATTGGTGGGAAGGTAGAAAGTTTTTAGAGATTCCAAGGCCACTTGATTACCTTGTAGTTGTCAACGTTCTAACCTTTTTATTCAATATTGCTATGACCATTTGGGAGGCCAAAAAAAGGAGTACAACACAACTTGTATTATTCTTTGGTCTGTTATGTGCTGCCTTACTGTATCTCCCAGGTATGATTTATTTCGATAACCAAACCTTGGATTCTTACTTTCGATGGTGGGTTGTTCACCTTTGGGTAGAGGGAGTTTGGGAACTCATCATGGGTGGTATCCTGGCTTTTTTACTCATCAAACTTACAGGTGTGGACAGGGAAGTCATTGAAAAATGGTTGTATGTTGTTGTTGGTCTCACGTTTCTTTCTGGAATTTTAGGAACAGGACACCACTACTATTGGATCGGTACTCCTAAGTATTGGCTTATGGTCGGTGGAATTTTTTCTGCCTTAGAACCACTTGCGTTCCTCGGAATGGCAATCTGGGCTCTCAATATGTATCGCAAAAAAGGAAAAGACCATCCAAACAAAATTGCACTCTATTGGACACTTGGAAGTGCGATGATGTCTTTCATTGGTGCTGGTTTTCTAGGTTTTGCACACACTTGGCCATCGGTTAACCAATGGACACATGGAACTCTCATCACAGCTATGCACGGTCACCTTGCATTCTGGGGAGCCTACGCCATGTTAGTGTTAGCTGTCATTTCGTATGCAATGCCAAACATGACAGGTCGTAAACTTTTCACCGGTATGTCTGGATATCTAGCATTCTGGGCATCCAATATTGGAATGGTTGGTATGACTGGAGCGTTGGCAGTGGCAGGGATCACTCAGGTGTATCTGGAACGTAAATTGGGAATGGACTTTCTTGTGGTTCAAAAAGAAATCGTGTTCCATTTTATCGGAATGCTACTTGCAGCTACATTATTTACAATTGGAATCACATATTTCATAGTTGATTTCATTCGACATGGTCTTCCTTCCAATGAAGCGGTTGGTAAAAATGTAGGTGATATAGATTAACTTATGTTAACAACAAAAATTCCCTATTACGAACCAACAGGTAAGGAAGTAGAGATTTTTCAAATGGCGGCTGAGAATACTCTGCCGCTTTTGTTAAAAGGACCTACTGGTTCTGGAAAATCTCGATTTTTGGAATTTATGGCACACCAAATGGGTCGTAAACTCATTACAATTTTATGTAATGATGAAACGTCTGCTGTTGATTTGGTAGGACGATTTATCGTCAAAGGTGCAGACACTGTTTGGATGGATGGTCCTCTTACCACAGGTGTCAAAGAAGGTGCCATTGTGTATTTGGATGAAATTGCAGAAGCAAGACCAGATACTCTTGTGACCATTCACTCTTTAACAGACCATAGACGGACATTATTCATTGAAAGAAAAAACGAAGAAATCATTGCACATCCAAACTTTTTGTTAGTCGCATCATATAACCCTGGTTATCAGAAAGGGTTTAAAGAACTAAAACCTTCCACCAAACAACGTTTTCTCAGTATGGATTTTCCATATCCAAAACCATCTGTGGAAGAAAAGATCATTATTGGAGAAACAGGAATTTCTGATTCCATTGCCAAAAAATTAGTGCAATTTGCAAATTTAGTCAGGAAAAAACCAGAGTTGGGGCTTGCAGAAACAGTATCCACACGTTTGCTTGTTTCATGTGCCAAACTGATGGGGAAAGGCCTACCATCTCGCCTTGCGGGTCGCACTGCTATCATACTACCTTTAACAGATGATGAAGATACTGTGACGGCTTTACAAGATAGTTTTGATTTAATCTTTTAGGAATTCATTTTGGAATGGGATCAGTTTGTATTCTACCAAGGTCATAAACTTTGGAAAAAACTTAAAACAAAACTTACACCTCCATCTCCATACTATCCATATCGTATGGAGTCGGAAGAAACGAGAATTGTTCGTTACCTTCAAACTTTGCGAAAAGAAACCACCTCCATTGTGTATGGTGGTGAGGCCATCTCCCTTGGAGAAAATTTCCTTAAATTTCCAGAAACAATCTATTGGTATTTAACAGAAAGGGAAACTAAAATACAAATACGGATACTACTTGCCTATTTGTCGTATTTAAAAGAAGAACATACCAACAAAACCAGTTTGGGTAAGGAAACTTTCTATCAATTGTTTCGTTCTTTTCTGAAACGATATCCTGGTGCATATTTAGATTGGAAAGAAATTCGAAAGGATCGATTGATGTTTAGAAATAAGGATCCAAAACAATACCAAAATATTGTTTCCTGTTTTTATCATGCAAACACTTCACTTTCCAATTCGAAAATGAACTTTCCTGTAGGTAAAGATTTTATTTCGGATAAACAGAAACAAAAAATGGAGTCGAAAGAATCCAAACAAAAGTTAGATCCAAGTGAAGCAGAATTACTGGAAGTAGATGAGAAAAAAATTGAAGAGTATACACTTGGTCACAATTTTGAAAAAATTGAAACTGTAGAAGAGTTTGATGGACAGTGGCGAGACATTGATGGCGAAGAAGATATGGAGGAAGAGGAGGCTCTTGAGGAACTAAACCTCAAACATATCATACGTACCGAAGATCCGGTTCATACCACAAGGACAAGTGAATCTGGTGCAGGGACCTTACTGGAAATATTGGAAGATACTAGCAATGAAAAACCATTTTTATATCCAGAATGGGATTATAAATTAAAGCAATATAAACCTAATTATTGTTCTGTGGTTGAGGAATTTCCAAAAACATTGGATTCTTCTTATGCAATTGGAGTATTGGAAAAACAACACCGCACCCTATTATTATTAAAGAAAAAAATGACTGCTTTACTCAACCAAACTCGAATTAAAAAACGATTGGTTGCGGGTGCTGACATAGACTTAGATGCACTTGTTGATCGATATGCAGATTTAAAAGCTAAGAAGAGCCCATCGGAAGCAATCTATATGAATCCTATTCGAGATGTATCCGATATAGGATTATACTTTTTAATGGATTTAAGTTTATCTACCGATTCTTGGATTCACGATAAACGAATTTTGGATGTGGAAAGAGAAAGTTTATTACTGTTTTCTGAGTGTTTGGAAGAATTAAAAATTCCATTTGGCATTGCTGGTTTTTACTCTCGAACGAGAAATCACAATCAATTCATTCACTTAAAACAAATGAACGAATCTTGGATGGTAGTCAGAGATCGTTTAGGCCCTTTGTCTCCCATCGGATACACTCGGGTGGGTCCATCAC
>JACVCB010000028.1 GCA_016742255.1 Leptospira sp.
ATTCGGGGCAGTGGCTTGGTTTTGTAAAAATTACTTGCCAACGTTTGAAACCTTGGAACTCTTTTCTTCCTTTTTCATAACAGTAATATAAAATTCGGTCAGCGAGTGTGGTATAAAAACTAGCAAGTGCACCACCAAACAAAAACAAGATGGTGACTGTGGAAAGTTTCCAAAGAAAAAACCAATTTGTATCTTCGAAAAAGTCCACAGTGAATGCCGAATCCAGTAACAGAATTATGATTCTTTTGCCAATTCTTGTAAGGCTTTCATCCCCCGTTTGAGTGTATCCCATTCGGTGGCAAAAGAAAGTCTCACATAGTTTTTGGAATCGCAGAAGATAAACCCAGGAACAAGGATTAAATCTTTTTTCACAGCACGTTTGATGAACTCCTCATCTTCACAAGGCACTTGGAAAAAAGAATAAAAGGCTCCTCCCGATTTTTGAATAGGGTAATGGTCTTTTAAAGATTCGTATACAAAATCACGTTTTTCTTTATAATCTTGAATATAAGTGCTCATGTCGGTTTTTAAAGCTTCGATTCCTGCCCACTGTGTGATGGATGGCGCACAAACAACAGTATATTGCTGTAAGGTGGTAAGTGCCTTGATGACTTTGTCTTCGGCAAGGATGGTTGCAAGTCTAAGCCCTGTCATATTATAGGTTTTGGAAAAGCCAGTGAGAGTGATGGTTTTTTCATACTCACTTCCGATGGAAAAAAACTTCCCATCATAATCGAAAAGTTCATAAATTTCATCACTGATGAGGTATGCTCCCGTGTTTTCCGCTAAATTGGCAAGAGCCCGGAGTTGTTCTTTGGATAAAACCTTTCCTGTTGGGTTCGATGGATTGGAAAAGATGATGAGTTTGAATTTTCGGTTTTTTAGTGCCTCAACATCATTTGGAGTAAAGTTTTCGGAAAGAGGGGCAACCTTTCCTCCGTAAAACTTAAGCATGGCAGGATACATTAAAAAATAAGGAGAGATCACGAGGCACTCGTCGCCTTCGTTCACAAGAGCATTAAACAATAAAAAGAGTGCTGAAGAAATCCCCGAGGTCACAAGGATTCTGTCTTCATGGGCATACTTCATATGATTTTGGGTTCTGTATTTTTCGGCCATGGCCGTTTTTAATTCTGGAATCCCCGCGGTAAGAGTGTAAGAAGTTTTTCCTTCGATAGCAGCTTTATTCATCGCTTCAATGATGTTAGGTGGGGAAGGAAAGTGAGGTTGTCCGATACTCAAATTGATCGGGTTTTGGATGCTCCTTGCAAGTTCAAAGGCTTTTCGGATGGGGGAGGAGTCGATCCCATTCATTCTATTGGCAAATTCCATGGAATCATCATGGTTTTTTGGGGAGGTACGGGTCAATAGAATTTGGTTTACACCCTGGAATTGAGTAGAAATCTGAAGGATATGGAATTTGTAACCATCGCCGATGTGAAAGTGCCGGTTCTCCCGCACTCCGAAAAATTTCCCGTTTTCCCTTCTAGCCTTGTTGAAACTGACTCGGTGAAACAAACCTTACAAAAAATCCTTTACCCCATGCTCGAAGGTATGCCAGTCCTCCTTGTCGGAGATGCTGGTGTTGGAAAAAATGCTTTAATCTATTATATCAATTCGCTTCGGAAACAACCGACACTTCGGTTCAGTTTTAATGAGGACACACTCCCAGAAGATTTGATTGGATCGTATCGTATCCTTCTCGATGGGAAGGGTTTTACTTGGTCGAACGGTCCACTTACCAATGCTCTTTCCGAGGGTTTAAGTTTTGTGGCCGATGAGATGAACCTCTGTGCACCAAACATCATCAAACGATTTTCCTCTGTCTATGAATCCAATTACCTCGACTTACTCGAGGGTAGTGGGGAACGAGTCAAAGGCAAAACGGGTTTTTGGTTTATTGGAACCCAAAACCCAAGTGAAGGATTTGAAGGTCGTAAACCCTTACCCTTCGATATTACCAAACATTTTGCAGTTGTTTATGTTGATCCGTATACTCCCGATGAGATGTTTTATATCTTAAAAAAACTCTATCCCATGTTATCGGAAGAGGTTCTAAAACAAATCATTCGCATCAGTATCGAATCGGAAAAACGAATTAAATCTGGTGAAGTTGGAAAAGGGGATTTAGAAAAATACCATTTTAATTTACGTACGCTCCAAAAGTATTGCAACCGATTGGTATTATTTGGTGCAAAAGACAAAACGGTTTCGGTTCGCGAAGCCTTGTATCTCTTTGAGGAACCATTCCGTAAAAAAGAAGACCGTGACAAACAAAGAGAACTCATTGAATCGGAGTTTGGTGGTGCCGTAAAACTCGTTCCTACCAAAGGGTATGTACAAGGATCTACCATCTTCTGGAATGACAAAGAAATCAAAACTTGGGACGAAACAAAAACGATCTCCCTTCTTTCCAAATACCCTACACCAGAACCCATCCTTCATTTCCTGGACCAAGTGTTTACCGCCATCCAAGCAAAAGAAAACATCCTTATCGAATACAGAGAAGACCAGGACCCACAAGAATTTTTACCTCTCTTTACAGAACTCACAGGCATCCAAATTGAATCCGTGATGTTATCCAAAGGGATGCATACTTCGGATGTGGTGGGTGCCTTAAAACCAACAGAAGAAGGAAATATTGAAAGTGTTACTTGGGTTGATGGACCACTAACGCGTGCTATCCGAAATGGCCATATCATCCTTATCTCTGGTCTAGAATCGGCAGGGGCAGAACTTGTTGAAAAAATGAATATGTTAACGGATGATGCAAGGTCTCTTACTCTGCCACCAGAGTCTGGAGAATACCTTCCAGTCAAACTGACAGAAACCTCTGTGGTTTTTGGGATGAAGTCCTTTCGTGGTTCTAAGTCTGTGACAACGATCTCTCGTGCCTTCCGTAACCGTTTTACACCGATTTTATTTCCTGAGTTGGAAGATGTAAAAGTCTTAGAAGAAATTTTGGAATTCTTTTTACCAGAAGGGGTGTTACCTAGATCTCTTGCACGGTTTCACCTCAAAGCAAAGGAACTTTCGGAAAAACGTACGATTGGTTCGGCAAACCTTATGCCTTACCGATTTGGGATCGCAAACCTTCTCAAATGGAAAAACCATATCTATCGTTACAACCAAACCGATGTAAAAGACATTGCCATTCGGGGTGGAAAAATATATTACACGAACCAAATTGCCGATCCTAAGGAACGAAAGGAACTGGAACGTCTGTTAGAGGGTTATCTTTCAGGTGTGGAAGTGGTCTCAACACTCTTCGAGGAAATCGAAGAGAAAAAAAAAACATTTACCGTTGAGTCAGGGCTAAATCGTAAAAATTGGTGGGATCCTGAACTTCACAAACGGGATCCCCTCACTGGTGTTGCTAAAAAATTAAACTCTGGTGAAGAAACCAAACGGGGAATTGAGATCAATACACCCGAAACTGGTGGCGGTACCAAAGAAGGACCTGATGCTTGGTATGGCCAGGACACACAGGGAAACCAAGGCCAAGGAGAACCACAAGGTGGTGGTGGCGCTTGGGGTTACCGCACCGAAGAACTCTATAAACAATTCTTAAAAAAACGCCGTCTGCTTTGGGATTATTCCATCATGGTGGGTCTCGAAGAATTTAAATCGGTGTTTGGAAAAGAGCTCGAAGAAGTCGAACTCAACCTAGAGCAACTCTTTGATCCTGAAATTGACATCCACCGCATGTACAAAAACGAAGGTTCAAGAGTGGACGCAAGGAAGTACATTTCTTACAAAAGTGGACGAGGTGATACCAAAATCTTCGATAAAACCACCATCGAAAAAAATGATGAAAAGCTGAAAGGGGTAGAGGTCACCTTCCTTGTTTCCAAATGTAGAAGGATCTTTAACTTTGAGTATTCGATTGCGATGTTATCTGCCCTACTTGTGAGTTTGCATATTCTAAATGAACATGATATCAAAACAAGTGTTCATACCTTCTGTGATATCAAAAACTCAAAAGACACTGTGGATATTTTTAATCTGAAATCAGCAGAAGAAGACTACACCCCCGAGAAGGAAGAGGAAGTATTCAGTGCCCTTTGTAAAAATTGGCAAGGGGACAGTATCCCTGAATTCCAAGTCCTTTCGAATTGTGAACGTTATTTTTCACCAGATGCCCAAACCAAAATCATAGTCATCCTATCTGACTTCCGAGGCCAGAGGGCAAAGACCTACATTGAGGACGAACTCGCTTCTTTTGACACGAGAAAAATGAAAGAAGCTGTACTGAAAAACGAAGAGAAAAATTATGTATTTTTAGGGGTAGGACTTGGTTCTCGTTACATTGCAGAACATGTGTTCCACGACTCGCTTCAGATTACGGCTGACAATTTTTATTCGATGCCAAATCTCATTGGGGCAGAAATTGCAAGGCTTGTCCAAATCCACCATTCCTTAAGACAATAATCCATATGGGCAAAACCAAAAAAGACGATAAACCACGCGGAACCGATCCTTTAATTAACAAAAAGGCAAAGTTCAATTTCGAACTGCTAGATTCGTTCGAAGCTGGTGTTGTTCTCACAGGATCTGAGGTAAAATCCCTAAGAGAAAAAAAGGGAAACCTTACTGATTGTTTTGCCAAAGTGAGAAATGGGGAAGTATTCTTAGAAAACTTTCAAATCCCTCCTTACAAAAACGGAGGTTATGCGAACCACCCTGAGATTCGCCCACGAAAACTCCTCCTCAAAGCAAAAGAAATTGAAAAGATAGACCGTTCCATCAAAGAGAAGGGGCTTGTGCTTGTTGCCACACGTTGTTTCTTTAAGAACAACCGTTTGGTGAAGATTGACGTCGCTTTAGCCAAACCAAAAAAATTATATGACAAACGTGACGATATCCAAAAGAAGGAAGCCAAAATCGATATGGAAAGAGCCATGAAGGAACATTTACGCAAATGAAGGGACTTCCCGTTGTTACCATAGTCGGTAGACAAAATGTGGGGAAATCCACATTATTTAATGCCATACTCCGAGCACAAAGTGCCATTACTGAAAACACAGCAGGTGTTACACGTGACGTTTTGCAAAAAACAGTCGAACGTTCTGAGTTTAAAATTCCATTTACCTTGTCTGATACACCAGGACTTGATATTGAGAACATCGATGAAATCTCAAAAGAAATCATCGAAATAGCTTTTGAACATTTGCGTAATTCCGATCTTATCTTACATGTCATTGATCACAAAGACTTACGAAAATATGATCACAAACTCATCGATCTTTTCAAAAAAGATGAAATTCTTAAAAGTAAAAATGTACTTACCCTTATCAACAAAGTGGATACCGAACAAGATGAATATGATCTGGAACCATTTTACATACTGGGGTTAAACGAACTGCTTCCGATCTCTGCCCTTGGGCGCCGCAATTTTGATTTACTCTACCAAAAAATTAATTTTTTCCTACCAGACAAAATTAAAACCCAAGAAGACCCGTATTGCAAAATTGCCATCATCGGGAAACCAAACTCTGGTAAGTCGTCTCTTCTCAATACATTTCTTGGTTACAAACGAGCAGTGGTGAGTGATGTTCCTGGCACCACAAGGGATTCAGTATCTGATCAGTTTTACTTCCAAAACCATAAATTGGAAATCATCGATACAGCAGGGATCCGAAGGAAATCCAAAACAGGCGAAAGTTTAGAATTTTATTCGTATAAAAGAACCTTACATAGTTTAGGTGAAGCTGATGTGGTCGTACTTCTCGTAGATGCCATGAAAGGCCTTGGTGAATTTGATAAAAAAATCTTCGGGGAAATCCAAGAACTGGGAAAACCCATGATCGTTGCGGTGAACAAATGGGACCTAGTCCCTGAAAAAGAATCCAATTCCTGGAAACACTACAAAGACCGAATGGAAGGAAAACTTTCCATACTCAAAGAACGCCCGCTCCTCTCTCTTTCTGCTAAGGAAAAACTCCGCACCCACAAACTCTTAGAAGAAGTGGTTTCCCTCTTTGAAAAGTCCCAAAAAAAGCTCACGACTCGCCAATTAAATGACTGGTTAAGCAAGTGGGGGGGAAAAAATAAGGTACAGAAGGCATCGAACCGACCTCCGAAGGTGTATTACGCCACCCAGGTCTCGCAGATCCCTTTTAAAATATTGTTCTTCGTGAACGACACAAAACTCTTTCCCTCAAATATTTTGAGTTTCTACCGAAAGAGTATAGTAAAGGAATTTGGACTCGACGGCCTTGCGGTTGAGATCGAACTCCGTAACAGAAACGAAGGAAAGGAGGGCAGGGAATGATTCTTGCCGCAATCCTATTCAGTTACCTTTTTGGTGGCATTCCGGTGGGGTTTATCCTTGCCAAACAAGTGCGAGGGATTGATATCCGTGAGCACGGTAGCCGAAATATCGGTGCCACAAATGTAGGCCGAGTGATTGGTTGGAAGTATGGATTTTTAGCTCTGCTTCTCGATGCTCTGAAAGGTGCCATCCCCGTCATCTCTGCCTCTTACATTGATTCCCCTTATTCTCTTACAACAACGGAAATCCTACTCGGTTCCGTCGCTATCCTTGGACATACCTTCACGCCCTTTCTTCACTTTCGAGGTGGAAAAGGTGTCGCAACTGCCCTTGGGGTGTACATGACCCTAGTTCCCATTGTGACAGTTTGTGCAATTGTGATCTTTTTGATTGTCTATAAAATCTCTGGATTTGTTTCCTTAGGGTCTATTCTGGCAACACTTTCCATGCCTCTTTGGTATTTTGGTTCTTCCAAGGTATTACCTAGTGCCGACTACCAGCCGATCATCTTTTTTGTGTTAGTTGCTACTTTTTTTCTCATCACTTATTCCCATCGGGAGAATATCAAACGTCTCATTTCAGGAAAGGAACTGAGAGCTTCTCAAGATGCAAAATGAAAGGGAATCCACACTCTCGCAGAAAGAAAAACTCTTTCTCATTACCAAGTTTGTAGAAGACCATCCAGAAGCAGAAATCCAAGACTTTTACAAATGGTTGTATTATGGTGAGTTTGGAATGGATGAATCCACTCTCCTCATGACCGGAAAACTTTCGATTCCAGAGTTACACTTAGTCCTTAGCGAAATCAAAAAAGAAGAAGAAGCGAATGTAGAATCAGAATTTGTTTGGGAACCTGTTGGTCTTGCGGCAAGGTATGTAAAAGTATACCTCACGAAGTACTACCATATGGATTGTCCAGTCAAACGGATTGTCAATTTACTCGAACGTTCTCCTGCCTTTCGTGGGGCTCGGATGAGTTTTAAACTGGATTGGAATTTATTAAAAGAAACTGTCCTGGAACTTCGACCGGAACTCACTCGGCGTGATTTTATTAATTTTGAAGAGCGTATCAATTTCCACCAATTACCAGCTCTACCACATACAGATGGTTATGCGGAAAAAAATCCTTTTGCCTACCGAGTGGTTTCTCAAAAATTATTTTTCGATTATTTTCCTGAGTTTGAAGACAATGCCGTCTTTCATCCTTTTTCCGGAAACGAATCCATCATCGGATAAAGACTTCGTTTTAAATACCGGATCTCCTTTCGGATGGACTGGATTAGAATCTGGTTTTTTCGTTTTGGATCTAAATCTTTGTGGCGTAACAAATAAATTTCTGTTTTGCGGATGAGTCTCCGTAAATAGGATTCACTTTGCATCCAAATCCAAACTTCCGAATCTTGGAAGGACGATGCAGAAGATTCACTTTCAAATGCATTCAGTTTGGATTCGATGAAGGTTAGATCTGTTTTGATCTTTCGAAAAAGTGCCTCGCCACTATTGTGTATGGTTCCATGTGAGGTGATTCCTTTTTGGGTACCTCCTTTTTTCTGGCCATTTACTTTTCCCGACCAAATGGAAAACTCACGCCAAGGGTAATTGTGATTGGGAATTAGGCTTAACTTATCTTTCGCGGCCTTGGGAGAAAGGGAGGGGATCCCTTCCATCTTTGCCCCGTCTTCATTTACATTCCAAAGTGACATTTCTTGTACGCTTGTGGCGGACTCTTCAAACCAGTGACAGTACAAATCGAGAACATAATCCGTTAATACCTCGCCTCCACTACAAGAAGGAACGTAACGAGTTTCGCGTTTCCGGATGATGACTTCATTGATCCGTTCGAGGCTATTTTTGCGACTAACTTGCGTTAACCATTTTTCATTATGATGGGTACCTGTGGAATGGATTTCACGTCCTGAATACGCAAGGTCCTGGCCAAGAAAGTAGACACTGCCAAATCCCATAAAACGTAACATATCAAAGGCAGTTGTGGCCACAGACCCACCTGATTGGATATCACCCACATCATGGAATACATGTTCAGCGAGTTCCCCACCAGCTGTGACTTCCCTGACAAGGGATCCTTCTGCATCCACTTGGTATTTTGCAGTCACCGAATGGACAACGGATGTAAACATTGGTTCTCGGAGAAGGGTCGGGGAACTCACTAGGTCGGCAAAAAGGGGAATGTCTCCGAGGGACTCACCCATAAAATGAAAAAAGGAATTGGTTTGGGCATCGAGTGTGACCACTCCATCTGCTTTGATTCCCGCTTTGATGAGAACTTTGAGTGAGGTATCGCAAGACAGAACAAATACTTTGTCTCTTACTTCTTGTAACCAAGATAGGTTCTTTCGTAAACTAGGACCAGCTGATACGAGTACGGCGGTGAGTCCTTTAAACTTGTCACGAAGTTTGGAGATTGGGAATTTGACTGGAGGATTTTTTTCGGCATGAACAAGATTAAACACACTGTTTTTAATCCATAACCTTTCAAACTCAAACTTGGTGAGTAGGTCACTCATCTTGGCTGAAAATACAGTTTGGGTTTTGTCTTCCAATTCTTTTTAACTGGGATTTCGGTTTGTGTCTTTTGGTTTCCGAATGATTTTAAGTCCACTCACTCGTTCAATGGGAAGGGATTCTAAGTAATTGAAAAAAAGCGGATAAAAGAGTTCTCCCGAAAACAAATGCCTTCCCGGCACTTGTAAAATGGATTTAAGAATTGGATCCCATAAAATGGGAACCAGTGTTTCGTCCTCTCCCACAAAAATTAAGATCTGGCCTGGGTTTAATTTTTCACTGACACTTGTTAGGAGGTGAGGATTTCCAAGTCCAAATAAGATCACTACATCAGTTTGTTTTAAAGAATAGGTGTCCAAGAGTCGTGTGGCTTGTGTTAGGGGAGAGAAGGAAGAAGAGAGTGGGTTCCCATCTAATGAGACATAATATTCCCCATCTTTCTTCGCTCTGTGTAATTCCCAGTTTTGAACAGACTGAAAGTTTTTGAAATAATTTTGTAAGTATGGCTTCCGTTCAAAAATTTCACTGGAAATCGGATCGATCATTTGGGACATAATACTATCTAAGGTTTTTTCTTATGTCTCTCAAGACCTGTCAACTGGGAAACAAGGAAATCAAACGGCAAAACAGATATGCATTTAAAAAGCCTAAACATTGTTGGATTCAAAACATTTGCAGATGAGACCGAGATCAATTTTGATCCAGGGTTTACCGCAGTCGTCGGACCTAATGGTTCGGGAAAATCAAATATTGTCGATTCCGTTAAATGGGTTTTTGGTGAAAAAAGTGCCAAAGGTTTACGCGGCGAAAAAATGGACGATGTCATTTTCCATGGAACAGAGAGTAGGCGAGCTGCTGGGTTTTCCGAAGTGTCCATCCTCTTCGACAATGATGACCGTTTTTTTAATATCGATTACCCTTCCGTCAAAATCACACGTAGGCTTTACCCTGACGGCGAAAACGAATACTATTTAAATGATATCCGCACCACAAGAAAGGACATCGAAAAAACCTTACTCGATACAGGGATTGGGAAATCCAGTTATAGTATTTTAGAACAAGGTCGAGTGGACCAAATCCTCAATTCCAAACCAGAAGAAAGACGTGCTATCTTTGAAGAGGCAGCTGGGGTTTCTCGATTTAAATTAGACCGCAAAGAAGCGACAAAAAAATTAGAAGACACAAACCAAAACCTTCTTCGGATCCATGACATCATGAGTTCCATGCAAAAGGATTTGGAAGTTAAAGAAAAACAATCCGAAAAAGCAGAACAATACTTCAAACTCAAATCTGATTTAGATGAATCCGATAAAAATTTACGCTATTTAAAGCTTAAAGACTTTAAACGTCGGATGAAAAAATCAGATGAAGAACTACAAGAGATCCGAGAAAAAAATAAATCGATTTTATCCCTCATCCAAAACGAAACCAATTTGATTTCGGAAAAGGAAACAATCAAAGAAGCAAAAGAAAGAGAAATTGCAGAGATTGATAAAAAATTATTCGATCATCTTTCCAAAAGCCAAATCCAAAAAGAAAAAATCGCCAAAAACAAAACCTTCATCCAAGAATATGAATTACGCATTGGTGAAATCCTATCTTCCTTAGAATTGGAAAACCAAGCGACCATCAAATTGGAAGTGGAAAAAAAGGCAATTGAGCTTGAAAACGAACGCCAAAGGGAAATCCAAGCAACTCTCCAAGAAGAAATTACAGAATTAGAATCCAAACGTGTTTCTTTGGAACTTTCCATCAAAGAAGAAGAAAAGGCGATCGAAGAAAAAGAAACTCGCATCGGGGAAAATGAAAAACGACATATCACCCTTCGCGAAAAACAAAAAACAGTCATCCTTGAACTCATCCAAGAGTTGGAGAATAAAAAAAGAGAATCCAAAGAAGGCGAGGAGATCCGAAACCAAAACAAATTGGAGCTCGTATCTCTTACTAATGAATTCCAATCCAAATTACAATTTGCACTCAATCATTTAGAAGATTCAAAACTGAATGAAGCAAAAGTTGTTTTAAAAGAAATTCGATTGGATCTGTATTCGGAAAAACTCAGTGATTTCCTCAAAAAGGAAGATGATTTCAGAAACCTTCTGTTTGATAAAGATGGGATTTTATCCAAAAAAGAATCCATCGACCAAGAAATTGAGGATTTAATCCTAGAAAATGAAAACCTAACACGTGGAATTCGAGACAACCAAAGTAATATCATTCTCTATCGTAATCAGTGGGAAGAAACAAGAACCCAAATTGTAGAATTAGAGAAAAAACTGTTAGAATCCAATTCAAGATTAGAAAACCAACAAAAGGAAATCTCTGTTCTAGAAGAACGGATCGGAGAAATCCAATTGCGAATCTCTGGTGCCAAAGAACAAGAATCGGTGATCCGCGAGAAAAAGGAAAGTCTTGAGAAGGAAGTTGAGTTCTTAGAAAAAGAAATTGAAGAAGCTTACCAAGAATTCCTTTCTATGAGTCGGATTTTGGAATCCGAAAAGGAAACCTTACAAAGTTTAGTGGAAGAAATTTCTGGAATCAAATCGAATATTTCGAAAAACCAAGAAGTCTTCCAAAATCTTTTACCATTATTATCCGAAAAAGAAAGAACTAGTTCCGCACTGAAAGTGCAAATTGATTCCCTCGTGGAAGAGTTGTACAATGATTATTCCTTAACGGATTCGGAACTAGAAGCAGAAAGGGGAGGTTTAGAATTGGAACAAAAAGCAGAAGAAAGACGTCTTCGTTCTGCCAAATCAGAAATCCAACTCCTAGGTTCCATCAACCCTCTTGCGATTGAAGAGTATCGCAATATCAAAGAAATTTACGAACACAACCTAAAACAAAAACAAGACATTGAAAGTTCTAAAAAAGACATCGAAGAAGTGTTAAAACGAATCAATGAAGAGTCTGAAAAACTCTTCCAATTGACCTTTGAACGAATCAAAGAGAACTTCCAAGAAACATTCTCGACATTGTTCAATGGGGGACGAGCTACTCTTGAACTTACCGAAAAGGAAGATTCTTTGAATTCTGGAGTAGAAATTATGGCGGAACCTCCAGGCAAACATGTTCAAAACTTACGTTTGTTATCTGGTGGTGAAAAATCACTCACAGCGATTGCACTTCTTTTTGCAATATATATGGTGAAACCAAGTCCATTCTGCTTTTTGGATGAGATTGATGCGGCTCTTGACGAAGCAAACAAACTTCGTTTTTGCCAAATCCTAGACCGTTTCAAAGACAAAACACAATTCATCGTTGTTTCTCACGCACAGTCCACCATCTCAAGGGCCAATGCGATTTTTGGAGTCACCAATGAAGAGCCTGGGATCTCTAAGATCCTTTCGTTACGTTTGGATGAAGCAAAATCCTTCTCGAAACAAATTTCCCAAAAAACTGGAACAGAGAATTAACAACAGTTAAGTCCTAAAATGAACAATCCGAAGGGATAAAAAACCTCGGAATTGGTCTGGAGATAAAAAAACCTAGGAGAGTGATCCCCTAGGTTTTTTCTTTCGATTCGAATCTGACGTAAGACTACGGAAATTCTATTTGTTTGCTTGCATCTCTTTCATGATACAAGTGGAGAAGGCTTTACAACTGTCACCTGCTGTGAGGCAACTCGCAATTTTATTGTAGTATTTAGGTCGGTTACAATTGAACTCACAACCTCTACGGAGAGTTGATTTTTGTTCTTCTGTTGCATTCGGATTCACTTGGACCGAACAATTGTAAAACTTATCACAAGCTTCTTTACACTTTGGAAAATCTGCTGCTTGGATGGATCCGGTGAATAACACCAGAGCCAAAATGGAAAACAAACGGTTTGTTTTGTTCATACCTTGTCCTCTCGATCTTTGGTAGCGAAGACGGGAGTCGAACCCGTGACCTCAGGGTTATGAATCCTGTGCTCTAACCATCTGAGCTACCTCGCCCTATAACCTTAGATCGTTTGGTTGAACTAAATCTTTAGTTCTTTTGTCATTTTTTGAATGGATAGGGAATGGTAAAGAAAAAAAAGCCCCGGGGTTACCGGGGCTTTTTCCCTTAGCAAGAGTAAGTAGTGAGGAATTCGTATGGGTGAGGGCGACCTTCCCATGGCCAAATTTCTGTTTCAAACTTATAGTGTTGGTATGTTTGTAAGAAGTTTTCAGTGAAAACATCTCCTTGTTTGAAGATTTCTCTTTGAGCAAGCATCTCTTCCATTGCTTCACGAAGTGTGTGAGGCATTTGGCGGATTCCTTTTTCACGGATTTCATCCAATGAAAGTTCAAAAAGATCTTCTTCACGAGCAGGACCTGGATCAATCTTTTCAGCCACACCAGCCATACCAGCCATAAGAAGAGAAGCGAACGCCAAATATGGGTTAGCTGTAGAATCTGGGAATCGGAATTCCACACGTTTTGCTTTTTCACCACTCACAAAAGGGATACGGCAAGAAGCAGAACGGTTTTGTGCAGAGTAAGCTAATATCGATGGTGCTTCAAATCCTGGGATGAGTCGTTTGTAAGAGTTAGTGGATGCATTTGTAAACGCAGCACATGCTCTTGCATACTTAAGTACTCCACCTACATAGTTAAATGCGAAGTCAGATAATCCTTGGTATTTGTCTCCTGCAAAAAGGTTTTTTCCACCTTTCCAAAGAGAGATATGAACGTGCATACCATTACCATTATCACCAAAAAGTGGTTTTGGCATGAAGGTAGCAGTTTTTCCGTGTTTATGAGCAACCATCTTAACGATGTATTTTAGCTTTTGAACATTGTCTGCAGCTTCAATGAGTGTTCCAAATTTAACACCAATTTCACCTTGTGCTTGGGCAACTTCGTGGTGGACCACAAAAGTTTCCATTCCAATGGCTTCTAATGTTTTTACAAATTCTGCTCTAAGGTCAACTTGAGAGTCAATTGGAGCTACTGGGAAGTAACCACCTTTCGTTCCAGGACGATGTCCTGAGTTAAAGTTGATTTTTCCTGTGTTGTTTGAACCTGGAATTTCAGAGTGAGTGTTCCAGATCCCTTCATTTGAATCTAACTCATAGTATTGGCAGTTGATTTCATCACGAACTTTCAAACTATCAAATACGAAAAATTCATTTTCTGGTCCAAAGTATGCAGTATCTGCAATTCCGGATTTATTCATGAATTCTAATGCTTTTTTCGCGATGGATCTTGGGCATTTTTCATAGTATTGGTTTTTGTAGATATCCCAAACATCACAGAACATAACAAGTGTTTTGTCTGCTGTGAACGGATCTAAAAATGCCGTAGAAATTTCTGGATGTAATTGCATATCGGAAGCATTGATTGGCTGCCAACGAGCAATCGAAGATCCATCAAAAGGAATTCCTTTGAATGTATCTTCATTTACGGAATTCACATAATACGATACGTGGTGCCACATTCCTTTGATATCCGTAAATCGGAAGTCATAGAAAAGGACTCCATTTTTTTTGGCATACTCAACCACTTCCTTTCCGGAAGTAAATTTTGGGGTTGCGAACTGCATTTGATTCTCCTTCGTTCAGAGGTCGGTCTGATTGTTGTAATCTGTTACCACTTTAAATGCAAGATTTATACCAAGGCATTTCGACCGAAATATAAGGGTTTCGTGGAGTTTCTAAGCAGATTGTTTTGAAAATGGTGCTTAGATACGAAACAGATTGCATATTTAAAATGATAAATGCTTAAAATATGTGCATAATACACTGTATCTAAGCCTCCGCCATTCCAATGTATTTTAGGAAAAGGGCTTTCCTTGGTCAATGGAATCAGGATTTTTTTTCTGCAAAATTGAAATTTTTTCGAAAACCCTTCAATGTATGTTTTTTTTGTGGCAATCAAAGGATGAAAAGAAACTGTAGAGGACGATGAGCTCTCGCAAACCAGATTTTGGTCGTTTCCAACACTTGGAGAGTTTTATCCACCTCTCGAAAGACGCCATTTGGTGTTACGAATTAGACATCCCCATGCCCATTTCTTTACCACTGGAAGAACAGATGGAATACATTTGGAACCATTCTGTGGTGCGCGAATGTAACCTGGCCATGGTTAAGTTGAATGGATTCCGAAGTTTGGAAGATGTGAATGGTAAATACCTCAAAGAAATTGTTTCCTTAACGAGTATCCATCTCCTCCGTAAGTTCATAGAGAATTCGTACCAATTAGAAGATTACGAATACACAGAAAATGCATCCATTTTGCCTCGTGTTTATCTCATCAATTCCCATGGGCAAGTTGTAGATGGGCATCTGGTTCGCATTTGGGGCCAACAAATTGAAATCTCCAATATTCGCGAGTCTGAGTCGAAACTTTCGGGACTTTTGCAGTTTTCCCAAATCGTGACTGAAGTTTCAAAAATGTTTGTCCACACCAAAGCAGAATTTGTTTCCGATGCCATTCAGTTTGCCTTGGAGGAATTAGGAAAGTATTCAAAGGCAGACAGGGTGTTTGTTGCAGAGATATCTTCTGATAAACAATTTTTATCGGTTAGCCATGAATGGTTGTCTCTTGGTGTGCCCTCTCTTTTTGAGGTAGGAACAAAACTTCCCATTGCTAAAATGAATCCGGAAAGGTTAGGAGTTCTTGCTGGTGATGGCGTGATTTATATTCCTGATACAAGAGCACTTAGCGATGAACCTTGGCATTTACAATTATTCAAATCAGCAGAAGTTCGTTCCATTTTGGTAATTGGATTAAGGGATGAAGGGAATTTAATTGGAATCCTTGGAGTCACAACTTACCAAGCATTAGGTGATTGGACAAGTGAAACCAAGCAAATGTTAGGTTTAGTTGCAGGGTTTGTTTCACAAGGTTTGGTGCGTGCCAAAAACGAAATCAAACTGATGAAAAAGGAAAAAATTCTACAAAGATTTTATTCTGATGTAAAAGAAGACTTGGCACTTGCAAAACTCACCCAAGAAGCTTGGGTCGCAAAAGATTTTGGCACGATTCCCAATTTAAAAATTGAATCTAGGTTTTTACCGTATGATGAAATTGGGGGAGATTTAATTTTATATGAAAAACCAAAACCTGATTGTATTGATATATTTTTTGGAGACATCTCTGGGCATGGGATTTCCTCTGCTTTGGTTTCTGGTATCGCTGCTGTTTCGTTTAAAAAACATTCATTTGTGGAATCTTCACCAGCTGCCATTTTGGAAGCGATGCATATTGAACTCAAAACCATCATTTTTAAACACCATATCTCTGCATGTGTGATGCGGATTTATCCTTTAGAAAGAAGGATCGATTTTAGTTTTGCTGGCCATCCACCAGGAGTTTTTTGGAACCAAAAAGACCGTGTCATGAAATTTGTAAAAGATGAAATGTATCCGATTCTATTGCTTGATGATTGGAAAGGGAAAAACATTTCCAAAACTTTTGAAAAAGGCGATCGTCTTTTACTTTATTCCGATGGGATATATGAATTGGAAGAAGAAACAGGCGGTTACATTGGACTTGATGTATTTTTACAAGAACTCTCAGAAATGATTTCGGTTTCGGAAGATACTGATAGCCTCATCAAAAAGATGATTGCCAATTGCCTTGTGGAAAAGGAACGAATCATCCATGATGATATAGCCGTACTCTTTTTAGAATTTTAATTGGTTTGGTCGATGTGATCGAGAGCTTTTGCATCCGCTTCAGGATACTTTGCCAAATACTCAGATACAATTTTCTTTTTGCCATCCAAACGGTCTAAATGTGTTTCAATGATATGACCAAAATCTAATTTGCCAGTCACAATTTCATACCGTTCGGTTTCGATAGTTCCTAAATCCAAATCCACTGGCACTTCATTGGCTTTGTCCGCATATTCTTTTGCTTTTTCCCAATAGGGAATTGCTTCTTTGTAAAAACTCTCTGCCACTGTGAAACTTTCTTTTAATTCATGGGCAAAGTCTAGGTTGTAAAAGTAAACATGGCGTTTGTCAAATTTGGATCCAAGTCGCATATAGGATCTCATGATTTGGATATTAATATGCATAAACATCAAATTTCGATATTTATAGTATTCTTGTTCCGTTTTAGTTTCGCATAATGCGTGTTTTGGGTGGCGGAATCGTTTGCCTAAAGCGATTTTTAACCAATAGATATTTTTTCGTAGTTCATTATCATTATAATGTTGTTTTAGGTTGTACAATTCATAAAAATCTTCTAGGTACTTTGGCTCCCATTTGTGTAATTTATACGGAACCCAGTCTGAAAATTTTGTGTAAGGTCCGTTTTTTTGGTATTCATAATTGTAATCGATGTCCGTTTCCCAGGCACCTAAAGAAAGGGAAAACAAGGAAATACAAACGATCCAAATGCTAAAAAATCCTTGTTTCATCAGGTTCAAATATCGGAGGATCGACCAGTTTCCATAAGGAAGAAGTGGTTTATTTCAAAGGTTGTACATCTGCAATCCACTGGTATCCAACCCCTCGGACATTACGAATGGAATCTTCCCCTAAGGCATCGCGCAACCGAACAATGGCATTATCAATGGTCCTTTCCGTAGGAAAACTGTCTTCACCCACGATGACATCAAGGATTTCAGAGCGACTAAATACTTTTGAGGGATCTCTCAGAAGTAAGTTTAGGAGGGAACAGTCACGTTTGGAAAGTAGGATGCTAGAACCATCCTTGTTTTTCACTAAAAAGGAATCCAAATGGATTTCTTTCGAATCCATCTGCCATTTTTGACCAAAATGGGGCCGTGTGAGGGAAACAACCCTTTCTAAGCGAATGAGAAATTCTTTTAAATGGAAAGGTTTGGGGATAAATTCGGCTGCTCCGAGTTCAAACCCACGGAGTCGTTCCTGGGCTCCTGCTTGAGCAGTTAAAAATAAAAAAGGAAGATCCTTTTCAAGGGAAACCATCTTTTCTGCGAGTTCAAATCCATTCCCATCTGGCAGGCGTAAGTCGAGGACAACTAAATCAAACAAATTCGGTGCAAAAAGAGTTTCTGCTTCCGAAACAGTTTTTGCCCATTTCACTTGGTAGTCATCTTGTTCTAATCTTTCTTTTAGAGTTTCTCCGAGCCCTTCATCGTCTTCGACAAGTAAAATCCTTGGTTTCATACGACCTCACTCACACAAAGTTTGACTTTAAAACCGTACGTACTGTCCGGAAATTCGATTTTGCCTTTCATCTTTTCGATTAATTTTTTCACGATATAAAGACCAATCCCACTCCCGCTAGTATTTGAATGGCGGAGAAAAGGTTGGGTGAGGTATTTTTTATTCCCCATAAAACCATTGCCATTATCTTCTAAAAGAAAACAAATTCGATCCTTTTCTTGGCCAATCTGAAGTTTGATTTGGTTTGCTTTTCCATGTCGTTTTGCATTTTCAGTCAGGTTTTTTAACATGGCAAAAAATGCTTTTTTATCAAGGTGAACTTTTTTTGTAAGGGGGATGGATACTTCCCAAACCAGATCTGGTTCATGGTGGAAATAAGAATCTTTGATTTCTTGTAAGGTTAACGTTTCTAAGTAAAGAGCTTCTCCTTGCATAAGACTTGCCAGATAAAAGGCATTTCCCATCTGGGATTCAATTCGAAGGTTTTCTTTCCAAATTTTTTCCAGTTTTCTTTTTAGTTCTAAGTCTTTTGTATCTTCCAATAGAACTTCAACTTGCAGTTGTAAGCTGGCAATTGGAGTTTTCATTTCATGGGTGACTGTAGAAAAAAAATCAGCAATGAGTTTCGAACGTTTGTGGTCTCTGTAGGATAAAACGGCGAGAGTCACACCACCAAGGGTTAACATAGATAGGAAAAATGATCCTTCTAGTTGTAACATCCGATTCACGCGGTTTAGTTCAAACTGTCTTTCTAAACTGACAGAAATTTCAGAAATGGTTTTGGCTTGGCGAAACCCTAAAATCCACCACCAGACTCCGAGTGACAGAGTGAGGGAGAGCCAGGCCAGGGAAAAAAACATACGAAATTGTGCTGATCCTCTCAATTTTGCCTCTTAAATCAAGATAAGGGTATGGGGAAGGACGACGAGCAAAAAAAGATGTTGTCACCTTGGCCCAACCCGAGAATTTATTTTTAAGGAGAACAACTTTGAACTTCGACGAAATCTCGAAACATCTTGGAAACGACGCGGAATCCCTCCTTGGATTCAAATCACCAAAAATCGCAAAAGAACTCATTCACGTACCTGGTAGCGACTGGGTAGACAGAATTTTTGCACCTACAGACAGGTCCATCCCTGTTCTCAGAAGCATTCAAACTTTACTCGGCCATGGCCGACTTGGTGGAACTGGATATGTATCCATCCTTCCTGTTGACCAAGGGATTGAACACTCCGCTGGTGCATCGTTTGCCAAAAACCCAATTTACTTCGATGGCGAAAATATCATCAAACTCGCAATAGAAGGCGGTTGTAATGGTGTGGCTACAACTTTAGGAGTGCTTGGTTCTGTGGCTCGTAAGTATGCTCACAAAATCCCTTTTATTTTAAAGATCAACCACAACGAACTTCTCACTTACCCAAACAAAAGTGAACAAATTTTGTTTGCGACTGTAAAACAAGCATATGACCAAGGTTGTGTTGCTATCGGTGCCACAATTTATTTTGGATCTGCTGATGCTGGTCGTGAAATTGTTGAAATTTCAAAAGTGTTCCAAATGGCACATGAACTTGGAATGGCTACGATCCTTTGGTGTTACATCAGAAACAATGCGTTCAAAAAAGACAAAGACTACCATGTTTCGGCTGACTTAACAGGACAAGCCAACCATTTGGGAGTAACCATCCAAGCGGATATCATCAAACAAAAGTTACCTGAAAACAATGGTGGTTATAATGTTCTCAACCAAGAGTCTTCTTACGGTAAAACTGATAAACGTATTTATTCTGATTTAACTTCTGAACATCCTATTGACCTCACACGTTACCAAGTTGCAAATTGTTACATGGGAAGAGCGGGACTCATTAACTCAGGTGGAGCATCAGGAGAAAATGACTTACAAGAAGCGTTAAAAACTGCGGTCATCAATAAACGTGCTGGTGGTATGGGACTCATTTCTGGTAGAAAAGCGTTCCAAAAACCGATGAAAGACGGTGTATCACTTTTACACGCGATCCAAGACGTTTATCTTTCAAAAGAAATCACTGTTGCTTAATGTAAATCATTGGGCACATTGACTCCAATCAAACAAAGAAGGGCAGGGGTACTTGTATCTCTGTCCTCAATTGTTTCTAGGCATTCATTCGAATGTGGAGACATCTATAGTTTATACCCACTTTGTGACTGGGCAAAGGACATTGGATTTAGTATCATCCAATTATTACCACTCAATGATACTGGTTATGGTTACTCACCTTATAGTGCCATTTCTGCTTTTGCAATTGATCCATTATACATTTCTTTGCACAAACTAGGTTTACCTAACAAATCACGTAAAAACCAAATCGTTACCTTACAAAACAATCCTACTAGGGTGCGTGAATTCAAAATAAAATACCTTAGAGAATTTTATCTTTCCCATCAAAAAGAAGCGATGAAAGATGCTCTTAACTTTTTAGAAAAACAAACTTGGTGTTATTCCTATGTTTCCTTTCGAGTATTGTATGAAACATACAAAGGTAAAAATTGGTGGGAATGGCCAAAAGAATTCCAAGATCCTTACAATGCAAAGGACAAGGTATTCACAGAACAAAGAGAAGAAGCATTGTTTTGGGTATATTTACAAAAAATCGCCTTTGATCAGTTAAATGCCGCCAAACTCCATTTAGAGGACAATGGGATTTATTTAAAAGGTGATATGCCAATCCTTACAGCTCGTAATTCCTGTGATGTTTGGGAACACCCTGAAAACTTTTTCTTGGATTTACAAGCAGGGGCTCCTCCTGATCATTTTTCACATACGGGACAAACTTGGGGTTTCCCTGTTCTTAACTGGGAAGTGTTACAAAAAAGCCATTATAGTTGGTGGAAAGATCGTTTATTGTATTTAGAAAATTTTTTCCATTTGTATCGCATTGACCATGTGATCGGTATGTACCGCATTTGGGCCATTCCCAAAGAACACAAAAATGCATTAAAGGGATGGTTCCACCCACAATTTGGCATTGAGACCAGTGAATTTTTAAAAGTTGGCATCGATCCAAAAGAAATGGAATCCCGCGGATTGATCCATGAATTCAAACCCAATCACTATATTTTTTATTGGGACTTCTGGAAAGAGGAAGGTTACCAGTCACTCCCAGAAGATACCAAAGCTAATTTATTTCCTTTGTCCGAACTTCATATCAATGAAGAAGAAAAACATTGGAGAAAAGCAGGGGAAGATATCTTAGAAATTTTTGAATCCTTTTCTTCTATGGTACCATGTGCAGAGGATTTGGGTTCCGTTCCTACTTTCATTCGTGAATCCTTGTTTGAGCGCCAAATGATTGGGATTGATGTCGTCCGTTGGACAAAATCGTTTACTTCCGGGGAATACATCGAAGAGGACCACTACCGGGAAAATGCAATTTCTGTTTTATCGACACATGACACTAGTTTGGTGATGGAGTGGTGGAATCAGGAAGGGGATGTAGAGCCTAAACTTCAGTTTTTCTTTGACCGTTTGGGAAAACCAAGACCCGAATCAGAAGACCAAATCTTAGAAGGGTTACTCGATTTTGTGTTCCAAACCAAAAGTTTATTTAGCATCCAACTCTTTCAAGATCTGGCCCTTGGTGTTTCCGATGTTTTACAGAATCCTGAAAAACACAGAATCAATTACCCAGGAACACCTGATCATTCCAATTGGACCTACCGATTTCCGATTCTCATAGAAGACTATGCGGAAGACTTTAATCGCAATTTTACCTTACGCAAACTTGTCCATTCTTCCGGAAGAAATTAGAATTTTTTTAAATTTTGACAGAATCGTTCAAGTGGATTCTCACTTTGTTTGGTAAAGTAGAACTCTACTTTGGAGGTTCCCTTTGAGATTTGCAAAAGAAATGGCATTTTATTCTGCCTACCATCAAGAAAAACGGAATGTTTGGATTCACGTTTTAGGAGTGCCAACGATTACGTTTACTCTCTTCGTTGTACTCAGTCGATTTTCCCTATTTGAATACAATGGTTTTTCCGTAACTGCATCTCTCGTATTTACCTTGGGAGTTTTAGGGTATTATTATACCTTAGATGTTTTTTTTGCATTTATCGCAACATTATTGTTTGGTGGATTATTTCTGGCTGCTGAATGGATCACAGTGCAACTCCCATCCCAAACTGCATGGACTATTTTTGGAATTGGGCAAGTGGTTGGTTGGGGATCCCAGTTTTATGGACATTTTATCTTTGAGAAAAGTAGGCCCGCACTATTCGACAATTTATTCCAAGCACTCGTCTCTGCACCACTCTTTGTCGTGGCAGATGTGTTCTTCGAATTAGGATATCGATCTGAATTAAAAAAAGCAGTGGAAGATGAACTAAAACAAAAAGGGGTTTGGAAAGACTTTAGCGTCCATAAAACAGCTTAAATCAAATTGACTATCTAAACATTTTAAATTTGGTCACAAAAACAAACTTGGTGTAAATGAGACCCTCCCAGAAACAGGGAGGGTTTTACACCAAACATCTTTTTAAAGGTTCGAGACAAATGAGCTTGGTCACTAAAACCTGCTGCATGTGATGCAGTTGTTAGGTTCTCTCCGCTTTGTAATAACCTTGCGGCAATGTGCAATCGTTGCCATAGTAAATACTGCCGGAGTGGGATTCCCATATTCTCTTTGAACAAATGCATAAAACGATCTTTTGAGATTCCTGTTTCGTTTGAAAGAAAGGCTACATTGATTGGATTTGGAAGTGTTTGTTTAATTTTTCTAAGGGCAATGTCAATTCTTGGATCCCAAGATTTGTTTGATTTTTGGGAACCAAGTTCTTCCAATATTTGTTCATAAATCAATTTCGCTTTTGTGCAGTTTAAACCTCTGCCAAATAATGGTTCGGATAAGGATTGAATTCTCTGTATCGTCTCGGTTTCTAACAGAGTGTATGGGTCCTTCATTTCAATTTTTTTATATTCATCCGATTTTGGATCCAATTGGATCACTACGATTTCCGTATGATTTGCTTCTAAGCGATGGAAAAAATTGGGAGGGATGATGATTCCCTTTGTTTCTATGATTTGATTCTCTTTTGTGGTCAAACGAAATGGCAGTTGTTTGGAAACAAGAATGGAAACTGCATAATGGGAATGGGGTTCTGTGACAAGGCCTTGTGTGCCGAGGAGAATCCTTTCTCCGAAATAAAAAAGACTTCCTTTTCTTTCCTCATCCATATACTGAAAAAATCTTTCATATGGTTTCAAAAAAGGCAAGGATTATCAAATGAAACATTGGATTTTAGGTTTCCTAATTGTACTCACAAGTGGTTCACTCGTAGCAGTAGAACGAGGGGAAGTTTCGTTTGAATGGAAACAAATTGGAACGAAATATGAGTATGATCCTAATTTTAGTTTTCCTGATTCAGAATCTGTCGAATTGTTTGAATCCTTCTTGCCGATCAAATCCCAGCTTTATTTCCAAACCAAAAATAAAGAAAGAGAATACCACCTCTACCAATATGATTTACCAACTAAAAAAATAACCCCCATCTCTTGGGATAAGGGAAGGGTTCTTGGTTGGGCACTATGTAGCGACAGTGTTTATATTCAAACCAAACAAAAGTTATTTGTTGTGTCGCAAGATTCATTTGAGATCAAAAATGAGTTCAACATTGCAAATAAAACCAATGGGTGGAAGGATTTTGTCTGTCTAAAAGAGAAATTGGTACGGTTGGAAAAAGACCAATTAGAAGTTTATGATGTGAACTCGATGGAGAAAGTATCAGAACTTCAGTTACCAATGAAATCTGTTCAAAGGATTATCAAACGAAGTGATTCCGAAATCCTTTTGGTTTCTTCTTTTGAAGGGAATACCATTCAGGTGTTTTCTTTAGAGGAAGGTACAACAACAAAAGAATGGAAATTCCCAACAAACCATCGGGCCCTTTTTAAAATGGCTGTCCTTGGTTCTGATCGATTTTTAATTTTTGATCCAATTACCAAAATTTATGGGGAATGGTTTTTGTTTGATGAACATTTTTTTCCCATTGGAGATGGACTCTTCATTCGTTCCGACGAAAAAGCAGTTCGGTTTTCACCCATCAAATCGAATCTCGAATACCAATTGGATTTAACATCAATCTCAGACATCCCTGAATCCAATTTCCATGTAATCCTTCCAAAAAAAGATACATATTCCCAGGAGTTAAGAGAAGAAACCTTTTATTCACCGAGTACATTCAGTTTGGATGATTCAGGGAATCGTACTCTCACAGTGAAAGTCCCTCCGATGAAAGAAGGAGAGTCAAAAACCATAACTGTGTATCGAGGGAAACTCACTCGTTATAAAATCCATTGGAAACTTGGACCTGAGTTGATTGTCAATCGAGAAGAAAGTGAATCCAAACATCCAAACGAACTCCGAGATGATTGGTTTGTCAAACTTGAGGATCCGATTGTTGTCACAAAACGAAATGAATTGTTCCAAGAAAAAACTTCAATCAAAGAATTACTCATGGAAACATCCCAATATGTTTCCTCAATCCCTTATAAATCAGGTAAGTTTGAATCAGCACCAAATGTAATCCAAAAAAACAATGGTGGTTGTACGGAACATTCCTATGTCACCATGTCTTTGTTACGTGGAAAAGGTATCCCTGCTAGGTTAGTATGGAATTATTTACCGACTGAATCTTCTGATGAAATGAGTTTTAATCATAAATTTGTAGAGGTATGGGTGAATGGTTACGGGTGGATTCCGATGGAACCACTTTCTCCACCAAAATCAAAACCAGGTGTGACTTATGCGAGGCATTTGGTATTTGCAGTTTTACCAACTCCAACACATCCAAAAATTTCAGGAGGGGATCGTTTGGTGCAACTGACAAAAGACCAACTTTCCTTGGGAAAAAAACTCAAAATGAAACTCACCATTTTGAAACAAGGAGAAGGAGTACAAGGGGAAGAATCTCTTGAAATCCAACCCAACCAGATGCGAAATCGAGCAATCCAGTCGGGTGAAGAACTTGTGGTTCCTTAAATTGGAAACAAATTTAACTTACTTTCGTAAAACAAAGTTTTCCCCATTTTTGGGTCCTGATTTACGGATAAAGAGGCGTTTTTCAACAGATACACCGAGTAACACTTGGTAGATGTCTGTGAGAATTGGCCTTGATGAATAATACCCATGGCCAAGTCCTCCGACTCCTAACACTGGGTCATCCACTTCGTTTACATTGATCACATCCACTCCAGAATATTTAAAACACATGCCAGCCCTTGGACCACCATTCACTTTTTGAGAGGCAACTAATGCATTGTCTCCTGGAGAACAATACAAGGTGATCCTTTCTGCAGTTTTGTTTAAATCAGATAAGATGAGTTCAAATTCATTTTTGTCGAAGTCGGGGGCATTGAGAATGAGTTCAGAGAGAAATTGTTTTTTCCCTGATTTAGAAAGGGAGGCAAGGGAAGGTAAAACGACTTGGTGACCCATACTATGAACCACCAAATGGATTTTTTTTCCTATCGAGGAAATGGAGTTTAGAAAATTAGCAAATGGTTCACGATTGATTTTTGCCTCGGTAAAGTTCAAATCATAGGTTGATTTCACCATCACTTGTCCCAGTAAACCAGCGTCAGCACCAGCAGGCCATGAATACACAACCACTTCCCCTGGGAATTTGAGGTCATATTTCATTTGTCCAGCTCGTAACACTGCTTCATCAAAATTGACATTAAAGCCATGAACAAAAACTAAAACTTCTTCACTGGCAGATGATTTTAATTTGGATAAAAATTCTCTGTCATCAGTGTTCACTCGGCCTTTGAATTGGAAAAATGTGTTTTTATCTTGGTCATTATCCAAGGAAATATCACCTATGATATGTTTTGCGGGAACGTTTACGATACAAATCCCAAAATGTGGGTTAATATCGGTAATGAAACCAAAACTATTCCCATCACAGCGATCTTTGGCTCCCATTTCCCTTCTTGTTGTAACAAAATGAACGTTAATAGTTTTTGTTTCATCAAAGGGATCAACCAATCGTTTGTTGATTTGTTCTCCAATTTTTGGTGTACAGGAAAAAATAAAAGATAAAGAAACTACCAAAAAAATCAAAATGGTTGTGGAAATTCTCTTTTGTATACCAAAGGATGTGATTACGAGATCACCTTTTTTGGAAGAGGATTGAAACTGGTTTGTTTTGATAGTTTTCATTTGTATGAAAATCCTTTGATGAGTTTTGTAGGATTGATGTTTTTCCCGTCTTTGATGACTTCAAAGTGTAAATGAGGACCAAAACAATACCCCGTACATCCCGAACGAGAAATGATTTTTCCAGCACTCACATAATCACCTTCTTTCACATAAAGTTTGGAATTGTGAGCATATAACGTTTGGTAGTTGTCGTCATGAGATAAGATGATGGCATTTCCATATCCACCCATCCAACCAGAGTAGGTGACTTTTCCTTTTCTTGCGGCATAGACGGATTCGTAATTGGCACGTAAGTCAAGTGCCATATGGAATTTATATTGTGGGTAGGAACGTGTGCCCCAACCAGAAGTGATGACTTTGGAAGACACTGGGATCCTCCAAACTGGGCCAGTATCTGGGATCACAGCACCTGGTAAAAATACCTTTTGTCCAGACTTAAATAAATCATAATCTTCTAATTGGTTTTCTGCATAAATATCATCAATTTTGACTTTATAATAGTCTGCTACTTTTGCCAGTGTATCCCCTTTTTTCAGTTTGTACATTAGGCCGTGTTTGTTTGGAATGTTTAGAATTTGACCAGCAATGAGAGATACTTCTGGATTGATGCCAGAACTTCCAGCAATGGATTCAACAGAGACCTTAAACCGACGTGCAATATCAGATAAGGATTCATTCTTTTTGACTTTGTATTGAGTGACTTTTAGCTTTTTATTTTTGTTGTCTGCGAGTTTGTCGAGTTCCGCTGACCGAAGGATCGCCATTTTTTTATCTTCGGTTTCCTGTAAGTATTTTTCGTCCGCTAGTTTTGCTTCCTTGTCTTTTGTATCATTTTCTTCTACCTCAGTGGACATACTGAGGAATTCTTTTTCCATCAAACTTTCTTCGTAAGTTTGTTTGTCGACAATGATGGAGAGTAAAAACGCTAATAAAAAAGAAAAACCGAGTAGGGGTAAAATACGATACCGTTTGCGGTTGAGATCAATAGTGCCGTGTAAAACACTCGATTGAGATTGTAGGTTATAAAAATACTTACCTGGGGAAACTTGGATGACGTTTATGTTTCCCCAACGTAACACATGCTTGCCGATCGTAGACTTTTCAGGTGAACGAAGTAGCATGTGTTAAATGGATTTTAGGTTAGTCCTTTGAATCTAAAGATTTGATTCCGCCAAAGGATTCTTCTACAATCTTACGAACGTCTTTTTTCTGTCCGCCAGTGATTGTGATATTTCCTTTTGCAACGACACCTTTTTGAAGTTCTAAATAAGGAGCAGTGATGTCACCTAACATACGTCCTGTCCCTTCTAATTTCACTTCGTTTTCGGCTTTGATATTGCCAATGAGGGTTCCGGAGACAATGACTTCTCTTGCACTGATATTGGTTTTGACCTTTCCAGTCTCTCCAATGACGAGAGCGTCTTCTGTTTTGATATCACCTTCGAATTTTCCATCGATTCTAAGTGAACCTGCGATATAAAATTTACCTTCAAATATCGACCCTGGTCCGATAACGCTGTTGATGGAATCCTTACCTATTGCCATTCCTGCTCCTTTTCCCCTTCTGTGAGAATCAAAATTTTCGGTCTATCTGACAAGCCTTTTTAGTAATCAATTTCCTCATCTCCGCTAAAGACTGAGTTTTTTCGTTTCGGAGGTTTGCCTTGTGTGGTTTTTTTCTCCACTTTGGTGTCTTGTTTTTTCTTCTCCACGACAATTTGGGTGGATTGTGGTTGTGGTTTAGATTCCACTACATTCCAGGCAGATCCATGGTCATTACAAACGTCTTTTGGAACCGTTTGGGGGATAAAGTATTCTTCCAGTAGGTCATGGCATTGGCCACCAGGGAGTTTCCCAGACATACGGCAGACAGTTCGTTTTGTGATTTTGACTTCAGCGAGCCAGGGGAATTCTTTGGCTGGTTCTTTTTCCAGGGCCCTTGCCATAAACCGTCCCCATACAGGAGCCGATAGTTTTCCACCAGTCATCCCACGACCGAGTGAAATGGTTCCCACATCATAACCAAACCATACCGAGGTGACAAGTTCTGGGGTATAACCCACAAACCAAGCATCCCTAAAATTGTTTGTGGTTCCGGTTTTTCCATAGGCTTTTCTACCAAGTCCATAGGAGAGAACACCTCGTCCTGTTCCTTCTTCCACAACATCTTTCATCATGGAAGTGATGAGAAAGGCAGCCTCTTTGGAAATGATTTGTTTTCGTTCCACATCTTCGTAGTCTTTGCGAAAGTCTTTAATGACTTTTCCTGCATTGTCTTCTACATACAAAACAGAGATGGGGTTCACAGTTTTCCCACCAGAGGCGAGGGCAGCATAAGCTCGTGTGAGTTCATAGGGAGTGAGTTCAAAGGATCCAAGGGAAACACTGAAGTTGTAAGGGATGTCCCTTCCTTGTAATTGTAATAAACCTCGGAGGCTATCCATCAAATTGGAAAGTCCCACTTGTTCTAATACCCGCACAGCAACTGAGTTTTTTGATTGTTCCAGAGCCTTTCTTAACAAAATAAACCCAGAGTATTCACTACTGTAATTTTCGGGAGCCCACTCATCTCCATCTTCCATTAGGTATTGTAAGGGAGAATCGGCAAAGAGTGTAGCAGGTGTTACATTTTTTTCCGGGTCTGGGTTTTTTCCAGAATAGTCCATTGCTGCCGCATACAAGATTGGTTTAAAGGCGGAACCTGGTTGGCGAAAGGCTTGGAATGGACGGATTTGTTGGTTGTCAGAACGAAAACCTGATCCACCAACAAGGGCTGTGATGTAACCAGTCTCTGGGCGAATGGCAATGAGGGATCCTTCTACCGGGAGTAAATGGTCCTTTGTACTTTGCGATGTGAAATTTTTGTCGAGGGTATCACCTAGATAGTCATCACCTACCAGTAAATTGAGGGCGTAAAATTCATCACGAATGTCCTCTTGGTAAGCAGAGGAAAAAGTACGTTCTATTTTCGAAATTTTAAATTTAAATTCAGGTAAGTCATACAAATCAGCGATTAAAGAATAGCCACTTCCATACAAATCATCAAAGGCATCAATGTTACGGAATGCACGTTGGTTGGATTCAATCGTTTGCCTTTGTAATGCAGGGAGAAGGGCTTTTTCTGCTTCTTCTTGGTGGCGGATTTGGATCGTGGAATATATTTTGAGTCCACCATTGTACAACCGACTGGAACCAATCGAACGAATTAGATTTTTACGGATGTATTCTGTGACATAGGGAAAACGGTTTAACCTGTCTGAAAATGCAGAATCATTGGGAGAACGATTGAGGTTTGTGTAATATTCTTCCAAACTCGCAAATTCTTTTTCGGCATCGGCAACAGTCATCCTTCCATTTTCAACAAGTTTGCGAAAGACAACTCTCACTTTGTTCATACTGGATACTGGGTTGACAATGGGGCTAAACTGAGTGGGTCTTGTGGTAAGGCTTGCCAGGATGGCAGCTTCACCCCAAGTTACATCTTGTACTTCTTTACGAAAATAAAACCTGGAAGCAGCACCTACACCAATGGTTCCATGCCCGAGTGGGATTTCGTTTAAATACACTTCCAGAATTTTGTCTTTTGGGTAAACAAGTTCGAGTAAAATGGCAAGCCAAGCCTCGCGTGCTTTTCTTGCGATGGAACGTTCAATGGATAAAAACTTAAGCCTTGCGACCTGTTGGGTGATGGTGGATGCACCTTCTTTCACACGACCCGCCATGAGGTTTACCACAAAAGCTCTGGCAATCCCTTTGAGATCTATCCCGTTATGGGAATAAAACGAATTGTCCTCGGTGGATAAAAAACATTGGATCACTTTGTGACGGTTATCAGTGGAATAGTCAGTGGACTCTGGTTTTAGTTCTTCTAATTTGACAGGGATTCGAGAGAATTTATAGTATTCGGCAATGGGTTCGTATTCCCCTTTATCGTTTAGCCCGTATAAGGTGGAAGGGATATCGTAAACAGCAGCTTCATCGAGACGAAAAAAATCTTTAATGGAACCAGTGAGTAAAAAAACATTTAGAACCCCAAAACCCAAAATGGCAAGGAAGGTGTTCTTAACTTTTTTGTCTCCAGTCCAAATCCTTTCTGTTACGATTCGAAACCAAATGATAAAATACTTTTCAAAGAGCCCAACGGGTTCTTGTTTCATACAATTTCCTTTTTCAAATTCCCACTATACGAGTGGGGAAAATTCCTTCATGTGATCAATTCCGTGGTATCGAAGGCCAGTATCTAAATTATAACCACCTAGTGAATCCAGAATCTTAGAACGGCTCTCAGGTGAAAAACTATATTCATAGGCTCTGGTTAAAATTTCCTTACTTGCTTGGCTTGCTTGGTTCAGTAAATCAATGAATGAATCGTTAAACTTACGATTGGGATCAGCTGGGTAAAACCATTCTCTTTTTTCCTCGTTCATGATCTTCGGATTGATCGCCTCAATTGTTGGTAACATCAGAACAGAGGCATTGTATTTATGGAAGGTAAGTGCATCCACTACACTCACAAGTCCTCGCATAAAAGCACTACGGGAATCAAGTGTGGAAGTGAAACGGTAAAATCCAAGATAGGATTCATTTAAGATGTCCCCTGGGATGATTTTTTTTTCAGACCCAATGTAAGAAGTTTGGAATTCTTTTGGAAACGTTTCTTTTAAGGACTGTAACCAAAAGTTCCAAAGGACTGGGTCCATTTTGTTTTTGATTCCAACGGTTCGGTGGCGGATGTCAATGTATTGTGGAAAATCATATTCCCTTGCACTCATTCCCCAACGGTGGTTGATGAGTAAGGTATCCAAACCAAATTCCACTTTCATATGGTTTACTTGGGCTTGGTAGGAAATCTTCTTATCGTTGTTATAGTAATCACCAGAAATGTAAAAGATATAAGGATGGGTTTGGATATCCACAACACAATGGCAGATATAACCAAGCGTAAAGGCAAGGAACCTGTCCCGGTACAAACCCATTTCCGTGTCATACACTTGGTCAAGGAAACTTAAGATGAGTTCTGCCACATTGTGGTGGTGGGCCAGGTCCCCAAAAAACGCAGCTTTTTTTGTACGTTTGGGTTGTAAGACATGGTAGAAATAAAAGATATCTGGGGCAACGGCACCTAAGTTGGCGTACGATGCCACATCAGGCCTCGAGAGTAAATTGGCAATTTTCCTTTGAGTGGCATTGCCATGTTCCAAGTGTTTTTTCACTTGGGAGAGTGCTTCAATATGTGTGATCTTTCCTGCCATTTTCTACTTTTTTGACTTTATGGATTGGAACCTATTGAAAGGTTTATCTTAAATCCTATGACATCAATCGAAAAACTAAAGTTTTTGAAAGAAGACCAAGTGCGAACTTTGGCAAAAGAATTTGGTACCCCTCTCTTTGTCTATTCTGAGAAAGAAATTGAACAAAAATGCAATGACACATTGGCATTTCCGAATGCATTCGGATTACAAGTCCGTTATGCCATGAAGGCAAATCCCAATTCCAATATCTTACAAATCATGAAAAAAAAAGGCATCCTCATTGATGCTTCCTCAGAACATGAAGTGGTACGTGCCCTCCATTTTGGTTTTTCTCCAGAGTCCATCATGCTCACTTCCCAAGAATTTCCAAAAGCTTTTGCAGAACTCATCGGCAAGGGTGTGAAGTTCAATGCCTGTTCACTCCGCCAATTGGAACTTTTTGGCCAAACCTTCCCAGGAAAATCGGTATCCATTCGTTTTAACCCAGGACTTGGATCTGGTCATACCAAAAAAACCGATGTGGGTGGAGTTACTTCTTCCTTTGGAATATGGCATGAAAAACTGGATGAAGTCAAAACAATCGTAAACAAATACAACCTCATCGTTGAAAAAGTCCATACACATATTGGATCAGGAAGTGATCCTGAAGTTTGGAAAGCTGTTGCCAAGTATACACTTGAATATGCAGAGAGTTTCCCATCTGTCACTGTAGTAAGCCTTGGTGGTGGATACAAAGTTGGACGCATGGAAGATGAAAAAACGACCGACTTACAAAAGATAGGTGCTCCTGTTAAAATCCAATTTGAAGAATTTGCCGAAAAACATGGTAGAAAACTGATATTAGAAATAGAACCAGGCACTTATCTCATAGCACTTTGTGGGGCACTTCTCACCACTGTGGATGACAAAGTTGACACAGGAAAAAATGGATTCCAGTTTTTAAAATTGGATACTGGTATGGATTCTAATACACGGCCGTCACTCTATGGTGCACGCCATCCCCTCATTACTGTCAAAAAAGATGGTGGAACACCTCAGTCTAACAAAGAGTATGTTGTCGTTGGCCATTGTTGTGAATCTGGAGATGTTTTCACTCAAAAAGAAGGTGGAGAACCGATCACAAGGCTTATGGGTGAGGCAGAAATTGGTGATTATGTAGTGATGGAGGCAATTGGTGCGTATTGTTCCAGTATGTCTACGAAGAACTACAATAGTTTTCCTGAGACACAAGAAGTGTTGATCCGAAAAGATGGAACACCAAAACTCATCCGTAAAAGAGAACCTGTATTGGAAATTTTCCGAAACGAAATACTAGTGGTGGAATGAACAATTTATATGCGATCCTGCTTGCCGGTGGAACGGGGAGCAGGATGGGATCTGATGTTCCTAAACAATTTTTAAAACTAAGGGGTGAATCACTCCTTAGGCATTCGGTCAAACGATTCCAACGGTTTGGACTCTTAAAATCCATTACTATTGTGTCCCATCCCGATTGGGTTTTGGAGACCGAAAAAGAATTAGAAGATTTACTCGCACCTAACGACTGCATAGTTGAAGGAGGAGAAACTAGGCACCTTTCCACTTTAAATGGAATTCACTCCATTTCGTACGATGAGAAAGATATATTCTTTATCCATGATGTTGCTCGTCCCAATTTCAAACAAAACGAACTTTACCAATTAGTAGAACAAACAAAAATCTTCGGTGGGGCATCCTTAGTTTGTCCTGTTACAGAAAGCCTTGTGCGAGTGAAACTACACCAAAACTATTCACAGGAACCATTAAAACGAGAAGAAGTGTATGCTGTGAAAACTCCTCAAGCTGTGGCTGGATTTATGCTAAAAGAACTATTCCTGGATTTGTTGCCAGACAATTCCAAACACCACCCAACAGATTTATGCACTTGGATGGGAGAACGAAGGGTAGGGATTGTCGAAACTGATTTTCACAATACCAAAGTGACAAGCCCAGGTGATTTGGTCCTTGCAGATTCCCTCTACATAAACGACTAACAATTACCTACTGTGGAATAATTTAAACCTTTGTTTCCATATCCAAACTCGAAAGAGGTTTTTGTTTTCGATGGAATCAATCTGAATCCCAAAACCTTTTGGTTTTCCATATTTCCCTTGGGGATTAGACCACCTAACAACACCACCCACAGCGATTTCCCCAGAACGGGTTTGTATCTTCACTCGACAATAGTCAGATGCAGAAAACACAACTTCCGATTCGATGTACAAACCTTCTAACGAAACATTGAGTAGGGTTCCATTGTATGTTTTGTCTTCAGATTGGAAAAATTGAACCGGGTTAGAAACAGGGTAACGAGGAGCAAAAACACGGTGTAAAAACGAATCGTAAATTTGTTTTTCTTCTTTCTGTGCGATGAGAAATTGTAATTGAACACCCGCAATTTCTGTTCCGTCCGATTCTTTATCGATACGAACTACCTTTCCTTGCACTGAAATCGAAGCTGGTTCTCTATTTTCCTTTTCTAACTTTAAGAGAAGGTTAATCGGATCCCCTGGGTTTAAAAAATGATGTTTGGTTAATGGAAGTAATACGCCATTTTTAGAAATATTGATGGTGAGGCCATCACCCTCTCTCTCTCCATCTGCATTGGTCCAATGGAAAGGGATGGGATGAGTTTCTCGGTATTTGATGCGCCATCCTCTCCTTGTGGCGCTTAAGTAAGGAGCTGCAATTTCCCTTCTCAAAAAATAAAAGGCAATCGCAAGAAGAACCGATGTGATTCCCAGATTCCAAACAATGTCATCAGTTTTGATTCGAATGCCTGCAAGGAAGAATTTTTTCCCAAGAGAAACAGATAGAACCATCCAAAAATTATAAGTGAGGATGAGGAAAGTGAAACAAAGGAATAGATAATAACCAAACTTCTTTTTGGTGATGAGGCCATAAGCGATAATGGCACTTAAAAACGAAAAAACATACTGCCATGGTTGGATCCGAGTGAGGATCATACCCACATGATCGAAGTCCAAATCATAAAGGGATGCAATGGCAAAAAATATAACAAATGGTACGGCAAAAAAACCAAGAGTTACAAGTAAAACTGGAATAGGGTAATTGAAGAACCGAAATGTCACCCGAAAATGAAACTGTTTTTTTAGCGTTTAGTCAACTTATTTTTGAAGTTTGGAATTTGAAACAGGAGAACTTAGTTCTTTAGTTCTCCTTGGATACACCTTCCACCTGTTCAGAATCTTGTGTGTTGTCCTCAGTCTTTGTGACAGATTCTGTGTTCGTTGTTTCTCCCTCTTTTTGGTGGATTCCATTGATTAGAATATGCAATTCTTTTTGTTTTTCGGAGATAGAATCTTCTACGGCTGTTAGTCGATTGATGATACTGTGAAGAATCACTGATAAAAACCCAGGGCTTTCTTTTCCCATTCCCATAAAAATATCTTTTGTGATGATTCCTACTTTTGTATCCTCTGCTGCTGCTACAATGGATGCGGCTCTTGGAGAAGGGAATACAAGTGCCATCTCGCCAAAAAATTCTCCAGGTTTGATATCTCTTACATATTGTTCTTCGCCAGTAGCCTTCCGTTTGTACACCTGTAACAATCCAGAAAAAACAAAATACATCTTACCATTACATTCTTCCCCTTCAGAAAATACTTTTGTTCCTTGGGCAAAATGGTCGATGCGCACTTTAGTGATGTATTTACGGAGGTGTTCTACATTCATTTGGTTTCGTCCTTTTGGATTTCTTCGATCATTTTGTCGAGTTCAGCGAGTCTCGCTTCTGCACGATGGAGTTTTTCGACTGTACTTTTGGTAAGTTGGAATAAAAAATGAGTATTGATACGAGCCAGTTTTTCGAACTGGTCATCACGTAAAATGCCAACCCTTGCATTGGCAGATACCACACTAATTGTCATGGCTCTTGGCCTTCTTGTAATGAGAGAAAGTTCGCCAAAAAATTCACCAGGCCCAAGCCCTTTGATCACTTCTTGTGAACCATCTGGCATCCGTTTGGTGACAGCGAACATACCACTCATGATACAATACATACTTCCGTCATGAGCATCTCCTTCCCGAAAGATAACATCGCCCCTTAGATACACTTGTGTGGAGATGTTTTGCATAAATTCAAGTATGTTCATCGGACTTATCCTATAGGTATCTGACAGTACTATAAAATTCCAAAACAAAGGCAAGTGAATCACAAAATCTCACTAGACAGAATTCCCTAGTACAAAAACCTGCTTATACAACCACAATGCGGGCGTGGCGAAATTGGCAGACGCACCAGATTTAGGTTCTGGCGCCGTGAGGCGTGGGGGTTCAAGTCCCTCCGCCCGCAAAACAAAGATCTCTGATTCATCCCAAACATTCAAACTGATCAACAACCCTGGAGGGGCTTGAACAGTGACGCGACCAGAAACTGTGACGACCCATAGGGAGTCATAGTTTCTGTAAGTTTGCCAGGAAGGCAAACGTCGAGCGGAGCCGTGCCTCGAAGCGTAGCAAACACACGAAGTGTTTGCAGCGGAGAGGTCAAGTCCCGAAGCATAATTTCATAAGGAACAATCATTGCAGACAATCATGCCAGGAAGGCAAACGCCGAGCGGAGCCGTGCCTCGGAGTATAGCAAACACAGGGAGTGTTTGCAGCGAAAGAGATCAAGTCCCGAAACAAAATCGCTTCTGAACAATATTGCCATCGAAAGCAAATTAACGAATTCTATTGAAATATAATATCTTAAAATACAATCACCAAGTTCTGAAGATAAATACAATTGAAACGATTTCATTCTCCATTCTCATTAAAAACTAATCCTTGTTAAGAATCTAGTTCCTAGCTTAAAACAACTTCAAAACAGATATCAGCTTTTCCATGAACCAAAACTAATGAAACAATTGAATTTTTTTTGTATTCACTAGTTTGTTAGGTGAAAAATGATACTCAATCATGTAGGCTGTTGCAGCCGAGGATGGATCTTTACTTTATGCGTTTGTATATATTGACATTGCTTATGTTTTTTTTCTTTTCTACTAACTGTGTTCGCAATAGTGAAAAAGAGACTGGGTCTTCTAGCAAAGCCTGTTCTGATGCTTGGAAATTGTTTCAGGTTTGTAGGATCATCAATCCAAATGATCTGAGAGCCTGTGATTCTCAATGGAATGGAATTGTTTTCTCCTGCGGTATGATGTAAGTTAAAAGATGAACATTCAAAATATGATCATTCGAATTCTATGGTTTTTTATCTTTTGTTTTTTCTTTCAGGTATGTTCTTCTCGTTATTATCTGACGATCATTTCGCCAGGTGTAACTTCAGAATACCGAATCAAATCTATTAGTGGAATTCGGATGTTAGAAGCATCTTATTATGGAACTTGGCATTATGCACAGACTGCCTTTTATATCGAACCGGACAATTTGGATGCTCTTCTGTCTGACCCAAATAATTTCATTTTGAATCATAAAGTTTTGTTTGATACTGTTTCTAAGGATAATACGTTAGTGAGAATACTTTTTGAATATTGTTATGATCATTCAAAACAAATTCCTATCGATCATGATAAAGACTTATACCAATTTGAATGGAATGGTATTGAGCCAAGATCAAAGATCACATATTTATACCCTTATTCATATTATAAAAAAGGAAAACGGATTCGGCAAAAATTGCCGTTTTACCAACAGGAGAAGTATCCAAAAAACGAGTGGAAACAAACAACAGGGTATGACCAGTATTATTGTATGCGTAGTTTACTCGAGTTTGATGGTTCTTTACAAAAGAAAGGGATCAATGAATTGAAGGTGATAACACCCAGAGAACAACTTTTGTATTTTGAATATGAGCACAATGGAAAATTTATACATGACTCGGAAGAGGAAATCAATTAAATGATGAAATGTGTTTCGAAGAAAATGAATCAAAAGCAGTTAGTGGTTCTTTTTCTCCTTCTGATCGTGAATGGAGGATTATACTCTCAAAATAAAATTAGAGAAAAATCTTATTTTGAAGGTGCCTATTCGGAAGTTGTTGCATACCCACAATTTAGTCCTTACAAAATTAGTAACAATTACACAAATACAGAAAATAATATCAACAATCGATCCAATGTCATAGGGAATTTGACAAATCATTATGGAACTCATGAACAAAAGGTGGCAAGTTGGATCGCATTTGAAAATGCTCCTAAACCTAAACTTGATGGTCAAAATGTTTCTCTATTTTATGAATCTGTTTTTAAATCAGGGATTGGTCTTGGTATCAGCATCAATAGTTCTAATTTTCAGGCAAAAGATATTCGACAAGATAAATCGAATGCCATCTTTAATTTAGGGTTACTGACACGAGAACTTCCCAATTTTCCAAGTTATGATATGAACCATTTGATAACGTATGAAATTCTATTACCATACCAAACCTATAATGATAATAGTTTTTTACATATGCGTTATCTTTCTTTTCAGTTGGGATACCATTTTTTAGAAAATTCCACATTTGATCCATATGTCCGTGTAGGATTTGGTTTGGGTAGAGAAAGATTTACTGATTCTTATTTGGTCCAATCAAATTTAACTCTAGGTTCCAGAATATTGTTACATGATAATTTTTATTTGATGGTAGAAGCCATAGGCAATCAATATGATTCCCATAAAAAGACACCAAGCCCAACAATCGAGAATCTTTTTAGAGAAAAATTGGATCAGATTTGGTCTTTGAGGGAATATTCGGCAAAGTTTGGAGTCGGTATCTCTTATTAACTTTTAGGTTCCTTTTTTTTAAAAATCGTTCCTAAAAAAATCTTTCCTAATTCGTAATTTACTTTTTGTTAGTGGTAAGTTGGCCTTTTTATGATGACTAAGAGATTTTTATTTTTATCGATTCTTTTCCTTACTGGATTGTGTTTTCAGCTTCATTCAGCTAGGCTTTTTTCCATTCCTAGTGCAAACCAATCAAATTTAGAGTGTCGTCTGAAATCTGGTTATTACTTGGAAACGATTCCTTTAGAGAATGGAGAGTTAAATATCCATGTCGAAATCACAAATGAATTTGCAACCTTTCATCGAATCATCGATAAATTCTATGTGAAAAATAAAATCAACTGGTTGAAAGATTGTGAATTTGAACTCGTCACGTTAGAAATTACAGATCCTATTTTATTGGATTCAGATTTTATTGGAAACAAAACGTACTATAAAGTGAAACAAATCAATGAAAACAAATACCAATATGTGGAAGTGAATAAACAAAATGTATTATCTTTGGATTACCAAGGAGTTTATTTCCCACATGCAGTCGTGGAGTGAGATGGAAGAGTAGTTAGGAAAATCATTTCCTTGGGATGTGTTTTGAATTCCCAATATTCATTGGTTGTTTTTGGTTTGAATCTATCTTAACTAAATCCATCCCATATACACTCTAGCTTTATTTACCAACGCCAACATATACTCTTCTGCCTTGTTTCTCAACTGTGCAATTGTATTTCCAAAAGCAGTTCCAGCTGGAGGGATCAGTGTTTGACTTGTCACTCCACCAGAATTTAGATTTTGGTTTGTTGGAACTCCTCCACGGATGCTATGGAAGGTATATACTTGATTGGTGGTTGTTGGTTCAGAGATCACTATATCTTGTAGGCCATCTGCATTGGTATCTTGGAATTTAATTCCTTGGGAAAAATTTCGATTTGCGACTGAACCTGAAAAGAGACTAGCCGATGATCCTCCGGCGCTTAGATCCATATTACGAAATCCTGTTTTTGGATCATTTAACACTAAATAAACGTCACCGATCCCGGAACTAGCACCAGTGGATCCAATCAAAAGATCAGGCGATCCATCTCCATTTGAATCACCTGATGCAAGATTACCTCCAAACAAACAATTACTGCCATTACAACTAAGATTAGGAGGTCCAATGAATGTTGCCACTGGTGAATTTTGATAGGGACTAGTAGAATCACAATTGGAATGGTATACAAAAACAATCCCTTGGTTTGAATTGAAAGTGGGCCCACCAACAGCAAGATCGATACAACGATCGGAATTAAAATAATCCAATACGAAATTTGCCCCAAATTGGCAACCAGTTCCCGTCGCACAACCAGGGAAAGGTTCAACTGGAGCAACTAGAAATTGCTGAGGAGATGATGGCAATAATCCTTGATTGGAAATAAAAATATATATCCTTCCCAAACTAGAGGAATAGGTAGCTGCACTGACAACAAGGTCTAAAAAACCATCTCCATTCACATCTCCTGCTAATGCATACGATCCGAAATTATCGTTTACATTTGGTTTATAAGATATATCAGCAGTATTGGTATCTTGTGTACTGATTGCAGGAGATCCATGGCTATAAAATATAAATACCTCATCATTCCAAGGGGATGCAAAAATTCCATCATCATAACCATCGTTGTTGATATCGGCTCCAATGATATTCGTTCCAAATCTCCCTGTCCCAGACAATCCACTAAGCACTGCGTCCGCTGATCCACCCGAATTTAGATTTTGGGATGGAATACCGGTTTGACCACGGCTTAAGAAAAGATATGCTCTGCCTAGAAAATTGGTAGCAGGTGTGTACGCTTGAGCTCCAACAAACACATCTGCAAACCCATCTCCATTAAAGTCACCAGATGCAATCCGAGAACCAAAATAGGTTTGTGTGATCCCATCCGTTAAACTTGTGATAGGTGTTGCATTTAGTTGTTTTGTATTCATGTTTGTTGTATACACATATCCATATCCTATATTTGCTGCCGCATTATTCGCCGACACAATCAAATCAGGATACCCATCTCCATTGGTGTCTTTATTTGTGCCTTTTCGAACGAGGATCGTATTAGATTTTTCAAATGGGATTTGTACATAAATGGTGTGCAAACTTCCGTAGGTCCAAAAGCTATTTGTCACCGCTTTGGCTGGTAAAGGAAAACTCCAACTTCCATTAACAACGGGGACTCTTGCCGGTGGAGCATCATCATACCCCACATTCACAAAACTGACATCAGGTGGAGCGGTCCCCACAACAAAGCCAGTCTCCACTATGGAGTTATTTGTCAGATTGGAAATGGTAGCTCTAGATTCTGGCAATAGAAATAAATAAATACCAGGTGAATATTTTTTGAGTAAATTTTTATCAGGGCAAAGGAAGTTGTCCAACTTCATCAGGCATTCAAGAGGAGGGTGGGTTAGAGGATTTGTCCAACAATTGGAGAAAAATAGAAAAAATCCAATGGCAACAATACTACGCTTAATTATGATAAAAAAAATACGGTTTGCCATTATCATTTACAACTAACAATGAGTTGATGTTTTGATTTTGAATGAGGAATGGCAATCAATAATTAGTATTGGACCTAAGAGAATTCAGATTTTTTAGAAAAAAATATCTTTCCTTTTCTTTTTACTTCAGCGACCATACTCCGCATGAGTTTTTTTGAAAGTTTAAAAGCCGTCGCAGCTCAGGCAGTAGAGCTAGTCCAAAACAATCCCCAAGTTGTATCCGGGATCCAAAAGATCATCGAAGAAAACGGTGGGGTATCGGGAATTGTGCAAAAATTTAAGGATAAAGGTTTTGCAGAGGCTGCATCTTCTTGGGTTGGAACGGGTGAAAATGTAAGTATCGGTGCCGATGACGTATTAAAAGTCTTAGGGAATGATTCTGTGAAGGAACTCGCTAAAAAAGTGGGCCTTGATACTGATGCTACCGCAGGACTTGTTGGAAATTTATTACCGATTGTCATTGATAAATTATCCCCTGATGGAAATGAACCGTCTGGAGACATCACTTCCCAACTTTCCAGTTTGGCATCCTTATTTACCAAATAGAACAAAACAAATCTTCTATAGATTTTCTTTGATTTCTGAGAAACTGCGGTCAGGGTTCATGGTATACGCCCCTTTAAAAGGATGTGGAGGATTGCCTCCCCATTCCAGAGGGGATAGAAGAGAAAAATAATCTCCTTCTTCTTTCGAGTAGAGATAAATCACCTGACCTGGTTTTTTTTCAAATTGGCATTTTGCCTTATGAAGTTCGATATCCTTTTCTGCTTGTTTGAGGATGAGTTCTGCTTCTTCTTTTAGAGCACGAATTTGTTTGGCGATAACTTCCAACTTTCCATGAACATGGAGTTTGACAGATTCTTCCGCTAGTTCAATTTCTTTCGCACGATCAACCAAACTAATCGGGGGTGCTAGTCGACTTGTTCCGTATGTTAAGCTGTGGTGGGGGATCGTGGTTTCTTCCATATTATCCTTTAGACAAATCCCATGATCTATCCATAGAATTTATTTTTTGAATGGAGCTATCCGTTGGAAAAAGAAATGGCCTCCCCATGAGTGACGGGAAAGCCAAGTTGCCAAGGATAGACGATTTGTGTTTTTATGATAATGGTTGGTATTGGATGACCATTGCTTTTGCCTTAATTTCTTTTGGCATATTTGTTTTGGATAACGTTTTTAACAAAGAATCCTTATCTTTGGATTTACCAAGTTGTACTACAAAAAATCCATTTTTCACAACAATGAAGGATTTTGATTTGAGTTTTCCTTGGTTATCTGCTTGGAGTTGAGACAAAAAAGTTTCTGCTGATTTTCGGTTTGTAAACGCAGCTAGTTGAATTGTTAAAAACTTTCCATCGTTACTCTTTACCGATTTTGGTAAGTTGGAAGAAACATGATTCGGATTTTCTTTCCCTTTCGAAACATGTGAAATGTTCTTTAATTTCTCTTCTTTTGCTACAGTAAAATTTCTTTGTTCTTTTGATTTTGTTAAATCAACAACTTGTTGTTTCTTCTCTTCTTCTTCATCCTTAGCTGTTGAAGTTTCCATGTAATAAGGATGGTTCCCAATATCAGCCATTGGAATTTCTTGTGAAGAAACAGATTCTTTTGGTTTTGTGCCTTGGACTAAAGAAGAAGCAACTTGTGTTCCTTGCGGATTCAAATTTGTTGTCTCTTCCCCTTTTTTGGCCAATGAATCTGGTGAAGGAAGATTAGTTTCCGCAGTTTCTGGGTTTGCGATTGTGAGAGAAGGTCTCATGGAAGTTTGTGATTCTTCTGTTTTCCCTTTCCCTACCGAGACTCCCAAAAAGAAAATGGAAAAGAATAAGGCAAATAGAAAGAGCGATAAGACTCCAATCCTTTGTTTGTCTAAATTGATAACGTAAAAAACTCTCTCTTTCATTTTTGAATCCTTTTTTGAATTTCTTTATAGATAATTACAATTTGTTCTTTTAAGCCTTCTCTATCAGTATCGTTCGTTACGACAAAATCAGAGAGAGACTTTTTTTCCTCAATGTCCATCTGGGATGAGGTTCTTCTTTCAAAATCAGTTTTTTCCATCCCGCCTCGTTGTTTCACTCGTTCCCAGTTTTGTTCTTTAGGAAGGTAAACTGTCACTGTGAAATCACAAATGGTATGAGCATCAGTCTCAAATAGGAGTGGAACTTCCCAGGCGACAATACTCCCTTCTTTTTGGGATTGGAAAAATTGAAGGAAAGATTTTCTAACTAAAGGATGGAGGAGTTCGTTCAGTGACTTTAACTTTGATTCGTTGCTAAAAGCAAGTTCGGCAATTTTTGTACGATTGATCGTACCACCTTCCATTTCTATAGAAGGTCCAAAAATAGAGATTAATTCTGATTTGACTGGGCTATTTGGTTCTGTGAATGTACGGGCAATCGCATCAGAACTGATCGTCACTGCACCTAATTCTCCAAAGATGGAAAGTGCAGTGGATTTCCCTGATCCTATCGATCCAGTGATCCCAATTAATGTTTTGTTGGAAGCGAGTGCCACGGGTTTATAACATAAAAAACCCGTGAAAGTACAAGTATTTTTTTATCCAGTTTTAGAAAAAAAATACTAAAGTTTTATTCGATTAGTTTTTGTTTACAGTTCCATTGATGATCCAGTCTTGTACGAGTTTGGCGGACAATTCTGGGTCTTCAATCATGGGAGCATGTCCCATATTTTCAAGGAGTACGGTTTCCAATTTTGTTTTTAGTTTCTTTTTTAATACATCCATAACCGAATAATGGATTACCTTGTCTTCTTTTCCCCAAATGGTAAGGCAAGGAGCTTGGATTTTATCCAGTTGTGACTCTAAGATATAACCCTCTTTCCTGATTTGTTTTAATATTTGTCCATTCCACTCTCGATTGGCTACAGATTTCTCAGCAAAATAGGACTTAAGAAAAGATGGTAAGTAAGGTGGTTTTACAAATGTAAATTTGAGTAGTCGATCAAAATCTTCAGTGTCTTTGACAAGTAGTGGGCTTTCCTTACCAGTAAGTTCAATTGTTTGCATTTCACTTGGGACAGGGCTTTTGATTCCAGCATTATCAAATAAGATCAGTGACTTCACAAGTTTCGGGTATTTGGCTGCAAAAATTCCTGAAATCCCACCACCCATTGAATTACCGGCGATATGAAATTCTGTAAGGCCTAATTTTTCTGTGAATTGTTGCAATCGAATCGCTTGTGCTTCTTGGGTGTAAGAAATGGAATCAGGTTTACTTGATTCGCCAAAACCAGGTAAATCAGGTGCGATGACACGTATGTTTTTGGGAAGGTATCTAGAAAACCTTGTCCAATGGTCTTTATCACCACCAAAGCCGTGTACGACGAGAAGGGTTTCTCCATTCCCTGATTTTTCTGTATACTTCCAGACCAAATCATCAACTACTATCGACTTTGTTTCTAAGTCAGACCTGAATCTTTCGACACTAATGCCTGTTTTGTGGAGTCCTGAGGCACATCCTAGGATGTAGAAAAGTGCCAGTACAATGGTAAGTTTGAGTGTTTGGTTTGGTTTCATTTTGGTCCTTACAAAAAATTCAAAGGTTCGTTGACAGAGGGCTATGAAAAAATACTTTGGTCGTAACCGAGGCCCTGTAGCTCAGTCGGTAGAGCAGAGGACTGAAAATCCTCGTGTCGGCAGTTCGATTCTGTCCGGGGCCAAGGTTACCTATTTTCCTACCTTTCTTTCTTCTCCCATCGACCAAAGACCTAAAAATTCGTTTTCTTCTACTTTTTTACAAAGTTCAGGTTTATATAGTTTTTTGACCGGAGGTTTCGGGTAGATATGGATTTCGTCATTATCGGGAATGAAGGTTAACATTCTTAAAATGGTATCTTGGCCTTCAATTTCATACATGGTATAAGACATACCTTTGGAAGGAATGATTTGGGAAGTTTCCAAATACTTTCGCGCTTGTTCAGACATATTCCTAAAGTTGATTTTGGTTTCGTTTACGAGCAACTAAAAAGTTTTTTTTCGATTTCCATTTTTCTGAAAACGATTTGCAAAGAGGATCAGTTTCTCTCGGATTTTAGATGATTGTCCAACGGAAACATTCAGTCTGAAAAAATGATTCCAATGTTTGGACAGTCCAAATAAAGATCCAGGTGCAATTGCCATTCCTATTTTTTTTGCTTCTAATAATAATTTATCTCCATCTAACGCGGATTCGATCCAAAGAACGAATCCACCATCTGGTTTAGTGATTTTGAGGCTTCCATCACTATGAGTGATGAGTAAATCCATAGTTTCTTTACTTAACTTTTTATATTCAGATCTTAAAAATTTCAAATGCCTTTCGTAAGTTTGTCTTTTTAAAAATTCAAGAATACAAAGTTGAGTCGGATGGTTTTCAGCAATTTTGAATGCTCGTGCAATTTTGGAAACGGAATGGATTCCATTTTTTGTCACAACCCAACCCATCCGAAGGCCAGGAGAAAGTGTTTTCGAAAATGAAGAACATAAAAATGATTTTGGACCATTGTTTGTATGAGGGAAAAAACTTACCAAAGGTTTTGGTCTTGTTCCTTCAAAGTACAAATCACCGTAAATATCATCTTCAACAAGATGAATTCCATATTGGAATGATAAATTTGCTAATCTTTGTTTTGTTTCATCACTGAATAAAATTCCATTTGGGTTATTAAAATTGGAAGCAAACAAAAATACTTTTGGTTTGTGGCGTTTAACGAGTTTTTCAAATTCCGTGATACTGATCCCTTCCTTACTACGGTAGGGAATTTCGACTACTTTCAGTTTAAGAGTTTCTAATATTTGGAATAAGCCAACATAAATGGGAGAAGGGACAATGACGGTATCACCTGGTTCTGTTACAGCAAAAAGAGAATAGGTGATTGCTTCTGTACAACCAGCTGTGATTTGGATTTGGTTTGAATTCACTCTGTAACCGAACATAGATGTACGTTTTGCTAACCATTCTCTCAGGTGAGGATTCCCTTGTAGGTCACCATATCTAAAAATTTCTTTGTGTAAGAGTGCTTTTTTAAATGCTTTGTTTAATTCATGGATTGGTAAATAGGTTTCGGATGGAATTGCGGCTCCAAAAGAGATGAGTTTAGGATCCATCACTGTATTCATGATTTGTTGGATTCTGTCATCTGCTTCTACAGTATCATAAAATTCGTTTTGTGGCCCTAGAATGAATGAACTTATGTTTTTTTGAACATAGTATCCTGATTTGTTTTGTACATAAATATAACCTTCTTCTTCCAAAATCCGATAGGCTTCTTTTGCAGTAGAAAGACTACAGGACTTTATGGATTGGATTTCTCTTAGAGATGGTATTTTCTCATTTTCTGAATAAAATCCTGATCGAATTTCATTTTTTATATCAATGGCGAGTTGTTCGTATTTTGTTTTTACCATCTGTATACCTATAGTTACTTTGATCTGTATATGGACAGATGTTTTGATACCTGATAAATTATAAGTATGGAAACGAATCTTGCAAACCAATTTTTAGCAAAAAGGACAATTGGGATTCGATCTTCTATCATCCGAGAGATACTAAAAATCACAGTTCAAGATACCGATTTTTTGTCATTTGCGGGTGGACTTCCCAATCCGAATTTATTGGACCAAAATGTATTATTATCAGCAACGGAAGAGACAATTCGAAATTATAGTCGAGTTGCGTTCCAATATGGTGATTCCACAGGTTACGAATCACTCAGAAAAAAAATCCAAACAGAGTTTTTGGATGTTCCCGTTCATACCAATTCTATCTTCATTACCCATGGTTCACAACAAGGTTTGGACTTACTTGGAAAACTGTTTCTGGATGAAAATACAAATCTTCTTTTAGAAGACCCAGTGTATTTAGGTGCTTTACAAGCTTTTTCACCTTACAGTCCTAATATGATTCCATTACCCATGGAGTCCGATGGACCAAATCTTTTGGAACTGGAAAAAATCCTTTCGATGCAAAAGATCCATTGTTTTTATACAAACCCAAGTTACCAAAACCCATCAACGATTACTTGGTCATTGGAAAAAAGAAAGGTAGTCGCATCATTATTGGATCGTTATGGAGTCATTTTATTTGAAGATGAAGCCTATAAGAATTTGGATTTTATGGGAGTAGTTTATCCTTCGATTTCTTCTTTTCGGGAAAGATTGGACCTAACATTTGTTTTGGGTAGTTTTTCAAAAATCATTTCACCAGGATTTCGATTGGGTTGGGTTGTGGTTCCAGAGTTGTACCAAAAAATTTTCACCAATGCCAAACAAGGGAATGATTTAAACACCAATCAATTTTCCCAAGTTGTGATGGACATTCTCCTTTCTCATTTGGATTGGAAAGAACACCTCTCTAAAATCCAATCGTATTATGCGAAACAAAAAGAACATTTGGTAAAACTTCTGCAATTCCACCTTCCAGAAGTTAGGTTCGCGGAACCAAAGGGTGGCATGTTCCTTTGGACTGAATACCCAAATGTCACAGAAGGGGATATGATGGAAGGGATCATGGAAAAAAAAGTGGTGATGGTACCTGGAAATGAATTTCGATTGTTTGGTACAGAATCTGCTTTCTTTCGTATGAATTATAGTTTTTTGCCGATTCAGGAAATGGAAGAGGGTCTAAAGCGGATCGTTTCTGTTTATCGCGACATAATTACGTAACAAACGTATAGTAAAAATTGTTTGACAGATACTACTTATATGTTTACTTATTAAATATGAAGCCTGCTGTCACCAAAGCTTTACACCCAAAGTTTTCTGTTCTCAGTTTGGAGGAAAAATTGGAAATCCTCAAAGATGATCCTAACTTTAGGATGATTGTGGAACAGATCTACCAAAACTATAAGGAAAACAGGTCTACAGTGATTCTTTGATTTGCTTCACATTCCCTTACCTATTTCTATGGAAGGAAAGCAGGTAATTATGAATTTAGATCTCACTCCACAAGAAACAAAACAACTTTTAGATGCACTCACTGTATTTGAATGGGTGAGTAATGCTCCCCATGAAGAATCTGATCCAAGTGTGGATGGATTCCTTCAATCCTTACTCGGAAAACTTTCCAAAACAATGGAAAATAGTCCAATTGTTTCTGAAAATGGAATGTTTACGATCGCAGAAGAATATTTCCAAGAAGTATTTGAATCTTATATAGAGCCATATAACGATGATGTGTTTTGGACAGAACTCACAACAGAACTTGCCCAAAGAGATTTAGAACTTTCAATGTCAGAAAAAGAATTGGAAGCTTTATCTCCAGAAACCTATGAAACCAAGGTTGCAAAAGAAGCTGAAAAATATGATTCTGAATTCGAAAAGAATGGTGTGGATCGTTTGTTCTTAAAAAAATAAAATCCTACAAATGAAAAAAATGAGAATTTAAAACTTAATTTGAGTTTTGATTCGTTTCATTTTTTTCCCATTCAATGAGTACCATTGTCTGGTCATCTTCTTGTTCTTTCTTACCTTGGAATAAGAACAATTGGATGACTAGTTCCGCGAGAACTCTTTCTGATTCTTTGTTTTGAAAATCAGAAAGAATCTTTTGGATTCGATCCATTCCAAACTCTTCTCTGGCCTCATTTTTTTGTTCCAACATCCCATCAGTAAAAAGTAAAATACGGTCCCCTTCCAAAATTTGGAATTGTTTTTGGGTGTAAGGTTGGTCTTTCTTTAATCCAATGATATTCCCAGTTCTGTTTAGAATGATTTGGTTTCCAACAGATTGGAAAATTTGATTTGGGTGACCTGCTGAAGAATAATATACCGTTTTCGTTTTGGTATCAATGTCCAATAAAAATCCAGAGAACACGATCTTCAGACCTGAGAATTTATTTTGGATCTTTTGGTTGAGATGGTTCATTAAATCATCGGTTTTGGTGATGAATCTTTTGATGGCTTCATATTCCGATTTGATGGCCATTGTGTAAAGGGCCGCCTGGATTCCATGACCAGTTGCATCTGCTACAAAAAAACGAACGGTACCATTATCCAATTCAAAGATATCATAAAAATCTCCACCCACTTCGTCTTGCGGTTGGAAGTAGAGATGGATTTTTAAAGGATCAAACTTGATTCCATCGGAAGGAAGAATCTTCTGTTGGATTTTTTTTGCAAGTAGTAGATCTTTTTTGATCCGATTCAATGAAAAATTCAATTGGTAGGTTCGTTCAGAAACAATTTGTTCCAGATTCTCTGTTACAGCTAACAAAGACTCGTTGCTGATTTTTAAACTTTCTGCCAATTCTTCTGCACGTACAAATGCATTTGCAATCCTACTAGAGAGGATAAGTGATTGGATAAAGATAAAACACAATAAAGCATAAGGAGTGAGACCAATCCCTCGACTGTTTAAACTATGTTTTAGAATATCAAAAGAAACTGAAAATGCTAAGATGAGTAGGCCAATCAAAAATAGTTTTGAATTCGGTCGACTATTGATGACTGCTTTTAAATTAATATGAATGACATACCCGATGATGACAAACGCAAGTATTTGAAAACCATAGAGTAAAATGGTAAACACTGAAATTGGCAAAAACAATGTAATTGAAAATAGGCAACTAACAATGATTGCACGACGAACATGTTTTGCTTTTGATTCTTCTGGAAATAAAGAATGGATGAACAATAAAAACGTTGGAACAGCAAAATAATAAGAGGCAAACTCAATCCGAAATGCAGTAGGCCAATGGAATTTTGGGAAAAGTTCCAAAACATACCTTTCACCTGTGAAGGCAAGGCGTATTCCAAGTAATACACAAAAGATCGCAAAGTAAAAAATGGATTTTTCTTTTCGTTTATAAAAGAAAAGCCCAAAATGATACAAACCGATGAGTGAAAGGGCCCCGAGTAAAAATAATTCCCTCGCATTAGAAAACATCTTTTCACGATCTAATGCGTATTTGTTTCCTATAATGGGAACCCCCCAAAACCCACCAAAATTGTTTTCATAATTGGCAATATGGAACACGAGTTCGATCACTTCATCGTCAGGAATAAGAGTATAATACTTTGATTTGATCCTCGGAGTATCATCAAATTGATTGATCCCTGGTTTCCCTTGTCCTCCGATGAGAACTCCATTGGCAAAAAATCGATAAGAGGAGGCAATGTCAGGAATATAGATTCTAAGTTCTTGGCCTACAGTTTGTTTGTTTATATGGATAAACGCGCGTAAGGTGACTTTACCAGTTCTTGGTAATTCAATTCCTCCATATTCTTCATTTTGCCAAGAGTTGGGAATGGCAAGGTAACCTGTGAGTTCTTTTTTCCCATGAAAAGGAGGGTAGTGGAATTCCCCAAAGTACAACTCCCATTCCCCTTCTAAATTGATAGCGGTGTCTTCTTTAAAAGTGATTTCTGTTAAATCTAATACACCTTGTCGGAAGTGTAAATTTCGATCGAAGTCTGGGTTTTGGCACTGGCAAAAACATAAGACTATGGAGGCATACACCAATCCCAGAAAACTCTTTCGCATGTTCTTTAGTTTCTTTCTATCTATGGAATGGAAAGAACTAATTTCGTCCAGTATATCCTATTACATCCATAAAAGCAGAAACAGAAAAAACAGCCTTTCCTGGTCCAGGT
>JACVCB010000029.1 GCA_016742255.1 Leptospira sp.
CCGGCAACGTCCTACTCTCCCATTGAGCGAACCCAATAGTACCATCGGCGATGAGAAGCTTGACTTCCGTGTTCGGAATGGGAACGGGTATGGCCTTCTCTCCATAATCACCAGGAGTAATTACCATGTGTACAGAAGAGAGTGGGAAGTCAAACCATTAAAGAAGAAAAGATTGCGTTTTTTTGGAAAACAAAAAGCATTTCCTTATGGCTGAATTGTCAGAACCACTTGTTCAAACAGAAAAATTTACGGTTATGGGACTTCGTATCAGAACATCCAATGCACCTGGAGATGCGGAAGTCAAAATTCCAGCCACGTATTCGAAATTTTATAAAGAAGACATTCCCAAAAAAATGGAAATGTTACGAAAGATAGATCCTCTGTTTGCAGTATATTCTTCTTATGAATCGGATGAAAATGGTGCTTATGATTTTTTGTTAGGTTATGCTGTAGATCCAAACACAAAACCACTTCCAGGAATGGAACTGATTCAGGTTGCGCCACAAAACGGCCGTTATTTTGCGATTCAACCTGGCCCACCTGAAGAAGTTGTGCCAAAATTTTGGGCTGAAATTTGGAACCATCCCGAAATTCCTAAAATTAGAAGTTTTCAAACAGATTGGGAAGAATATTCGGAAGCAGGGATCCGAGTTTTTTTATCTACTACTTAGATATTTGAACCAAGTTCTGCGATTTTAGTTTCTATACACGAGGATGTTTTGCCAGAACTTCCTTCTTCTAAGGTTTGGTATTGATTCTTTTCTACCTTAACCATTTTCACTTTGATCGAACCACCAATAAAATCCGAAATTTCAGGATCATTTGTTTCCATTAGGGTGAGTGTAAAAGAACAAGGACCATTCCAAACAATTTTTTCTTTGAGATACATTGAATTATATTCTTGCATTTGGTATGTAGCAAATCGTTTAAAACGAGAATTATGACCCGACTGACATTTGTTATCAAAAATTCCAGTTTGAAACTTAGAACATTTATTACTGACTGGTTTCATCTGCTTAGGATGTGCAGCATCAATTACTTGTAAAAAAATTAGGATAAAGAATAGGACAATCCAATACTTCATAAAACAGGTGCTTCCATTGGTTCATTTTTGTCTGATTGGCTTTTTTTTTCAATTACGTATTCTCGCCAATCGGTAACCACCCAAACCCATATACCAACAAACATAGCGGTTGAAATCCAAAGTCCGATGGTGGCACCAGGGATGAGTAAAAAATCGACTACACCATGTTGCAAAACAGCAAGTACAAATCCAAACATGATCATCAATCGTTTAGCACTTACATCTTCTTTTAAGTTACTCTTTAATAAGAACATAGAAAAACACAAATTGATCAATAGATGGATATTGGAAGAATGAATGGTTCTTGCGATAAAAAGATTTAATTTTTTTTCTTCAGGTTCACGGAAGATATAATGTGTGTTTTCGACGAAGGAAAATCCCATTGCCACAAATCCGCCGAACAATACGACACTCGGTGAGAATTCTTTCGTTTTGCGATCGTAACCCAAAACAAAAGACAATACCATGATAAAGAATATTTTGAACGTTTCTTCGGTAATTCCTGCTTGGATAAACGCTAAATGTGCAGTTTGTGTGAGTAAACTTACCTTTTTTTTCGGAGAAAAATCTGTCTCTGGCCAAAGGATGGGGTGTAATCTTAAAATTAAATCGGTGGATAACCAACCAAATACCAAGGCAAAGAGAATCCCGATGACCTCCTGCCAGCCTTTTTTCGGTTTGTAAGCCTTCCAAATGACAACTGCCCATGGAAACACTGTGGCCGCTCCAATCAAATAATCCAAGGCTCCCATTTCTTTCATTCAGGTATCTCTTCCATATAACGGCCGTCAAACAAGTTGATCATTTCTTTTTGTAAGGGAGTAGGAACAAACTCAGGGTCAATGGGTCCGTTCCAAAATAGTTCGGTGACACGAATGTCACTTTTTGTTCCAGGAGGTGGCATAAGTGGTCCTAAACTTTCCACAAGTTGTAAAGTCCTTAAGTCTTGGTCTGGGTAATCGGATGCTTCTACAAGTTCGACATCAATGACATCACCATCTTGTGTGATTGTATAGGCAACTACACTCGAATACGGATGGGGGGCTTTTGCCCAATAGTCCATATAACTTTCAGGAATCCTCATTTTTGCAGAGATATAATTGGAATAAGTGGGAGGGACTTTTTTCCCACGGATTTTTTTGATGTAACCTTTCACAGGTCCGTTATCCGCTACCTTCTCATTGGAAATTTTTTCACCCTTTTCCTTATTTTCGGTTTCGTTTCCGGTGATGACTCCCCCATTCAATCCTTGCGTATCATCTGGGACATTTGGATCGATGAAATAAAACTCCATCTTTTCAGGCCTGAAGTGGTCATTCTTTTGTGCAGATTGTTCCTTTTTTTTACCACGTTGGATACTAATAGGAATAAGGAAGACCAAACAAAGTAAAACCAAATGAAAGAGTAATGATAAAGGTAAGACGTTTCTAAATCCTTTTCGTAAGCCAGGTTTAAAAAATGGTTCTGATTCACCATCTTTGTCTTTTTTGATTCCTAAATTTTCTAGACTAAATGACTTCTCCAAAATCATTGCAGAGTAAAAATACAATCCAACTAATGCAGCTAGTGAAAATATCGCATACGCAATGTTTTGTGAAGAAATAAAAAAATCTTTGTCAGGGATTCCTGGTTTTAATCCAAAACCAGCGAGGAACTGAATCCCAAAAATCGGACTGAGATAAGAAAATACCCAAACCGCAGAAAATAAGTACAATAACAGAGTTAGGAATAAAATGGGAAATCCACGCCAATATTCATAAACATAAATATGCCCAAACCCAGGTACTATCTGATCACGGAATTTTGCTTTTTGTTTGATGATGAGTTCTAAGCGAAGTGGGAACTTTCCTTCTGTTTTAACAGCTTGTTTCCAACTTTCACGAATACGAATCCCATCCATATAACGAAGATAAGGTTTCGCAAAAAGGGAAGGGATTTTGTTTCGATTAAAACTGAATAATAAAATACAAACTGAAATTGAATAATTAAATACAAACTGGTGAACGTCGTAAAGAGGTGCTAGAGGTGATAAATTCTTTTGTGGGTGTAGAGATTCGGTAATGTATAAAAATAAATACTGGAATACGAGTGCAAGGACGAGCACAAGCAAAATGGTATCAAATTTAGAATCTCGAATTCGCATCTCAGTTCGGATTTGGGAATTTGGGAATTCTCTGTTAACACGAATCTGTCTTACCAATTCTCGTTTCCGATTCCGAAAAAGGCTATGAAGGTAATTGGAAAAGAGGAGAAGGAAACAAACGATAAAAAACCCAAACTTCAATCGGAAGGTTGTTCCATCTTGCGCTAAAAATGCATTGATCATTCCCTCCCATTCCATACTGGAACGATGTAGTAACTCAACAGGGTAAAACAAAATCCAATTGAGAATGTAAACCGCGATGACTGCGATTGCTTTTAGGCGGAGGCGAAATTCCTTAGGGAATGCAAATAGGATACCAAAAGCCAAAAAAGGTCCCAAACTGAAAAGTGGAGAGAGCCAAAGGAAAAACGTTAAGGACTTTTTTGCCCAGGGTGAGAGGTATTGAGAGTTTGCCGAATCCATTCTTTAGTCTTATCTCAAGGAAAATACTTTGAATTTTCATGGAAAACAAAAAATTTGGCGGATATGGCACAGCCGAAAGAGAAAGAAGAACAGTCGCTTAAACCCATAGTCGCAGTCTCCAAGAGAAGAGGCTTTGTTTTCCCAGGATCCGAAATTTACGGAGGCCTCTCCAATACCTTTGACTATGGTCCAAATGGGATTGAAGTCCTTAATAATTTAAAACGCCTTTGGTGGGAGTATTTTGTCCACCGTCGGGACGATGTATTAGGACTCGACTCTTCTATCCTCCTCCACCCTCGTGTTTGGGAAGCTTCTGGCCATATTTCCAATTTTAATGACCCACTGATGGATTGCAAAAAATGCAAAACCCGAGTGCGTGTGGACAAATTTTTAGAGGATAAAGAAGGCGAAGGTGCGGCAACTGGAAAAAGTTTAGAAGAGCTAACAAACACCATCCGAGAAAAAGCCTATGCCTGCCCCACTTGTGGAACCGTTGGTAGTTTCACCGATGCAAGGCAATTCAATTTGATGTTTAAGACTTCTCATGGTGCTTCTGAAGAAGGTGCGACAGACATTTACCTTCGTCCTGAAACTGCCCAAGGGATTTTTATCAATTTTAAAAATGTAACTCAAATTGCGCGGAAAAAAGTTCCCTTCGGAATTGCTCAAATTGGGAAGTCCTTTCGTAACGAAATCATGGCACGCCAATTTATCTTTCGCACTCGTGAGTTCGAACAGATGGAGATGGAATTTTTCTGTGAACCTGGAACGCAAAAAGAATGGTTCAAGTATTGGGTAGACTACTGCATGGATTGGCTTGTGAATGTAGTCGGTTTAAAAAAAGAAAACCTACGAGTGAGAGAACATGAAAAGGAAGAACTTTCCTTTTATAGTGATTCCACAAGTGACATCGAATACAAATACCCGTTTGGTTGGGGAGAACTTTGGGGTATTGCCTCTAGAACCGATTACGACCTAACCCAACACGAAAAATTTTCATCCGAAGATTTAAAATATCACGACTTAGACCAAAAGAAAAAATACCTTCCCTATGTTGTCGAACCAGCACTTGGTCTTAACCGCCTCTTCTTAGCCGTGTTATGTGATGCTTATGAAGAAGAAAAATTAGAAAAAGATGACATTCGAACAGTTTTGCGTTTTGGAAAACGAGTGAGTCCTATGAAGGTGGCGATTTTTCCATTGATGAAAAAAGACGGACTTGATGCCAAAGCAAAAGAAATTTACGCAAATCTCAGAAACCATTGGTATGTTGACTATGATGAAAGTGGTGCGATTGGAAAACGTTACCGTCGCCATGATGAGATAGGAACTCCATTTTGTATCACAGTGGATTACGATACCATGAGTGATGGGACTGTTACCATACGTGAAAGGGATTCAATGAAACAAGAAAGAATTCCTGTTTCTGAACTCAAATCATACCTCATCCAAAGAATGGTATAGTTGATCCGCGATCTATTAGAATCTGACAGAAACCAAACCATCGAACTCGTGAATCAGTTTTTCCGAAAGGTAAACGAACTCGAGTTAGATGGTCTTTTCCGCATCCGTCCCCGCGCAGCTACCAAATTCACAGATATCTATTTTAAATTGATTGGTACAGGGAAAGTGTACATGCGTGGGTATTTTGTGGAAGAGGAACTAGTTTCTCTTGTGATTGGAAGGATTGAAGAAAAACCCCACCTCGAAGAAGAAAGAAGTCTCTTCATTGATCTTGCTGTCACCAAATTAGGAAAAAAGAAAAAAGGGTATATGACGGAACTCCTCAAAGATGTGGATCTTTGGTGTTTGGAAAAAAACATTCCCGCCATTGAACTTCGTGCCATTTTAAAAAACGAAGAAGCTGTCAAATTCTGGAATAAGTCAGGCTTCGATCCGTTTTACATCCGTTACCGCAAGCGAGTTACCAATTCATAAATCATAAACTCTGATTACCAACTTCCAGAACTCCCTCCTCCTCCAAAACTCCCTCCGCCACCACCAGAACTCGATCGCGAGCTAGAACTATAGGCACTCGAAGAACTTCGGTAACTAGACGAAGAACTGGAACTAGAGGAATAAGAACTTCCATCGCTCTCTTCCCATATGGTAATGAAGAAGTGCAGAATGAGTATGATGAAATAGGAAAGAAGAAAGATCCAACAAAAGAAAGAGAAGGAAATCGTCTGACCCAAAATTCGTTCGATCGAAAACCCTAAAGTCCAAACGAAAGAGATGAGCCCATACTTCAAAGTCCTTGCCTTCCAAGATTTCACGTGAATTGATTTTGCTATGACAAACCCTAACACCAAACAAACAAAGCTTGAAAAGGTAATTAAGACTGTTTCGTAGTTGATAGGCGGAGACAGTTCCTGTCCTTTTGGCAAGGAAAAAACAATCCCTCCCACAAGGCATAACCAAATGACCAAAGCAACTGCGTATCGGATGGCATGTTTTTGGAATACAGAAATCGTGAATCCATAGAGGGTAAATAGGATGATTCCCTGGTAATATAAAATGTAAAACAATCCTTCTTTGTTTAGATACGATTGGATGCTAAACCATAAACTAAGAAGGGCAAGTATGTGAAAAAAAAGTTCACCTGCACTGAGGCCCATTTTTTTTGCAAGTTCCCCAAATCTTTCCTTTAAAACTTCATCTAATGCTAGTTTAATGACAAGTAAAATGAATCCAATGATTCCAAACACCCAAAGGAGAACGAGCCATTCTGCTTGGAACGCATATTGTAAAAATGGAATCCAGAAAAGAAGAGAGAGGATGGCTAACGGATACGAAAACCATTCCCAAATTCCATACAAAAGATATAAATTCAAACAAACAATTCCCAAACAAAAGAAGTAGAACATGGCATCAGGAAGGAAGTAGATGAGTCCAATCAAAAAAACGCTGGCATACAAAACTTCCAACCAAAGTTTTCGTTTGTATTTTTTACCATCCGTCATCACAAAAAAACCGATGAGTGCAACAACAATCACAGCAGTGGCAATGCCTATGTTTCTCACCGTATCGTCATTGGAAAAAGCTGTACCAATACCATCTGGATAATTCGTTTGCAAATTGGGATTGGAACTAGCATCACCAAATAGTATCAATGTTATCGCATCATAACCAAGTAGAATCCCGTTTGGAATATCTCCTTTTTTGAATTCGGGAATCATGATGTTTTTGATGATTCGATTGCACAATACGTCTGTTAAAGTTTCCTCTAATCCATAACCAACTTCTATCCTTACCTTACGATCACCTACCGAAAGGAGTACTAGCACCCCATTATCTTTTCCTTTTTGGCCAATTTTTGATCGTTCTGCGACTTGAAGGGAATAAGATTCTAAATTTTCTCCCTCTAAACTTTCAATGATGTATAAAAATACTTGTGCTCCAGTTTTTGATTCGATTTCGGATATAACCGATTGTAAGTGAGTGATCTGTGTGGAACTCAAGATTCCAACTTCATCCGTGATGGGCGAAGTGAGGAGTTTGGGATCTTTTGCAAAAACTGGTGTCAAACAAATGAGATAAACCAAACAAATTTTGAAAAGGAATTGGAAGATCGATTTCGGATTCCATAACATAGGGCTTAGACTCTACCAAATTTTCCGTATTTGGCAAGTAGTGTTTTCGAGAGTATTTATGATTTCAATTTTGCAAGTCTGACCATCCGAAAGATGGGTCCCATTACACTTTTGAACAATGGGAAATTGGAAAGTTTGATGAGTTTAAAAGTAAGATCCAAAGAATCATGGATCATCAATTTTGTGTTTTGAAAAGATTTAGATGGATCACTTAACCAAAAGAATAAAATCCCCATTTGTTGCATCCATAGAAGATCAGGGAGAACCTTACTTAAGTCCTCTCGTAATTTTGAATTAGAACTCATCATCGCAAGTCGAATGATTCCTACCGCTTCTTCTCGCAAACTCTCACTCTCAGAACTAAATGGTGATAGAGGATAGGTTGGATCTCCAGCTTGTCTCGCAAGGACCTGTAAGAATTTTTTATGATGGGAAAAAAGCTCCAATTGTGTTGTGACGATAAACTTATAACGCGCTTTAAACTCTTTAGTTGTTTTGAAAAACGATTCCGATTGTCTGATCAATTCCTTTTGGGAACTTTTATAAAATTCTAATACCAAATCTTCTTTGGATTGGAAATGGTAATAGGTAAGTCCCAATGAAACTTTGGCTTCCTTTGCAATCATTCGCATTGTTGTTGTCTCATACCCTTCTTTTTGAAATAGGACAATAGCCGTTCGAAATATCTTTTGTTTGGTTTGTTCCCTTTTTGTGAATGTTTGATTCAGCCCTAGTTTGAGTTGTACGTTCATTGAGTTTGGCATTGTATCGATTGGTCCAATTAAATTGAGAACAGAATGTTCGATTTCCAACAAATTGAACACGTTCAAATTGTTCGTACAACATGTTCCTCTTTTTGAACATGTTCAATTATGACATTTTTTAGCCATTTTTTTATTTGTCATAAAAAAATTTTCTTGCCCCATATAAGTCAAATTGCCACAATTTTATCTTAGAAAATTCAGAGGTGAAATATTTATGATTCGAAAAAGTCTTTTGGCCTTTTTTGTGACTGCCATGATGGCAACCCCAGTTCTTGCGAGTTCTGGTTCTTCTTCTAAACCACTTGCGGGAACCTACCCGATCATTTTATCACATGGCCTTTTTGGATGGGGCGAAAATTCTGGTGGGATCATTAGTATTGTCAACTATTGGGGTGGAACAGATGACTACCTCAGAAGCCAAGGAGCTACTGTATACGCTCCATCAAAAACAGCAGCTAACTCAAATGAAGTGAGAGCAGCCGAATTAAAAGCCGCTATCTTAACTTATGCAGCTGCTACTAACTACTCTGGCAAATTCCATATCCTTGGCCACTCCCAAGGTGGACTCGATAGTCGTTATATGGTTTCCAACTTAGGACTTTCCACTCGAGTGGCAACACTTACAACACTCAATACTCCTCACTATGGTTCACCTATTGCTGATATCATCAAAACTGTCCTTCCAGGTTGGATCCAACCTTTTGTTGCAAGCATTGTAGAAACACTTGTGAAAGTAGTTTATGGTGGAACCAACCAACAGAATGCACTTGCAGCTTTATCTTCTCTTACCAAAGAAGGTTTATCTACATTTAACTCTTACACTCCCAATCAATCAGGTGTGAAGTATTTCTCATATGGTTCTTACATCACTCTTCCAGATTTAATCCAACACCCACTCATGGGAATTTTGCACCCTGCATGTGCTGCTGGTGGACTTTTCCAAGGACAAGGGGCAACAAATGATGGTCTTGTTCCACTTTCTTCTCAAAAATGGGGAACATGGAAAGGAGGTCCTTCCTATGGTATCCTTACCACTGGAGTTGACCACTTACAAGTATCCAATACACTTCGTTCTGGAAGTTTATGGTATGATGTAGAAGGATTTTATATGAATATGGCTTCCAATATGAAGGCGAACCAATAATCTACTTCTGTTAATTTTTTAGAAAACCTAAGGTTTTGCCTTGGGTTTTTTTGTTTTCAGATCTCATTTTCTAACCTTTACTTTACTTCACCACTATCCCTATGCATACAAAATACCTTCGTTTCGTAAGTTTCGGCGCCATTGTTATTATCTTTGTCATTGTGATGTATCAATTCACAAAACCGAATGATTTTGGATCTTCCGATGAAGAAAATCCAAATGACAAAGCTGAGTCTTTTTTTCGTACCCAAAGTGATGGTTTTTCTGTGGATCCTTTTTATTTAGAATCAGCGAAATCAATTTTTTCACCCGACGGTCAGTTTTTGCGGTTTGACGAGATCATCGCCAAAGCAAAGTCAGGTGATCTAAATTTAATTTCTGAATTATGGAACTTACGGCGGCAATGCCCGGAAGGTAGCACCAGAGAACAATGCCACGAATACATCAAAGCCTTTATCCAAAATGAATATTCTGGTGAAGATGCAAAAAAACTCTTAAATCTCTTAACCAATTATCTGAAATACGAAGAAGCCATGGTGCAATTAGACCCCAGTTCCAAGTCTTTCACCAATGCCGAACGTTACGAACAGATCAAACAACTGAGAAGGAAATATTTTTCCAAAGAAGATGCAGACTTAATATTTGGATTAGAAGAAGCCACTGCTGATTTTAGTTTTAATCGCAAGAATTTTTTAGAAGAAACAAAAAACCTAAAAGCAGACGAACGAATCCGATTGTATGAAGATTATCGCAAAAAATCCTTTGGTAATTATTACAACGCCGTAGTGAGTCGTGAACCACAGTATGATAAATTTGAAACTGAGATGGACCTCAGGCAGAATGAGTTGGTCAAACTCTCTGGAACAGAACGTGAATCAAAGGAACGTGAAGTAAGAATTCGTTATTTCGGAAAAGATGGTAACGAACGAATGGAAAAAGTTTTGAGAGAAATGAAAGAAGAGGAAGAAAAAATTTCAAAACTAGAGATTGAAGAAAAAAACTTACTCAAAAATAATCCAAATTTATCAAATGCGGAAAAAGAGAAAAAATTAATGGAACTTCGCATTAAAACTTTAGGTAACAAAGAACTCGCAGAAGAATACTCTCGCCGATTGGAATATGAGAATTCACTCAAAAATTCCGGGAATTAATTTCTTCTTCACATACTTAGCGTTAGCCGCTATATGTTTCGCACTCTCTCTTGAGCCTTTCGGTTTTGTCACCGCAGGGTTTTTGAGTGTATTTTTCATTCTCCTTGTAACAAAAGAAATCATTCGAGTGGGAACATTCCGTTTTGCGATTCTTTGTACAGTTCTATTTTCCTTTTTGGTCACTTGCACATCTTTTTATTGGATGTGGAATGCGATAAAAAATATTTCAGCACAAGGATACTTTGTCACATCCATTCTATTTTTATTGTACGCGATCCTATCATTTTATAAAATTGGAGTGGTATTTGTTTCTGCTTATTTGATTCACAAATATCGTTTGGTAGGTGAAACAAAGTTTTATCTTTTGATTTTCCCTTCTCTTTTCCTAATTTCTGATTGGATCTGCCCAATGATATTTCCAGTGTATTGGGGTGATCTGTTCCGAAACCAAATCCTTTGGCGCCAGATGGCACGTTTTGGTACTGAGGTGCTTGGTGTAGTTTCCGTTGTATCAGTATCTTTACTTTACCTGATGGTGAGCCGTAAAATTTCCAATTGGAAAGAATCAGTTATATACTTGGCTCCGATTCTTTTCATTTTCTCTACCAATCTATATTTTTTGGCAGAAACGATCCCATCAGAGAAAAATCTTCATATGGTTTTAGTCCAACCAAACACACCATATGCGAAAAATGAAATCAGAGAAAACTTTGATTTTATGACAAAAACCTTACAAGATGTGTATAATCTTTCAGAGGAAGCCATACGAAATGCTCCTAAACCAATCGATGTGATTGTTTTACCTGAATCTTCCATTCCTTTTTTAGGTACCTTGGCATCCGATCATACAAACTCAACGTATAGCCAAAGTTTTGTAGACATCACAACAAATCTTGTCAAAAAAGCAAATGCACCACTACTTTTTAATGAACTCGTCTGGGATCAAGGATCAAGAAATTCATTTAGCACCTTGCATCCGATCACCTTACAAACTGATAGGCGATACAAACATATCCTATTGCCATTTGGAGAATACCTTCCCTTCGAAGATACATTGCCTTTCTTAAAAGGCCTATTCCCAGAAGTAAGCCACCATATTCCAAACAACGAATTTACTTCTCAAACCGTTCAAACCAAATCCAATGAATCTGTGGTTATGACACCTCTCATTTGTTATGAAGTTTTGTATCCAGAATTTGTCAGAAGTATGGTAAAACATTCCCCTTCAGAACTGATCATCAATCTCACAAATGACTCATGGTTTGAAAGCCATACGGAAACAAAACAACACGCTGGCGCTGGAAGGTTACGAGCGATTGAATCAGGAAGGCCCTACATTCGAACGGCTGTATCTGGTATGACAACAGCCTTTGATCCTTGGGGAAGAGAGATGATGGGGGAGTTACCAGTCTTCCAAAAAGCAATTGCCTACTTAGATGTGATGACCGTTTCCACTCATAGAGAGACACCTTATTTACAAATTGGCCCCTATCCTTGGAGGTTCATGGCTCTTTTTAGCTTATTTTTTGCATTTTTCACGAGTCCTAGAGCATTCCACTCCTATAAAAAGAAAAATGAAATTGAAATTTAGCATAGGATAGAAAGGCTATTCGAATATGGAATGGGAAAAAATACTTCGCGATGCAGTCAAAGAAAACTCAATCAAGGAGTTGTATCTTAGAAAGGTACCATCGTTAAAGACTTGCGAAGATTGGAATAAGGTAGTTGAAGTGGGAACTGTTGACCACAAAACGAAATATGCTTACTACAAGGGTGGGCTTGTGAAATATGGAGAACGTTTGTTCTTTGTCACTCAAGAAAGATTGGATGCCGTATCCCCTTTTCGCAAATGGGATTTTAAAAACAAAATCAAAGTCACTGATCCAGAAATGACGGCTGGTGAAAAAAAGTAATCGATACACCGAATTGATTCTCCTTCTACCAAACAGAAGGCAAAAAAAAGACCAACAATCGTTGGTCTTTTTTTTTGAATGGTTCTAATGCGAAACCATACTCGATGGATGAAGGAAAAGTTTTAACGATTCAAACGAATGATCATATTGAGTTTTTCAGCAATGGCAATCACTTCCATTACTTTTGATTTTTCAATAATGATCCCTGTTGGACTCACTTCTTCTAATACAAATTTTTTCCCTTTGATCTGACCAAGTAGAAGTTCCATTACTTGCGAATCTTTTGTTCGGAGGAGAACCGAGTCTTCTGTGATTGTTACAATAGGTAAATTGTTTCCCCAATCATCAAGTAAGAAGAGTAAGTTTTGTGCAAGATCCGCTTTTGAAGACTCACGTAGGAAATGAATGAAGGTTTCTTTATCGTAACCCAGTAATATTCCCAATTGGAAACTATCTTTGGTCAGTAAGAACGTATAAACACGATCATAATCTTTGAGCTCACAAAAGGCTTTGAGTAAATGAATTCCATGCAAAGAAACACGGTCAGGGAACGCAATGATCGAAAAGTCTGGGTTGATGGTAATCCCACCCTTTTCTGTTACCGTTACCAGTGGCTCATGGTTGAAGTAATGTAGACCTAGTTCTGATAAACTGAGATTCCTTTGAGGGTATTCAACTTCGATGAGACCAAATAATTGTAAGTAAAAAATAGCTGAGATGATCTCTTTTCTGAGATCTGCCAAATCTTCTTCATACGTTTTGATTTGGAAGGTAGGAGAAAATACCAAATGGTCACGAATGATATGGGAAAAAATCACTGAGGTATTAATTTTTCCGTGTGCCATAATGAGTTTTACAGTTTTATCCAAAATTCCTTTTTCATAAAAAGGAACTTCAGTAGCGGTAAACACTTCTGGTGGATTTAACCTACGAGTCCTTGCTTCATTCACTTCATGAATGACAAGTTTCATGATTTCAAAAATGTCTTTTTTTAAAAACTCATCTGTTTCTTGGATAAGAATTACATTTTCACCTTTGATATCTACATAACCTAACAGTTTTAAGATGGGGAGAATGAGTTCAATTTGATAAACTTGGCTTTTTTCTGGGAAAATTTCAATGTCAGGGGATAAAAGCTCTGTTTCAGTTCTTTTATGATCCGCTTGTTTGATTTTTCCTGATTTTGCTAGGTTCAAACCTTTTCTAGAAATATAAGAAATGAGTTTTTTTACGTTTAAGAAAAAATCGAGTCCGTTTGCAGAAATTTTTTCCTGACGAACACGAGTTCCTTTTTTTACGGGAGGTAAAATAGGTGAAAACTGTAAATGATCGAGAATTTCTTTTGGAATGACAATCACACGAATGAATTTGTCTTCCACATAATACAAATCTCGAACTAAATAAAGTGCTGTTAGGTGAGGAATCGTTTGTTCAAACTTCCCACGATTGACAGTGATATAATTGCGGATGGTTTCGGCTTCAATCACACCACCGTGGATGTAAATTTGGTGTAATATATCTTTATCAAAATCAGAAAGTTCATCGATCAGTTTTTGTAAAACTTCAGTACTGAGTGCATTTTTTAAAAAGGTTTCAATGTGTTCGCCTTTTTTTGCACCGACTGCTTCTTTCCATTCCTCTGGAAGTTCCGCAAGGGTTGCTTTGTGAAGAGTTTTCTCAATGGAATACTTAAACTTCTCACCCTTAGGATTTGTTTCTACTTTGATGAGTTTTTGGTATTCATCATAGGTATGGTATTTATCTAAATTATTAGTAAGACGTTCGCGGTTTTTTCTTTGGTATAATAAATAATACTTTCGAAGAACGTTGAGTTCCATCTCCACGTTGATGGGAGGGATGTTGACCTTTCTCGAGATTTCTCCGAGGGTCATCACTCCTTTGTTTTTCAAAATAGAGGTGAGGATGTTCACTTGGAGTGGAGTGAACTTTTCCAAAACACCTTTTAGGTAAAATTCGTTTTGGAAAATCTCCATGAGACCCAAAATGGTCGATTTTTTGTCCTTTCCTGGGATCTTTTGGATGTTCCAAAGGCTTGCGATTTTTTTGATCTCATTGAGATCGAGTTTCTCTAACTCTTGGTACAGGACAGTTTCTTGGCTCATGGGTGCGATTTGATAAGTTTTTGGTTGGGACCTAATCCTGCAACTCTATTTCAATTGTAGGTTCGGAGTCCATTTTGTCGTTTCCAATCCCCATTTAGGTCGCAAATTAGGGCTTATGGACTCATTTTCCGAAATTGTTTCTTTCGGTCTCCACTCAAGCCTTCGTGTGGCCCATTCCAGTTTTGTGTTTTCTACGAGGCTCCTCGGAATCCTTACCAAACTGGCAAAAGGAAACCCAAACCATAGAGAAATCGCAATCTCTCTCAGAGAAGCCTTCTCGCAACTCGGTGCCACTTATATCAAACTGGGTCAATTCATCGCAAGTGCCCCATCTCTTTTTCCCATCGAGTATGTGGAAGAAATGCAAGCCTGTCTTGATTCCGTAAGACCCGTACAATTCCGTGAAATCCGATCTTCTGTCGAACGGGAGTTAGGTGGAAATTTGGAAACCCTCTTCCATAGTTTTGAAGAAACTCCTCTTGCCTCAGCTTCGATCGCCCAAGTCCATGCGGCAGTCACAAAAGAAGGCCTTGACGTGGTTGTCAAAGTACAAAGGCCCGATGTCCACTTAACCTTAAAAACCGACATGCAGATTTTAGGAATTCTCACGAAAGTTTTAGAAGTCATTGCCCCTGAATTTAAAAAATCGGGACTTACTGCAATGTTCCAAGAATTCCAAACTTCGATCTTACAAGAGATAGATTTTATCCAAGAAGCAAAAAACATCGAAGAGTTTGAAACTTATCTTTTAAAAGCAAAAGAAACAAGGGCAAGAGTTCCTCGTGTGTATCATACTCTCTCTACCAAAAAAGTTTTAACCATGGAACGTTTTTACGGAGTTCCCATCACTGATGAAAAAGGGTTAAAACAGTTCACAGACAACCCAAGAAAGGTATTGAGTGATGCGCTAGAAATTTGGTTTTCTTCTTTATCCAACCAAGGTTTTTTCCATGCAGATGTCCACGCTGGCAATTTAATGATCCTGAAGGATGGAAGTATTGGTTTTATTGATTTTGGAATTGTTGGAAGGATATCACCTAAAATCTGGCGTGGCCTTATGTTATTCACACAAGGAATTGGAATTGGAGAACCAACACTCGTAGCCAAAGGACTTGTTGAAATGGATTCAACGGATAGTGGAGTGAATCCAACTCTTCTAGCCAAAGAATTAGATTCTGTATTCAATGAATTGGAATCTGTCTATGTACATTTAACAGAAAACGAAATGTTTGATGAATCGAAGGTGAATCGAATCATGTTCGAAATGAAGGAAATTGCCGAAAAAAATGGATTAAAAATTCCAAGAGAATTTGCCCTCCTCATGAAACAAATGTTATACTTTGATCGTTACGTAAAATCCATGGCTCCAGAAATCAATTTATTTCGAGACTCTCAAAACTTTGTAATTGGGAAATCATGACATTACTCGATTTACACGAAGGTGATTCTGCTGTCATCCAATCCATTAATATGGAGCAATTGCCAAAACAAATGCTCACGGAACTTTTGGAACTAGGCTTTTTTCCTGGTGCTGAAATTCGATTGAAGACCAAATCGAAGTACCTTGGTAAACTAATCTGCTCACTTGGTGGAACCACAATTGGGCTTCGAATGAAAGACGGAGAAGCGATTTTACTAAAAACCAAATAAATGATGAAAGAAAAAAACATTTACCTAGTCGGGAATCCTAATTGTGGGAAAACCACATTATTCAATCAACTCACTGGCCTAAAACAAAAAACAGGAAACTTTAGTGGAGTCACTGTTGAAAAAAAAGAAGGTTTCGTTTCTTTACCAAATTTAGAACTAAAAATTACCGACTTACCAGGAACATACGGTCTTGGTGGAATCGCAGAAGATAAAAAAATTGCGTACGAAATTTTACTCAAAAGAAAAGAAGATGAAGTAGTCATTTACGTTCTTGATGCTCTCAATTTAGAACGAGGATTACAATTTTTATTACAAATCATCGATATGGGTGTACCTACTTTGGTTGTTCTCACCATGAAAGATGTTTTAGAAAAAAAACGAATCCAATTTGATCTGAATTCGCTAAAACAATCTTTAGGATTAGAAATTGTTCTCGTAAATGCAAAATCGGGAGAAGGAATTCCAGAACTAAAAAATCTACTCTCAAATGATAATTCTTTTCGAAAACAAAAACGCCTTTGGAAATGGGAACCAAAAGAAGAATCCTTATTTACCAAACTCAAAAAACAACTCAACATCAATACCAACGAAGCAGAATTCTTTTTATCACAAGCCTTAAAATATTTGAATGGCGACACTCACTTACAAGACAATCGATACCTAAACCAATTCCCAAACTCCACCAAACAAATCCTATCCGAAGAATTGCAATCAAACAAATACCAGTTTGGTTACCAAGAAGAGATGATCCATAGATCCATATTGATTAAAAAAATCATATCAGAGACGATTTTATCTCCTATTGCGAAAAATGGTGGTTGGGGAGAAAGATTGGATTATATTTTTTTACACCCCATTCTTGGATTTTTTTGTTTTTTCCTTTTGATGGGAATTTTATTCCAAAGTTTATTTACGTTTGCAGAAATCCCAATGGATTTAATTGAAGTAGGAATTACTCAATTACAAGAATACATATCAATGTATCTAGCAGATGGACCATTTCGTTCCCTCCTCGTTGAAGGTATATTAGGTGGAGTTGGTAGCGTGGTTGTATTTGTCCCTCAAATTGCCCTTCTCTTTTTATTTATTGGAATCCTAGAAGAATCTGGTTATTTGGCTCGTGCTAGTTTTCTCATGGATAGACTTATGGGGAAATTTGGTTTATCGGGGAAATCATTTATCCCTCTACTCTCTTCGGCTGCTTGCGCTGTACCTGCCATCCTTGGAACAAGAACGATTGAGAACAAATCAGACCGATTAACAACTATTATGGTTTCGCCACTCATCATGTGCTCAGCCAGATACCCAGTTTATATTTTGATTGTAGGCACAGTATTTAGTTATCCGCCAATCTTCGGTATTTTCAATGTCCAAGGCTTTGTTTTATTTTCCATGTTCTTTCTAGGAATGACGGTTAGTTTTGCGTTTGCACTACTCTTTAGAAAAACTGTCTTCAAGGAAAATGCATCTTACTTTGTGATGGAACTTCCGAGGTATAACATTCCCTCATTCAAAAGTTTATTCTTCACTGTGTATGGTAAGGTAAAATCGTTTTTAGCAACAGCGGGCCAAATCATTCTTTATATCTCTGTCTTATTATGGTTTTTAAGCCATTTCCCAGCGGAATATAAAGAGAATGTTTGGAAAACTAGCCCCATTGAAACTTCCTATATTGGACGTGTGGGTAAGGTAATGGAACCTGCCATTGCACCCATGGGATTTGATTGGAAAATCGGAATTTCGATCCTCACTTCTTTTGCTGCAAGAGAGGTGATGGTATCCACCTTAGCCGTATTATACGGATCGGAAGAAGAAGGTGAAGAATCCGAATCCTTACGAGAAACCTTAAGATCTGATCGAAAGTCCGATGGTAGTTTGGTCTGGACACCCCTCACCGGAGTTTCCCTACTTCTCTTTTTTGCCTTTGCAAGCCAGTGTATGTCGACTCTTGCCGTCACCAAAAAGGAAACAGGAAGTTTGTTATGGCCTACTGTGCAGTTTTTCTATATGACCACACTTGCCATAACAAGTTCATTTCTGGTTTACCAATTAGGAAAAATTTTAGGATTTGTTTAATCTGCCGACAATGAAATCTAGAGGCACACTTTGGATTTTCATATCGGGAACAAAAGCATAACTAGAAACTCAAGTCCATATTTGGTAGCAGAAATTGGACTCAACCATAATGCCAATTTAGAAATTGGAAAACGTACGATCGAAAAGGCAAAAGAATCAGGTGCCCATGCGGTTAAGTTCCAAACCTATCGCACAGAAGAGTTCATAGATGCCAAAAACCCTGATGTAAAGTTTTTATTTGATATCTTCAAACAGTATGAATTGAATGAAACCTTTCATCGTGAATTCCAAAAAACAGCTTTGGATTTGGGACTCGATTTTTTTTCTACTCCCCTTTGTGATTCAGCTGTGGATTTATTATCAAGTCTCAATGTTCCTATTTATAAAATTGCATCAGGTGATATCGTCAACTTATCTCTGTTAAACAAAGTCATCAAAACAGGGAAACCTATCATTGTTTCCACTGGCGCTGCCTTACCAGAAGAAGTGATTCGTGCCATTTCTAAATTCCAAGATGAAAGGGTAGAAGTTTGTCTCTTACATTGTGTGTCCATGTACCCAACACCACTAGACAAAGTGAATTTACAATCCATTCCTTATTATTTGGACACAACAGATTTTGTTGTTGGATTTAGTGACCATTCCGATGGCACACTCGCTTCCACTCTCGCTATTGGATTTGGTGCTGTTGTCATCGAAAAACATTTCACTTTAGACCGAAACTTGGAAGGGCCAGACCACACGATTTCGATGGATCCGATTTCCTTTCGTAAATTGGCAGAGGATACCAAACAAAGTTATCTCATGCGAGGAGTGTATGGAAAAAACACACATCCAGAAGAAACAAGTGGATGGTTTTATGGTCGTAGGTCTTTGTACAAACAAAACCAATCAGTGATGAGTTTACGACCTGCACTCCACACAAAAGACAATACTGTTTTAAATTCTTGGGAATTGGAAAAGGTGGGAGATCCTTCTCTTTTACCAGAAGGACCCATCCGATTGGCACCTAAAAGAACTTAGGTGCTGAAAGCATTACATCTTTTGGATGATTTGTTCCAATAACGTTTTTAAGAATATTGGATTTGGTGTTCCACTTTCAATCTTACGATCGTTGATAAAAAGAGAAGGAGTGGATTGGATATTTAATTTTTCTGCTTCGTCTATTTCTGCATTCAATTGGTTTTGAGCTTCTTTGGATGCCATACAGGCTTTTAATGAGGAAACATTGAGACCAATCAGGTTCGCTAAATTCACAACACTCGCACCTGAATGAGCCACACCCTTCTCTAAGTTATCATACAAACCACGATACATTGGTTCAAATTTTCCTTGTTTGTCTGCACAAATCGCAGCCATTGCAGCTACACAGGAAGTTGCCCCTGGTCTTGGTTGTTGCATGAGTCGGTTACAAGAACCATCTAAAGGAAAATTTTTATACACTACTTTTACCATTCCATCATACTCAGAAAGAACTGTGTGTAAAATATGGCTTGTATGAAGGCAATGTCCACAATTGTAATCAGCATACTTTACGATTGTGATGGGTGCATCTTTTTTCCCAATGAATGGTGAACCTTGTGTTTTGATTCCAAGTGTTGGCTCTAAGAAAAAAGCATCAATCTTAGTTTGGATTTCCTTAGAATCCATTCCACGAGATGTAGCTAGTGTATTCGATGATTCACTTTTCACCCACATTTTACTAGAAGCAAATCCAACTGAAAAACTAAAAAAGAAAACGAGTCCAAATGTAGTAATCCCTTCTTTTAAAGAAGATGTTATATCTAACTTTGGTTTCCCTTCTGTTTTCCATAACAGAAACAAAATTGCTAATAGAGAGATGGTGACTAGGTATGTGACAAAACACAATTGGCAAATTGTGCCGATAATTCCCACAGAAATTCCAAAAAGAATTAGATCAAATATGAATCCTAAAACCAAAACTGGGAACAGTAGAGAAATTAGTTTTGTGACTTCATCAGAACTTGTACTTTTAGAAATGAGATAAAATGCATAAGTGATTAATCCATAAAACCCAAACCCAAGTAAGGCGATAGGAACGTTGCCTAAAAATGGAACTCCAGGGATGGCTGAATAGGAACTTTCAGCGACTTTTAAACAAGAATCTCCACCACCTAATGCAGAACAAGCGGCTCCAGCTACATTATCAGTCCCAATTCCAAAATACTCTACTGCTAGTAGGAACGAAAAAAGAAGTCCTAAAACTCCTACGACGAGACCACCGATTGCCAAATTTTTACGATTCATTTCTACTTTTCCCTCTTTTGATTTAGAATCCTGATACTTTCTTTTAGATCTAATTTTCCTTCATAAATGGCTTTACCTGTGATAGCTCCAAACAATTTTCCATTCGTTCTTTCAAATAAAGTTACCAAATCTTCAGTTTTAGAAACCCCACCAGAAGCAACCAATTGTAAATCAGGAAATTCATTAAGTAATTCAATGTACACATCTGTATTGGGCCCTTCCATCATTCCATCTTTGGATATGTCAGTGAAAATCACATGGCGGACTCCCATTCCATACATCGTCTTTAAAAAATCTTTATATAAAATTCCAGAATTGGTTTCCCAACCTTTCGTTCTCACATAACCATTCTTAGCATCAACGCCAATGACAATCCTATTTTGCCCAAACATTTCTAAACCTTTTTCGACAACGTTCGGATCTTCCACAGCAACAGTGCCTAAAATAAAACGTGAAACTCCGAGCCCATCATAGAATTTCATATTTTCGATAGAGCGAATTCCTCCACCTAGCTCAAGTTCGACGGAGCATTCTTCTTTAATTTTTTTGATTGTTTTTCCGTTTTCTGATTTTCCAGTTTTTGCTGCATTTAAATCCACTATATGGATGAGAGTTGCACCCTGTTTTTCAAACACTTGGATCATTTTTTCAGGGGAAGAAGAATAAACCGTTTTTTTAGCATAGTCTCCCTGTAATAGGCGGACTGCTTCATTGTCGAGTAAGTCAATTGCTGGTAATACTAACATTAAAGTTCGATAAAATTTTTAAGGATTCCAAGCCCAATTTTGTCTGATTTTTCTGGATGGAATTGAGTTCCAAAAATAGTTTCCTTTTCGACTACTGCTGGGAACGATTCTCCATAATAATGGCAGTTAGCTGTAATATCCAACCTATCTACACCAACTGGTCTATAGGAATGAATAAAATACATAAAGGATTCGTTTGGAATTCCTTTTAAAAGTTTTGTGTTCTTTTGTTTGATATCAAAGAGTTTGTTCCAACCCATATGAGGAACTTTGAGATTGGCTTTACCTTCAAACTTTCTGATTTTGCCTCTGATGAGTCCTAATCCAGGAATTGTAGAACCAACTTTATTGGTTTCATCTGAATCTTCAAATAACACTTGATAACCGATACAAATACCAAATAAATATTTTTTAGCTGCGACATGTTCTTTGATGATAGAAACAAATCCTAACTCATTTAGGTTTTGCATCGCTTTATCAAAATGTCCATCACCTGGTAAAATGATTTTATCTGCCGATTTTACTTTGTCCGGATCGTCAGTAAAAACAAAATCATCGGTGTATAAAGAAACTGCTTTTAATAAGGAATGGATATTCCCCATTCCAAAATCTAAAACTGCAATCACTCTAGCATTCCCTTTGTAGAAGGGATTTGGTCTTTGGCACCTGAATCAATCGAAATTGCTTGGCGTAATGCTTTTCCCAAGGCCTTAAATATAGATTCGTGGATGTGGTGTCTGTTTTCACCATAATGTACCACAACATGGAGGTTCATTTTTGCGTTTAGTGCTAGTTTTTGTAAAAACTCTAACGTAAGTTCGGCGTCGTAAATTCCAAACTTCCCATCTAGTGCGGGTCCAGTATATTTAAAATAAAATCTTCCACCTAAGTCAACTGCCACAGTTGTCAAAACTTCATCCATCGGAAGGGTGAAATTTCCATACCGAAAGATTCCTTTTTTGTCCCCGAGTTGGTTATGGATCATTTGTCCAAGTAAAATGGCTGTGTCTTCCACGGAATGGTGGCAATCAATACCAATGTCCCCACGAAGTTTTAAGTCCATGTCAATGAGACCGTGTTTGGCTATATGCGAGAGCATATGCTCAAAAAAAGGGATTTCTGTATCGAATGAATAAACACCACTGCCTCGGAGGTTTAGGTCCAAGCGGATGTCCGTTTCGGATGTTTTTCTGGATTCCACCATATTCCTAAGCATGTTTGGTAGAAAACCCTGATGTCAAGAGAGAATGTAAACGATTTAGGATGCGAGGCTCAAAACACCTACCAAATTATAACCAATAAATACCCAAAAACAATAAACCAATGCGACCAAAACAAAAACCAAAATCCGTTTCCAACGTGAGTCCAAATATGTCCCTCTATTGGGATTAACAAACCAGGTAAAAATCCTTCTCAATTTTTTAGGGAAATCCGCTCCTTTTTTCCTGAAATTTCCCTCTATTTTCCAAACCTTTGGTTGAACATTCGGATGAGTTCAGTAATCGAATCTTCCACATATTTAAAATGTTTAGGTTTCATGGGATCGAGTGGCATCATGTCATGGATCTTTTTATAACGATCGAAGGATTCACGAATGTATTCCATATACTTTTGGCTCGTGATTCCATACCGTTTGAAAATCGCCTCGTTTTCGACAAACATTCGTTTGAATTCATCCGCATAATTGCCATCATTCAAAAAATAATACCGCAAATCTGATTTTGCCTGAGAAAAGGCAATGTCGATATTGGTGATGAATTTGGAAGATTTAGAAGTCTCAGTGACAACTTGGCTTTGTGAAGACAGTTTCGATGCTGCTTGTTCGATTGCCTTCTGCTCGGAAACTCGCTTTTCCTTTTCGAAGTCTTTTGCTAATTTTTCGCGTTTTAATACCTCATCCACAGAGGACTTTTTTTCTTCAGGCATAGTTTCATTATCCCCATCTCAAATGAGTGTCAAGGAATTAGACGAAAAATTATTCCTGAACCTTTCGTAAGGCACAATTTGGCAACCACTCACACCGTAAACAAATGGGATCTTCGGTATTATACGTAGAGGGAGGGCAAATATTGGCGTTTTCTACTTGTAATGGTTGTAAATATTTTATGACCGAAGATCGATCTTTTTTGGTTTCAATTTGGCGTAAGACAGTTTCGTTGAGTTTTTTTTGGTCCAAAAACAAATCTTCCACAGGCACCACTTTTGGTTTTTGTTGCGAGACTGATTCAGATTGCCTTGGTGATTCCCATTCCATTCCTGGAAGGTATGGCATTGTTGTTGGTAAAAAATGTTTAGGAAAAAGTTTCACAAGTAACCATGCGGTCACGGCTCCGCCCAAATGGCAGGTATTCGAAATGGGTGCATTTCCAAATTGGGAAATCAAATACCCAATCACAAGTGATACCCAAACAGCATTTTTAGCCTTCACCGGGAAAATGAATAATAATAATTCTGCATTCGGATAAAACAAACCAAATAACGCGAGTAAGCCGAAGACTGCACCCGACGCACCAATTGTTTGTGAGGTCATGGACTCTAATATGGAAATTCCACCACCTAACATAAAGTTTAAATATGCGGAACCAACTACAAAAATACCCGCACCAATCTGTGATAAAAAATATAATATGATAAACTTAGTTTTCCCAATGATCGGAATGATATTACTTCCTAACATGTACATAGCATACATATTAAACAAAAGATGGATTGGTAATAATCCAACCTCATGTAAAAATCCGTAGGTTAGAATTTGCCAAATTTCGCCACTAAGTACGAAGTCAGGAGTGAGTCCAAATCGAAAGATCAATTGTTGGTTTGCGAAGTATTGTAAAAAAAAGATAACACAATTGAGGATTAAAATGACATTCAATGGATGAAGGATCGGATTCCCGAACAAACTAGGGCCCTGGCTTCGATTTCTACTCATGGTACTTCCAAAATTTAGAGTCTAGGGAAAGAAACAAGGGAAATAAAAAAAGGGGGAATCCTTTCGGAAGCCCCCCGGGAGTGATTTAAGGTAAAATCAGGCAACAGACCCTACCTTGATTATCAATCACTTCTACCATCGGAAATCCATGGCACTTGCTTAATAGCTGTGATAAAAATTTAGGCAATTTTTGAGAGAGAATACAATGCATCTCTGTTCAGAATGTCGATGCGGTTTTTGTCGACAGAGATAAATTCTCTGGCTTTGAGATCCGAAAGGGCACGCACCAAGGTTTCCGTTTTTGTACCAATGAAAGTCGCAAGAACATCCCTTGTGACTTTTAATTCCACATGGTTTTTTCTTCCTTGTGCATTGTCTAAGACGATGAGGATCTCTGCTAATTTTTCATGGACTTGTTTGGTCCCAAGAGAGACCACATGTTCTTCCATCTCACGCCACTCTTTGGCCATTTGACGGAATACTTCTTTTTGGAAATTACTATCATCTTTGACAAGAGCATCGATGAGAGCTCCTGTGATGTAACAAGCATGAGTGTCTTCAACCGCAACAACATTGTGGTGGGAAATGGAATCGGAAATACAATCACGAAATCCGACCCAATCGCCAGGGCCACTCAAACGAAGTGTTTGTTCTTTGCCACTGGCAAGTTGCACATAACTGCGAACGAGTCCTGATTTGATGAAAAAAAATCCTTCGGCTTTTACACCGGCAGTGACGAGGTGTTTGCCACGAGGGAAGATCGTAAAATCTTTCCCTGCATTGATTCGTTCAATTGTTTCATGGGCTGCACAATGGAGCACATTATGATTTTTATAATCACATAAAAAACAATCAGGATTGAGTGGAAGCTCAGACATCAAACTTTTATGTAACCCCTTACCAGTCGCTTGTCGAGACAAAATTTTAGAAACTTTCTAAAATTTTATTTACCCTTAAACTTAGGATCTCGTTTTTCTATAATACTCTGGATGGTCTCTTTAAAGTCATCTGAGATAAAGTTTCGCGCTTGTGATTCTGCTTCTTTTTTCAATGCCGAATCCAACTGTTTCCAGGAGTACAAATTTTGTTTGAGTTCTTGTAAGGCAAGAGGAGCGGCTTTTGATAACGAAAGGGCAAGTTCCATAGCACGTTCATACACAGATGTTTTGGGAACGGCATCTAATGCAAGCCCCCACTCCTTAGCCATCTCCCCGTTAAACGTTTCACCAGTTAGCAGTAACCTACCACCTAAACTTTTTCCCAAAAGTTCCGGGGCAAGGAAACTCGATCCCATTCCTGGGTGGATGCCCAATCGGACAAAATTAAACGAATACTTTCCATCACTTGCAAAAATACGTAAGTCACAACCAAACGTTAAGGAAAGACCTGCACCAATTGCATGTCCATTCACCGCAGCAATGACAGGGACCGGAAGTTTTCTGACGGACAAAAAGAAACCATAGAACTTTCTCATATCACGCCTGTTTTGCGAAAAACTTTTTTCAGAAAAAGATCGTAATAAATTCAAATCACCACCTGCGCAGAATACATCACTGCGACCAGAGATGATAACGGCTCTTGGTAATTTTTTCTGTTTGCGAATGGAATGAATGAGGTCGAAGAACTCTTCCCCCATTTTCCATGTCATGGAATTACGGGAAGAAGGGTTGTTTAAGAAGATGGAAAGAATGGTTCCATCTTCTGTTTCACGGGATTCTGTTTCTAGGAATTCATACTCTTTGGATTCAAATCGCGATTTCATCTATCTGAAAGGATTCGTACCAGGCTTTATCTTGTAAAGATAAAGGTTTTTTCCCGATCTCCATATTTTCAAAGTAATTGAGTAAAATTTCTAAGTGTTGGCTTTCCATATTTTGATTTGGTAAAGCAGAATCAATGCCTTTGCTAAACAATACATCAGCTCTGATTTTGTCTTTGTAGTGGTCTGGTTTTCCAGAGAAAATCAAATGGGAAGAAATCAAATCAAATCGGATTGTATCGATGATCCTGCGGAGTGAATCTTCTGATTCTAAATAATAACGGGAAGCTACTTCCGTTTGGAAATAATCACCCCAAGTGATGAGATCAGGGAGAGATCCTGTTTTTTCCAAAATTTTCTTTTGTGCCTCTTCATCCGTATACAAACACCCGGCAAATCGTTCCACTATGGAATGGAGTTCTGACAGGATGGCTACCTTTTCAGGATTTAAGAGTCCTTGTCGGATCATTGGCATCAGCTCAGGATTTACATGTTTGGGGAGAGTTAGTTCCATATACTTCCCATTTCGGCGGATTCTGTCGTTTTCTGGCATATTTTCTCTGCTAGAAAATCAGTTTTGGGCCTCTAAAAATCGATAATTTTAGTATGGCAATCGGCAGAACGGATTCGATGCAGGAACTCATCACGATTTTAGAATCGTTATTCGATGAGACGATTATTGGATCTGATGTCAATATTGTTAAACACCTATTTTACTATCTAAAAGCTGACAACAGAGAGTTTGAATTTATCTATGAAGAGGATAACTTAGTAGCTGCTGTAGAGGAAATTGAAGCTCATACAGTCACTCTCATGATCCCTGACCTCGTCGAAAAAGGTTCCCGTAGAGCCCGAGTTCGATTTGAGGTGATGAACATCAATTATCAGTTTGAAGTTGTCATCCTTGATATCCAAAAAGACCAAATTGTCATCAAAACTCCAACGGAGTTACAATCCTACCAACTAAGAACGAATAAACGAATCCCAGTTGATGATTTGTTCATGAACTTTATCATACTCTTCCGGAGTTTGTCTGGAGGGTCAAGGGAAGTTGGGAAAAACCTTTATGCAGAAAGCCGGTTCCCTCACCTAATGAAGGAAGTACGAAAAGACAGGCCAGACAGTAAACTCATCAATATTATGTTAACTGAGGCAATCGAAAGGATTTCCAAGGATTATGAAATTCATTTTTACAAGGAAGATGAAAAATTAAACGAATTTGAGGATTTTATAAAAAAAACAATCTTACGTTCTGGAAAAACCATCTATATCCCTGATTGTAATCGAATCACCTCCTATATCAATGAGCCCAAAGATGATGTGTTATTTAATTATTATTCTGAACACAAAGAGATGGCAAAGGAACTAGGAGATGAATTTGCCTTGGATTTTTTTGAATCCATGAGAAAACACGAGTCCAGAAATTTCTATGTTTCTTATATCATTACACCAATCCGATTGTACGAAGATGTTGTGGGTTATATTAAAGTATATTCCACTGCAATGGAACGATTTACAATTTCACAAAACCAAGCAATCTATATATTTGAATTAGCAGAAATTATCAGTTATGTATTCACAAAAATTGCAATTCAGTATGGAAGTTATGAAACCATGCAATCCACAACCAAAGTTGTCGATATTTCATTAGATGGTTTACTTTTTGAAATATATGACAAACGACTGTTTCATTATTTAAAACGACACAATATCATCAAAATGTTTATCCCACTGAATAAAGAAAGGACCATGATCTTACGGGGTGAAATCATTCGTTTTTTAGATAAAGGAGACCACTACCATTTAGGTGTGAACTACTTTAGTTCAGCACCAGATGACATGTTGTTCTTAGAATCTTATTTGTTTGAAAAGAGTATGAAAATTCTTTCAGAGTAATCCAGATTGTTTTTCAGCAAGACGAATCGAATTTAGTAAATCTTCCGACAAAGTAGTTTCGCCAGTATAATACAATCGTAAAAGTTTACCATGTTCTACTAGTTTGGATCGATAAGTGGTTTCTTCATTGGTTCCTCTTGTCTCTTTCCATCGTAAATTGTAAAACTCGCATGCTAATTTATGAAGGTAATAATCGGATTTCCTAAGAGAATATGCTTTGTTTAAAAATTCTTCTGAACGGCTGGAAAGTTCATCCCTTGTTTTACGAAGATCAACCGTATTCCCAGATAAATTTGTATGTAATAAACTTAAGTAAGTCACTTCAAAACTATACAACCAAACTTCGTATATTTTTGGATATAAGGTGCGTGCTTCTTTTGCTACTTGAGGCATGAGTTCTAATTGTTTTTTGTTTTCTTTCCCTTCTACTTTGAAATAAAAAGTCAAAAACCGTAAGTAGTCCACAAGGAATAACAAACGTTCTTGGGGATTCGAAAATCGTTCTCTATTTTTCCAAGCCATGGAATATTCAAAGGCCGTTGAGACATACCCTTCTCCATCTTTCCAATGGGCTTTTCCTAATGCATAATGTAAATCAGGTGAACTTTGGTCCAAAGAAACAGCATGTTTGTATTTACGAAGTGCTTCATCCATTTGGCCTTTGGCAAAATAATGATCACCTTGTTTTTTTGCGATAAAGGCTTCTTCATACTTAGTCGTATCGAGCATTCTAGCAGCTGTTACTGGCCTATCTTCGATCAAACGAAGGTAACCTTCTCCGCGCACCTGCCATCCAAAAAAAGTAGTGAGGTAAACGGATTTGACAGTGATCATTCCGACGATGTTAGCATCACGGAACGTTTTGTGGTCTTGGTTTTTTTCGAGTAAATAGAGGGTTTGGCCAACTCGAATGCCTTTTGGATCTGCCACCTTGATTGTGACTGTGTCCGGTCTTGTATCGACTTCTAATTCTTGTGAAAGTTTATCAACTTCGTAAAAACTTGCTTTTTCAATCCCAACTACTTCCCCCACAACAATCATACGAAGTGGATCTAAAGAGGATTGGCTACGAAAAGCAAATGCCATTCGATCAGATGGTGACTGTGCAAACAGAAACGATACGAATAAAAATGGATAAATGAAGTGCCGAACCATCTACTTTAAGAATCGACCAAAACAAAAATGGGAAGAGTAGAAAATTGAATCCCTACCCAGATGGGTAGGGAAAAATCTCTTATTTGGGTTGGAATTCTAAACGATACTTGCCAACCCCCACTTGGCTTTTCGAATATAGGATTTTTCTGTGGACCCCATTGATATAATCATCCACAAGATTTCCATAAAACGGACTTCCTAAATTCCCACTATTCCCTATCGGAAGTTGTGTCACTGACTCATCGAACCTTCCGTAATCAATGACCCTACGTTTGGAAGGTCCTGCCATAGCAGTCCAATCCTCTTTCATCAGTTTGTATTTTAGATTATTTACAACTTCGGCTCCACCAGCACTTGGTAAGGGACCAATATTAAAAACACCACCTATCAAAGGTAAAACGCCAAGTGGGTGTGGGTGTTTGATTTTGTATAAATATTTCCATTTCCAAAGACTTGGTGAGGCAGAAACATTTTTTTCCAAATATCTGGCAGTTAGTTCAATGGAACGATTTAAGATATCAGTTCTTGTTTCCAAGGTTTCTACTGTTCGAAGGTCATCCCAATAATTTGAATTTGGATTACGGATGAATCGACGGTACGCATTCCAATACTCTGCCATGTCCCCATACAGTTCGAAGTGTTCAGGTCCCATTTCATCTATGAGAAGTTCTTTCATTGTGATGTAAAAGAAAACATCATACACAGCTGCCCCTTGGGACTCTGGAAAATGTTCAAAATTCCAATTTTTAAGGATTTCTAAAACTTTTTTGCCACCTAACGTTTTTGGTTCCTTCACGGAAGAAAACAAAATCTCTAAGTATTCTGGTGCAAAAGAAGAAACTGTATCATTTTGAATGGCTGCTAGTTCTTCCAAACTCCATTTTTCTTGGGTTTCAAGAATTCCAACTAACCGTTGAAAACGATCTGGTGGTTGCCAATTTCCTTCAGGTTTACCAAGTCCAGGTAATTTTCCACTTGTGACGAGGTTATTGGCCGTGACTATGATCCCATTTTTGGGATTGATGATCTTAGGATTGTCCTTAGACGGAACATAACCTATCACATCATTTTCACCTGTCGAACCTTCTAAAATTTTTCTTGGATTTCCAGATTTTAGGATTGGGAATCTTCCCACTGCATAATAGGCAATGTTCCCTGCTTTATCTGCGTAACTAAAATTGAGGCCCGGTGCTCCAATCATAGAGGAGGCAGAATCCAATTCTTGGAATGACTTTGATTTACCCATCTTATACAAAACATCTAAGAGTGGATTGTCTAGATGGTGATGTGCCCAGTACAAACTAACTGGCCTACCTTTATAACCTTTTATGTGTTCGGTGATGATTGGCCCGTGGTTTGTGATCGCAACTTCATACGGAATTTTAGTTCCATCTTTTTGTTTGATCTCATCTTTATAATAAGTTAATTCTTTCCAATTGGAACCTGACTTATATTTACCAGCTTCAATGGTTTCCATATACAAATTCACATCATCTTGTTCGAGCATGGTTAAACCCCATGCCTTGTCCCTATTATGAGCAATGAGTGGAAAAGGAATAATGGACAAAAAGTAACCATAGTTTTCGTAACCTGGGTATTCGATATACGCTTCATACCAAGCACCTGGATTGGATAAAGCAATATGTGGGTCATTGGCAAGAACTGCACCACCACTCGCAGAACGACTGGGACCAACAAGCCACGAATTACTACCTTCTAATGGTTCAATCGGGAGGTTTAATGAACTCACAAACGTTACCAATTGCTTTAAGTTGGTGATATCTTTGTTTACTTGTGTGAGTGAACTTTTAATATCACGGCCTTTTATTTCATACTTTGGATTTAGGTTTGGAACCGGAAGATTTGATGTTAATTTTTTAACACCAGGTTGGGATTCCAAAATGGAGGCATTTGGTTCAAAATCATACCTTGGAAATAATTCGCTAGCCGATCTACCAACTAACTCAGATTCCATGATAGAATACAAACTATCAGATTTAATCCCTTCTGCAAATGAAAATCCCATATAAAATAAGAACGAAATCGCATCCACCCGGTCAAAAGGTCGAGGTTTGATCCCAAGGATTGTGTATTCAATGGGTAATGGTTCAGTTTCTAAGAAATGATTTACACCTTCCAAAAACCAATCCAATTGTTCCCAAGCTTCAGGATAAATGTGTTTTGTCTGATTGGCGTAGTTTTCCGCAGTTTGTTTCAATAATAACGATTTTAAAAATTGATCGGATGGGATGAGTTTTTCACCAAAAATTTCAGTGAGTTCACCTTTCCCAATCCTTCTCTGTAATTCCATTTGGAAAATCCGATCCTGCGCCATCGTAAAACCTAACGCAAAATATGCGGACTTTGCATCCTCACCAACAATATGTGGAATTCCCACTTCGTCTCGAATGACTGTTGCTTTTGCAGTTAACTTTTCGGAACGAATTTCACCTTGGTACCTGGGAGCTTTTAAAGAAACAAGTCCCCAAAACAGGAAATGTAAGGTAATCGGTAAAGTTAGGATAAAAAGAAACAAAAGACTGAGGAATGGTCTCTTGTGAATGAATTTTTTAATTGAATGTATCATACTTTATTGTAGTGCTTTAATTTGACGAATTCGGTTTTGTTTATCAGCTGAGTCCCAAGCCGAATTGGAAAAAGATTCAACTTTATAGTATTTGGTTTTGTATTCATCTTTGTAAGGGAGAACTAATTCACGATCAGGTTCTGTTGTTTTTGCTGCCTGGATTTTACGTAAACCTTCTGCGCCTTGGTTAAACCAATCAGGATCAATCGGCAAATTGACTCGATGCCCTCTAAAAGAAGTAGCAAGGTAAGGTCCATCTAAGTCTTTATCACGTAGGATTTTCCCAAAAAAAGTAAATTCTACTTCATTTGATCCAGAAACAAGATCACCGTCATACACTGCATAGGCGATATATTCACCATTCTTTTCATCCTTTAAATTGGCTTCTAAATGGTATTTTCCTTTTTTGTATACATTGACTACTGCTCTCACAATCAGAGACCCATCTTGGAGTGAGTCCGAAAAAACTCCATTAAACTCTGCAGGAATGGAAGGACTGGAAAAAAAACTAGAAGTTAATGTTGTTTTTAAATTTTCAGGACCATATGTAATTTCAGCTACAAGAGACATTTGTCCCCAATCAGCTTTTTGTGGTTTCCATGAGAATGTATGAATGTTATCACCTCTTGTTTGGTCACCATCGGTTCCACTATCGTTAACTGATGCACTCACCACACCAAATCGTTGTCCTTCCCACTCTTTGAAAACTTGGTGTGAATCAATAGAAACTTTTACACGATTCCTTGCTTTATCTCGACATTCGAGTGTAACATACATCATATCCTTATTTCCAATCACTGCCCATGTTTTTGGTTGGAATAAACATACATAACCTGTTGGTTCGTTCGTTTTTGCATCGATTGTATAATCTGGGGATGTTTCAATGATGAATGGGAACGCTAAATCATGATTGAGAATTGACATTGGTCTTGAGAAGGGTGGGTATTCAGCCCATTCTAAGTATTTTTCTAATATATATTCAGGAGTTGCTCCGTCATCAGGAATCCCTTCTCCTCCATCACCACCTTCTCCACCTGATTCATTTCCTTGCGTTGGATCCGAATTTCTTGCCATTCTTTCTTGTCTTGCTTTCTCTTTTGCTTCTTGGTCAGAACCGAAACCATCCTTAACGAAATAAAAGATCAAACCTACTAATACTAGTATAACAACAGTTAGATACACACCGTATCTACGAAATAAATCCATACGCTCCCTTCCTTATCTTTAATAAAACGGTTAAGAGCCTTGTCGGTTTTGAAACGATGTAAAGTAAAATTTAAATGGAAAAGAGACTCGCGATTGATTCAGAAATCGGAATTTCAGTCGGAATAGGCATCTGTTTCCATTCTTCATAGTATTTGTATACTGTTCGTGAATAAGAAGGAACACCTCCAAATCGTTTGTATCCACCTAAACCAGCATTATAAGATAACAATGCAGCTTCGAGAGATTCAGTGCGTTCCATTAGATAATTTAAATAAAGAACACCTAATATTAAATTTGTTTCAGGTTCCAAAAGATCTTTTTCCGAATGAAACGGGATTCCTTCTTTATTTGCAAGCCACTTCGCCGTTTCCGGCATCACTTGCATAAGGCCAATAGCACCTTTATGTGATTTTGCTCGAGTATTGAATTGTGATTCCGTTTGGATGAGGCCAACCAAAAACCCCAATTTGTCCATTGGTTCTTTTGCAGTAGTGACTTTCTCTTTTGGGAATCGAATGTGGTAAGAAGCCCTTTCAATCACTGTGACCAAGTCCTTTTGTTCCTTTTTGGAAAGACCGGGTCGGTTTTTCGCAACGAGGGAATGTAATTTTACCCTTGCGGAAAGATCACTTGGACTGTTTCCTGAAGGGTTGATTTTCCCGTAGGATTCGAAGAGAAAGACCAAACCCAAACCAAATACAGCGATTTTATGGAAGAAATTGGATTGTTTTCGCATGGTGACTCAGTGTCTCCTTATTGTGCAACGCACAATAATGTCAGTTTCTGGCACCACCCTCTGGTGGCAAGGGTAATTTGTGCAATGCACAACGGAAAAAACGAACAAATGGGAAATGCTTGCCGAAAGATTCTTCGCTCGCATTTCTGGAAAGGCTTGGCACCAACTCTCAACCTTTACAGTTTCTTCTATTTCGGACTCAGTTTGGTCAGTGGGATTGCCTATATTTACTTTCGTTCGAGAAAAGAGGACCTGACCCCTAGTTTTAGAGGATTACTCATCCCTTTACTCAGTTTGTTTTATTGGTCCATTGCTTGGTCGATTTGTAATTCGTTCTTACACCACCTTACAGCCTACGTATTTGTTTTTCTAAAAAATCCTGCCATTCTCGTCCTGGGTGTATCTACTTCTGAGTTAGCATTTCGGTTCCAAAAAGACTTATTCCCACGTTGGCGTAAATGGAGTTTGCGTATCCAAACAGGACTTGCTATCGTTGCAGGTTTGTGGAATGGAATCGGTTTCTTTTTTCGCGAAATTCGTTTTGATCCCAAAATGGAATTTTATGTTCCCGTTCAATCGTCAGAAAACACGTTGATCCAATTTTCCATTTTGTCCATTGCGATTGTTCTTTGTTTGGTTCTAGTGAATACCTTAGCTGCTCTATTTGCAAAATACAAACGATTAGATGGATCCAAAAAAAGAGCAACTGGTGGATTTATCTTAGCAATCTTAGGAATCCTTTCTTTAGCATTTGCTGACATTCTTGTTGATCTCAATTATGTAAGTAAACCTACTTATTTATTTGTTCTGACCAATCTTACAATCATCATCATGACCATCCTTGTTTTGGTTTCACTCAATCAAGACACTGTTCCTTCAACTGTTGGATTTAAGATTATGACTTTTAATCTAACAATTTTGTATCTCATACTTTCGATTGTTGCAAATTTTTTGTTCAATCGTTTCCGTATCGACATTCAAAATGAAATGAGTCGAGAAAAACATAATATCAAAACTCAATTGGAACTTGGAAACATTTATCCTTTTGTATATTTATCTGACCTCGTCATTGACATGCAGGAAAAAAACTTTCGCATCAATAAAATTGAATTCTCAGAAAATCAAATTGAAACCTTACAGAACAGAATTCCTTCCTATGAATTTTTCAAAGTGGATACTTTCAACAATGATCCTACTGGAATTTATTGGACTTCTGATTTTTTCGCGAAAAACCATCACTTTTTAGTCGCAATCCCTTACATTGAATACAGAGAAAAGGTTCACCAAACTGTTGTATGGTTAATCATAACGCTACTTTTTTCGATTTTCACAATCTTTATGTTATACCCGGTACTACATAAAACTAGTATCGTTTTCCCTTTAACGAGACTTCTTTCTGGAATCAGAAGGATGCAATCAGGTGATTTATTTGTTTCAGTAGAAGTTTCCAGTAAAGATGAAATTGGCGAACTATCAAAAAGTTTTAATGAAATGATTTCGATCGTTAGGGAAGCAAGATTCCAACTCGAACAAAAAATTGAAGAAAGAACTGTATCTCTCAATAATACAATCTTAGAATTACGTGATACCCAGGAACAACTGTTACATGCAGAAAGAATGTCCACTTTGGGTAAAATCGCTGCAAGTGTAGCACATGAAATCAACAACCCACTCGCTGCCATCAAAGGGAGTATCCAATTCATAAAGGATAGTCAATTTTCCGATGATTCCGACCAACGTTCTCCATTAGAGGTCCAAGCAGATTCACTCATTGAAAGTTTCAAAAATCAAAAACGTTCGGAAGTCACATCAAGATTCAAACGAAAACGAGAACTCACAAACTTTTTTAGAGCAAAACAAGTTCCTGATCCAATCTCTCTTGCCGATACCTGTTTCGATTTTCATATGGAAGAGATACCATCTCATTATTTATTTATATTTGAATCCAAAGAAGGAATCGAAGCCTTCCAATCAAGACTCAATGAACACGTGATCCGATTCCATTTAGGAATCATTGAAACTGCAGTCGAACGTGCCTCAAAAATCGTATTCGCCTTAAAACACCACTCGTACCAAGGGCCTAAAGACAACCAAAAAGAATTATCTCTGAGAGAAGGCATTGAGTCAGTTTTAAGTATGTATTCCAAAAGTTGGAAACCCCATGTGGAGTTAGAATGGAATTGTGAAGGAGACCCACTCGTATATGGGCATGCAGACGAACTTGTACAAGTTTGGACCAATTTGGTCTATAATTCCTTCCAAGCCTGTCCTAGTGAAAACGGCAAAATTTCCATCAGTCTCAAAACTACCAATTCGGAAGCTGTGATACAAATCGAAGATAATGGAAAGGGAATTCCCGAAGACATCTTACCTCGGATCTTTGAACCATTTTTCACAACAAAAGAGTTGGGAATGGGCACCGGACTCGGATTGTCTATCGTCCAAAAAATCATCGAAAACCACCAAGGGAAAATCCAAGTCCAAAGCCAACCAGGGAAAACCCTCTTCACCATCCACCTCCCCCTAGCAAATTCCTAGGATTTCTCAGGTAGTTTTGTCATGAAACCAGCGACAATGGCAAAATTATGTTAAAATTTTGTCTAAATTGGTCAAAAAAATTCTTGTCAATCTTTTGCCAAACTTATACAACAAGAGAAACATCAAACGGGAATAGGAAAATACCATGCGAACTCTCCTCACAGCCATCACAACTTTGCTCCTAGCAGGGTCACTCAGCGCACAAACTTACACTGTGTTCATACACGGAAAATCAGACAAAAACCATAACGGTGTGGGAACCACTGATGTGAACGGGTATTGGGGTTCTTCTGTGAATTCCGTAGGCGGAACTCGCATTTTCATTGGATACGATGGAACAACTGATCCTAGATCCTACGGTTCTTCTCGTGCCCAAACAAATATTTCCACAGGACTTACTAACTATTGCAAAGGGGCAAACTCTTGCAAAATCGTATGCCACTCGGCTGGATGTTATGCAATTGAATATTGGTTATCTAATTTAGGTTCTACTGCTTCTTCGAAAGGTTTTAACCTCACAAAAGTGACTGCACTTGCTGCTGCCTCTGGCGGATCGGAACTTGCAAACGCATTGAACGGAATCACTTTCGGTTTTGGTGGAAATGCAATGGACAAATCACTCATCGTAACAACTGCTCGTGGTGCATTTAACCATAATAATACGGCTGGTGTTGCAGTGAATCATGTCCCTGGTTACAAAGGTATGTTCGGAGCTTCTGCCATCCTTCCTGGTGAAGATGATTACGCTGTTGCTTACCACTCTTCTTGTGGTTACAACCGTGCAGGTGGTTTAAACAAATGCCAATCTTCTCTTACACAATATGAAGGATTATGGCCATTTGGTTCGAACAAAACATATAACCAATACAGTGGTCACTACCGTGCACCTTCAGTTTCTTCCACTGGATTGTATCTAGACCATGGTCAGATCAAAACAGAAGGTTGGAGATAAATTTAGGAATCATTGATAGAAAGGAAAAGGAAAAAAGAGATGCGTAGCTCAATCACAACAATACTTGCGTTCCTCGTTGCAGGATCGCTTAGTGCACAAACCTATACCGTGTTCATTCACGGTAAATCGGACAAAAACCACAATGGGGTGGGAACAACAGACGTAAATTCGTACTGGGGAACCTCTGCGAATACTGTTTCTGGATCCAAAATTTTCATCGGATATGATGGAACTTCTGACCCAAGAACATACGGATCTGCTCGCGCACAAACTAACATTTCCACAGGACTTACGAACTATTGCAAAGGGGCAAACTCTTGCAAAATCGTATGCCACTCTGCGGGCTGTTATGCGATTGAGTTTTGGTTGGCAAATTTGGGATCCACTGCGTCCTCTAAAGGTTTCAATCTTACAAAAGTAACTGCTCTCGCAGCTGCTTCTGGTGGATCGGAACTGGCATCAGCTCTCAACGGTGCTACATTCGGCTTTGGTGGAAACGCAATGGACAAATCTCTCATCGTATCCACAGCGCGTGGTGCGTTTAACCATAACAATACGGCTGGAATTCAGATCCACCATGTACCAGGTTACAAAGGTGCATTTGGACCTTCTGCAATCCTTCCTGGAGAAGATGACTATGCAGTTGCATACCATTCTTCTTGTGGATACAACCGTGCTGGTGGTCTTGACAAATGCCAATCTTCTATCGTTAGCGGTAGCACTACTTATACACAATACACTGGACACCTTAGAGCACCGTCTCTAACTGCAACTGGTTTGTATAAGAATCATAGTGAGATCAAAAACGAAGGAACTAGATAATTGTAGGAACAAAAAACCCAACCATTTTAAATGTTGGGTTTAGATTCAAAAGCTGAAGGGGAACCTTCAGCTTTTTTTTATTTAATTGGAGTTTCTAATTTGATTAACCGTGTTTGATCACTCCTTGTCTTGACCTACCAATGAACCAATAGTATAACACTGGCACTGCAAATCGGCTTAGAACTGTGGCTGCAATTTCACCAAACATCAGTGAGATGGCAAGACCTTGGAAAATTGGATCAAATAACATCACAAAAGAACCTACAACAACCGCTGAGGCTGTTAGTAACATAGGTCGAAACCTAACGACTCCTGCATGGACTACCGCTTCTTTTAACTCGACTCCTTTTTTAATCTCTCCTTCGATGAAATCTACGAGGATGATTGAGTTTCGGACTATAATCCCAGCTCCTGCGATAAATCCAATCATGGATGTTGCTGTGAAATAAGCACCCATCACCCAGTGACCAGGCAAAATTCCAATGAGTGAAATAGGAATTGGTGCCATGATGACAAGAGGCACTGTATAACTTTTAAACCATCCAAGCACAAGAACATAGATGAGTAATATTACGACAGCAAAGGCACCACCTAAGTCACGGAATACTTCGTATGTAATGAACCATTCTCCGTCCCATTTGATGACAGGTTTTGTTGTGTTCCAAGGGACATCTGCTGTTTGTGTTTCATATTGAATTTTTGGGGCAAGTTTTAACATCCCATACACAGGAGCTTCTTCTTCACCAGAAAGTTCACTCATCACATAATTCACAGGTTTTAAGTTTTTACGAAAGAGAGCTCTGTCTTCTTCTAAGTAAGGATTTCCTAGGACTCTTTCAGAAGAAACAACTCCCGATTCCATTGACATGATGTTTTGGTTTTGGAAAGGAGATTTTGAACTACGAACATTTTGTTTCATCGAGAGGTTGATGGAAACTTCTTCCGGTTCTTTTGCCGTCGCCAAACTAACAATTGGTGATTCTGAAAAAAGTAAAGAACCTGTATAGGCAAGTGCAGAAGTTTTGATTCCATATAGTCCTGATTTATCAAAATCAATTGGATAAACCATCTTGGGTCTTCCATTTCGGAGTGAAGTATCCAAATCGACTACACTTGGTTCTTCTTTGAAAATATTGTATATCTCCTCAGCTACTTTTTTCCTCTCAGAAACGTTTGGACCATACACTTCTGCTACCATCGTTGCCATCACTGGAGGCCCTGGAGGGATTTCTAAAACTTTTGTCACTGCATTATTTTTTTCACCAAAGGACTTAATCTCTCCTCTTAGTGATTCGATGATTTCGTGACTTGAAGCTTTACGATCATTTTTATTCTTTAAGATGATTTGCAGGTCATTCATCGAATCTAAATTTCGAAGGAATGAATGTTTCACCATCCCAGAGAATGAAAATGGAGCTGCTTCTCCACCAAAGATTTGTATCTTTTCTACATTCGGATTTTGTAATAGTGTCTTTGCTAAACCTTCCGATTGGGACATACTCTGTGTTAAAGTTGTCTTAGGTTCATAATCGATTAGAACTTGGAATTCTTCTTTATTATCAAAAGGTAACATTTTGACTTTTACCCATTTGAAAGCTACAAAAGCCATGGAAACAACTAATAATCCAATGGTAATGGCTCCAAAGAGACTTGCATTTTTCTTTGTACCTAACAACCAATTAGTGAATCTGATGTAAAGTTGGTCTAATTTGGAAACTTTATGACCCACTTCTTTATCAGAATGAGTATGTGATTCTTTTAATAATCTAACAGATGCCCAAGGAGTGATGACAAATGCAACTATCAAAGATAATATCATCGCAAGACTTGCACCCACAGGGATCGGTTTCATATAAGGACCCATAAGTCCTCTTACAAAGGCCATAGGTAAAATAGCAGCAATCACTGTAAAGGTAGCAAGGATGGTAGGGTTTCCCACTTCTGATACGGCAATGAGTGTTGCTCGGATGATACCTAGTTTCGGATTTTCTTCCAAATGGCGTTCGATGTTTTCCACAACAACGATAGCATCATCAACCAAAATCCCAATGGAAAAAATCAGTGCAAATAGTGTAACACGGTTTAGAGTATACCCAAGAAAGTAATAAATGGCAAGTGTGAGCGCAAGTGTAACAGGGATTGCTATTGCAACAACAAGTGCTGATCTCCATCCCATCCATAGTGCGATGAGAATTGTTACTGAAATCGTTGCTATCAACAAATGTTCGATCAGTTCATGGGATTTATCTTCTGCGGTACTTCCGTAATCTCGAATGATGCTAAGACTAATTTCTTTTGGTAAATCTTTTTGGAATAATTCTGCTCTTTCAATTAAGTCTTTGGATAAATTGACAACGTTTGTTCCTTTCCGTTTCGCAAATACAATCGTTACTGCATTTCGTTTGGATTCACCAAGTGATTTGTCATACAAAACAGAAGACCTTGTTCTTTCTTCCGGCCCCTCTTCCACTTGGGCTAAATCCTGAATGCGCACGACTCTTCCACCACGTTGGGCAACAGGTAATCGTTTTACATCCGCAATATTTCTAAGCACACCCCCAACTTCCATATCGACAACAGATTCCGATGACCAATTTTTCCCGGCTGGGATCAATGCATCATTTTGTTTTAAACTCTCTGCTACTTCAATGGCTGTAACACCAAATCGACTTAATAAACTAGGGTCAACTTTTACTCGAACTGTTTTCTTCAATCCACCCAACATTTGCACACTTGCCAAGTCTGGTGTTGAAGACAATTCTCTTGCTAAAGGACCAACCTTTTGTCTTAATTCATAATCATTTAAAGATTCTGAACTAAAACTGAGAGCTAGGAAGGGAACGTCATCAATTGAATAAGATTTTACAATCGGAGGCAAAGTATTTTTCGGTAATACAGTTTTTGCCTCCATCAATTTATGATGGATTTTTACGAGTGATGGTTCAATTGGTTCGCCTACTTTAAATCGAACAGTGATATAACTTCCATGCCACTTACTAGTGGAGTAGATATATTCAACACCTTCAAGTCCCCAAACGGCACGTTCCACAGGTTCCGTAACTTTCCTTTCCGTTTCTTCTGGTGAAAATCCAGGACTTGGAATTTGGATGTCAATCATTGGAACCGAAATCTGTGGTTCTTCTTCTTTTGGGGTTAAGTATACAGCAAATAAACCTAATACCAAGCTTGCAATCGCTATGACAGGAGTTAACCTTGAATGTAAAAATGTTTCTGCAAGTTTCCCTGCAAATCCAGCCCTAATTTCTTCCAATGGATTCATTTGTGTCTTCCTTTTTTGAAAATATCGATACTTCTGTTCTCACTTGTAAAAGAGCAATTTCGGTCTCCATTAAAACTCGAGATAAATCTAATGATTTGTTTAGAGTCTCTGCAAATTGCATAGCATTGATTGCTCCACTTTGGAATAATCTTTGCATATTGATCACTTGTTCTTCTTGGAATTTCATTGACTCTCTTATGAGTTCCAAAGTTTCTTTGAGTGAAATCTCTTTTTGAATTAATGATTTTACGTGAGTCTCTTCTTCTTTTGTTTTTTCTTCTATTTTTTTGAGAGCAGCTTCAGCATTTAACTTAGATTCTTCCACAACTCCCATATCTTTTGGATTGTATAGATTCATTTGAAGATACACACCTGCTTGGTATGCATTTGCTATATTACGACTGCCCTGGTATCCGTAAGCTTCGGAATAGGCTCCGATTTTTGGTAAAAACTTAGCCATCTCCATTTCTGCTTTCAGTTTTTCACCTTCTGCATACTTGATTTGTGCGTTCATCTGATTGGATCTTTCATATCCAACCGGTCGTTTAAAATAAGTATCCAAGAAGACATTAAGGTCAGATTCGACAATTTCCAAATCAGTTGCTGGCATATCGGATAAAACATATAAAGTATCTTTATAGTCTTTGATTTGTAACTCAGATTGTTTTTCCAAAACAGAGATTTGGTTTTTGATCGATTTTAATGCAAGGTATCCTGCATAACCAACAGGGTTTCCTTTATTGCCTAAGGAATAATTAGATTGGAATCGACTCTCAATTTTTTTGATTTGTTCGAGTCTTTTTTGATACTCATATAAACTTTGAATGGCACGGTAATAAAATCCAGCTTGAGCAAACTCTCTATCTCGGATTGCTAACCATTCAAATTTTAAACCCGTACTTCTTTTTTCATTCATTGCAGCAAAAGTTTTACCTGATCCACCTTCATATAGTGGCAAATCCATTCCAAGAGTTCCTCTAGAATATTGGTGGTTACCTGGATTATTTAATGTATCTTTTGCAAAAAGATTCATAGTATCTGGGTTTAAAGTTGTGTAAGGTTGGTTATTTGAATCTAGGAAATTACCCGGTCGATAACGAGTGGATGCAGTTGAAAAATCAGCATCTGTTGCACTCCTTTGGCTTAATTTACCCATAAAGTTAAGAGTAGGATCGTTTGTTTGAAAAGTTCTAAGATCAGCATAAACCCTAGGTAACCAGTGTTTGTCGGATCTGTCCTTTGCAATTTCACCAGCTTTCCACTCCAAATATTTGGATTTTCTTGCTGATGAATTTTCTTCGATTCGTTTCCAGAGTTCACTAAACCCGACTCCTTCAGCAGAAAGATAAATCGGCGTGATCAAAAGCAGAAAGCTAGTGAAAAGTTTCATTGGTTTAATCCTTAACCTTTGGCTCTACACCAAGTTTGTTCAAAAGAATCGCCATTGGGCAAAAACCGATGGTTGAAAAAACAACCAAGTTCATTCCGACAAGTAAGTTCAAGAGGAACCACCAAGGTGAAACATATGTTCCAAGAGAAACACCTACTAAACTAAAAACTCCAGCGATGAGAAATACCAATCGCTCCAAATACCATGTTTTTGTTGAAGCCAAGAACATTACCATACCCCCTATAGTATATAACCTAAATACAGATATACCCGGCGGGGTATATCTGGCAAGTATTTTTTACATGGGAATTTTAAAGAGGGATGGGAAGATTAAAGGGAAAAGGCAGCGGAAATGGCTTTTTTTACGTCTGTTTCGATGTTTTGAGTGGACTTCTTTTCTTTGAAACAGGTATCCATATATTCATGGATATAAGCTTCACCGAACTTTTTCATGGCTTGGTGGGCAGCTTTTAGGAGTAGGATCGCTTTTTCACAGTCCTGTTCTTCTGTTACGATGGTATTTTTGATCGCCTCCAGCTGCCCTTGGATACGATTGATGCGATGGATGAGTTTGGTTTGGTTTTCGGAAAGGCTCATACCTACATACCCAGCAGGGTATACCAAAGTTTCAAGTAAAAAAATGACCCCCTTCCCATTTTCAAAATTACCCATTACAGATCTACCCCAATCATCACCCTACTACGTTTCCAATTTTGGCTATTGGTTTGGAGTCACAGAGTACAACCAAGCAGGGATTCAATTTGTATCAGAATTTGCAAAACAATGTGGGCTTACAAAAAATTCCTCCATATTGGAAGTTGGATCGGGCCTTGGGGGGAGTTTACTCTATTGGAAACACTTTTTTCTTGCGAAGAAACTTGCTGCAATCAATTTACCAGGAGAACAGTCAGACTTCGCAAAACAGTTATTTAATGATAATGGAGTTAAGGTAGATCCTTTTATCGAAGCAGGATGGGAAAAAATAAAAACTCTTCCCGCAAACACATTTGATTTTGTTTTTTCTGTGGATGCTGCCTATCATTTTGACAATATAGAAGAGTTTTATCGCCAGGCCTTCCGAGTTTTAAAACCGGGAGGAAAGTTAGTTCTCAACATATTCCATTCTGACAAAAAAGTAAACATATCATTTCCCATCTTATTAAAATTATTCCTGATTCCACCTAACCAAATCAAAACCCCGATTGAAACAAAACATGAATTAGAAACCATAGGCTTTAGGATCGAAAAACAATTCGATTGGACGATACCAGTCATCAATGGGTTTATACAAAATTCCAAACAAATGAAATTCTCACTTCGTCTGTTTGGCATTGTCTTACAAAAAATCACAAAATTTTTCGGTCTTACTTACCACTACTATGTAATAAAAAAATGATTATCTCTGAATGATTGTATCAACAGGTTGATTTAAAATTTTTGAAACTACTTGTAGTGCTGATTTTGCTCCCGCTTCCAACAAAGGAATTCCGTACAAGGAATATGAACCACATAACCATAGATTACAATTGGCTTTTGTATGTAAGGCAGATATACGTTCAATTGCTCTACCTGTTCGGTCATCCATAACTGGTCTTTCAAATTTTGCTAATTTTAAAACGTCATTTTGATGAGGCATTTTATGTGGGTTCCAGGTTTGGAACACTTTTTTGCCTTTTAATTCAGGGATAATTCTACCCAAATCCAAAGTTACTTCGGGTTTATCATAACCATCTCGTATATTAAAAACTAAAGATACTTTCGGGTTCTTAAAATAAGTCGGATCAGTATGTAATAC
>JACVCB010000030.1 GCA_016742255.1 Leptospira sp.
GTCTACCGCAACTTTCACATGGTCTCTAACCTTTCTTACTTCATCCCCTTCGATATGGTCCCTCGCCATATCATATGCATAAGCTCGCACCGACACATCTTTGACAGCTAGAGCACGGTATTCGGGTGTTCCCATCGCATAATGATTGTTCTCACAAATGAAAACAACTGGTAGTTTCCAGATAGCAGCAAGGTTGAGTCCTTCGTGAAAAGAACCAATATTGGCAGCTCCTTCACCAAAAAAACAAATGGTGACTGAATCTTCTTTTTTATACTTGGAGGCAAATGCGATCCCAGCAGCGAGTGAGATATGACCACCTACAATTCCATGCCCTCCCATAAAGTGAGCATTTTTATCAAAAAAATGCATCGATCCTCCATTTCCTTTGGAGACTCCAGTTGCCTTTCCAAAAAGTTCTGCCATCAGTGCGTTCGGATGTAAACCACGAGCGAGTGCGTGTCCATGGTCACGGTAAGTCGAGACAATATAGTCATGAGGAGTGAGAGCAGCAATGGAACCAACACCAACTGCCTCTTGCCCAATGTACAAATGCAGAAACCCGCCAATTTTTCCAACACTGTATGCTTTCGCCGCAGCCTCTTCAAACTTTCGTATAAGTACCATTTGCCTGTAGAACTCTTGTAATTCGCTCACAGATTGTGAGTCTTTGGGGATAGAAGAAACCAAATAGAACCTCCAAAACCACTAAAAAACTACACTATTTAGACAAAGAAAGAAAGCAAAAATCTTGCTCTTAAAAGAACATAAAAGACAGTTTCCCTAGGACCTTTATGAAAATTACGAGTGCTGGTATCGAATTCCTAGAATTCAATGAATTTAAAAATTTTGCTGTGGATTATGATCTGTTAGGTTCTGTCTCACTCAGTGAACCTGTTGTTGATAAAAATGGAAACATTCTTATCAAAGAAAAAGTAGCAATCAAAGAAAACGTATTAAAAAAATTAGAAGGATTAGAAGGGAATTATATTCCTTCCTTCAAACTTGCAATGTCAAAAGATTTAATGAAGATGCTTCGACAAGTTTTGTCAAAAGCAATCTTAAATCGGGTTGATGATAGGTCTAATGAATTCATTTTCCACCTTTATGAACAAAATGCAGAACGAATGGCTAGTCTAAAGGGGATCATTCAAAACTCATTTTATTCGAAAACAGTTGCCTTATCATTTTTTCGCATTTTACTTTCACACAAAGAATTTTTTAATCATCTTGCAGATTTTGGACTCCTCAGTTTGGGATCTGTCATCCAAAAACAATACGGATTTAAAATGGTGAACCGTTATAGTTTTTTAGCAGGTTTATGCGCTGATATTTCTGTATCCAAAGAAGGTTTGTACAGACAAAGTTTTTTTGGTTCCTCTCTTACATCTGCTGTGAACCTCAGTATCGAAATCGCACGTAAACTCAATTTACCAGAAGAAGTGATTAGTGCAATTAACAACCATGGAAATTCTAATTTTGAAATTCCAGGTGTGAACCCAGCCAATGTCAATGTAGAAGACTTACGAAAACACCAATTGAACCAAGACTTACTACTCGGCAGTGGAATGGAAGACGATGCAAGTGATGACGAGGAAGAAGCGGGAGAATATGCCGATAACACCGCAGAAGTCACGTTAGATGCACTTAAGATTGCTCGTTATATCATGGAGAATCTAAAGGTCACAACAGACAAAGAACATGTTTCGGAAAAACTCCTCGTAATGTTTACTTATAATGCAGAGAAGGGACTATTCCGAAAAGATTTGGCAGATCCAATGATTGATCGGTTTAAAGAATTTGACCATGCCATCAAACGGATTCGAACCATTGCCGAAATTGAAAACAAATGTAAATTCCAAACATCAGCTTGGGCTTATCCAAAACCAAAATCTTCCCAAATTGTTTGTAAGGACCGAAATTACCAATGCCCTTGGATTGTCAATGGATGGGACCTTCGGATTATCTCTCCTCAAGATCCATTTGGTTACATCGGTACTGCTTTAGATGTAGGAACCTATCCCAAATGTGCGTTAGAGGAAGAACTCCACGCAAAAATCAAATACACGGATTCCTAAAAGGGCAAAAAAAAACCAACCGAAGATCGGTTGGTTTTTGGTTTAAAAACGATAAAAAGGAATTAGAAACCAGCTGGTTTTTTAATGTCTTTTGTTGCGTCTTTAACAGCGCCAGTAGCAGCTTTTTTTACTTCTGTTTCAGCAGTTTTTACAGCTGCATCTACTTTTTTCTCTACTTCAGTAGTTACTTTTTTTGCTGCATCTTCAACAGTTTCCATTTTTTCTTCTACAACTGGCTCTTCTTTTTTGCAGAAAGCAAGTCCAGAAGCCATAGTTACACCGAGAATTAAAACGAGTAGTTTTTTGTTCATCGAAAGTTTTCTCCTAAAAATCTTTTAATTCTGCCAAAACTACACGATCTTCGTTTCCATTGAAAGAAATTTCTGAATGGAATCAGAAATTTCTAAGGAATTTATTTTGGAACAAATGTAAGGAATTCTTCTACTTCTCTTTTGCTTCCAATGATGAGCGTTGTTCGTTCATGGAGTTCCTTTGGAGTGAGGTCCAAAATTCGTTCTCCTTTTACGGTCACTGCCATACCACCTGCTTGTTCTGCAATGAACGCCATGGGAGCTGCTTCATATAACAAACGCAGTTTTCCATTTGGGTATTTGCTGGATTTTGTATCGTTTGGATAGAGGAAAATCCCACCTTTTAACAGGTTTCTGTGGAAATCTGCTACGAGGGAACCAATGTAACGTGCAGTTTTTGGTTTTTTTCCACCTTCGATGGATTTGATTTTTTGTAAGTAGGCTTGGACTTCAGGTGACCAATAGGAAGCATTCCCTTCATTGGCAGAATAAATATCGCCAGCTTCTGGCATTTGCATGTTCGGGTGCGAAAGTAAAAATTCTCCCACACTTGGGTCGAGTGTGAATCCAGAAACTCCCTTTCCAGTTGATAAAACAAGCATGGTAGAGGATCCATAAATGATATAACCCGCACAACGTTGTAAATGGCCTTTTTGGAGTAGGTCTTTTTCTGTCCCTGGTTCTTTGGAATTTGGTTCTAATCTTTGGTGGATGGAAAAAATGGTTCCAATGGATACATTGGTATCAATATTCGATGAACCATCCAAAGGATCAATTGCCATCGTGTACTTTCCAATATTGTACCCACCAGGGATTGGGATGATGGCTTCATGTTCTTCACTGGCAAGAACACAAAGGTGGCCACAGATTTTTAAGGATTGGTTGAAGGCATTGTCTGCGTATTGGTCCAGTTTCATCTGGGTTTCGCCTTGGACATTTGTGTCTTCTGTGGCACCCAAAATGTCATCGAGGAGTCCCGCTTTCCTCACTTCTCGGCCTACAATTTTTGCTGCATAAACCAAATGGCTAAGAAGGGCGGTGAATTCTCCCGATGCGTGCGGGATTTTGAGTTGCTCTTCCAGGATGAATTGTGAGAGAGAAATGAGTTTTTTTTGTTTCGGTGTTGCGTTCACAGTTTCCCCGAGGTTGTTTTTTACACCATTTTTGTGGTTGTGGGTAGGGAGCAAATCCTTTCTCCTTTTGAAAGTGGATGACAAATCCGATACTGTACGTTAGAACCTCCATGACTGAGCCAATGCACCTAATCCCTTCTCCTTCTATGCAGATGACAGACTACCATTCCCGCCGTTTGGGGCTCAGTTTTGCCAGTGTTGGTGCTTATATGGGTTGGGTGTATTTAGGAAAAGAATTAGTTTATGAATTTGGGCAAACGAAGGAAGAGGATAAAATCCGAGGGATTGTCTCTAGTTCGTACTCCCATTGGACCCGCACTATGGGGTATTTATCTCCCATTACCATAGAGTCCTTTCGTGAAAATGAGAGAGAAGTGGAATTATCTGTCATCCGATTGCCTGAAGGGGAAGTCCCTGTTTATGTTTTGGTTTTACTCGAAAAAGGGCAAAGTTTACCACCTAGGGTTTGGGAAGATCTTTCGAACCAAGTCCTAACCTTTTGTGCGACTGGGATTTCCCTTCGCGAAAAGAATTTACTCGATTTTGAAACCATCACAGAACCCATTCTCAAACGAATGGAGAAGGCGTTTCAGGGAGAAACAAAATCAGGAGTGATTGCTTTTTTCCACCTCCAAGACTTAAGCCCCTTTTTCAAACCCATGGGGGTCATCAAAAGCCAAGAAATTCTACGAGAAGTGACGGCCACCCTCCACAAAGAAACGAGGGAAAACGAATTCAATTTCCAACTGAACCCTAGGTCCTATTTTTTATTTTGCCCTGGGGAAACATTGGATGGAGCGAACCACCGGTTCGGATCTTTGTACTTTCCCTCCAAACATTTGATTTTGGACTATAAATTGAAGATTTTCCCGATTGATGCGGACGTTTTGGCGGATGATGCCAAGTTTTCGTCCATTTTTCTTGAAAATTTCTAAAAGCAATTTTACGCTGAATTGACAGAATAGGGCTCTTTCCGATACCGTCAAAACTAGACCATTTTTACAAAAGGACAGTTGTTTGTCTATGACCCCACAAGTAGGGATTTATTTAAAAGAAGGGGAATCTATTGAGGCAGCGCTTCGTAGATTCAAAAGAGATTGTGCAAATGCTGGTATCATGAGCGAAATCAAACGCCGTGAATACTTTGAAAAGCCAAGTGTCATTAAGAAAAAAGCAGTGGAAGCTGCAAAACGCAAACGAGACAAAAAGAAAAGATTATTTGCTAAAAAAGATAAACTTTAATCTTTAAGCTGGTTTTCCTATGACCCTGCAAGAGACGATCAATTCCGATCTAAAAACGGCGTTAAAAGCCAAGGATGAAACAGTCCTCGGCACCTTACGTCTAATGAAAGCAGAAATTCAATATGAATTAACGAAAACTGGCGCTTCTGAACTTTCGGATACTGCAGTCATGCAGATCCTCAAATCCAATTACAAACGCCGTAAGGATACCGCTTTGGAATATGACAAAGCGAATCGTCCCGATCTGTCGAGTAAAGAAATTGAAGAAGCAGAAATCATCTCACGTTATATTCCAAAAGAAGTCTCCGAAGAAGAAATTAACAAAGCAGTGAAAGAAGCTGTAACCCAGTTAGGTGCAAGTGGACCTCAGGATATGGGAAAGGTGATGGGGAATGTAATGGCAAAATTTAAAGGACAAAATATAGACGGCTCCAAGGTATCCTCCCTCGTTAAACAAGCACTTAGCGCCAGTTAAAAAAACTAAACTGTGAATCCTTACCAAAGTTTTAAAGAAAGAGTTCGCAGAGAAGTCTCCATTGACTCCTACATCAACCGATTTGTTCCCTTACGCCGTATGGGCAGGAACCTCGTTGGCATTTGTCCATTCCATAATGAAAAAACTCCGTCATTCAATGTAAACCCAGAAGGTGGGTTTTATCATTGTTTTGGTTGTAAGGCATCTGGTGATTTATTCCGTTTTGTGATGGATTACCAAAAAGTAGATTTTTTAAAATCCCTCGAAATCCTTTCGGAATACTCTGGCATTCCCCTTGTGGAACGCACCAAGGAAGAAGAAGAGTCTGAACGAAAAAAAGAAGCACTCTACCAAATTTCACAAAAAGCACTTGAATACTTCCAAAAAAATCTAAATACGGCTGCCGGTGAACTGGCGTTAAAGTATCTTGAGTCTCGCGGATTGTACAGCGAAGATATAAAAGTATTTCAAATTGGATTTGGACTTCCTGGATTTGGAAACTTACGTGGCGAATTGTTAAAAACAGAAGCCGAGGTAAAATTAGGGGAACAATTGGGTCTACTCAAACGCCAAGACCAAAACAAAGACCCATATGATTTTTTTCGCAATCGGATCATGTTCCCTGTGATTGATACAAGAGGGCGAGTGGTTGCTTTTTCTGGAAGGATCCTCGGTGAATCTGAAGAAGCAAAATACATTAATAGTCCAAACTCTTTGATATATGATAAAAGTCGTATATTTTACAATTTGAATTTATCCCAAGATAGCATACGTAAAACAAGAGAAGCAGTGATCGTGGAAGGCGTGTTTGATGCTATCGGACTCTTTCGCAAAGGAATTGAATTTGTTGTCGCCCCGCTTGGTACGGGATTTACGGAAGGGCATGTTCGCATCTTAAAAAACATGGCGGACAAAGTGTACTTAATGATGGATTCCGATAAAGCGGGAACCAAAGGTGCTTTCCGGGCCGTGAACCTTCTCTCCAAAGAGGGAGTGGTTGTCAAAGTATGTCATATTCCAGAAGGAAAAGATCCTTTTGATTATTCTCTCAAACATAACAAACAAGAGATCCGAGATTTACTCGAGGGTGCCGCACCTGCCTCTCAGTTTATGATCCGAGAAATCCTGGGTGGGGCAGGTCCCACATCTCTTGCCGAAGAAAAACAGGCTGGGGTGAAAAAACTTTTTGAATTTTTAAAACCCATGGAAAAGGAAACCGACAAACAGGTCTATTTAGAGGAGGGTGCACGCCAGCTTGGACTATCGTTTTCTTCTCTTTTTCAGGATTTTCGTGGGAAACCAGGTGTAACTTCGACCCCTGCCGTTGTCGATACTAAGAAAGACCGTTCCATTCAAAAACCGGGGAAACCTTCTCCTGTTTTAATTTGTGAGCGGAAAATGATCGCAATGCTCATCCAAAATTTGGAGTTATTCAGTTTTGCTGATGATTTATTGTCGCTCGAGTTTCGTGATGAGGTTTCTGCCTTTTTTTGGGACTATTTATATACAAAGTATTTGCAGAATGAGAACCTAACGGCTGCAGAAATTCTTTCGAGGGAAGAAATTCCTTCGGAATACCTGGGACTAATTGCTGAACATTTTTCGGCCGATGTATCAGTAACCCCAGCTACATTTAAAGCGATGTTTCTTTACCATGCGGATTTGTTGGATGACGCAAGGATGGAAGAACTTGTCAAAGAAATGGCCAAACCTGACTTAACGATTGAAGAAAAGAACAATCTACTGTCAGAACTTTCACTTTTGAAGAGTGAAAAAAATAAGAGATCTGTGTATCTCAGAACGATCCAAACGTTAGAAGTCTAAAGAGGATAAAGGTAGAATGGAAAATCTAGCAAGCCTACCAGAAGTACAAAAGATAATCTCCATCGGAAAAGCAAACCGAGAGGTATCGTATGATGAGATCAATGAAATACTACCGGATAAAATTCTAAACTCCGAAAAGATTGACGATGTCTTTACCTTGTTACACGAGATGGGGATTGAAATCGTAGAGGAGTATTCCAAAAAATCTTTGGAAGAGTCTAGTTCCCTTACTACGACCAAAGAAGAAACTACCAAAGAAACAAAAGAAAAACCGGCACGTAAAAAAAGAGAGTCCAGTGTTTCTTCTAGTTCTGAGGATCCAATTCGACTTTACCTCAAGGAAATTGGTAAGGTTTCTCTGATCTCGGGAGAAACAGAAGTGTTTCTTGCCAAACGAATTGAGAAGGGTGAAAAGATCATTGAAGAAACCATTTTAAGTTCTTCGATCCTTAGACAAAACTTTGCGAAACTCATTCCGAAAATTAAGTCCAAAAAAATCAAAGTTTATGACTTGGTGAAAGTGGACAAAATGTACGCACTCAACCAAGAGCAAGCGGACAAATTAGAAAAAGTATTTTTTGAAAATATGGAACTCATCCAACAGGATGAAAAAGTTCTAAACGAATCCACAAACCGCATTCGAAAGTATTCTGAAAATTCTAAGAAGTTCAAAGAACTCAAAGAAAAAATCGATATGTCTACGGGCAAAATTGATGAAGCCATTCGTAAAATTGGTGTTTCCCAAAAAGAAATCCAAAAGATCTCTCAAAAGATCAAGTCGATGGTTTTCCGTGTTAAGGAAATCGAAAAACATTTCTTAAAAATCAAAGCCAAATACGGTCATGATGTTCGTGAAATCAAAGCACTCAACCGTTTCATCGAAAAAAATGAAAACTTAGATGAAATCGAAAAAATGATGGGTTGTGATATTGATGAAGTCAGAGAAGTCATCAAAGACATTCGTAACAACGAAAGAAAACTCCGTCGTATGGAACAGGAAGCAGGTTCTCCTGTTGGGGAAATCAAAGATTGGGGTGAAAAAATCATCAAAGGGGAAAGGGAAATTGCACAAGCAAAACGTGAACTTGTGCGAGCAAACCTTCGTTTGGTGGTCTCCATTGCAAAACGATATGCCAACCGTGGGATGCATTTCTTTGACCTCATCCAAGAAGGAAACATTGGTCTCATTCGTGCTGTAGATAAGTTTGAATACAAAAAGGGGTATAAGTTTTCCACTTATGCCACTTGGTGGATTAGACAAGCGATCACTCGTGCGATCTCAGACCAAGCTCGTACGATCCGTGTTCCAGTTCACATGATCGAACAGGTAAACAAGGTGATCCGAGAAACTCGTCTCTTCGTACAAGAGTTTGGTCGTGATCCTTCTAATGATGAAATTGCAGAACGACTCGGCTGGCCTGTACAAAAAGTAAAGGCTGTAAAAAACGTAGCACGGGAACCAATTTCACTCGAGATCCCTGTGGGTTCCGAGGAAGATTCGGAACTTGGAGATTTTATCGAAGACAAGGAAGTGATTTCGCCACTGAACTCAGCTGCATCTTCCATCCTTTCCGAACAAATCAGACAAGTGTTACAAACACTTCCTGCGCGGGAACAAAAAGTCATTCGTATGCGTTTTGGTTTGGATGATGGATATGCACAAACACTCGAAGAAGTGGGTTACCAATTCAAAGTGACACGTGAAAGGATTCGTCAGATTGAAGCAAAAGCGTTACGTCGTCTCCGCCACCCAAGTCGCTCGAAAAAACTGAAAGACTATATCGATTAAGCAAAACTGTTTTTCGCTTGATTGGTCTTCCGAAGAGATTCATGGTTTGGAAAATCCATGGATCTCTTTTTTTTTATTCAATTCAAAATGTTTCTGTTTGCTACCACTTCTAAAATAAGGAATCAAAAGCCGACATTACCTACTTTTTCCCATCACTTTCGTACATTCGTTTCCATCTTCCTACTCATTTTCCTAATTCATTGTAAAGCTTCCGAAAAACAATTGGATTATGAGAAAACCCAAAGTGTTGGCCAAGTGAGTCCAGAAGAACCTTGGAGGTTTAGTCCTGAATTTGCATTGGATGAAAAATATGGGACTGCATTTTGTGCAAATGCAAAAGAGATAGGATCTGGTTTCACTTTATTTTTATCCAACCAGACAAAGTTTACAGCATTGCAATTGTTAAATGGATACCATCGTTCTGCCAATGATTTAAAGGCAAATGATATGATTAAAAAGTTGAGAGTTTCTTCCTTTTGGATGGAGAAAAACGACACTAAAAATCAGTTTAAATTGGACAGAACCAAAGACATTGAACTTTCCAAAGCGAAATTCGGAAAACAAGGTCTACAAATATTGGATTTAGATTCAACATTCGAAGGGAACGTAATTCGTTTTGAAATTTTAGAAACCTATGGATTAGGCACTACGGGGCGAGTTTGCCTCTCGGAAGTCAAAATGGGTGAGATCCTGAAAGACAGTTTTTCCGCATCACCTTGGGTGTCCTTTGATAAAGTCAAATTGGCTATTTCCCAATTTGTGAAAGCAGAACGACATGCATATGGTTTCAAACAATTGGTTTTGGCAAATGAAAAGGGTACAATCTTATTTTACGACCAAGGAACTGTTTTACCTGTTTTTTTTAAACCTGACCAAACCTTTAGTTTTTCTGAAATGTATGGAGAAGGTGACCCTACTAGTTTTTTACCATCACTCATTGGCACTTACACAATTCTTCAAGCGACGGAAGAAGGATTAGAAATCAATCTAAGTTATTTTGACCAAGGTGGGATAGAACGAAATATTTCTTGGATCTTCAAACGAGCAGAAGTTGGTGATGAAGATTATGAAAATTTTAAAACAAAACTTGGGACTAAATTTTCAGAAGTGTACCAACCCAAAACGCATTTTCTATTTGTATTAAAAGAAAAAGAAACGGGAAGAACCTTTTATCACTATGAATTACCGATTCCGAAATAAATTAGGTGCAGGTGAAGAACTAGGCACCTAATTTATGTTCGATGTCTTTTTTCGTTAAGAAATAGTTTTCTTTAAATCTTTGATGTGTTTTAGGAGTTCATTCAAAGAAGATTTTTTTTCCGTTTCTTTCCAACCGAGTTCTTTCCCGAGCACATTACTCACAGGAACGGCAAGAGACTCTGCCAGTTTTAGATCAAGGAAGACTACTCTCCATCGTCTCGAGAGAACATCAGAGACAGAAAGAGCAAATTCCTTTTTCACAAAATGTTTGATTTCTTCTGCGAAGTAACCAGTCCCTTTTTTGATTTCTTTTGGTTTTTTACCGAGGATGAGAGGCACTTCCCCTCCATAAGAATCCACCAATCGAACCGCTGTTTCGTAAGGTAGGTCATACATGGTTTGGATTTTTGCCACCAAATGTTTGCTATACCCATCAGCACCAGGGAAGGCAAAACTTGCTGTGACACAGTTCATTTTGGATGGAAGGTTTCCAACAGAGATCAATTTGTCGGTGAGGTCTTCTGCCATCTTACGGAATGTGGACCATTTCCCTCCCGACATTGTCACAAGACCAGAATCCGAAACGAGGATGGCTTCTTCCCTGGAAATAGATTTTGTGTCTTTTTTGTCTCCTGTGGAAATGAGAGGGCGTAGGCCACTAAACACAGATTCAATATCGTCTTTAGTTAATTTTGTATCTAGGTAATCATTTCCTGTTTGGAGTAAAAATTCCACCTCGGATTGGAGTGGCAAAGGTTCATCGTCAATCTTTTGGATGGGGGTATCTGTGGTTCCAAGCAGTACTTTCCCTTCCCAAGGGATCACAAATACCACTCTGCCATCGGCAGTTTTCGGAATGATCATTGCAGTCCGGCAAGGGAGTTTCTCTTTGTCAAATACGAGGTGGATTCCTTGGCTTGGAGCAAGGACATTCTCTGCTTTTGGATCATCGAGTTTACGAAGGGAATCAATCCACACACCCGTTGTATTGGCGACCACTTTGGCTTTGATCGATACCACTTTTTTCGTAAGAGAATCTTTTGCAGTGACACCAATGATTTTACCATTGTTATCTTTTAAAAAGGATGTCACTTCAATCCTTGAGACAATGTCGGCTCCATTTTCTTTTGCAGCACGAATGGTTGTTACATTGAGTCTTGCATCGTTGAACTGAGCGTCGTAGTAGGAGATCCCACCCTTTAGGTTTTCTTTTTTGAGGGAAGCAAAGTAGTCGAGCGCAGTTGCTTTTGAAATTCGTTCATGGCCAGGGACAATCGATTTTCCTGCGAGGATATCATACATCGTAAGACCAATGGAATAAAACGGTTTTTCCCACCAAACATAGGTTGGTAAAACAAAGGGAAGTGGTTTGACTAAGTGAGGTGCATTGATGAGAAGTCGTTTCCGCTCTGACAATGCTTCGTAAATTAATTTAAAATGGAATTGGGCAAGATACCTCACTCCACCGTGGATGAGTTTTGTCGATCGGGAACTCGTACCTTGAGAAAAGTCTCCTTTTTCCAATAAGGCTACTTTGTATCCTCGGAGACTGGCATCAAGGGCTGTTCCGGAACCGGTGGCACCACCACCCAAAATTAAAATATCATACTGGGTTGATTCTAAATGTTTTAGCGTTTGTTTTCTTTCATCTAAATGGTTCATAAGGGTTTTTACGTACTTTGGTGGTTGCCTATAGAGATTCTAAGGTTAGTGTTGTCAAAAGTCACCTTTTCTACCATCGAAAATTTTTGAAATTGTTATGAAAACTGAAAGAGAATTGAACCAAGAATTAGAAACCATCCGCCGAGGCACTGTCGAAATCATCAGTGAAGGGGAACTTTTAGAAAAAATCAAATCCAAACCTTCTTTAACGATCAAAGCTGGATTTGATCCTACGGCACCTGATTTACATTTAGGTCATTTTGTGTTACTGCGAAAACTCAAACATTTCCAAGACTTGGGCCATGATGTTTGTTTTATGCTAGGTGATTTTACAGCAATGATTGGTGATCCAACAGGTAAATCGGAAACACGCAAACGACTCTCAAAAGAAGAGGTATTGGAAAATTCTAAAACCTACCAAACCCAAGTATTTAAAATTTTAGACCCAAATAAAACTCGTATCCTTTACAATTCTCACTGGTGTTCGGAATTAAAATTTGAAGATGTACTGGTTCTGACTTCGAAGTATACAGTTTCACGAATGTTGGAACGAGATGATTTCACCAAACGCCATAAAGCGGGTACACCCATTTCGATGATTGAGTTCTTATACCCTCTCGTACAGGGGTATGATTCTGTTGCAATGAAGTCCGATGTGGAACTTGGGGGAACAGACCAAAAGTTTAATATGCTTGTTGGTCGCGACTTACAAAGAGAATACGGTCAAAAACCCCAAGCAGTCATCACTTTGCCTTTGTTAGTTGGGCTTGATGGTGTGAAAAAAATGTCCAAGTCTCTTGGCAATTATGTAGGCATCATTGAAAAACCCATCGACATGTATGGTAAAATTATGTCTATCTCCGATGATCTGATGTGGAATTATTTTGAACTTCTTACAGACCTTCCGATGTCGGAAGTGGAAAAACGAAAAGAGGGGATTCGTGCCAAATCTCTCCATCCAAAAGAAGTCAAAACAGAACTGGCTCTCCTCATCATGGACCAACTCCATCCAGAAGAAGAAAACCGTAAGGCTGTGGAAGAATGGACTGCCATCCATAATACCAAAAACAGAGCACTACCTGACGAAATTCCGACAGAAAGTTTGGACTCCAGTTATTTTACAGAAAAACCACCCCTTCTTGTCTATGTGTTGTCCCAACTCAAATTCATACCAAGTGTTTCGGAAGGGCGCCGGCTCATCCAGGCAGGGGGATTGTATTTGGATGAGGAAAAAATAACAGACCCAGGCCTTGTTTTGGAACAGGGAAAAGAATACCTCATCAGACAAGGGAAGAAAGGGAAATTTTTAAAGATCAAAACCTAAACTTGGGAGAGGGACTAGTATAGAACCCTAGTCCCAATTCCGATAATCGATACTAAGGAAAGCCATACCTACATGTCACTCGATCCGACAAACGAAGAGAAAGAAATCCAGGACATTGTCCATGAACTTTCGAAGGACATAGAAAAGGATCGATTATTTGCTAAAAAACTCCGTCGTTTTGCCTTTATCTCTGCCTTATCCTTTGTTGGACTCACCGTTTTTGTTTTACTCAGTTATCTGCTCTATTTGAGCCTCAGTGTCACTAAACTCGAATCCGAAGTAAAAGAAAAAGATAGAAGTTTAAGAGAATTGGAACAGTCTCTTTTTTCTTTGATGTACCAAGAACAACTGAGAGAAGAGAATGCTCTAGCAGGGGACACAGAACCCGACACTGAATTTGCCAAACAAGTAGAAGAAAATATTGAGTTTTTAAAGGAAGTGAGCCAAAATACCAAAGGTCGTAACATCTTACGTGGGAATGAATCGCAAAAGGAAATTGCTCTAACCTTTGATTTGGCAACTGGCGAAGAACTTCCCGTACTTTATAATTACATTAAAGAACATAAAATCAAAGTAACCTTGTTCTTATCCAATGAAAGACCATCCGATATCAATGGTTCCTTTTTTGTCAGACAAAACTTAGATTACATCAAACGGATGGCAAAAACAGGTGCTGTCGAATTTGGGAATCATACTTGGTCACATTTTAACTACCAACGTTCTGTAACGGAGACTTCCTTAAAAAAAAGAATGGTACTTGAATACTTATCTAAGTCAGTACTCGACCTTCCTCGTATGGCAGAAGAACTCAAACGAGTGGAAGATACCTTTTATTCACTCACCAAACAAGAATTAAAGAAATATTACCGTTTGCCTTATGGAGCACTTAGCCAATTGATTTTAGATGCCCATGCAAGTCTTGGTTATACAGATCATATCATGTGGTCAAATAATGCCAAAGGATCACTTGACTTGCCAGATTATATCAGCAAACAATTCTTATATAAAAAAACGTCGAAAGGTAAAAAGGAAGTCGTAAAAAACCCTCATTACAAAACAGGAGAGGAAACACTTACGTTTTTAGACAATTGGGAAAAAGCGGATCCAAACGGGATGAACGGTGCAATCATCCTCATGCACCTTGGTGGTCCCCGTAAATTTGATAAATTGATTTATATCCTTCCTACATTCATTGAAAGAATGAAAGAAAAGGGTTACAAATTTGTAACCCTTTCTGAAGTTCTAAACGATAAAAAAGACTAACAAAAATTTAAGTTTGCATCGTCATCTGTAGACAGTGGGACCTCTTTCAAATCTATCTTCGTTCAAACAAATCGTTTTTTTCGATTTTGATACTTTCTCACGACACTGTCTTTAAACGTATATAAGTTTAAGTAAAAGACAGGGACCATAATCAAAGTAATAAAAGTGGCGAAGGCAAGTCCCCAACCAAATGCAAGAGCCATTGGAACAAGGAAAGGGTCCTTACCTCCAATCCCATACGCAGTTGGTAAGAGACCAAGAACAGTGGTAACCGTTGTCAACATCACAGCACGTAAGCGGATACTCCCTGCTTCCACTAACAATTCAAAGGTGGATTTCGATGGGTCTTCAATGCGTAATTGGTTGGCACAGTCCACAAGCACAATGGAGTCGTTCACGACCACCCCCGCAAGTCCAATGATTCCGAGGAATGCCAAAAAGGAAAATGGTTGACCATGCACTAAAAAAGCAAAGATCACTCCAATGACTGCAAATGGAATGGCACTCATTACAATGAGAGGTTGGGCTAAGGACCGGAAGAGGGAGGCAAGGATCATATAAATGATGAGTAGTCCCACAAGGAAAGCTCGCCCAAGAGAAGCCATTGATTCTTCTGTGTCTTTATTTTCCCCTGAAAATCGAACCGAATAACCAGGGTATTTTGCAATGATGCCTTCTGTGAGTTGTTTGGCTTCCAAATTGACTTGTCTGGAAGTGGAAACAGTTTCATCAATATTTGAGGTAACAGTAAGAAGCCTTTTTCCATCCAAATGATTGATTGATGCACGCCCTGGATTCCGATCATAACTAGTTAATCGTGAAACTGGTATTAGGTTTCCTGTGAGGTTATTCACATATACTTTATTCAAATGTGTTAGGGATGACCTGTATTCCTCAGGGAACCGAACACGTACGTCCACTTCTTCATCTGCACGTTTGATTTTGGTAGAAACTGTTCCTTGTAACGCTGTGTTGATCGCAAGGGAAACCGACTGAACACTCACTCCAGCAAACGATGCCAGTGATTCGTCAACGGATACACGGATTTCGTCTTTTCCTTCATTAAAGTCGTCACCGATATCGGTAACACCTTTGATTTTTGCTAAAGCGGCTTTGTATTCGGCACCAATTTTGAGTAAGGTGGCAAAGTCGTCTCCTTTGATCTCAATGGCAACTGGTTTTCCAACTGGTGGTCCACCTGCTAATTTTTCAAATTCCAAGTTCACCAGTTTGCCTTTTAACGGTAAAAACTCACTCGGAATGGCATCAATTTGGACTTTATCCTCTTGCTTTTTATCTACATTCTCTTTCGCTAGTTTTTCTTCAAGTAAGGCAAGTGCTTTATCATTTAATAGATACTTTGTATTTTCTCTTACAACTTCTATGATTTTTTCTGTAGAACGATCCCTGTTGTCATCGGGTGTTAGATACACCATAACTTGGGCATAGTTTTTTCCACGTTTTGTAAAAGGATCATTCGGGTCTTTCTGGATGATTCCCACTCGTGAGATAAAATTCTCAACTTCACCTTCAGGAAGTTTGGCGATACTGTGTTCAATCGCACGTATGAAACGATCAGTTTCTTCCAGTTTTAATCCAGTTTCCGCAGTGACTCTCACTTGGAATGTTTCAATGGCACCTGGGAAAAGTTTGAATTTCCCAAATTTAGTTTGGATCGCCAATGAAAATACAAATAAACCCAGTAATAAACCTACCATTTTCCAGCGGTTACTCAATGCAAAACGTAAGAGTGGAAGGTAAGTTTTTTCTTTGAATTTGATGAACCAATGTGATTCTTCTTTTACTTCCCCCTTCATATCACTTGCCTTACTGACATCATACAAGTGAGAAGGTAACATAAAAAATGCTTCAAACAATGAACTGCACAAGGAAAGGATAACCACTAGTGGGATGGAATGGATGAATTTCCCAAAGATCCCTGTCATAAATAACATAGGTCCAAAGGCAGCAATGGTTGTTGTGACCGTTGCTGTTACAGGTGCCAATACTTCACTAGTACCACGCATGGCAGCTTCAAATGGTTCTTCTCCCATTTCTAAATGGCGGTATACGTTTTCACAAATGATGATGGCATCATCGACTAAAATTCCCACAACAATGATGAGACCCATCATCGATATGAGGTTTAAAGTAAGTCCCATATAATTCATGGCAACAAAAGTCATAGCAATGGAGATAGGAATTCCAAGTGCTGTCATGAGAGCCATTCTCCATCCGAGGAATACAAATAGGGATGCCGTTACTAGAAATAAACCAGAAACAGCATTTGAAGTTAAAACACCGAGTCTCCTTCTAATGTATTTCGATAAGTCATTTACAAACGCATGTTTGATTGTGCCATTCGAGGAGTTAATAAATGTTTCGACTACTTTCTTGGAATCATCAACAACTGTAATCGCATCTGCTTTTTCGCGTTTGATAACGGTAAGTGCAATGGCAATATTACCATTTGATTTATCTAGGTATTCTGAATCTTCAAAACCTTCTGTGACTCGGGCCACATCTCGAATCCGAACGGATCTCCCTGCATCATTGGTTCTAATAAAAACGTTTTCGATTTCCTCAGCAGTATCAAACTCTCCAACAGTTCGTACAATGATTTCCCTTGTTTTTTCATTGATGTTTCCACCAGGAAAGTTGATGTTTCTCTGACGAAGGGCACTGATTACTTGTGTGGAAGAGAGAGAGAACGCTTTCAATTTATCAGGATCTAAGTCCACCTTCATTTCTCGTTCACGCCAACCTCGTTTGGTGATCCTCGCAACAGAAGGGAGGTCTTTTAGTTTTTCTTCTAAAATTTTTGCTTGGTCTCTGAGTTCTTTTGCACTGAGGATTGGTTTCCCGTCTTTTAGAGTCGAAGAGAGGTGGATTTCGATAACAGGTTGCCTTGCTGTTGTAATCTCTGTTACAATTGGATCTTCCACTTCCGTCGGTAAATCTTGGATCCTATCAATTGCTGATTTTAAATCATCTACCACTTTCTGAGTGTTTTTTGTATTTGGATCAATTGTAATGATGATTCCAGAACGATTTTCTAACGAAGCCGAACGAAATTCTTTGATTCCATCAACTTCTTTAATCGCATCTTCTAAAGGTTTGGTGACAAGTTTTTCCACATCGGCTGGAGCCGCACCAGGATAGATTGTCGTTACACTCACAATATCAAAATTGATATTGGGAAATGCTTCTCTGTTCATTGTAGCAGCGGTGAATCCACCAACTAATATGATTAAAAAAGTTAATAGGTTTACGAATAAACTTTTGGAAAGAAAATACTGTACGATGGATGAACCCATGGAATCTCCTGTAAGAGTGAACCTATAAAAATCAAAATGGAAATTATCTTAATCTAACAATTTGCCTGCGGTATCAATGTCTTCGTTATAACCAAACAGTTTTGTGCTTTTTAATCGATCTACATACAATACGCCGAATAAATGATCACATTCATGTTGTAATACGATGGCTCTATACCCTTCAATGATTTCGTCGTGTTCTTCGAAATTTTCATCACGCCATTTCATTCGGATTTTGTTAGGTCGTTCTACATAACCACGCATTCCGGGTACTGATAAACACCCTTCCCAAAATCCATCAGCAGGGGGACTTAAGGGTGTGATTTCCGGATTTAAGATGATTTGGTTCGGAACTTCTGGGGTTCCAGGGTATCGTTCGTTGTCATCTTCTTGCCCAACTACCACTAATTTTTTTAAAACTCCAATTTGTGGGGCAGCAAGTCCCACACCATCGGCATGGCGCATGGTTTCAAACATATCGCGTATCAATTTTTTGAAATCCTTGGTTTGGATTTCGGATTCGGTCACATCTTCACTCGTTTGCCTAAGGATCGGATTACCAATTTTAAGAATTTTTCGTACTGCCATAATCTAATATGGAATAGATTGAAAAAGGTCACTGAATGATCAAGTGAACTCCTAATCGATTGAAAAAGAATTTGACAGGCTGGGCTTAAAACGCTGAAATCTCGTGAGGGATTTTGGAGACGAGGGGAATCGAACCCCCGACCTTTTGAATGCCATTCAAACGCTCTCCCAACTGAGCTACGTCCCCTTGTGCTTTTCCAAGGTGCGAGACCGCGTTTGTCTGTCAACAGAATCCCAAAATGGCTAAGGAACCAAAGACTTTATGGGACAAGATACGGTAGAAGAACTCACTAAAAAATTGAAAATCCAATCGGATATCATTAAAGGTTATGAAAAAGTTCTAAGGCTCAATGAACAAGAATTAGCAAACGCAGATGAAATCATTCGTATGTATGAACAAATCATTGATTACTCTCGTGTTGAATTAAGAGAAGCCAAAGAAACTGTACAAGCAAGTACGATGGTATCCAATTTAAGTCGTGATGAATTAATGTCTGCATTTGATAAAATCAAATCTCTCGAAGATGCAAATCGTAAGCTCAGAGAAGAATCTTTAAAGTTTAGCAAAGATTAGAACATTGAAACCTCACTCCCTTCCGCCGATTATCTTAAAAAACGAAGATGGCGGATTTTATCTCTCTTCCTCAAACGAACTAGATGATTTATACCATTTTATCTTAGGGCAAGCAAAACGATTTGTTTCCGCTAAATCAGCGGCATTATACCTTCGTAATGGGAAAGGGAATCTAAGTAAAATTGGACTCGTCACAGACAAAACAAATGCTGGGCACATCGCAAAACATGTGTTTAAGTCTAAGAAGAGTATTCTCGTCAAAAAAGGTACTCAATTAAATGTAAATGATGCACCTGTTTCCGAATCATATATAGCTTGTTATTTAGGGGACGAAATCGGTGACATGTCTCTTGGTGTTTTGGTTTTGGAAGGAATCAAACATTTTCAAAATTTTTCAGAACAAGATTTAGATCTAATCAATTATTTTAGCGCCAACTTAAACGCATTATTCAAAGACACTGTTTTTTCAGATATTGAACCACAGTTTTTTAATTCACTGACAACATCAATATTACTTCTGATTGATAATGCAAATATCCATAACAACAATAATCGTCTCCAATACTTTTTGGAAGAAATCATTCGAGTAGCGGTTCTCATCAATACAAGTGTTGATTTGGAACATGTGCTTGTGATGGTAATGGAATCTGCAAAATCCGTGTTTCGAACAGAAGCTAGTTCCTTACTTTTGTTAGATGATAAAAAAGAGTATTTGGTTTTTCATACAGTAACTGGTGAAAAAAGAGAAGAGGTCTCCAAAATCAAAGTCCCTGTAGGACAGGGGATTGCAGGCACTGTAGCAGTGACCAAACAACCCATGATCATCAATGATGCACAAAATGATGACAGGGTCTTTCGAGATGTGGACAAAGCATCCAATTTTGTGACTCGGAATATTTTGGCAAGTCCCCTTATAGTGGGAGATGAGGTCATTGGTGTGATCGAAGCAATTAATACCATTGATCGGAATAACTTTAGCCAAGATGATATTGATACATTTTTGTCTTTTTCCAGTGCTTGTGCAGTGGCGATCCAAAAAACAAGGCTACTTGACAACCTAAATGTCACAAACTTAGAACTCAAACAAAAGTTAAGTACTCTTGAATCTATCTTTGATTTAGGCCAAGCTGTACTGGAATCTCATGATGAATTAGGCCTCATGTCAAAAACACTTAGCATTCTTACGAAGGAATTGTCATGTGAAGATGCAGGAATGGTCATCATTGAGGAAAAAAACAAAAATAGAATCCAAGTGTATGCAAGGCAGTTAGGGATTGTAAGAGAATCTTTTTTTCCCATGTTCGAAAGTCGTTTGTTTTTAAGCCTTATGGAATCTGGGAATCCTAGAATGGCAGTCGTCACTCCCCAATTGGAAGAATCCTTTTTGGAATTGGAGTTTTATACACTTAAAAAAAATTTTCTGATTTTGCCCATTTCACCTAGGGGAGGGAATTTACGGGCGGCTCTGTATGTGAGTGGAAAACATTCGGCACATTCTTTTAATGAAACAGACCTACGGATGTTAAAAACATTATCCTCTCCACTAGCCAAAGCTTATGAAAATTTACGACTCAACCAAGAAATCATTACCAAAAAATCGATCGAAAAAGAAATCGAAATCACAAGAAAAATCCAAAACAATATTTTACCCAATGCTCTTATCCAATCTCCATTATTTGACCTGGGTGTAAAGTCGGTTGCCGCCAAAGAGGTGTCAGGTGACTTCTACGATTTCCATGCTTTTGGAGATGAACAGTTTTCTTTTCTTGTGGCCGATGTGTCAGGGAAAAGTTTACCTGCTGCTATTTTTATGGCAATGTCCAGTTCGATTATCCGAACTCTTTCCAGGACAACGGATATGTCCCCATCGGAACTTCTCTACCGTGCCAACCAATTGATTTATGAAGATTCGCAGTCGGGGATGTTTGTTACTTTATTCCTCGTTAATTACCAAAGAAAAACCCGCACTTTAAAATTTGCATCCGCAGGTCATAATGACCAAATTTGGATCCGAAAGGATGGGAGTTTTGAACTCCTAAAAGGAAAAGGGGCACCACTCGGAGTAGTCCCTCATACCAATTACCATGGTGGTGAGATCCAATTGGAACCCGGTGATATTTTGGTTTTTTATACAGATGGAGCCATTGAGGAAAAAAGTCCAGATGGGGAAGAATATGGCCTCGACCGGTTCATTGATTATATCATAGAACGAAGGCATGAATCATCCCAAAAGATTGTCGAATCCGTTTATGATGACATTCGTTCTTTTTCGAAAGCGGAAGAACAATACGATGACTTTACTGTTATGATTTTGAAATTTGCGGAGGTGGAAAGTTTTGAAATGGTAAAAACCTTTGATGCACACCCAAATGAAATCCCAAAACTCCGTGATTTTATTTCCGAACATTTAGAGAAGAAAATTACAAAACCTTTTGCCTTCGACGACATCTTAATATCTTTGGATGAAGCAGCTACCAATATTGTGATGCATAGTTACAAAGATACAAACCTGCAAAATCCAAAGTTTGAATGTAAATTTGAACTCATTGGAGATAAGTTAAAAATTGTTCTCGTAGACGAAGGGAAACCTTTCGACAGAAAAAAAGTTCCGAAACCTTCCGTGGAAGCCAATTTGAAAGGTGAACGAAAGGGAGGATTCGGTGTTTATCTCATGGAAACCCTCATGGACAAAGTATCGTATGAATACAATGGGAAACAAAACATAACCTATTTGGAGAAAACAATCGCATGAACGAAGATAAAATTGGAATCCGTTCGGAAGAAATGGGAAACAAGATGGTTGTACACGTCCAAGGCAATTTGGATGTTCACAATACACATAAAATTGAAAAAGATTTACTCACTCTCGTTAGTTCTTCGGGAAAGTCTGTTATTTTTAATTTGAGTGAAGTGCCATTTATTTCTTCTGCTGGACTTCGCCTCCTTGTCACAACACTCAGGCATTGCCAAGAACAGAAAATCAGCATTTCTATCTGCGGATTACAACCTGCAGTTGAGAAAGTCTTTGATATCATCGGGATGCAGCAGTTATTCACAATTTATCCCGATTTAGAAGCAGCTTTAAAGTAAAAATCACTTTTCTAAGTGGTCCTAAACAAAACATTGGAAAAAAACTTATGGAAACCATGCAGTATTCCCTAAACAACCCGTTCAAAGAATCCAAGGCTCCGGATACCAAAACCGGAATATATGATGATGCACTCAAACTCGGAAAAGAATTAATCGAAAAACCGTTTCTTGGTGGTGGTGAAGACAGAATTCGTGTCCAACACTCCAAAAGTAGGATGACGGTTTGGGAACGTATCAAAGTTCTCACAGACGAAGAACCGAACATCACTTACCAAAACTGGGGCCCCAATTTAGATGGAGCCTCCATCGTTACAGGAATTTTAAACATCAAGGGTCGCGATGTAGCAGTCTACGGACATGATTTTACCCTACGTGCTGGTTCCATGGATGCAACAAACGGTAGTAAACTCGCTCGCCTCATCCAAATGGCTGGAACTCATGGAATCCCACTCATCGGGATGAATGACTCTGCAGGTGCCTATGTGCCAGCGGGTGTGGGTGGTCTCGACGGATACTCCGAAGCTTTCACGGCACTTCGTAAAATCAGTGGTGTAGTTCCTTCTGTCATGCTGATGTTTGGGTTTAACGCTGGTGGTGGTGCTTACCTCCCTCGCCAAGGATCATTTATGATCCAATGTGATGGTACTTTTTTTGGTCTGACTGGACCTGGTGTGGTGAAGTCAGTCCTTGGGGAGGATATCTCTGCAGAAGACTTAGGGGGACCAAAAGTACACGGGCAATCTGGTGTGGTTGACCTTGTCACTGGTGACGAGTTGGGTTCTCTACGCACAGCCATCCGTCTTCTTTCTTATTTGCCAGACAATAACCATAGTTTTGCGCCATTTTATCCAACGTCTGACCCTGTAGACAGATTCATTTATGAGGAAGACATTCTTTTCCGTAAAACATTCAATTCTCCAACAGGAATGAACACTCCGTTTGACATCACTCTGTACTTACAACAGATCTGTGATCATGGTGAGTTCTTTGAATTACAACCACAAAGAGCAAGAAACATCGTCACTGCTTTTGGTCGAATTGGTGGTCACGTAGTTGGTTTTCTTGCCAATAACTCTGCTGTTTCTTCTGGTCAGATTGACATTGGAGCTTCTCGTAAAGGAACTCGTTTTGTTCGATTCTGTAACTTGTACAATATCCCAATGGTGTTTGTAGAAGACACAACTGGATTTTTACCAGGTCGCGACCAAGAACATAATGGTATCGTTCTCGAAGGAAGAAAACTCCTCGATTCCATCATTGACCTTCGTACACCAAGACTCACACTCATCATTCGTAATGCGTTTGGTGGTGCTTATGCTACATTTAACTCCTATTTTACGGGAGCATCGATGGTATTTGCTCTCCCTACTGCAAGGATTGCCGTTATGGGTCCTGCTGGAAAAGAGTATGTCTACAAAGATGAAATCACTGGGGTTCAAAAAGAATACCTTGCCAACGTAAAAAAGGGAATGAGTGAAAAAGAAGCAATTTCCATTCGCGATGGAAAACTTTTTGAAATTGGCCAACGATACGAAAAAGAACTCATGAATCCAAAAGAAGCACTTTCTCTTGGTTCAGTTTCTTCTATCATCCTTCCAGGTTACACTCGTAATGTTTTATCCAAAAACTTAAGTTTCCTGATGTCGAAATACAAACCGGCGGAAATGTCCGGACCTCAAAGGGAGTTTGAATAATTTCCATGTTAGATAAGAATTTAAAACGCATTCAGTTCCAAGAATCAGAATCCGCATGGATTCGTTCCTTCAGTGTGGAATCAATCAAATGTCTCATTGTTTGCCGTGGTCCTGTTCGTAAGGAAACGATGGATGTATTTGATGCCATTGGTGTGAAAGAATATGGAATTTTACTTTCTGAAAAAGATTCTATCGTCTATCCAAAAGCACTAGCCCCAGAACTTCGTAACTTCCGTTTCCCAGAAAACATCCACCGTGTTCCTGATTATATGGGAGCAGGTAAGGAAGAAAAAGAAGAACGTATCCACCAAATCATTGGAATCGCCAAAGACAATGGATACACACATATCTTTGCTGGTTATGGATTTATGGCAGAAGATGCTGAGTTCATTGAAGCCATTGAAAAAGCAGGCATCATCTTTATGGGACCAAGTTCCCATGTCGCAAAAGGTGCAGGGGCAAAAGACGAAGCAAAAAAACTCGCACGTAGCCTCAATGTATCGGTAACCCCAGGTGTGGACAATATCACAGCCCTCGCGTTACTTCGCAAAACTGGGAATTCCAAAGATGGTCTCCTAAAAGTTGCCAAAGAAAATAATTTAAACTTCTCCTTTGATGAGAAAAAATCTTTGGAAGACAATGCGGAAAATTTACTCCAATTGTCTTACGAAAAAACAATCGATATCACGTCGATCCCTGACCTACAAAAAGAATCAGAAATTCTATGTGAAGACATTTGGAAGAAGTATCCTGGCAAACGAATCCGATTCAAATACATCGGTGGTGGTGGTGGAAAAGGCCAACGTGTAATCTCTTCTAAAGGAGAAATTGAATCTGCTGTGATGGAAATCTTAGCGGAGTCAAAAGTGACTGCTGTTGGTTCCAACCGAAACTTCCTCATTGAGTTAAACATCGAAAACACTCGTCACAATGAAATCCAGCTCATTGGTAACGGAGAATGGTCCTTGTCTCTTGGAGGACGTGATTGTTCCCTTCAGATGCACGAACAAAAACTCCTAGAGATTTCACAAACTGTAGAACTCTTACAAAAAGAAGCAGAACTTGTTCGTTCTTCCAATCCCAAAAAAGCAGCCATCCTCGACAAAGATGTGCAAACCCTCAAAGATATGGAACACCAAGCAGAAGTGTTTGGAAAGGCAATTCGCCTTAACTCCGTATCTACATTTGAATGTATCGTAGAAGGAAATAGTTTTTTCTTTATGGAAGTTAACACTCGAATCCAGGTGGAACACCGTGTGACTGAGATGGTTTACAAGATGAAGTTTACCAATCCGAACGATCCAAATGACTTCTTCTACATTGATTCCCTAGTGGAAGCGATGGCAGTACTCTCCATCCACGGACCACGAGTTCCAAAACCAGAGCGAATTGTTCGTAATGTTTCTGGAGCAGAAGTTCGTATCAATGCGACTAACCGTGCCTTACAACCACACGCAGGTGGAATCATCCAAAACTGGTCAAATCCACTTCCAGAAGAGATTCGAGATGACCAAGGGATTTGTACACGGAACCCTGATACAGGTGCCTTTGTGCATTACAACTTGGCTGGTGCTTACGACTCCAACGTAGCTCTCATCGTTTCGTATGGAACTAGCCGTTCCGAAAACTTAGAAGTTTTAGGAAATATCCTTCGCAAAACAGAACTTAGAGGCCAAAACCTTGAAACGAACTTACTTGTCCACTATGGTCTCATCCAATGGATTTTAGGTAAGGATGCAATGTTCAAACCATCCACTGCTTTTATGATCTCCTACTTAGCAGGGATAGGTGCGTTACAATCCATCATCAATGATTTGGATTTGGAATACCTTTGGTCAGAAAAAACGAAAGCCGCTGAAGCCGACTTAAAAAAAGTTCTTAGCAAAAAGATGACACTAGTGATCCGACCAATGGAACGACTCCTTGCAAACCCACATTTACTTGGCGGTTTTTTAGGATACTTTGACGGAAAACTATGGTCACGAACAGGAAACCAAGTTTCCTTCAATGAAAATCCAATCCAATTCTTAGATTCATTGTATTACTACTTAAATCTAGATGCGACGGAACAAAAAGCTAGTTCAGAAAAAATTTGGGACCATGACGAAAAGTTACTCATGGAAGCAAAAGAGTTTTATTCTGAATTCTCTAAACGCACAGGTCTCAAAAGTTGGAAAGAAATTGTGGATGTGTTTGCGAAAGGGAAAAACCCATCCAAAGAAATTTCAGATGAACTTTGGGAAAAAGTAAAAGCAAGTCATAACGGTTTCCAAGCGGGACTCGAATCGTTACTCCTTCTTCCTAAAATCGGAATCAAATCGAATTTTTTTGGTTTGGATGTGAATGCTGATTTGGACGGAGTGGTTCCAGATGAATTCAAAAACAAAGACACACGCGATGCGTTTATCAAAACACTAAACCCTCCACCAAAGATGTCTGGTGATGAAATTGTAGCTCCTATGGGTGGAATGTTCTACTCCAAAGAAGCTCCAAACCTTCCTCCGCTCATCAATGAGGGAGACCATTTCCAAGCAGGACAACCTCTCTTTATCATTGAAGTGATGAAAATGTTTAATAAAATCCTCGCACCAGTGAGTGGGACAATCGTGAAAAATTTAATGGTGGATTCTGATGGAAAGATTGTGACAAAAGCACAACCCATCTTCAAAATCAAACCAGATGAAATTTTGAAGGAAGAATCACCCGAAGACATTCGAAAAAGAAAAGTAATGGTAACAAAGGAATTGGGGCTCGGTTGATTTAACCGTAGCCTACAATGGTTTTGTGAATTTCACTTAAAGGGAGGATGTGGTCTACACATCCTCTTTTAATTGCCTCTTTTGGCATCCCAAAAACCACAGAAGTTTCTTCGTTCTGTGCAATTGTTTCCGCTCCAGCCTCTTTCATTTCCACAAGACCTGATGCCCCATCGTCACCCATTCCCGTCATGATGATACCTCTCGCATTTTTCCCTGCAGATTTTGCCACGGAGCGAAATAAAACATCTACAGATGGTTTGTGTCGGTTGACGAGTGGGCCATCCACGACTTCTACAAAGTACTGAGCTCCAGAACGTTTGAGGGTCATATGTTTGTTCCCTGGGGCAATGAGGGCAAGTCCTTTGACGACTCGATCGCCATGTTTTGCTTCCCTAACGATAATTTCACAGATCGAATTCAAACGTTTAGCAAAAGCCTCTGTGAATTTTTCTGGCATATGTTGGACAATGACAATTCCAGGGGTTTTATCTTTTGGTAATTTGGTTAACACGTGTTCCAGTGCGATTGTTCCACCAGTTGATGTTCCAATCGCTACAATTTTTTCTGTAGCTTGTAAGGATGAGAGTTCTTGTTTTTTATCCAATTGGATTTTGAATTCATTTGAATGGCTTGGTTTTGGTAAATGTTTGATGGTGGCAGAGGCAGCAGCAATCACTGCATCTGTGAGTGCAATTGTACTTTCGTTTAAAAAATCTTTGAGTCCAATTTTTGGTTTGGTGATGATATCACAGGCACCTAAGTTCATCGCGAGGATAGCAGTTTCCGAACCTTCTGTTGTTAATGTAGAACAAATGACAACAGGTGTTGGTCTCTCCATCATAATTTTTTTAAGAAAAGATAAACCATCCATTCTTGGCATCTCAATATCGAGAACAATTACGTCAGGCCAATCATTATTCATTTTGTCTAAAGCAAAGATAGGGTCAGAAGCACTGCCTAAAAATTGGAAATTTGAATCTTCTTTGAATATTTCGGTTAACACTTGTCTTACGACAGCAGAGTCATCGATTACAAATACTTTGATCTTTTTCATCATTATTTTTTTTCCACCCAAACTTCTCCGTCCCAAATCGAAAAATAAATTTTTCTCGATAGGTTTCCACCAGTATCTTCTGAGATAATTTTAATTTGGTTTTCCAATAAAATTTTTTTCGCAAACTCCGCATTCCTAGTTCCAATTAAGTTGGTAATATCATTGCGAAAAATTTCCCTTTCTTCTCCGAGAAACATATTCGAACCGCCAAAAATTTTAGCCGAATACTGGTTTGGTTTTGTATGTTTTTTTTTGATCTCAGATATAAAATACTGAAATGCATCGATTCCGTATTTGTAAGTTTTTTCCAATTTGATGTCAGCAGGGTAGGGAAGTAAAAAATGGCACATCCCTCCAATATGAAGGGTTGGATGCCATAAAACGATCGAAACACAGGAACCAAGAAGAGTACGCACCCGATAGTTGCGATCACCGAAGAAAATTTCTCCAGGATTTAAAAATCGGTCTATCACTTCAACAGGAGGTTCCATTTAACTCACTTGAGATGATGTTTCTTGGATGGTTTGGATTTCTGTTAAATCAAGGATTTGGTTGATTTTCAAAATGATCACAAATTGATTTTCTAATTTTCCGATTCCCTGTATAAAATCTAAACGAATTTTAGAACCAAAACTGGGTGCATCTTCGATTTGGTTTTCAGGAATGTCTACCACCTCGTTGACTTCATCAACGAGTAGACCCACATCAATTGTTTCTTTTTCTAATTTGATCTCAGTGATGATGATACAGGTTTTCCGATTGGTTTCCGTTTTCTTTTTATAAAACCGCATGTTTAAATCAATCACGGGAACAACATTGCCACGTAAATTGATCACCCCTGGGATGTATTCAGGCATCATGGGTACATGAGTCACCGAATCAAATTCGATGATTTCTTTTATGTACAAAATTCCTAAACCAAATAATTCATTGGAGAGTAAAAAGGTTAGGTATTGAATTTCCTGCATTTTGTTTCTCCACCTTAGTATTTTTGGAATTTATCATGATCATAGGAAGTATCAATTTTACTGTTTCCAATCTCTTTTTTACCAGTTGGTTGTTTTGAGAGTGAAAGCCTGCTAGATTTGTTCTCCACTTGGCTTGTGACAGTTGATAATTTCCCTAATTTGAAAAAACTAATCGAAGACATGAGTCTTTCCGATTGGGCTTGTAACTCCTCTGCAATTGCCGCTAGTTCTTCCGATGCACTGGCTGATTGTTGTGATACTTGGTCAAGTTGTCCCATGGCTTTGTTCACTTCATTGACACCAGAAGATTGTTCTTGGCTTGCTGCCGTGATTTCCTGCACAAGGTCAGCAGTTTTATTGATCGCAGGGACAATCTCTTCGATCAACTTCCCTGCTGATTCTGCAATTTGAACAGAACTTCCAGCAAGGGTACCAATTTCATTTGCTGACTTTTGTGAACGTTCTGCAAGTTTTCTCACTTCGGAGGCAACTACAGCAAAACCCTTTCCATGTTCTCCAGCCCTTGCTGCTTCAATTGCGGCATTTAACGCGAGTAAGTTTGTTTGGTAGGCAATGTCTTCAATGATGGAAATTTTATCAGCAATTTCTTTCATAGCTTTGACTGTGTTTTTTACTGCTTCACCACCTTGTTTTGCATCTTTAGCAGACTTGGTTGCAATTGTGTCTGTTTGTTTTGCATTCTCTGCATTTTGGTCAATGGAAGCTCCCATCTCTTCTAGAGAGGCAGAAGTTTCTTCGACTGATGCTGCTTGTTCACTTGCACCTTGTGATAACGTGCTTGCTGTGGATGCAACTTCATCTGCAGCCGAAACAAGTGCATCGGTGTTTGTTCGAACATCATTGATGATCTCAACTAGTTTTTTTGCCGTATTATTGAAGGAGTCTCTTAGCTTTGCGAAGCCACCTTCATAATGGTTTGTGATCAGTTGAGTTAAATCTCCATTTTCAAGTGCGGCAAGTCCAACCACCAAATCATCAACAATCCTTGCTGTTTCGATTGCCAATTTTTTTTGTTCCGTGATGTCGGTTGCAAATTTGATGACTTTGTATGGTTTTCCATTCAAATCCAAAATAGGGTTATAAGTTGCTTGTAACCAAACTTCTTTTCCACCTTTCCCAATCCGCTTGTATTCTGCCGTTTGGAATTCCCCACGTGCCAAAGATGCCCAAAAATGTTTGTATTCTTCTGAATTCACATAGGTTGTTTCAACAAAAATTCGATGGTGTTTTCCTTCTATTTCTGACAATGTATAACCCATTGTATTCAAAAAGATTTCGTTTGCAGTTAAAATGGTTCCATCAACTAAGAATTCAATGGTTGCTTGTGCCCGATTGATAGCTTCAATTTGGCTTGTAAATTCTTGTGTACGTTTTTTATTTTCAGTGATATCGGTTGCAAATTTAATTACTTTCGTGGCAACTCCATTTGCATCGAGGATAGGAGTATAAGTTGCTTGTAACCAAACTTCTTTTCCATTTTTTCCAATTCGTTTGTATTCCGCAGTTTGGAACTCTCCTCTGTTTAAAGCAGCCCAAAATTGTTTATAAGTTTCGGAAGTATATTCCTTTGATTCTACAAACATCCTATGGTGTTGTCCTCTGATCTCAGGCAAATTGTAACCCATTAAGTTTAAAAAGTTTTCATTTGCTGTGATGATAGTTCCATCCATTTGGAATTCGATAGTCGCTTGGGACCTGTCAACAGCTCGTGAAGTCGCATTGATTTCTGTGACATCGGCCCATTCTACGACACTTCCCAATCTTTCTCCTGTTTCCGTAAGTATCGGGTTGGCAATTAAACTAAATTCTCGATTTCCAATTTTGATATTTGATTTGTGTTCAGAAGTGAAGGTTCCAAGTAACTTTCTTTGGTGGCTTGGGTCCTTGTGGTAGGAATCAATATTGCTACCCATCAGATTCTTTAGTGAAAAATTTCGAATTTGTTTTTGAATCTCTGATTCTGAATTCGAAAACATTTTTTGAATCGATTTGTTCATATAAACAACATCTAAATTCAAGTCAGCAATCATCACATTCGTAGAAACAGAATCAAGAGCTGTTTTAATTTGTGTTGATTCTTTGAATGGTTTGGTGATTTGTTTGATGAGTAAAAGTAATAAAATAAAAGAGATAACAAGAAACACAATACTTCCGGATGGAATCGAGTAGTCTTGTTTTGATTGGTTCGATAAAGTTGCATTTACTTCTTTTAAATTTGCTTCAAAAAAGAATTTTTGTAACTCTTGTAAACTATTTGAATAATTTTTCCACTTACTAGAGAGTTCTGGATTTAAAATGTCTTTTTGTTTTTTGTTGGATTGTCCTTCCAGTTGGTTTAAACTGAAACGTACTGATTCCGTATAAATGTTTTTCTCATTGATGGAAGATTGAAATTTTTTCTTCTCATCTTCTTTTGTGAAAAGTTTTGTTACTAACTCGAACGTTTTGTCTAATTTATCAATATCATATTTAATTTTTGCAATCTGTGATTCTTGTGGTTCTGACGACAGAATTAAGTTTGTGACTTCTTCCTGAATGGACATACTCAGTTGGATTAAATGAGTGATGGAGTCAGATTTTTGGATTTTTTCTTCTGTATTAATGCTTGGAATATCTTGTTTAGAAAACAATCCAAATTGGTACAAATTGATCCAGATGGTAAACAAGAATCCGATTAAAAAATAACCGACTAACTTTGTGTTTGTGCTAATTGACTTCATTTTAACCCCTGTGGCTATAAAATTTCTGGTTTTCTACTGTGATTGTTCTTTCAAATAAGGAAGGAACATCGATAATTAATGCAACATTTCCATCACCAAGGATACTTGATCCACTGACACCTTTGACATGGCGAAAAACAGAACCCATTGGTTTAATCACTGTTTGGTATTCACCTAATAATTTTTCGACAACTATGCCTGCTTTTTTGTCACCGTTTCTAACGATCACAATATTTTCCCTTGGTTGTTCTGAATCAACATCACATGGATAATAGTCTCTCAGTCGGAGGAATGGAATTAAATTTCCACGTAAGGCAAAAAATTGATTCGAGTCTGTTTTGTGGTCATCTGAAAAGTGTAAACATTCCAAAACCATTTCCATCGGTATGATAAAATGACTTTTTCCTACTGCTACCAAAAATCCTTCAATGATAGCAAGTGTAAGAGGTAATCTCAAGATAAAACGGCTTCCTTGGTTTGGAGTCGATTTAATGGATATGGATCCTCGTAATGATTCTATATTTTTATACACTACATCTAGACCAACACCTCGACCTGAAACATTAGTGATTTGAGATGCAGTCGAAAATCCTGGATGGAATAGTAGTTTGTAAACTTCTTCGTCGGAGTCAGGCATCTCACCAAAAACAATCCCTTTTTCTATTCCTTTTTTCCAGACCTTTTCTTTTGAGATTCCGTTCCCATCATCACTGACTTCTATGATGACATTCCCTGCTTCATGATATGCAGTGAGTTTTACAGTTCCTTGTAGGTCCTTGCCGTTTCTTTTTCTTTCCTCAGGTAACTCTAATCCATGATCACATGCATTGCGAACCAAATGGGTGAGGGGATCACTTAATTTTTCTACTATATTGCGATCAAGTTCTGTTTCGTCACCTTCTGTAATGAGGCGAATGTCTTTTTTCAATTCTTTGCCTAAGTCACGAACAATTCGAGAATACTTTTGAAAACTCTCCCCAATGGGAACCATTCTGAGTTTTAATGAAATTTCCCTGACTTCGTTTAATAATCTCATTACAATGAGAGATGATTCTTGTAAATTTGAGTCGTCTGAGTCTCCAATGAGTTGGTTCATATTGGCGCAAGATACTACAAGTTCACCAACTCGATTGATTAAATTATCAATTCGTTTAGAATCAACTTTGATTGTGGAAGATTTATGTGATTCTTTGCTTTGGTCTGAATTTTGATTTTTTTCTATCGAGCTTGGTTCCTCTTTGTGAATGCCTTGGGAAACTACGGAAGAGTTGGAAGGAATACCTGTTTTTCTTGATTTGATCTCTTCCAGATACGTTAGAAAATTGTTGTCATCGAGGATTTGGATTTCTTTCCAAACATTGCCTAAATATATTTCTTCTTCTGGGAGTTGGTTTGATAAATCAACTAAATCCTCAACGGAAAACCCGGGTGGGTAAATGTGCAAAAAGCAATCAGATTCAATGAAGTTAAAAACTTTTTGAACTGTTTCCAAATTTTCTTTGGAACTAAAATTGATTTCAAATCCTAAATAACAATTTTCAGGATCAAATTCGATTGGATCAGGTAAAAATTGATCAATTGTTTTCAGAGAAAGGATGGTACCTATTTTTTTTAAGTATCCAATAAACGAAATGGGATCAAGACCTTGGGAAAATACATTTTGATTGGGTCTGAAGGAAATCAGGTAGCTTGTCGTTTCTGTTATTTTTTTTCCTACACCAGGATTTGTTCCGCTTTTCTTGAGTTCATTTGTATTGGATTCTTCCTGATTCCCTATTTGGTTTTCCTTGTTTTCTCGATTCGTTTCGGGTGCTCCTGACGACGACTGAAGGAAGGGTTTCATCTCATCCAAAATCGATTGGCCAAACGTTATTTTTTCATTTTTGATTTTACCCTTTGTTTCTTCTGAAACTAAAAAGGATAAATGGTCTTTTGCTTTGAGTAATAATTCCGTGAGGATTGGTTGGAATGGAATGAGATGGGAACGAAGTTCATCCAATAAATTTTCCACAACATGTGTAAACGAAACAGTGGTTTCATACCCAAACATACCCGCAGTTCCTTTGATGGTATGCACTGCTCTAAAGATGGCATTGAGGTCTTCGTCATTTGGTAATGAAGATTCTGTTCGGAGTAAAATTGATTCCATCTCTCGTAAGAGTTCATCGGATTCAACTAAATAGGCATCTATGACTTCGGATAAGTCCATTAGGATACTTTCCTTGTTCCATAACGAAATTCGACTTCATTTGAATGTTCTTTTTTCACTTTGATACGATCGCCAAAAAATGAAACCAAACCAAGTAAATCCAATACCTTTAACACTGGTAAGGAGTGGTTTGTTAACGACAAAATTTGTTGGTTAGTCTGGCATCGTTTTTTTAAAAACATCAAAAATTGAATGCCTGAAGAATCGATTCTTTCAATTCCATTCAAATGTAAAATGATCTTTTTCCCTTTTTGGGTCTCCCATTGGTTTGTATATGTTAACCATTCTTTAATGAAAGGTACAGTCAGGTATCCATGCCATTGGATCTCCATACCTTCCTTCGTATTTTGAATGGTTTGTTTTGGTTCCATAGTTAAGGTAATAATTTTGTAATGGTATCTAACAATTCTTCAGGGGAAAAAGGTTTGGTTAACCATGCCTTTGCACCAGCATCGATACCTTGTTGTTTTTTTTCTGGTTGTGATTCTGTAGTCAACATGATGATAGGAGTAAATTTAAATTTAGAATTCTCTTTTACTTTTTTGATAAAAGAAATCCCATCCATGTTTGGCATATTCATATCAGAGACAATTAAATCGACAGGATTTGACTCTAATTGTTTTAGACCTTCTAATCCATCTCCAGCTTCAATAAGATCAAAATTTGCATTTTTTAAGTGCACAGAGATGATCTTTCGAAACACTGCTGAGTCATCAATAATTAAGATTTTTCTATTCATTTTGTTTTCCTTTTAAGATTGGATAGGGAGAAAAATTTCTGCGATCACACAGGATGCTTTTGTTTCAGTCGTGTGATCAATTGCATTTCGTATAAAAAACATTCCATTATGTTTATGTAATAAAAAATCTACCATCGTTAAACCAAGGCCTAGGCTAAATTTTTCTTTGTGGTGAAAGCTTTCAACTGGTGGATGAATTCTGTAAAAAGGTTCCACCAATTTTTTTTCTGAAACTGTAAGTTGTTTTGCATAATCATCTTCGATTAGGTTGTTTTTTGCTGATAAACAAAAATAACCATCAACGAAAGTGACAAAGATATCAAAATTTGACTTGGGTTTGGAATACTTTAATCCATTTGTAAAAATTTCATGGATGATGGTTCGAATTGCATTCAAATTGACTTCTAATTTTACTGTTTGTTTGACAACAGGAAGATTGATTTTGATTTCTTTGGATTCAGTTTCCTTTTGAAACTCTTTTACAATCTCAGGAAGGATCTGTAACAACTCATCACTTGTAATTTTAGACAATTGTAAGTGGGTTTGAATTGTTTCAACGGCCATATCAAGGCCTTTTAACATTGTTTTGTTATGTTCTTGGTTTTCAGAAAGTAAATCCCAAAAATCCTTTGGAATGATATAGTTTCCATTCTCAACTGTTTTCATTTTTTCGATTGAATCGATAATGGTAGTCATCGCGCCGAGTCCAGAACCTTGCATGAGAGTGGTTTTTAAATTCAAGATTGAATTTAGTTCCGAATTCACTTCATTGGTTTTGCGATGAGACTCTTTATAATTGAGCCATTCTAATTGGCTTTTTAATTCCTTCGATTCTTCATCAATGAGAACAGCTTCCATCCGTTTTAAGTAGACGTATTCTAATGCTTTTTCCAGACGATCGGCAACAATTTCTACATGGAGAGGTTTGATTAGGTAGTCATAAACTCCCATTTTCATAATTTCGATGATTTCTTCCGTTTGGTCGATAGCAGTTTGTACCATAAAAACTGATCTCGGATCGAATTTTCTTTGTTCTGCGATAAATGTTTTTCCATCCATCACAGGCATCATCAAATCCACCAAATAGAGGCTATACGACTTGTTTTTTGCCATTTCCAAGGCAATTTTACCGTTTTCAGCAACTTCGTATGATACACCAATTCGTTTACAGATCCCTTCGAGGAGAACCTGATTTTCTTTTTTATCTTCAATGATCAGGATAGGTTCTTTTGGCCTACGTTGGTGTTCTGTTTTAGAAACAGAAGTATATGTCGTATCGATTAGTTCCACCATATAGAATATCGGAAATTCTATTCGAGTTTCCTAATTCGTTCAATACCTTTATTTAATATTTTCGGGTATATTGAGTATAAAAGTGGAACCTTCTCCTGGGTTGGATAAGAGGGTGATATTCCCACCCAATTTTTCTGCTAGTCCTTGGGAAATGGAAAGACCAAGTCCTGTGCCTTCAATTTTTCCATCGTCGTTAAGTCTTGTGAAACTATGAAAGATCCGTTTTTGGTCTACTTGTGAAATGCCTGGTCCAAAATCGCGAATTGAAAAATTCACCCCAAAATCGGACCATTCACAATGTAATTCGACATAAGAATGATCACCATACTTAATCGCATTCGAAAGTAAATTTAAGAGGATTTGTTGGATTTTTCCACTATCCGATCGAACCAGTTTCGACTGGATGGGAGGGAAAAAACGGATTTCCATGCCTTTGGCATTTGCTTGTGGTTGGATTAATTCTAAACTTTGTCTGCAGATTTCTTCTGGTTTGAATTCAGAGTACATAATGTTAAGTTGACCTGATTCAATTTTCATCAAACTGAGAATTTCATTGATCATCTTGAGAAGTCTCGTTCCACCTGAGTAAATGTACTGTAGGTATTCTTTCCCCGTTACATCTTCTTCGGGTAACTGGATCAATTTTGAAAATCCTATGATGGAATTGAGAGGGGTACGAAGTTCATGGCTGACATGGGCTAAAAATTCTGTTTTTGCTTTGTATGCTCGTTCTAATTCTTCTTTGGTTCTCGATAAATCCAAAGTTCTTTCTAAAATTAAAGATTCTAATGTGGATTTGTAACGGTTGAGTTCGGTTAAATCGGAATCTCTTTGTACAAATAAACCCATCCACCGACTCACAGTTTGGTAAATGAGTAAATTCTCGTGGTGGATCACGAAATTGGTAACATATTTTTGGAATCCCATAATACCCAAGAATTTGTTTTCGAATTTGACTGGAATGAATAAAATCGATTTTGCTTTTGATTCTTCAAAATACCATTGTTCTTTTGGTAATGCTTTTTCTTTTGTTAAGTAAATAATCTTTCCATTTTTTAATTTGTGCAGCCACCTGTTTATCCCTTCTTTTTTCCAATCTAACGTTTGAAATTTATTAGGTAGTAACGGGTATTCGGTGGACTTTCTTTCGTTTACCCAAATTTCAAATTTTTGTGTTTTATCAGTACTGGTATTTTTCAAAAAGAATATCGAATCCATCTCCGTGAAATACAAAAGTTGGTAAAGAGCTTGAGGTAAACTTTCACGGATGGAAGGTTTTTGGATGAGGATTTGGATGGAGGAAGCAACTCCCAATTCAAACCGAAGCCTCCAAGCAATTTCCTCTTCTTGCTTTTGTTTGATTGTGATATCTCGGATCACAAACTTTGTAAATTGGATTTCTTTTGAGGCAGACGGATAATCAAAATGCCCAAAGGATGTTTCTAATACTTTTCCATCTGTTTTATAAATGATTTCTGTATTAAAATCATAATGAGAGATTTTGTTTTTTAAAAAATTAGGTAAGTCGAACTCTTTCTCTAATTGTGAGAAGATAGAGTTTTTTAACAAAACATCATAGTTTTTTTCTTCTAAATTGATCTGTAAAATGGCAGTTCCCCAATCATTTCCCTCTAAAGAGGCTTTAAATAATGATAAGGGATCTTGGATCATTTTTAAAATTGTTTTAGGAGTTCCTTTGGAAGTTTGAAACTCATAGTATCTTCACGGCTTTCAGGGTATAAAGAAACTTTTGCATTGGGAAAATGTTTTAGTATTTCTTCTACAATTTCATCAACCAACACTTGTGGGCTTGAAGCACCGGCCGTGATTCCTAATGTTTTGATTCCTTGGTTTATGATGTAATTTGGATTTACGTCTTCTTTTTTCGAAATTTGAAAACTAGATGGTCGAGTTTTTTTTGCCAACTGGCAAAGCCGAACTGAATTAGAAGAGTTTTCGGCACCGATGACTAACATGGCATCAACGGACTCTAACATTTTTTGTACGGCATCTTGTCTTTCCGTTGTCGCATAACAAATATCATCTTTTTGTGGGTGTTCCACAAAAGGGAAAACTTCTTCAATTTTTTTGACAATGTTTTTTGTGTCTGCTACGGAAAGGGTAGTTTGCATCAAGTAGGTAAGCGGTTTGTCTAAAGAGATTTTTTCTTTTAAACTCTCCACATCTTCTGGAGATTCCACAAGGAACATCTTTGCTTCTCCCATGGTGCCAATGGCTTCGTCATGGCCTCTGTGTCCGATATAAATGATTTGGTGGCTGTCTTTGATATTTCGTGCTTTTTTATGAACCCTTGTAACGAGAGGGCAGGTGGCATCGCCAATTTTCATTTTTCGATCAGTGGCTTCTTTTACGACTTCGGGGGAAACTCCATGTGCAGAGAATACCACAGTTGCACCATCAGGAACTTCGCTTAGTTCGCTAATGAATTGGATTCCTTTTTTTTTCATTTCTTCCACAACTCGTTGGTTGTGAACGATTTCTTTTCTCACATAGAGAGGTTCACCTGAATTTTCTTCAAAAGCCTGTTCCACATAAGAAATTGCATATTTGACACCTGCACAAAAACCTCGTGGGTTTGCTAAATAAACCGTTTCTAACACGAAAAACCTACCTTTTCACTCAAGTCCATTTCCATAGAATTCCTAGGACATATTTTCGAAAAGGGGAAGTTCTGTTTTTATTCAAATTTTATTTCATTTTCCCTATTATCCTCCCTCCCAGAATGACCGATCCTTATCTTGAAAAGGCCAAGGATGGCCATTTCGAAAATTCATCAATTTCTTGGGTTCAAAGTGAAAACTTTGAGCGGTGAGAGAACGGATTCAAGGAGGAACCCGGATGATTATCAACCACAACGTAAGTGCGATCTTTGCACACAGAACTTTGAAGTCTAACGACGCGAACCTGAGCAAAGATATCGAAAAGTTGTCTTCTGGTATGCGTATTAACAAAGCCGGAGATGACGCATCTGGACTTGCAGTGTCTGAGAAAATGAGAACTCAGATTGCTGGTCTTCGACGTGCAGAACAGAATACTGAAGATGGTATGTCCCTCATTCAAACGGCGGAAGGATATCTTCAAGAAACACACGAAATCGTTCAACGTGTTCGTGTACTCGCGGTGCAAGCTGCGAACGGTATCTACTCGGAAGAAGATAGACAACAGATCCAAGTCGAGGTTTCACAGCTAGTGGACGAGATCGATCGTATTGCTTCTCAAGCAGAATTCAACAAAATGAAACTGCTTACAGGAGCTTTTGCTCGTCTCAACCCAACTGCTAGTATGTGGTTCCATATTGGAGCTAACATGCACCAAAGAGAGCGCGTGTACATTGAAACAATGAACACTGCGGCATTGGGATTAAGAAACCCTACGGTTCTTACTTTCATCTCTCTTTCGACTGCAGGTAAAGCAAACTCCGTAATCGGACTTTGTGATGATGCCCTAAGAGTGATCTCTAAACAAAGAGCTGACCTTGGTGCTTATTACAACCGTATGGAGCATGCTGCGAAAGGACTTATGAATGCTTATGAAAACACACAAGCTTCTGAGTCTCGTATCCGTGATACTGACATGGCTGAACAAATGACCAGCTTCACGAGATACCAAATCTTAACTCAGGCTGCTACATCAATGCTTGCGCAAGCAAACATGAAGTCTCAGTCAGTGATGAGATTGCTCCAGTAATAGGATAAGAGAAACCAAGGTCCCGGGCAGGGTGGTTGGGGCCCCGGCTTTGGTTTCTCGATTTTCTTTTTTTTCATTTTAATTCGTTACCAAAATCTTTCACCAATTTCGAAATTTCCAACTCGACTCTTTACATTCCTTTTTGATTTGACAAATCAAGAAATTCCCTATTTTTTATCATATGAAAAAAGACTGGGTCCTACTTTTACTCCTACTTTCCGTTAGTTGCAAAACAATTCCAAAATTTCAAGTCATCGATAACGTCAAACCAAATCCAAATTGTAAGATTACTTGGCTTACAGTTGTTGAACCAGATTTTTTTATCATGAATGGATCAACTAGTTTAGCTGGATGTATTGAAAAACTTAGTTCGACTGATGCTGTAATTGCGTTTTCTTTTGGTCGCTCAATACATAGAATCAATGCCAGTGTAAACTTAACAACAGGTGAGTCACGAAGATCAGATTCTTATTCAAGTGAAAACGCAAGTGCGAAGGCAACCGTTCATTTAAACAAAAAAGCATCCTTAGAAATTCCTACTGGGGATAAAAAGGGATCGTTTATGTATAGTATCTTATATACATTTAAAAACAAACAACCTTCGATTGAAATCTATGATGTAACACGTGAAGAGTCATACGCTCCAAGACTCGCTTTTATTGCAATTACTAAAAATGACGTAACAAAATTGAGAGAACTTTTTACAAATGGTAGTATCCAGAATGATACTAACATCATTTTGGTTGATGAAAACATTGCCTATGAATTGAATCTTTTCCAACATGCCTTAAATGTGCGTGCGAATTGGGAGATCTATGACTATTTGATAGAAAAGAAAGTAAATTATCAATTTAGAGATAGAAATGGATTTAATGCTCTTATATATTCTGTTTATTTGAATGATTTGGGATTGGTAAAATATATAGATTCTTTAAAAAAATGGAATTTGAATGAGGCAACAAACCAAGGTGATACTGCTCTTCATTGGGCTGCTGCAAATCAAAATAAAGAAATTATCGAGTATCTATTAAAAAGAGGAATGGATAAGAAGTTAACAAACAACTAAGGACTTACGTCATACGATCTTTCGAAAACATAGTATTACTGTGAAATGTTTGGATACTTACAATAACCAACGTCTTTAGAAATTGAATCATCCCATAAATCATTAAAACAAATCATACATAAAACTCTGTTGTAATATCATTCTCA
>JACVCB010000031.1 GCA_016742255.1 Leptospira sp.
TCTGTTGTGAAAAATATAAGGGGTCAAATAAGAAAACGGCCACGCGGAAGTGGTTTCAAAATTTCAACAGACAAGTGGAACAAACAAAACCTTAAAGCCAACAAAAAAAGTCCAATGCCCAAAATCCAAAAAAGAACACCAATCCCGCCGTAAGCGATGGCAAGAGCAGTTCCAATGACAGAACCTGCAAGTAATGAGGAACCTATCCCGGCAAAAAAAGCTTGGGAATGAACAAGTTGCCCTTTGGACCCTTTAAAATCCATGTTCCCAGTTAGAATTTTGAGGGACAAAAAGAGGAATCGGATCTGAGGGAATCCCAATCGAATGCTTAAGTAAACTGATGCGATGAGGATGAGGTAAAAATATGGGCTTAGGATGTCTGATCCTAAAATGAGATTAAACTTAGATCCGTTTTGAAAGAGTGTTTCCATATAGGTTCTTCCTCACGAAATTGGATGAAATTGTTATGTCAAGATGTATTGTAATCCTTTCGTTTCCTGTTTTTCTAATTTCCATTCTGACAAGTGGGGGCCTTACAGCAGAACCTTCTGGATTTGAAGTGGGGATGCGATATGGTGCTGGAGAAAGAATCCCTGGAAGGTTCGATGGTGACTTAAGACAATTTTCATCCACGTTTAACCCTCTTGTTTTTTCCGATGTAAACCTCAAAGGTGGGAAAACAACCAATCTATATGAAGGATTTGTAAGATTTTTATTAGATTCAAGAAATCGAGTTGGTTTTTATGTCGGGAGAAATGATTGGCAAATCCTACAACTAACCGAAGTTACAAGTGATTTATACTACACAAAATTGAATTCCGAAATTTATTCCTATCATGTCCTTGGGATGTATCATTTTTCTATGCCGATCATGCGAAATTGGGAGTGGGAAAATGGAGTGGGAATGGGTTTTACTTCTGCTGATTGGAATATTCGTGGGTATTCCATTGGAGAACCACTTCCCAATACACAATATTTTAACCAAAGAGGTAGGCTCAGAGGGAGTGGACTTGTTTATCGCGTTGAAACTGCCATCAATCGCAGGTTATACGAAAATACTTTTTTCCAGATTGGAATTGGATACCATCACATCGCAATTGATAAATTTAGTGGGAATTATAACGGAGAAACTTCAAGTTTTTACATTCGGGCAGATGGTCGAGTGGGAGTCATTGATGATACAAGAATTATTGATGCGACTGTGAGCACTGCACAAACATTTCGGCGGTTAGATATTAACACAGGTGCATGGACATTGTATTTTTCAGCCTTCCAAAGGTTTTTGGATTGACGATCCCAAAGAAAGGATGAAATTCTTTAAGAAAATTACATGAAATCCCCAAAAATCATTACCATCGGTATCAAAGAATTGGCCCACCAAAAGGTCATATTGGCTGCTTGGTATAACTTTCTAAAGGAAAACTTCGATGCAAAAAAAGTTTCCGCTGAAGAGTTTACATTGTTTTTACAAGCACATGTTATGTATGATTTGGATAAAGATCAAATTGAATTGATGTTATCTGGATCAGAACCATTACTAGAAGAATTCAAAAAGTCAATCTTTGGATGAACCTCCAGATCTTCGGCACAAAAAAATGCAAAGATTCTAAAAAGGCACAACTCTTCTTTCAGGAGAGACGTATTCCTTTTCAATTTATCAACTTACAAGAAAAAGAAATGAGCAAAGGGGAACTCAGATCCATTCTTGGAAGTGTCAGCTTGGATGATTTGATCGATACCGAATCCAAAGTTTACGAAGATAAAAACTTAAAATACATGTTATACGATAAGGAAGAGGCATTATTAACAAATCCCCTTCTGTTTAAAACCCCTATTGTTAGAGATGGTAAAAAAGCTACAATTGGATTTGTTCCTGATGTTTGGAAACAGTGGATTAATGATTCCAAAAAATAAATGATAGAAACAAAAGTAGAGACAATCATTCAGAAACCGGTTGCAGAAGTATTTGCATATGTTCGCAACATGGAAAATCAAATTTTTTATAACAAAAGCATACACGAAGCCAAAGCAACGAACCAAGACGCCACAGAATACAAAATCCAAATCGATTTGGGAATCTTTAAATTAAACGAAACTTATAAAATCAACGAAATAGTGGAAAACAAATTGATTGTTGCAAGTTGCACAGCAAATGGAATGAAATTCACTGATCGATATGAATTTTCTGAGAATGGTTCATTTTGTTCCATCAGCGTTTCTGACAAAATGGAACTGAAAGGCCTCTTCCAATTGAGTGAAGGCCTTGTGAAAATGAATCTTAAATCACAAATGATTGAGAATCTACAGTCTTTAAAAAAGATTTTAGAATCTTAATCCCTTTTTACTTTTCAGAGTTTTTTCGTTTAGCATGGTTTTTTACTAGTTCTGGTAATAAAGGCAATGAAGTATGGATTCTATGCATTTCAAGCGCAGGCCTTGCAGGGATTCCGAAATACGCAGTTTTTTCCTTTGAGTCTTCCGTTAGTCCAGATAAACCCAAAAGAATAGATCCTTTTTTCATCGTTAGGTGTTCTGCGACAGCAGATTGTCCTGCTAAAAAACATCCATCTTCGATCGTAACCGATCCTGCTAGAACTGTTGCACCCGCAATATAAACATAATTACCAACACGGCAATTATGACCAACGTGAACATGGTCATCAAATTTTGTAAAATTACCTATGGTTGTTGATTCTAAGGCAGCCCTATCTACCGTACAGTGTGCACCCATCTCCACATCATCACCAATAATCACATTTCCTATTTGAGGTACTTTGTAACGAACACCTGCATAATCATAAAACCCAAATCCATCGGCACCTATCACAGTATTCGAATGGATCAAATTTCTTTTTCCTATTTTACAATTATAATAAATGACAACGCCAGATTTGATTACTGATTCATCTCCAACTTCTACATTTGGTTCTAATACAACATTCGGAAACAATACCACGTTATCTCCAACAACTACATTCTCTTGGATGACAACAAAATCCATGATAGTTACATTTTTACCGATCTTAGCAGTGGGATGGATACTTGCTTTACTAGAAACAGAAGATTGAATCATCGGCTTCTTTTCAAATAAAGAAATCACTTGAATGAATTTTACTTTGCTACCTTCTTCGGGAACAATGATAGCGTTGGGAAAGGATGATGCTAATGAATCAATCGTCAGAGCAATTTGAACATCACTTGCTTTTTGATGTTTATTTAAATACTTTTTTGAGGCCACATAATAGATGCTATTCGGATCAACTGCTGTATGATGTTCTAAGTCTTTTATGCCATTCACTTCCAAATCACCATTACCAGTGAATTTTGCATTTAAACGTTCTGCTAACTCTTTCAGTTTCATATTCAACCCTTAGATGAGAAAAATTACGAGAAGGGACATATTTCAATCATAATTTTTAATCCCTATCTTCTGAAAAATTAGAAACTTACCGAAATTAATTATATGCATCTTCTTAAAACCAACAAAGTACTAGTCTGCATTTTGTTAACTTACACTGTTCAATATTTATCTTTGCCATTCCCAGATTTGATAGCAGAAGAAGGTGTCATTTTCGAAAACCCATATAAAAAAACCGAAAAACAAACAGACGTTACTCAATTCACAATTTATTTTTCAAAAAAATCCAATTTAATTCCTAAACAAGACCAAGTTCGACTACAATCAGTCGCAGATTTTTTATTCAAAAATCGAAACTATGAGATTTTGATCAGTGCCCATGCAGTGGAAGGAAAAACAAACAAAGAGAATGTATTGATCAGTGAAAAACGATCATTAGAAGTGGAACGTTTTTTACTCATCCACTCTGTTGAACCTAACCAAATTAGGCGACTTTTCTATGGAAACTCCAAATCTCCAAACCAAACAAAAGAACATGAAGCTCTGAATCGAAGAGTTGAAATTTTACTACAACCTATTGGTTAATTTTCTCTTCCCATTCTAACCAATCTTTCTCAGTATCGATATCATTTAATTCGGGTAAAATTGAGACAGTTAGGTTAAGTTCCTTACTTTTTTTAATGGTTAAAGCGAATACAAGTTCCGTACTCCATGGAATCTCCTCAAACAGAGAAGGATATAATTCATTCATACCTAATAAATAGTATCCTCCGTCTTTTGCTGGACCAATGACAATATCCGAATTTTCTAATGCAAGAAATGCATCCTGAAAAATTGCTTCCGTTAAATAGGGACAATCTGTTCCAATAATCAAAATTTTTTTAAAAGACTCACCAAATTCTTCCCGAAAAGCATCCTGCATTTTTTTACCCAGGTCACCTTGGGATTGTACTTTAAAAGAATACCCATTCTTAAAATAGGAATTTGTTTGATTTGGTATTTGGTCCCAATAAACAGTCTTCGAAATGTTTAGTTTCGTAGTGATGTCCTCTGTGATGTGTAATAATTTCTTATAGATATCTAAAGTAGTTTTATCGCCGAGTGTCTTTGCTAAACGAGTTTTCACTTGTCCCTGGATTGGTTGTTTTGCGAAAATAATCAATTTCTTTGATTCCATATAAACCTATAACTACAAAAGATAGAGCCCAATATAAGTAAAAATAATTCTCAGAAACGTAAATCAGATATGATAAGAAAGTAAGGAATACGAGTAATGACTGCCACAGTAGATGTATCCGATTTACCACTCCTAGTAGAATGAATAAAATCCAATACCAAGGGTGAATGACGGGCGACATTAACATAAAGCAAAAGTATAAAACAAACAATCGTTTTTCCACAGGGAAGTTACGAAAATTTTGATTAAAGATGAAACAGCAAAAAAGGAGACCACACAAAGACAACGAAATAAATCCTGATAAGTATGCATGCTCTATCTGCTTCAATATAAAATAAAGAAAAGGCTCCAAAAGGCCAGCAAAACGGAAGGAATGAAAAAACAACCCAATCCCCTTACTGCCTTGTGATTCTAAATTTGCAAATACAGTCAGTTTCCAGATGATAAAGGAAAATAGAATTCCAACTAATATATATATTTTTTTTCGTTTCTCTTTTAGATAACCAAATACAAATAATAAAGTGTTAAACTTCAGCTGTGTTAGCAGTGTTAAAAAAATTCCTTGTTTCCAATTACTTTTGGTTTGAAGTAAGATTAGTATCCAAGGAACAAGTAAAATCTCAGGATGCATCTGCGAGATTCCTTCAATGAGAATGATCGGATTTGCAAAATAAGCCCAATAAAACTCCATCGATTCTTTTGGAAAAAAACGCCTGATCAGTGACAAATTCACCAAATCAACCAAAACAAAAACGATCTGAACGCCTAAAAACATCGAATGTAAAAATGAATTAAGAACTGAACCAATCATAAAAAACAAAAGTAAAAACAAAGGATACACCGAGTAATAATGAGAACTATTCATATTCGAATATAATCTGTTTAAATCATCGTTGGTATTGGGATGAAGGTTCATCCACTCACTTGGAGTGAATTCATATGGAAATTGGCCATTTAAAAGTATTTTTGCATCAAATAAATACCGGTAAACATCGTCACTAAAATGAGGAGTGGATCCCATAACAATACAACGGAGTAAAACATTGTATAAAAATAATAAAATAAACTGATTTTTAAAAACGTGTAGTTTTTTCCCTAAAAAGAAAAAATACAAACTTAAGATAACTGCTGAAATGATAACAATTAAAAATGAATTTCGATCAAATCCATTTACCACAAAAAACAAAAGAAAAGGATAAATGTAAAAGAGTAACATTTTCCTCCCAAGTTTTTCATTTACCAAAAAAAAGTAATTTAAAAAATGTATAAAGAATTTTACTCCCAACTCGAAGTGACATAGAGAGAGTCCCTGAAATTTTGGAAACTCCAGCAATCCTCTTTCGGTACTGAACAGGGATTTCAATCACCTTCATATTTTTTTGTAATGCCTTAATATGCATCTCAATGTTCCATCCCCAGGTTGTATCTTTCATTCCAAGAATCAATAAAGATTGGTATCTGATGATCCTAAGAGGTCCCATATCTGTATAATTCCTCCAAAAAAAAATTCGAATAAGGAAACACGTTAAAGCATTACCAAAGATTTGAATGGGAGAAAGTGATCCCATTTCTGCATTTCCTAGTGTCCTAGAACCGATTACTAAATCAGAATTTGATTCGCGAATTGTCTTAATGAGTGTTTGGATGTCATTTGGATCATCTGATCCATCTGCATCACAAAAAAGGATATATTCAGGTTGGCATTTATTTTTGTGAATCCAATCTAATGCGAGAAGGCATGCATTTCCGTAACCTATTTGAGGACAGTCCAAAACTTTGATACCCATTCGATTGACAATGGAGAACGTCCCATCCTTTGAGGCATTGTTCACAACAAGAAAATTTTTCGATGATAAACCTGAATTTTGAAGTAGGCCACTTAATGCCTGTTCGATGCTTTCTTCTTCATCCCTTGCTGGAATGATACAAAGTATATTATTCTCCTCTTCGTTCTGCATTTCTTTTGAATAAAATTTCCAAAGGAGTATCTTTCCTCGATTTGCTTTTTACATCATAAACACTTTCGATCACGATGGAACTATGAGGGTAAATATCCTTAATCTGTTTTACTTTATTTCTATAAGTTTCAGGGACATCATTTGAAGACTGAACCATATAATCTGAAGTGATATCTTTCAGACGAACGTGGATTGCTTGGAAACGTAATTTGGTGATTAAAGTTGATTTTGGAATCGATGGCAATTCCCATTTAAACGTCTCTCCGAAAGGGATACGTGAATCGCCGATTTTTTTTGCTTTTGGTGACCACTCCCATTCTTGACCAATTTTTGATTCATTCCTATAAATTACGTTTCCAAACTGATCGATACCCTCGATCACAAAACGATAAAAACGTTCTGGATCTCCGGAGGTAACATGATGGTTTGCATTTTGATTTTGCAATTGTAACTGAATGTTGCCATTTTCCCATTTAAAATGAGAAAGGACAAGCCCTGGTTTGTATCCCAGACGAATTTGTTCTTTGTACAAATCAAATCGTTTGGGAACTCCCCCGCCGATAAAACCATGACTGTGGGCAACACGCACAGGACGATTGAGGGAAGATTTTACGAATGATCGTTTCACCTCTGGTAAGTGACAAGAAACACATGATTTGTCCGTACTTGTATTTTTTAATTCAGTCCCTGTTTGAAAAGAACAAACCAAACTTTGATTAAGCGTATAAGTTTCATTATGGCAATCATTACATCTATTTTTTAAAAACTCACGATTGATTTGAACTGGATGGGGAGGAGATGTCCCACCTGATCCTCCAATCACATAACTTTGATTTGATTCTTTATCAACTCGAACATGGCATGTTGCACAAGTAATGGCCTCATCCTTCATCTCAGGATTAAAATTTGGATTACTGACTTCAATTGGATCAAAATAATTTCCTCCACGTAAAGCGATCGTAATCATTTCTCTTTGGTTTTGGACTGGAATATGGCAATTAAGACAAATCCATTTGGGTGAACTTGATTTTGCTAATTCAGATTGAAATTGGACATCACTCAGAGCATTTGCATGTGTGGAAAGTTTCCACTCTTCATAAATTTCTGTATGGCAATTCCCACAGTTTTTTGCAGTCGGTGCACCAACTCCTTTTAGATCGGGAAGTGAAGGAATTGGTTTTGCCCAATTTTTACCAGGAAACACTTCTTCTATTGGAACTTCCCTTTGATTTTCATAAAGATAATAACCCGTAACAATGGTAACAGAAATGAATAAGAATATGATAAAAAACTGTTTCAAAATTATTTTTCCAATGGTAAGTCTTTGTAGGAAGACCATTCCCACATTGAACCTGAATAATTAAAGGCATTATATCCATAAGATCGTAAGATACCTACAACAAATGCAGATCTTACTCCTCCTGTACAATAGGCAATGATTGGTTTTGACTTCGTTATTCCTAACTGTGTGAGTGAGTTTTCCACTTCCTCTTTCGTTTTGATTTTGCCTTGGTCATCAAATAAATTTTGATAAAAAAATGATTTTGCACCTGGTATATGGCCTCCTCTGAATTCTCCATAAGGCGTGGAACCAGAAAATTCTCTTGGTTCTCTTGTGTCTAAAATTTGGTAAGACCCTTGGTTTAATTGTTTGGCGATTTCATCCTTTGTGATATCTGTATGCAGCTGAAATTCTTTTTGTGCTAATAATAAAGAGTGATTCGATTCCCCCTGGGAAACAATTTTACTTTTTCTTTGATTTAATACATCTTTGAAAGAGGACACATCTCCGTTAAACCAAAACGTCTTCGGATATCCAACTTCTCGCAAACTCCAAACAATACGACCTTCTTCTCCCCATCCATTTTTTCCATCACCTAACACGATTATCAGATCAGATGTTATAATTCCTAAACTCGAAAGTTTTTTTTGAAGGGATTTTGTTTCGAGTAATTTCCCGCGATTGGGAGTTTCTTTCTGTGATAAGTCTTCCCAACTAAGGACCAGTGAATTTGGAAGTTTTTCTTTGACTCGAGAAGGAAAAGACCTAGTGTCGATTGTTTTGAATTCGGGGAGTGTTAAGGTCTCATTCGCCGTTAAGAACCAAGTTTCCGTTTTGGTTTTGGGAAGAGGTTTTGATGGACCTGCCGTCAATTGTAACCAAAGGGCCCAAAATAAAGAAATGGCAAACAGGTAAACTCCATAGGTTTTCTGGATTTTCATACATTTCCCCTCCCAACTCAAGAATAAGACTCTTCTAAGACGAATTTCCGTCAATAAAATAAACATTTCCTCCAAGAAAGCGAATTTTTCTTGCCATTTTGAGTCCAATCTGTAGAACCTTATGTAGGAGGATTCATATGAAACTCGGGTTTTATCCAGATGTCGTCAATGAAAATGTAACAAGGATTGTTGCGTCAACAGTTGTTGTTTTAGGGGTCATCACCATCTTATTTCCGAATCTCGTTGTGTTAGGTTTACTTCTTTTGGGGTTTTTACTCCGGTTGAGTTACGGACCTAAATGGGAACCATTTGCTTTTTTTACTTCTAGGTATTTAGTTCCTTGGCTTGGGATCTCATTTGTTCCAAGTGCTGGACCACCAAAACGTTTTGCCCAACTCATTGGATTTTCGTTTAGCCTAACAGCGATTGTATTATTTTTAAATGGTTTCTTTTTATCTTACCAAATTGTCCTCGCAACACTTGTGTTTTTTGCATCCCTCGAATCATTTTTAGGATGGTGTGCAGGTTGTTTTATGTTTGGTTTACTAATGAAAGCAGGAATCATCCCAGAAGAAGTTTGTGAACGTTGTAACAATTTAAATTTCAATAAATAGTGACTGTCATTTGATTGATTGGTTTTTATTTTCCGCTACAATTTTGGTTACTGCTTTTTTTTTAAAAGTAGTAACCTTACCAAACCAATTTTTTAGAGTTCATTTTAAAACATTATTCTTCATTGGACTAGGATTCAGAATCCTTTGTCTTTTTTTAAATCCAATTTGGGAAGATGATTGGGCACGTTACCTTTGGGAAGGACAACTCATTCGAAACTTAATTTCTCCCTACGAAGTTTCACCTTCTCAATTTTTTAACCTTGATTCCAATGATTCATTTTCATCGGAGATTCTTTCAAATATCAATCATCCCGATTGGACAACGATCTATAGTCCATTTGTTTTATTCTATTTTTCCTTATTTACCTTTGGAAATTCAACGTTTCTTTTAAAAGCCAGTTATTTACTGTTTGAAACGATATCTTTATGGTATTTCAATCGATCGAATTGGAAAAAACCAATTCTTCTCTTTTGGATTTATCCAATTTATACCAAAGAAGTGTACGCAAACATGCATTTTGAAGTTTTGGTAATCGTATTCTTTTGGATGTATTGGTATTTCTTAAAAAATAAAAGATACCAACAGAGTGCGATTGTATTTGGACTTCTTTTACATACAAAATTCTTAGCAGTTATTTATGGAATTTTTTTATTCCCTTACTTTTATTTCCAAAAGAAAAAACAATTACTAAATCAATTTTTAAGATTCCTTTTCTTGTTTTTAATTGGATTTTTTGGATTTTACATTCTTTACCTTCTTGTTTTTCCAAAAATCACTGACTTCGGAAACCTCAACTTACAAAGATTTGTTGATTCATTTACTTTTAATCAAATTTATGAACCAATCTGGAGGTATTGTTTTTCAATAAACTTAAGAAGTGTTCCATTTTTCTTTCAATTTATTCTTTTGTATATTTATCTTTATTTACTCATCCCTCAAAATAATAGAAACCGAAGGTTCATTTTGTTATGCAGGCAATACCATTTTGTTTTTTACTTGGGGTATTTTTTTCTTACTCTTCTTCCTGTTTATAACCCTTGGTATTTTTTAATTCTGATTCCACTCATTACCATTTCTCGTAACCAATCCGTACTCCCTTGGGTGTTAATCTCTGTCCTCCAATTTTCATACCTAACAAACATTCGATTACACTTACCGTTTCAATTTTTTTACGAAATTTCGGACCAAATCCTCCTCTTCCAAGCACTGATTTCCATTTTTTGCCTCTTCTACTATTTCTCCCAAATATTCATTTTACTTTACAATTTATCCAATATATCGAACATGACCAAGAAAGGATGATGTCATGGAAGGACAATACGAGGAAAAAACAGAACGAAACGAATCGGACCAGGCGGTTGAAGAGGTCTTAACAGTCGTACTTGGCGAAACTTTAAAACGGCGCAGGCTCGAACTTGGTCTTTCCATGGAAAAACTTTCACAATTATCAACTGTCAGCCGGGGAATGCTCGGACTCATTGAATCTGGAAAAACAACACCTAGTATTGGAATTTTATGGAAACTTTCTAAAACGCTTAGGATCCCCATTGGTGAAATGATTCCTGATTTATTTTCTCAATCACCACGTTTTATTGCATCCAATGAAGGGAAAGTATGGACATCGCAAAAAAACCCAATAAAATCAAGGGTATTATACCAAGAAGAAAGGGAACGATTCAACTTAGTGGAATGGATTTTGGAACAAGGAAAATTAACCCAATTCCAACACCTACCACAAGCCCACGATATTAAAATTTACCAAGTCAGTGGAACTTCAAAAATCAAACTGAAGAACAAATCCTTCCAATTAGAAGTTGGTGATAGTCTCTTTTTTCCCATATCAGAGCTTGATTCGATAGAGAATGGTTCTGAGATCCAAGCAAAGTTCTTATGGATCTCGACTAAGAAATTTCGATAAAACACTCGGATCGTTCCTTTTCCAACACCCTCCTTCGAAACTCTGTTCTAATCTTTGGAAATTTGTCCAAAATAGTATACGCTATTACAGAGTTTTCCTCCGTTAAAACAAATTCAAACTTTTTCCTTCAAACCCTGTTTTTAACTTAGGGTAACCAATCTCCTCATTCTTTGGTGCAAGCCCCTACAGAGAAAGGATTGGAATTCAAATGAAGGATTCAATATGAAAACAAGTCTTCAACATCAGTTGGTTGCACTTTTTACCGCGGGGTTTCTCGGAGCCTGCGGTGGAAACAATCAAAATGATGATCAAAAAAACCTACTCTTAGCGGCACTCGCGCTTTCGAACGGGATCAAAGTAAATACAGCAGTAGACCTTGCAAAAGAGTCAAACGATGATTATAACTTAAATGAATATGGACTTATCACTCCACAAACCTTAGGTAAGTGGGTTAATAATTGGTCATCTACAAAGCCGAATGGAATTACAGGTAAACTTGTCATTTTACAAAATGGTCCAAGTGCCACTGTTGGGAAAGAATACATTGCAGGGAATGGAAACGATGTAGTTGTTTATTCCTTCACTTTTTCTGACGGTGCCAATGCGTTAGACGGTGGTGATGGGTTTAGTCAAAAACGAAATAGTGGTCTCAGTGATACTGTGTCCATCATTGCCAATGGACCAAAAATCGATGCTATCTTAAATCGTTTTGGAATCGATCCTGTTAATGATTTAGTAGTTTTTGTTTCCTCAGCAAACGCATCAAGCCATGTCCAAGGAACACTTCGTGGTTTTTATTCTTTTCGGTATTGGGGATTTGATCATAAAAATTTAGCCTTCCTGAACGGAACACTTCCTCGATTAGCTGTTACAGATGGAAATTTTGTACCGTTTAGTACGACGACAAACACTCCACCTAACTTGAACAACCGATACAGTGTCAAAAGTCTCAGGGTAGACAATACAATCCTAATGTTACCAGTAGAAGATGTGATCAAGGCAGTAAAAGATCCAAACAATGTCAATATTGCTGGTATTACTTCGAGTGTTTTTGTATCTGATGCAAGGTCTTCATCAGGAAGTAGCAACGAATACAATGGCGTGATTCGAAGTACAACTTCTGAAGTTTCAGGAAAATACGTAGGCTTTGAAGGTCATATCAAAGGAGCAAGGGACGTACCTTGGACAGGATTATTGGACACAGAATTTCGATTCAAACCAAAATCTGATCTAAAAGCATATTATGATGCGAGAGGATACCAAAAGGGACAAACAGCAATCCAACTTTGCAGAACCAATAATCGATCACAAGTCACAGGTTTTTCCTACATTGCGATCTTAGGTTACCCTTCTACTTATTATGATGGTAGTTGGATTGAATGGGGTAGTTTAACGGGTGGTGGACCAGCTCCAAAACTTCCACCAGATTCACCTTATAGAACCGATGTTCCAGAATTATCGGATATTATCACTTATAATGTGGCCGGAGACGTTGATCCCAACTTACCAACTAACTTAAATTCGTTTGCTACGACATCTAGAAAAATCATCGAAGAAGATAAAGCTTACAAACGATAAACCAACATAACCACTAAGTTAATGGATTCGCTATTCTCTTAGTGGTTATACATATATCAATACAGAAACAGGGAAAGTTTTATGAAATATATAATTCAATTTTTAATCGGAAGCCTATTTTTTACAAATATCATCTTTGCTTCAGGAGGTATCGGTGGCGGAGGAATTGCCAATATACCCCAAGGCCAAGATCGTGAAAAATACCATTTAGGCAAAGCCATCTTCAACCAAGAGCTTACTCTTGAAAAACAATCAAATATTAACTCCAATGATCAAGACGAAAGATTGGAATACTTACAAGGTAGTTTGCCCAATACTGAAAAACGTAGAGTCAACTTACCAGATTTATCTGGTAAACTCACAGAGGAACAACTACAAGCATTGGAATACTTTGTCCAAGTTCGTTTCAATATAAAATTACCTGAAAAAAAGAAGGATAAAGAATGAAAAGACTCTTTCCTTTTTTCAAAATAATCTTACTTACATTTTCTCTTTCTATAACTAGTTTGAGTTTGTATTCCCAACAGGCATGGGCTCCTTATGAAAGGCAACTTTGGGTTCGTCCCGTATTCATCCATTCTGAATATGATAGTGCTTTTCTTGCAGGACAAAGGGCAAAATATGATGACAATGTGAGAATCTCAGTTGCGAATCTCGCATTGGAATATGGAATAACAGATCGCCTAACAGCTGACCTAACGATAGGATTTGGTAAACTAGGAAGGCATAGGATTTTTAACCGGTATTTAGGATTACAACAAACTCCCGAAGTCCCCGACAAATACGGTTTTATGGATTCACGGTTTGGATTACGGTATAAACTAGACGATGAGTTTGACTCTAAATACAGATGGATGCCAACGATATCTTTACGAGTTGGGGGAATCAAACGAGGTGATTATGACCGTAACCCTCAATCTTTGGGAGATGGGGCGAGTGGTGGTGAGGTCAATCTGTATCTAGCAAAAGACTTTGGAGTTTGGGGCATGGGTGGACTTGGAGAATTGTCTTACCGAAAAAGAGAAAACCCAGTACCAGATGATATCCTGTATTATTCTGCTCTTTACAAACGATTTTTTGAATCCCTTTTCCTAACGATTGGTATGCGAGGACAAATTGGCCAAGGCGGTTATGCGTATGCTGATCCTAGGCAGCAACCTCCCTGGAATTTAGTTCGTTACCCTCAACCTAGTGTTTATGGTATCAATCCTTACGATGTTTATGTACAAAATGAACGACCTGCATGGGGAAGGAAAGAAGTCTTTCACAATGCAGAAATAGGATTTAGTTACGTTGATAGTTTTGGTAACTTCTATACACTATTTTATTCAGAAACCATTGCTGGTTATAACACAGCAAGGTTAAAGACTGTCGGCTTTGCCATCACTCTACCCTATAACTTATAAGAGGAAACAATGCGATATCCAATTTATAAACTCCTTATTCTTTTTTTATTTTCTGTTCTAAGTTGCAAAGGTCAACCTGAGTATGCTTTTTTACCACAGAGCCTTAAAATTGACTTAACACCTTTTCTTTTCAGAAACTATACACCATTAGAACTTGCAACTTTATCCAATTCGGATTACAACTTGAACCAAAGTGGGCTCATCACAGGGTCCAAACTCTCAAGGTTTTTGTCCAATTGGCAAACGAACAAACCCAATTATGTCATTGGTAATTTAATAGTGTTCCAAATCCAATCTTCAGGTTCGAGTGGAAGGTTTGTGTTTTTTGATGGAAAACAAACATACGCATATCCTGTAACGAATCTAAATGATTTATTAACTGATACAAGAGATGATGGAGTTTTGTCTGTTGACGGAATTGTTGGCAAGGGTAAAAAAGTTTCTGATTTTTTTGCAATTTATGGAATTGATCCAGCGATTGATTACGTTGTTTTTGCACAAGACACTTCCAACCTTTCAAATTTATCTTCTGCTACCTTCGCCTATTATTCGTTACTGTATTGGGGTTTTCCAAAAGAAAGATTGGCTGTTCTCAATGGGTCAATTGCCGATTTAACAGCTTCCAATACTCTCTTTACGACACCTACTTACAATTATGCAAATAGTAATAGAGCTGGTCTTACTAAAACCTTGTTAAGAGATCATACATCGATACAACTTACGATTGGAGATCTAATTCACTCCATAAAAAATGGAAATTCCAACCTTGAAGAAGTTGATCCAGTTCCCGTTGAAGGTTATTACCTCATTGATGGCAGGTCAAATGCTGCATTCACTGGTACAACTAATTCAACAGCAGCAGGTTCAAAATACACAAATTGTACAACCAAAACAAATGCTAGTTTTGTTTCCAATTCCTGTGTAACAACGTATGAAGGGAGAGTTAAATCAGCATCAAATCTTGTTCCAACCGATTTGTATGACGGAACAAGTTTTCAATTCAAGTCCTATTCACAACTAGTGACTTATCTATCTAACACTGGTTACATAGACCAAAGGCAAATATATTTGTATGGTGAAGAAGGGATTCGAACTTCAGTTGTTTGGTTTGTCTTACACCAAATTCTAGGAAAACCAACACGATTTTATGAAGCAGGTTGGAAACAATTCGGTGCATTAGGTTTACGTTCGCCTAGTTCAGGTTCGAGTCCTAGTGCCATCACCCAACCGGCATCCTATTGGAGGACAGATATTTCTGCACTTGCAGACGCCATTACCGCAAATGCTGACGCCAATGTACCAAACTACCAGTTAGACTTTACCAGACAATTTACAAAATCTTCGAATAAAATCAGGTCAGAAGATAAATTATTTTTACGGGGAAGTAGTACAAGTGGTGGAACTAGTGGTGGAGGTGGTGCTCCCTCTGGTGGTGGAGGAAATGCTTGCGGTGGATAATCACTCCTAAATAACATTCAAAGAAATGAAGTTTCTTTCTTTACAACTGACGTTTTTGTTTTGTATTTCTCTCATTTTCTTCAGTTGTAAAGAGAATTCATTTCTTGCTGAACATTGGAATCATCCCTTACCTCTGTTAAATGGTTCGAACCAGGGAAAACAATCACTACTTTCCCCTTTAGAATCGAACTTGGATCCAAAACAATGTGCCACATGTCATGAAACCCAATGGAAATCTTGGAAGGATAGTTTCCATGCAAAATCCATTGGGAATGGACTGATCTGGCAAAAACAAATATTAGAATCAAAAGAATTTAAGAATTGTTTAAACTGCCATTCTCCCTTACAAGAAACCAAAGCAGAAATTTCCGAAACATTTCGAACAGATGAAATCATCCATTCTCAAATAGTACATTTTCCGGAAGGAATTTCGAATCCATCGATTCAATGTGCTACTTGCCATATCCGAAATCAGATCTGGTATGGACCTCCAAGAAAAACGTTGAATCAAAATAAAACGGAAAATTATACCTTCCCACATAACGGATTTCAGGCGAAATCGGAATTTGAGTCTTCACTTTTCTGTAAATCCTGTCATGAAAGTCCGGAATATGGTGTGTTTTTGAATGGGAAACAACTGATGGAAGTGTACAAAGAATGGGAGAACTCTTCATTTGCCAAACAAGGTATCCAATGCCAAAATTGTCATATGCCCGACCGGGAACATTCATGGAAAGGAATCCATGATCCAGAATTTGTGAGGAAGTCAGTACAACCTTCCTGGAAACTGGAAAAGATATCCGATGGTGAAATTCGTATCCATGCAGAACTCAAATCAATCGCCGTTGGCCACAAATTCCCAACTTACTTGGTCCCAAAGATACTTTTGCGATTTTACACAATCGATACATTTGGAAAAAAAACGTTAATCGAAGAATCCATCATTGGAAGACTTGTTAACACAAAACTTTCAGAAGAATACTATGATACACGAATTGCACCAAACGATAAACATACGGTATATTTTACATACAAATTGAATGGTAAAAAAATTGTAAAAGTAGAATGGGAAACGATAGTAGAACCAGATGAACATTATGTTCGCAGTTTCGAAGAAAGTTTAAAAGAAAAAGGCAAATTACTATCAAATGAAACCAAAAAACAATTAACACTTTCTCTTTCCGAAAAAAGAGAAAGTGAATACAAATTATTTACTTTGAGTTTGCCAATGCCTGTTTTACTTCAGAAATGATATCATCTATGTGTTCCAGCCCCACTGACACACGGATGAGTCCAGGTTTAATTCCCACTGCCAATCTTTCTTCTTCCGTAAGTTTGGAATGCGTGGTTGTGGTAGGATGAGTCACTGTGGTTCTTGTATCTCCCAAATTTGCCGTTAATGAAAACCATTTGAGTGCATCCAAGAATTTTTTAGCCCTCTCGACTCCTCCTTTGATCACAAAGGAAACAATTCCTCCTCCTGATCGCATTTGTTTTTTAGCTACCGTATAACCGGGGTCATTTGGCAAAAAAGGATACCTTACTAATTCCACATCAGGTGATTCTTGTAAAAAAGTAGCAAGTTTCATCGCATTTTCTGCATGGCGGTCCATTCGAACTGCCAAAGTTTCCAAACTTTTGGAAATGATCCAAGCATTCATCGGAGAGAGTGATGGACCAGTGTTTCTAGCCATATACCGGATAGGTTGGATGAGTTCCTTTTTACCTAAAATCACACCAGCAATCACTCGACCCTGACCATCTAAGTATTTTGTTGCCGAATGTATCACAATGTCTGCTCCGAAGTCTGCGGGTCTTTGCACATAAGGAGAACAAAAACAATTGTCAACAATGAGAATGACTTTTTTCTTTTTGCATAAAGCACCTACCCATTCCAAGTCAACGATATCAAGCCCTGGGTTGGAAGGTGTTTCAATGTAAAGGATTTTGGTATTATCTTTAATGGCGGATTCCCAGTCCTCTGGTTTATCCATGTCAACATAAGTTGTCGTTACACCAAACCGTGGTAAGATGTTCGCAAAAATTTGATGTGTAGATCCAAAAATTGCCCTTGCAGAAACGATGTGATCCCCTGACTTTACTAGCCCAAATATAGAGGTAAACACCGCAGACATTCCAGATGCTGTGGCGATTCCATCCTCTGTGTGCTCTAACGCACATAATTTTTCAATTAGCTCAGTGGTATTTGGATTGGAAAATCGTGTGTATTGGTTTCCTGTTACTTCTTCTGCAAAAAGTGCCCTCGCATGTTCGGCATCATCAAACACAAAGCTGGATGTTAAAAATAAGGGAGTTGAATGTTCTTTTTCCCCAGTACGTTTCGTTTGGATGCGGATGGCTTCGGTTTCAAAATGTTCAAACATGTCTTCTACCAAACTTGGTGAAGAGCATACGAATTCATCATTTTTTTTGGAAAATATCTGCTATAGAATCGAATTTAGACTACTATAGCAGAATTTCTATGAAATTTCGGCAATTTTTCCATCCACCATGTGGATCCGTTGCTTGGCGATTGCCGCATAATCAGGGTCATGCGTTACAAACAGAATCGTGGTTCCATCTTCTTTGTTAATCCGTTTGAAGATCTCCATCACCTTGTCTCCGTTAGCTGTATCTAAATTTCCAGTTGGTTCATCGGCAAACAAAAACTTCGGTTTTTGCACAAGAGCTCGTGCAATTGCAACCCTTTGCCCTTCACCACCTGACATCTGACTTGGGAACTTATCCTTACAATGCGAAACAGAAAAACTTTCCATCAAATGAAGGGCATACTCTTCTACTAGTTTTTGTTTCCCTGTTTTACGAGCAGGCATAGTAATATTTTCCAATCCAGTTAATTCTGGTAATAGATAATGGAATTGAAAAACAAAACCAATAGAAAGATTTCTAAGTTCATGAAGGGCTTTGCTATCCATCTGTAATAAAGATGTACCGCCAAGTTTCACATCACCACTTGTCGGAAAATCAAGTCCACTCACGATGTACAAAAGTGTGGACTTACCAGAACCAGACTTTCCTGTGAGAGCAACAAAATCACCTTCTTTGATCTGTAAAGATACATCTTGTAAAACAACTTGAGGGGGTTCTCCAAATGATTTATAAATTTGGTTGGCTTCTATTCCCAAACTCATGTAGCACCTCTGATGATGTCAACTGGAGACAAACGACTTGCCATACGAGCTGGAATGTAACTGGCAATAGATGCACTAAGAACCGCAATTGAAAATCCTTTTACATAAATCATCACATCCCAAGAAATCATCATTGTTTTCATGAGTGCTTTCGAATTCTGTTTTGGATCTCCAATAGGAATTCCATCTATATAATAACATCCAAGGATACCTACAAAAATTCCGATAATGGCTCCTAATGTTCCCAAAAATAGACCTTGGAAAATAAACAATTGAATTGTATCTTTTTCATCGAATCCAATGGAACGTAAAATCGCAACTTCCTTCTTTTTTTGGTTCACAACCATATTGAGTATATTATAAATTCCGAAAGCAACAACAAGGATGATCGTAAATGTCGTTGAGTTCCTAACAATATCTTGTGTGCGAAACACTTGTAAGATACTAGCGTTCACTTCGTCCCAACTTTCCACCTTGTCTTTACTAAAGTATCTCCAGTCCTCAGCAATTTCTTTCGCCATTCGAATGTCTTTAATTTTGACAATGATCTGAGAAATTTCACCACTGGACTTTGTAATGCTTTGAACAGAGGATAAAGAAGAATAAACTGTCACTTCATCTATCATACGATTTCCCGTACTTAATATACCGACGATTTTGATCGGGATGAGATCGGTTCCAGGGATATAAACAAAAATGGTATCATCTACTTTGGCACCGAGTTTATTTAGAACTCCTTCACCTGCAATGGCAAGGGAAGTTCCTCGCGATAGATCCGCCAATTTCCCCTCAACAATGTAATCGCTGAGATTGGTGACTTTTGGCTGGATATTCGGATCCACACCCACAAACCTAGCTGGAGCCGTTGATTTTCCGTTCACAAAAATGACTTCTTTTGTGAGTTGAGGTGCATAGGATACTACCCTATGGTCATTGGACAATTTGTCCATCCAACCAAGAACATTTGTTAATCGTGAGTTATCGGTTCTCCCTGAAGGAGGTGAAAGCCATCTAACTTCTTTCCCTTGGAAGAATACATCATCGAACGTACGTTCGGTGATTAGTTCATCTTTCGGGGAAATTTTGATTTGACCATCAGAATTCACAAGTTGGTCAGTAATGACTGCTTGGAAACCAAGCATAATTCCAGAAAATACAATATATCCAGCTGTCCCAAGTACAATTCCAATCAGCGTTAAAATCGATTGTTGGGGTCTCGATAAAATTTGGCGGATCGCAAGAAATAACATCTAATTTTTGACTAGGACTTCATCCCCTTCGATTAAATCCCCTTGAATGAGTTCACCAAACTCTGAATTAATGGCACCAATTCGAATTTCGATTTTTTCGCGTTTCCCATTTCGATAACGTGTGAGTTTCCCTCTTTCTACAGAGACTAAAGGTACAAGGATCACATTGTCTTTGGAAGAAACTTCAATGGCAACATCAGTTGTCATATCAGGTAAAATTCCTTGGGGCAATTCATGTGGTTTGATCCTCACGAGAAATTGGCCATTGGATGGATAAATTCGTTCTACTTCCCCTTTGTAAACATTCCCACGGATGGATTCGAAACTGAGTTGGGCATGTTGACCTGGTTTCACTCGTAATGCTGATTCTTGGTCGAGGGAAACAGAGATGTACACTTCTTTTAGGTTTTGGATTTCCAAAATGGGTAACCCAGGCATTGCCGTTTCATTTTTGGCAATGCTGAGTTTGGTAACAGTGCCTGTAAACGGGGAACGAAAAGTGATCCCAGAATCATTCACTAAGAGTGGATCTCCCTTTTTGACTGATTGTCCTTCTTCCACATAAATCTCTCGGACTGATGCCGCGATTCCAAATTTTAAGATAAAACTATCCACTGGTTTCACAGTTCCCAGTGCATAGACAGCTTCCACTAACGAACCTTTTTGGATGACAAGTAGATTAGATTTCGAACCTCGAAAGAAAAAAACAAGGATCAAAATTAGAATGATACCAATTAAGGATACGAACCCGTAGAGTTTTTTACGATTCATGATGACCCCATCATGATCACTTCATTTGATTTGGAAATCTTTTTTCTTTTGAATTAACGTGCAAAGGTAAAGAGAAATTCACCTTCTTTGTCTTTGGCGGGGAAATATTCTTCACACCTAACATCAACAAACTGCCCTTTTTGTAAGGTATCAATCGGGAATGTTTCCGGAAGTCGCCCTTTTAAATAATGATCCGTCACAAGCCTTCCATCGTTTTCCAAAATTGCTTCAAAGGTTTTCCCGATGGCAGATTTTGCATAGACTTCATGTAATTGGGAGCTGAGCGCCATTAGATCAAGTACTCTACGCTTTTTTTCATCCCCAGGGATAGGATCACCCAAACTTTCAGCGGAGGTTCCTTTGCGAACAGAATATGGGAATACATGTAATTTGGCAAACCCAAGTTCAATTAACAATTGTTTGGTTTCTTGGAATTCTACTTCTGTTTCTGAAGGAAACCCTACAATCACATCTGTTCCTAAAAATAAATTGGGAAGTTTTGATTTTGCAAGTTCGATGCGTGTACGAAACGCATCTGGATGGTAGGTCCGTCTCATATCTTTTAAGATTTTCCGACTGCCACTTTGGATGGGGACATGTAAAAATTTACAAAATCTTGGATGTTGCATTAAATCAAGTAACCCAGATCCCACATCAGGAGGTTCAATGGAAGACAAACGAATCCTTGAGTATTCTAAAACTTTTAAAATATCTTCCACTAAATTGAGAAAACCTTTGTCTCCATTTTCCAAACGATACCAACCCAAATTAACGCCTGTTAATTGGATCTCACCTACTCCATTGTCTTGTAAGTATTTAACTTGGTCGATAATGTCCCCGTAGTTTCGACTAACACCTAGTCCCCTCGCTGCGGGGATTTTACAATAAGAACATTTACGGTTACAGCCATCTTGGATTTTTAAATACGCTCTGGTATGTCCTTCTGGTAATACGTCTGAGTATGAAAAACGATCTAAGTTAGCTGGTTGTGAGTAGGATTTGCCTTCCCAATCCGCTAAGATTTGGTAAGGCAAACTGCTTTTTTCGGTATTCCCAAAAACCCCAAACACTCCGGGAATATTTTGTAACACTTCTTTGTCGGTTTCCGCATAACAGCCAGTGACATATACTTTTGCACCAGGATTTGTGCGAATGGCATTACGGATGATATTACGATTTTTGACATCAGCTTTGTTTGTTACCGTACATGTATTCACAACGATGTACTCTGCGTTTTCATCTGCTGTAGCAAGAGTAAACCCTTTGTCTTTTAAGACGGTGTACATTCCATCCGTCTCAAAAAAATTGAGACGACAACCGAGTGTATGGAACTTAATTTTCACAGGGCAACGAGAGAAGTAATCCTTTTTGAATTTTCTTTAATGGTATTACTTTCCCCATTGAGAGAGGATGCCTTTTCAATACATGTTTTGGCTTCTTCCAAATAAGTATTGGCCTGATTTTTTTTGCCTAATTTTTTATTGGTTCTGTATAAAGATTCTTGAACGAGTGCTAGGTTATTCCAAATTTCTGCGGAGTTTTGGTTGATGCTAGAGGCCCAACGTAAACTCATATCTGCCTTATCATAATTTTTTAGTTGGTAATAAATTTTACCTTCTAACTCTAACATACGGACATCACTCGGGCTTCCTGCTTTTGCTTTTTCAATTTGGGACAGAGCAGTTTTGGAAGCACCCTTTTCAGAGAGCGCCAAAGCATAATAATATCGAATCTCTGGATTTTGTGGGTACATGGGAATCGCTTTCTCAGCGAGTTCAATAGCAGGTTTCCATTTTTTGTGTCGAGTTAAGATAGCAAGACTTCCCTGTAGCAAGTCTTCATCATCTGGTTTCCGTTTTCTTGCTTCCAACATGTTTTTGTAGGAATTATCAAAATCGTTTAACTTGTCATAGTTGTAAGCAAGTAAGGCAAAAAATTCGTAAGATGATTTACCATCAGCAAGTAGACTTTTTACGAGTTCAATTGATTTAGAATAGTTTTTAGTTTTGTATTCATCCACCGCTTGGAAATAAGCAGAACCAACTTGTTCCTTCTCTTGCGCATACAATGAAGATACAAGTAGACAAATAACAGCAGTGATGTGAAAAAAATGTTTCATAGTAAATCCGAGGGAACCGTAATGGAGTTCAAATTGACCGTATCGATCCTGGAATGGTATGGTTCAATAGGGTCCAGGTATAGGAAAACGCTTCCCCCTTTGGAAAGCAAGTAATGTTCGATATGTTCTTCCGTAATGATTTCCAAATCCTCTACATAGAGGATTGGATTTTCCCCAGGGCCTAGGTGCAGATGGAATTCTTCGGTAGGTAAAAAATCTGATAAATTCAGATACCCAGATCCATAATACAATCCCGATTGGAAGTAATATTTGTAATGAACTTTAACTTCAGGTAGGATTAAATTGGGGCGGATGTAACCGAGTTCGATTCGTTCAATCGTTCCGACAGTGCGAATTTTACGGAGTTGGAACCAAATTTTACGAATGAAAAAGTAAGAAAACAGGAAGACGAGGGGAATGAGAATTGCCATTTCCGTTCGCCTTCCTTGTCACTCTCTAAACGAGAGCTAAGTCTTTTTCCTCAGTGTTTGGAGAAGAACCGTCATCTTTTTTCGGGACTTCTTTGTAGTCAGTCCAAGGAGTTTCGGAATACACAAGTTTTCCGTCTGCCAAATCTACCAAAATTTTGGTAGGGTTGTCATACACCCCTTTCAGTGACTGCACTGCCATATAATCTTCTAACTCTCTTTGGAACACACGTCTGAGAGGTCGTGCACCGTAGTTTTGGTCATATCCAATAGTAGCAAAATGTTCTTTTGCACCTTGTGATAGTTCCACTAAAACTTTTTTCTCCGTCAAACGTTTGTTAAAATCTTTTAACATGATATCTACAATGCTAACGATTTCTTCTTTTTTGAGTGGAGCAAAGTATACAACTTCATCCACACGGTTGAGAAACTCAGGATTGAAATGTTTTTTCAATTGTTCTCTTGCTTGTTCTGCTTTGTAAGTTTCTCTTTCTTCAGCAAAATCTTCAAAACCCAATCGTCCACCTTTGGAAATTTCCTTAGCAGCAATATTGGATGTCATGATGATAATGGTATCTCGGAAATTGACCTTACGACCTTTGGTGTCCGTTAAATTTCCCTCTTCCATAATTTGGAGTAGGATATTAAACAAATCATGGTGTGCTTTTTCAATCTCATCGAGTAACACCAAACTATATGGTTTTCTCCTCACAAATTCAGTGAGTTGGCCACCATCATCATACCCAACATACCCTGGAGGGGCTCCGATGAGTCTAGAAACTGCATGTGGTTCCATATACTCGGACATATCAATACGAAGCATATTGTCCTCAGAACCAAACAACTGCTCTGCGAGAGCTTTTGCGAGTTCTGTTTTTCCCACACCAGTTGGTCCAAGGAAGATAAAAGAACCCGTAGGTCGTTTTTCACTTTTGAGACCAGTACGAGAACGTCTAACAGCACGTGCCACTTTTTCAATGGCTTCTGTTTGGCCGACAATACGAGATTTGATGTCCTCTTCTAAATTGAGAAGTTTCGTGTTTTCGGACTGTTCCATTTTTTTCAAAGGAATACCTGTCCATAAACTGACCACAGAAAGGATGTCTTCTTCTTCGATCGAAACAGCATATCCTTCCATACGTTCTTGCCATTGTTTTGTTTTTTCTTCCAATTGGCCTTTTTTACGATTCACTTCATCACGAACAGCTGCTGCTTTCTCATACTCTTGGCTACGAACCAAATCTTCTTTTTTGACAGAAAGAGCTTTGATCTCTTCTTCAATCTCTTTGATTTCATTAGGTCGTTGGCAATTCGCAAGGCGTGCTTTGGCTCCAGCTTCATCGATGATGTCAATTGCCTTGTCTGGTAAAAAACGATCATTGATATAACGATGAGATAATTTCACAGCTTGTTCGATGGCTTTTTCTGAATAACGCACCTTATGGTGGGCTTCGTAAGCTTTTTTCAAACCATCTAAAATGAGAACTGCATCATCCACAGAAGGTTCGAGAACCTTCACCATTTGGAATCTTCTTTCCAATGCAGAATCTTTTTCGATGTATTTACGGTATTCATTATTGGTAGTCGCACCAATACATTGTAGTTCCCCACGAGCGAGTGCTGGTTTTAGAATGTTAGCAGCATCCACTGCCCCTTCTGCCGCACCTGCTCCAATGAGAGTGTGTAACTCATCGATGAAGATGATGATGTTTTGTGAAGTGACGATTTCTTTCATGATTTTTTTCAATCGTTCTTCGAACTCACCACGGTATTTGGTTCCTGCAATAAGGCTTGCCAAATCCAAAGATAACACTCGTTTGTCGAAAAGCAAATCTGGAACTAATTTTTCGACTACTGCTTGTGCAAGACCTTCAACAATTGCTGTTTTACCAACACCCGATTCTCCTACAAGAACTGGGTTATTTTTTGTCTTACGAGATAAAATCTGAATCACTCGTTCGATCTCTTTTGACCTTCCGATGACCGGATCCAATTTTTTCTCACGAGCGAGTTGTGTAAGGTCACGTGCAAATTCGTCTAGGATCGGAGTTTTACTTTTTTCTTGTCTAGGAGTTGCCGTTTGTGTTTGGCTTTGCCCAGTGGTTTGGGAACCCGTTGTCCCACCACCTACCGCACCCGAAGGTGGAGCTCCGAGAAGTCTTAAAATTTCCGATTTGATGACATTATAGTTCACACTGAAGGAAGATAATGATCCGCCAGCGATGTTATTATTATCACGAAGTAATGCGAGTAAAATGTGTTCAGTTCCAACATAATTATGTTTGAGGCGTTTTGCCTCTTCTTTGGAAACTTCGATCATTTTTTGGTACTTGTCTTGCCCTTGGCTGACATCGAGTAACAATGCACCTGAACCCTCACGGGTACGTTTCTCCACTTCTTTACGGAGTTCGTTTAAATTGATGTTTAGATTCGTTAGAATCTTAATCGCGACAGAGTCCTCCTCCCGGAGAAGCCCAAGTAGAATGTGTTCGGGACCGATAAAATCGGAGCCTAAACGTTTAGCCTCATCTTGGGCGATTTCGTTGATGACTCTTTTTGCTCTTTTTGTGAATTCCAACATGCCGCACCCTGCCTTTAGTAATTAGACGAACGTCCTTGTTCCCATCATGACCGTACTGGTTCAAAGGGAGCCTCGTAAACCAAGAATTTTGTAAAACTGACGTTTTTGGACCGCGAATGCGTTCTTCCACGAGATTTTTACGACAAGTCCACGGAAGTTTCCCAGGGACTCTCTTCTATGATCGGTGGAAGGAGCAATTTCTATACCAAATTCAGAGAGTTTCTCGAAAAGTGAAAAGAACCTGGGATCCACTCCTTCTCTTATCCCAAGGAGGAGAGAATCCCTCCTTCCTTTCCCCATATTGGTAGGACAAGACGAAATAAACCCAAACCCAGGGCGATATGCCCAGTGTTTTCGTCTGTAGAACAAACGAAGGAGAGAACTATTTTCCCGAGAAACCCCTGTAGGTAACGTTTTGTTGGAGTTTCGAAATTGTTCGTAGCTTTGATCCAAATTTCTTAGAATTTCCAAACGTACATGGTCTTCTGAACCCAAGTACAAATGGTAAACTGGACCTACTCCTTCTTTTGATACGATAAAACTGTTTGAGCCCTCTTTCCAATTTTCCCAATATCCATTTGCATCTAACAATTGCTTTACTTCCATTTCCATTGGTTCATAGTATGGAAACAGTGAATGGGCCAAATTCCTTGTGAGCCGAGTTCTCAAAGACAGGATTTGGATCTTGGATTGGCTTCGAGAGAAAATCTCTTCCAATTCTGTTAAAAGTGAAATGGGTATCCACAATCGATGAGATTGTTTGGGAACAGTGAACACTGTGACACAATGTTCGCACCCATATTTACCAGAGATCTGAAATTGAGTGTCCTTTGTGCCACAAATCCGGCAATACATTACAGGCTAACGGGCGATAGTTTACCAGAAACAATTCGATTCCGTTTGTGAGCCATGGAAGCAAGTTCTAAGTCATGAGTCACAAGGATGAGAGAAAACTTAAATTCGTTTTGTAAATCTTTGATGAGATCCATGAGATGCCTGGAGTTATCACGGTCGAGGTTTCCTGTTGGTTCATCTGCGAGGATGAGTTGCCTTCTCCCCACAAGGGCACGTGCCACACCCACACGAGCACTTTCCCCTCCTGAAAGTTGGGAAGGAAAACTTTCGGTTCGTTCACCGAGACCTACTTTTTTTAAGATCTCAATGGCTTCTGCTTTTGCTTGTGATGGATTCATTCTAGCAATGAGAAGGGGCATCATCACATTTTCTAAAGCAGTAAAATCAGGAAGCAGTAAGTGTTGTTGGAAGATAAAAGAAATTTTTTCCGCACGAAAACTCTCTCTTTGTTTTTCGCTTAGATTTTTCAGTGAAACTCCACAGACTTCCACCTCACCGTCGTCAAACGAATCCATGGCTCCGAGGATATTGAGGAGTGTGGATTTTCCAACACCAGAAGCTCCTTCCACGGATACGATTTCACCGGGTAACACTTCAAAGTCGAGACCAGAAATGATATGGTACCGTTTGTCCACAACTTGGTAGTATTTTTCTAATTTACGAACAGAAACAGTTGGTTTGATTTCAGAATTAGTCATTGCGAATGGTATCCACTGGGTTTAGATTTGCAGCCATACGTGCAGGGAAATACCCAGCAAGGCCTGAGAGAATGGTAGCAGCAGTTGTCACCATAAAGATAAAGGAAATGTCAATGTCCACAGGGATGTGATCAAAGTAATAGATATCTTTTGGAACTAGTTCCACAGGATCCCAATCCCCTGGATTTAAAAGACTCCCCACTCCATTGATGATTTCCGAAATCGCATTGATGATGACTTCTAACTTGGTAGCGATAAAAATCCCTGTCATCCCACCCACAAGTGAAGACAATATTCCTACAATCATCGCATTCAATGTGAAGATGAGTAGGATATCGTTAGATGCAAGGCCAAGTGCTTTTAAGGTTCCAATGGACCTACGTTTCGCACGAATGAGGGAGTGGACCGTAGCTACCATCCCGAGGGCAGCAAGTACGATGAAAAGAAACACAATGATGGAGATGATGGTTTTTTCCAATCGCAGTGCCGCAAGGAAATTCTCTTGTTCTTCTGCAATGGTTCGAACAGACCATGAAGTATCATCTTGGATTTTTTGGTTCCAATTTTCTTCGTTTAACCGAGATAAGATTCTATGTTTGGTGAGTTTCAAATCATCTAGAGAACGAACCTTGATGGCAATTTGGTTCACAGCACCTTTCATCTTAAAAAACTCTTGGGCTTGCGGGAGAGATAAAAAAACAAACTTCGAATCGTAATTATAATAGCCGGTTTTAAAAAGACCTACCAATCGAAAGGATTGTACGTTTACCTGCACACCTCGTTCGACTGTGAACCTGCCACCAGGAACAGCCATGGTGATCTCACGTCCAATCCCATACCCATAAATGGCACTCATTTCCTTTCCGACGACTACGAGTTTTTTTGTATTGATCGCAGGAATTTCATCACGGTTGTACTGCAAAATGCGAGGGAAATTTGGAAGTCCATTTTCTACCAATTTTTCAATCGAGTCAATGGGAACGGCACGGATCATGATCGGATTAAAATTATTATTACTTTGGATGAGGCCGTGGCTTGTGATATTCCCTTCGACAGAAACAAAGGATTCTGCTAGTTTTGGATCGGATTTGAGATGATTGATGACAGTCTCATAATCATAAATGGCCCCTGAACCATAGGAATTTTCGATGGTGATGTGTGGACCACCTTGCCAAAGGGATTCCTTCACTTGTTTTTGGAATCCATTAAAAATGGAAAGAACCACAACAAGGAGCCCAACTCCCACTGCCATCACGATGAACGATAGTCTGGATTTAATGGAGAGGAATCCCAAAACGCGGGACCCTCGGATGTAACGAATAGTGATTAAAGAGACGATTCCCATGATGACCTAATCTTTTTGACAGCTTTCTTCGAAAGATGGATACTGTCAAAAAAGAACCTTATGCCTGAAACACCAAACTATTATTCTGTCAAAGTCAATCTTCGAGACGAAGCCAATATGGTGTACACCATGGTTTCTGCCATCATTGACCCGGTTGAAATCAAATCGGTGAAATTTGAGGGTGTTTCTTGTACAAGTCCCCTCTCACTTCTGCCCGTTCGGTCCACATTCCAAGACTTTTATAACCGAATGCAAAGGGTGATCTATAAGGGAGAACAACAAAAAAACATTACAAAGTCCTTACAGGAACTCATCAAAACCAAGTTTGGTTCTGAAAGTTTTTTAGAAGAGATCCTCCACTACATGGATCACAATCTTACGGACCGATTGGACTTTGTTTTCAGTGAAATTCACAAACGTACAGCGGGAAATTCAGAACCAAAAGTAGAAATCCATTTCGAACTGATTGATCCAAACGACATGACAAAAACCACTGTGGACGAAGAGGAGATTGCCAAAAAAGAAGCACCTCCTGTCACACCTGTCCCACAAGCGTCTGGATTTCTGATCCCTGCTGACAAACAAATTGTACAGTTCAAATTCCAACTCTCTCCAGTCAATGGTGTACCTCTCGTAGAACTGAAAGCAGGTGACAATGTATATGTACGATTGGTGCCTGGAGATTCAATCACTGATTCTATCATCAACACATTGGAGTTAAAGGAAGAATCTGGTGCGATCAAACAAATCCCAGCAAAAATTGTAAACATTTCGAATAACAAAAATTTTTCGGAAGTTGTGATCAAAATCAATGAACAAATCTATGGAAAAATCATTGAAGAAGAAAACTCAGTGAAAATCAAAACCACTGATAGCAATATGGGTGCTGCCAATATCATGAACTCTGTTGCCTCTCCAACAGCTAAAATTACGAAAGCAAAACAAAATCCTAATTTAACTGCTGATGAAAGTTTCCATTTGATGCCTTATATCATTATGCTTGTTGTACTTGCGATTGGTATGATGACAATTTTTGTAATTCTCTAAACTCTAATGACCCAATTCAGAAAAAAATTACCAATCCTATCCCCTCTCTTCATTGCACTGGTTGTCCTTCACTCACTTTTTGTGGACTACACAGTTCAATTTCCTGATTTTATCTCTTCTGATTCATCAGAAACAAATTTTGAAACGATAAAACCGAAGGTTATCACTGAAAATGGTGTCATCGGTAGAATCTCTTATCTTGAATCTTTTTTAGTCGAAATAGAATCAAAAGAATTGCCAATTGATACTGATTTAGAGGACACAAAAGACAACGTCAAACGAGTGCTAATCGGCCAAAAACTACTACTTGGACTTCTATTGTTTTATCTCTTTTTAACATTTTCAACTGCGATGACCTACATGTTCCGAGTTTGGTTTCATAAATCAATGGCACATGTTTTGTATCCAGTTTCACTTGTTGTCTTATTGCCAAAAATATTTTTCCAATTGAACTTAATGGTTCAAAAAGATTTTTTTTCCTATTTTTATTTTCTCTTCCTCGTTTGTACATATATCTTTACGATTTTAGCGTATCGAACCATCATCAAAGACAAGGAACCATATGAAGGGTTTCAATCCTTACAATTTTCCTCTTCTTTGGAAGAAGAAGGAAGATCTCCTGGTCAAACCAAAACGGGCACCTATTTTGCGCCTATTTTCCATGTCCTTGTGATCATTCTGATTGGAATTTTAATTGGGAATCTAATTTATATCCCACTTTTTCTCTTACAAAAACATTATGTAAGCGAATTTAGTTACTTTATTTTCTTTTTAATTGGACTCTTGTCTGTGTTTTATATCTTCAATTACAACAAAGTGGGTGGTGAGTCCAAAAATAAAAATTGGCAAAACCTTTCTGTCAGTTTTGCCTACTTACAATATCGTTTTTTAAGAAACGGATTTTTTTCCATATTCAGCACGATACTTATCATTTTGTTTGTAACATTTTTATTTAGTTTATTACTCTTTAATATTGATCTCATCCAAAACAACTTGGGATTATTTGGGAAAACGACAGAGTTTTAAATTTAATTACATTCAGGTGTTTTGTTTTGTTTCACAATACACCATGGGTTTCCATTCGGATAATACGTGTTACGCGAAATCAATTCCCCTGATTCGGAATATAATTCTGATGCTTCTTTTACACCAGTAGGATAATAATAAAACCACTCACCAATTTTTTTGTCTTCTGAATAACTACCTTTTGCTTCTACTTTTGTATCTGGATAATATCTCACCCAATCACCTGTACGAAGCCCTCCGTCAAAGAACCCTTTTTCATTCAAACGTCCATTGCGGTAGTAACGGAAGTATGCTCCGTTTTCATTTCCAATTTCAGCTGATTGGATCCAAAGTTGTTTTTTTCGATAACCAACTTTGTAATTTTGTTCTATATAAATTTTGCCATCTGAAAAATAGAATTTCCAAAGTCCATCTCTCTCACCATTCACCATTTTTCCTTCCATAATGGTGGTTCCATCGATATAGTTTAATTTTTTTCCTATGCCATCAGGTCTACCAAGAGCATCGATGGGTACAATGGCGACTAAATTCCCGTTTTCATACCATTCACGAAAATAACCTTCTCCAATCATTTGGTAGTGATTTGTTTTTTTATCAAAACTTGCATCTTTAGGAACTGTATTTGGTCGTTCACTACTTCCTTTGCATGGTCCAAATAAGAACCCACTAAGGAAAATCACTAAGAGAAGGGAGATAAAAATCCAAACAGGACTGTCTTTAATGGGTGTAGATGTAGATGTCATTTTCTTCTCTAAATTTTGTTAAGATTTCTTTTGAGATTAAGATTCGATTCAATCGTTTGGAACGAATTGGTGTCAGATAACGCAAACACATTAAAATGGTTCCTTCTGGTTCCAATGATGTATAAACAATCGGTGTTGTTTTACCAAGTCTCACGAGATAGTTTTTTGACATCTCTCGTATTTTGGATTCCACAAGTTCTGGAGCTAATACCAATTCTTCGTGTAAAATTTGAGAACAAATTTTTTCTGCTTTTTCCCAGTTTGATCTCAGTTCTAAATAAACACGAAATTCATCCCAAACAAAATCCATAGTTTCGGATACGATAAAAAAACGGTGTAAAACAATATTATAATTTGGGAAATGAATCAGTCGATTTGTTGATTGTTCAAATCTTGGGTCTTGTGCAATCTCAAGTAAGGTAAACTTAAAAAATCCAATATTAACAACATCACCCTTGATCGAATCAATTTCGATCCGATCACCCACTTTAAATCCATTGGCACCCATGATCATAAACCATCCAACCATGTTGAGCCAAACTTCCTTCAGTGAGATCACAATCCCTGCTCCAGCAAGACCAAGCACGGTTGGAAGAAGTGATAAACTCGAAAAAATGATAGGTAAATAGGCGATCGCAAAAACGAGTAAAAAACCCATCCTTGCCACTTTCCTACGATTGTATTCATGTACTGGGTCGAGAGCCGGTTTAATTCTCTCCACAAGGAACATTGTAATTTTGTAACAAATCACAGCAAACACAACCATATACGCAAACAAAATGAGAGTTTCAGCAAACTCTCGATTATTGCTTCTCAGTAGAGTTAATGGATTGAGATCTAAATAAAATTCCTTTATACTTCCACTACCCATGGAGTTTGATTCCTTTATGGCGTTTCAATATTTCTAGAATTTGTTTCCTTTCGACAGGAACACCAAACTTTGGTTTACCGAAGTCTTCCAAGAGAACAAACTTTAAAGTATTCCCATCCTTTTTTTTATCATGTTCCATGTGTTTCAAAACCAAATCCGGTTTTTCTTCCAATACTGTTGGTAATTCTAATTGAGACATGAGTGAAATGGCTTTTTGGAAGTTGGATTCAGAAAAACCAACTAATTCTTTTGATAATAACAATGCAGTCACAAGACCTACAGAAACTGCTTCTCCATGTGAATATTTTTTGTATAGAGTGAGTGATTCAATTGCATGGCCAGTTGTATGTCCTAAATTGAGAACAGCACGTAATCCAGATTCTTTTTCATCTTGGGAAACAATTGATGATTTCACTCGAACAGATTCTTCTATCGCATAACGCAAAGTATCTGACTTTTCAAAAAAATCAGAACGTTTTGATTTGGAAAGGTTTTCAAAAAAATTCCCACCATCCAAAAAGGAGTGTTTGACCACTTCTGCAAGACCACAACTCCATTCTTTTTTTGGTAATGTAGAAAGTGTAAAGAGTGGAGCAAAAACAAATTGTGGTTGGTAAAATGCACCCACCATGTTTTTACCTGAATCAACATTTACCGCAACCTTTCCACCAACAGAAGAATCCACGCATGCTAGTAAGGTTGTAGGTACTTGGATGAACCGAATCCCTCTTTGGTAAGTAGCTGCAATAAAACCCGCAAAATCACCTACCACTCCACCACCAAAGGCAATGATGACCGCATTTCGATCTGCATCAGCTTCTATGAGTTGGTGGTACACTTTTTTGACGCGGTCAATGTGTTTGTTTTTTTCACCCGACTTTAAGTAGATAAAAGAAAAAGGAAGAGAACTATTTTTAAGTTCTTTGATTAAATATTTTTCATAAATGCCTGCGATTTCACGGCTTGTGAGAACAAAGACATGTGATATTTTTTTGAGATTCTTAAGTTTTTCAGAAAGACCAACAAAGTCTTCATGTAATTCAACAGGGTAAATAAATCCTGATCCGACGACTTCTCGTTCTGATAACTTCATGGTTCATTCACCCATGGGCTTGAAATATATCTAGGTTTATTTGTACTTTTAGTCCGAAAGAAATGTTTTATATCAGGTCGTAAATCCATGGACAAAATTTCTTTGGGAGTGAAATACCCAAAACCTGATATGGCTTTTTCTTTCGCATTGAGTACTGGCAAAAGTTCTTTTACCTTTGTTAAAAATACAATTTGTATCAGGTGTCTTTTTTTGTTGGGATCAATGGATTCATTTAATAATAAAAATTCAGTGTGACTTACTTCGAGAGACAATTCTTCTTTTAGTTCTCGTTTGAGAGCTTCTTCACCAGATTCACCAAATTCAATCCCCCCACCAGGAAGTAACCAATACCCAGATTGTTTTTTCTGCTGTTGTACGAGTAAAATTTTGCCTTTGGGATCTTGGATGAGAGCGGCTACCCGGACTCGCATGGATTTTGATTTGAGTAAAAAATCGATCATAATAAGTTCAAAACACGCAGAGCTGCTTTTGCGGCCATTTGTTCGGCTCTCCGTTTATTCTTTCCATCGCCCGTTGTTTGAAAATGATTTTCACACGAAACCGATACAGAAAATTCTTTATCGTGGTCAGGCCCTTCTTCTTTCAATAAAACATACTCTGGTAATTTTTTCCATTTTTTTTGGCAATATTCCTGTAAAATGGTTTTGTAATCTTTTGTTTCCTCTGCTGACTCTACTTTTTTTTCCATGGATTGGAAATGTGGAGTTAAAAAGATCCGACAACTGTTTAAGCCTTGGTCTAGATACAGTGCACCTAAGAAGGCTTCAAAACAATCTGCTTGTAAATTTAAATTCACTTCCCCCTTTTCCTTTTCACCCTTCCCCAATAACAAAAAATCAGGGAACCGGTACACACGTGCCAATTTTGCAATCGCAGGTGCAGATACCATTTTGCTTTTGAGTTTCGCTAGGATTCCTTCTTTGCCCTTAGGTAATGATTTATAAAGGTATTCAGCGGCAAGGATCCCAAGGACAGAGTCACCTAAAAATTCCAATCGTTCATTGTCAGATAAATACCGATCCGAATCCTCATTGGCAAAGGACCTATGAACAAAAGCTAGGTGGAGAAGAGAAACATCCTTAAAACTAGTATTCGTAAGGGATTGTAGTTCTTTTAGAGAGTTGATTCTTTCAGGAGAAAGTTTGATGCGAATGGAATGGGACAAGGGAAAAAGATCCGGGTTCCTCTATTCGGGGAACCCGGTTTTTGGATTGGGAATTACCCCTTAAGTTTATCGATGAATTTAATTACATCGCCTACGGTTTGGATTTTTTCTGCGTCTTCATCAGAAATTTCCACACCAAACTCTTCTTCAAGAGCCATCACTAGTTCAACTGTGTCAAGAGAGTCAGCACCAAGATCATTGATGAAGTGAGCTTCAGGTGTAACTTCTGATTCATCAACACCAAGTTGTTCTACGATGATTGACTTAATTTTTTCGAAATCTGCCATTTTATATCCTCCAGGCCACTGTGAACAGTGGGGCAAGTGTTAAATCGTTTTCCGCCAGGTATATATGTACGCCTAGCGTTTTTTTAAAATGAAATTGTCGGAATTTTTGGCAAGTCTAAATAGATTATTTTCCTCTTGAAACCTTTGACATCGTTCTAACATCACCTAACTTATATTAGCAGATTCTTCTGTCACGAGAACCGTGGAAAAAAGAACCATCCTGTCCTAGTTTCCAAGAGATGGCAATATCTTGCCCTGATTTCCAGCCGATTGCTCCATTTTAGCAGAATTATACTCCACTATAATGGAACTTACTTCCCGAACCAGGATGGGAATCCGAAATCAACCCTAAGAAATAACTTTTTTAGGAGACTTCCATGATTCGGAAATGGACAAAAACTCTCACATCTCTTTTCCTACTTTCCTCTTTCGTTTTTTGTACAGGAAAAAAAGAAGAGAATAACGATTCATTACTCGCCGGCTTACTCGTTTTGGCTGCCAATCAGATCCGAGTGAATACAGTATCTGATCTCACAAATGAATCTTCTGCTGATTATAATGAGAACAAATGGGGACTCATCACAGGTTCCACTTTAAATTCTTGGGTGAGCAACTGGCAAACAAATCGACCATCTGGGATTACAGGGAAACTTGTGGTCTTACAAACAGATGCCGCAAACCGTGTTTCGGGTGATGGCCATAATGCATACATCAAATCAGATCCGTCTGGAGGTGTTTATGTTTATTTGTTAAATGATTACACAACACCAGACCTTCCCTCTGGAGGATTTCGATTTAACCAAACTCGTGACTCAGGATTATTCAATAATTCCATCCGTTACCAAGCCAATGGAACGTTTGTGGATGATTGGTTAAACACTTACAATATTGATCCAACAAAAGATTTAGTTGTGTTTGCTGCTGGTACGGGGAACGGAACTACTGTTAGCGCCGATCCAGGAGCAGCAACTGCCACAGTTGCGGGTGCCATCCAAGACATCACAAGAGGATTCTATTGGTTACGGTATTGGGGAGTGGATATAAAACATTTAGCCATATTGAATGGAAATTTACGGTACAATATCACCAACAATTTAGTTCAACCGGCACAAACCAGTACAACAAAATCGACATTACCAACTACCAAAGGAACATTCAGTGTGCGCCAATTGCGTGTGGACAATACTGCAATTACACTTGGTCTAGAAGATATTTATGAAATTGCAAAAAACAATCTAACAACTTCCAATGTATTTGGGATAACGAATACACAATTTCTGATTGATGCAAGGCCCTCTACACAATTTGGATCTAGTAGGTCTGCTGGAGTGAATGGTGATACCTCTCAATACATAACGACAGGTTATGATTCTGCCGGTGCTCCTGTTGTTTGGGGAGCAAGTGGGGATACAAATTCAGCAAACACTGCTGGAAAAACCTATGTGCCATTTGAAGGGAATATCAAAGGAGCAGTCACTTTTCCATGGCTTGCACTTTTTGAAGGGATCCCTGATTCAGGGAATACATCTGGTGTAACCGCAACAGCATTTAACAATGGTTATCGCTACAAATCAAAATCGGCATTGGCAAACATTTTTGCAAATAAAGGATATGTAACAGGGTCCACTGTAATCAGCCAATGTAGAACCAATTTTGAAGCACAAGTGAATGGTTTTGCATCACTCAATATCCTTGGATACCCAACTGCTTATTATGATGGATCCCTTGTGGAATGGACAGCTCTCGTCGCTTCTCATCCAGACAATAATACCAACCAAGTTCCAAGTGATTTTAAGTGGAGGACAGATTTAGCTTCAGTGAGTGTTTTTGGTTACAATCCACAAATTTCAAATTCTGGAAATGTTGGAAGTGCGATCAGTAGAGTCAAACCGGCTCCAGTGAATTTACAAGCAACCACCTCAAAAAAATTCATTCAAGAAGATAAAGCTTATAAGTATTAAAATCTTTCCCAGTTTACACTTTCGTCTCTTGGCGCACACCAAGAGACATTCTTTTCTCGCTTAAATTCCCTTTGCAAAAATGTTTTTGTCTGACAGTTTGTCTTTATGGCAAGGAATGAAAAAGAAGAAGCAATACATATTGGATTTCGAGAAGCACTCGCCTTAATACTACCTTACCTCCAAAAAAAAATTTGGAATCAATTTAAATCTGTTATTTGGATCGTTTTGTACCTTTCCGTTTTCCAATTATTGGTCTTAAGAATCCCAATCAAAGAAGCAGGGATCATCACCTTTGGAATTTGTGCAGTTATCTTAGGTCTTACTTTTTTTCTCGAAGGATTATTTTTAGGACTGATGCCTCTTGGAGAAGCCTTGGGATTAAAATTACCTCAAAAATTAGGTATGTTTAGCATTATGATTTTTTCTGTCCTTCTGGGAATGGGGGCAACATTAGCAGAACCAGCGATTGCCATTTTAAAAGCTTGTGGAAGTAAAGTTGCACCTTGGGATGCACCTTTACTCTATTATCTCCTCAATGGAGGTTCAGACACTTTATATTTTTCCATCGCCATTGGAGTTGGTATCTCTGTTGTGATTGGGATGTTTCGATTTTTATATGGTTTTTCACTTTCGAAAATCTTAGTTCCTTCCATTTTACTTTTGTTAGCCGTTAGTATTTACGCATATTTTGATGAAAACTTACAACATATTTCTGGCCTTGCTTGGGATTCAGGTGCTGTAACAACGGGTCCTGTTACTGTACCACTTGTTGTCGCATTGGGAATCGGAATCTCCAAGGTATCTGAAAAAAACGAACAAAGTAGTGCCTACGGTGTTGTGACTTTAGCATCCCTATTCCCAATTTTAGCTGTGTTTTTGGTTGGGATTTATTTTTCGAACAAAGTACCAAAACCGATGACCGAAATGGAATTTTTCAAACAAGGAATCCACTCAGAACAATCCAATTTTTTATTAGGAATTAAAGCGAATCAGTTCCAAAAACAAAAAACAGTAAATCAATCTCAATCCAAACAAAGTACAACAGCCAAAGAATTTCCAACTAAAATGGCTGATGCATTCCGATTGGCACTGCGCGCTATTTTACCATTATCCATTTTTATGATTTTGTTTTTATACTTTATCCTCAGAGAAAAAATTGCTTACCCAGAAGAATTACAACTTGGGATTGTGTTTTCGATTGTAGGACTTACAATTTTTAATTTTGGGATCATGTTTGGTTTGAATCAATTGGGAGACCAAGTTGGAGGAAAACTTCCATCCACATTTCGCTCAATTGAACTCACTGACTCCATCAAATTCATCAAAAACTTTAATCCAAAATCTGTATACACGGCAGTGAATGAAGAAGGGAAAGAGGAAAAATTCTTTTATTTAAAAGAGAGAAAATTATATTCCGGAATTCCATACCACGAAGAAAATTGGAATCCAACTAACAAGGTATATGAGTACATTCCAATCCATGGTCCAATTTTCGGTAAAGAAGACAACCTTCTTGGTTATGTGATTGTATTAGCATTTGCTTTTGTATTGAGATATAGTGCAACCTTTGCAGAAGCTGTTTTATTAGCGTTAGGTAATGCAGTTAAAGAAACAACAATTGGAA
>JACVCB010000001.1 GCA_016742255.1 Leptospira sp.
ATAGGAAGGAAAGACCGCGTGAAACTTTACTGTACCCTGGCATGGAAATTTGGTTCGGGATGTGTAGGATAGGGGGGAGGCTTTGAAGTTTGCACGCTAGTGTGGATGGAGCCAACGTTGAAATACCACCCTTACAGGACTCGAGTTCTAACCGAATGAAACAACATTCGAGACATTGTCAGGCGGGCAGTTTGACTGGGGCGGTCGCCTCCTAAAGAGTAACGGAGGCGCCCAAAGGTTCCCTCAGCGTGGACGGAAATCACGCAAAGAGTGTAATGGCATAAGGGAGCTTAACTGTGAGACCAACAAGTCGAGCAGGTGCGAAAGCAGGGCATAGTGATCCGGTGGTTCTGTGTGGAAGGGCCATCGCTCAACGGATAAAAGGTACTCCGGGGATAACAGGCTGATCGCGTCCAAGAGTCCATATCGACGACGCGGTTTGGCACCTCGATGTCGGCTCGTCGCATCCTGGGGCTGAAGCAGGTCCCAAGGGTATGGCTGTTCGCCATTTAAAGCGGTACGCGAGCTGGGTTCAGAACGTCGTGAGACAGTTCGGTCCCTATCCATCGCAGGCGTTGGAGATTTGACGGGAGCTGACCCTAGTACGAGAGGACCGGGTTGGACGAACCTCTAGTGCATCTGTTGTCACACCAGTGGCATGGCAGAGTAGCTACGTTCGGTCGGGATAACCGCTGAAAGCATATAAGTGGGAAGCCCACCTGAAGATAAGATCTCCCTGAAGAGTCCAGGCAGACGACCTGGTTGATAGGTCACAGGTGTAAGTTCAGTAATGGATTCAGCCAAGTGATACTAATCGCTCGATCGGCTTGACCATATTACAATATACACGATCAAGATCGTGTATGTCATTAATGCGTTGTTTGTTTTACTTTGTTCTGTTTGGCGGTCTGCGCCGAACGACTTGGAAGCTAAGCCCCGAGGGCCACGCTTCCAGTCGGGTGCTCGCAGTCGCGGCAGTGCCGCTTGGTGCTCCGCAGGCTTTCCCTCATCGGGAAGATAGAACCTCTGTCGTATATAGTTGAAGAAGAGTAAGATAAGAAGAAGCCTTTGGTCGAAAGATCAGAGGCTTTTTTTATGTCCGGGGGGAAAGACAGATATTAATCCGAGGCAGATCCTTTTACTAACATATAAAAATAATTGAATAAACTTAGTTTTCCGATAGTATAACGCGAGGAAAACTATCCGAAATGTCCTCTGAAAAGGAAACTCGCAAACAAATTATAGACAAACGTCTGTTTGAGGCTGGCTGGAATGTTGATGATCATTCTCAGGTGCTGTGTGAGTTTGAAATTGTTGTAGAGCCTATCAATGAATTTGAAAAGCCGAATTCAGTTTATCATGGATTGCGATTCAGTGATTATGTTCTTTTGGCAAAGGATGGGAAACCGCTTGCTGTTGTTGAAGCAAAGAAGTCATCCGTTGACGCAGAGATCGGAAGAGAGCAGGCAAAACAATACTGTTATCAAATTCAAAAATCCAAGGGAGGTGAACTTCCCTTTTGTTTTTATACCAATGGACATGATATTTATTTTTGGGAAATCGAGCATAGTCCTCCTAGAAAGGTATATGGTTTTCCAACGCGTGATGATTTGGAGCGTTATGCTTATTTAAGAAGAGCTAGGCGACCTCTTACTGGTGAACTAATTAATACTCGTATTGCGGGAAGAGACTTTCAAATTCAAGCAATCCGTTCCGTATTAGAAGCCGTGGAGAAGAAAAAGAGAAAGTTTCTTCTCGTGATGGCAACAGGAACTGGAAAAACGAGAACCTGTATTGCTCTAGTCGAAACTCTAATGCGCGCAGGTTGGGCAGAACGAGTTTTGTTTCTCGTTGATCGTATTTCCTTACGAGAACAGGCCTTGGATGCCTTTAAAGAATTTATCCCAAATGAGCCGAGTTGGCCCCATTCTGGTGAAACAGAGATTGCGAAAGATCGTCGGGTTTATGTTTCTACCTATCCTACGATGCTCAATATCATTCGTGATGAAAAAAATCCACTCTCTCCGCATTTTTTTGATTTGGTGGTTGTGGATGAAAGCCATCGTAGTATCTATAATACTTACCAAGAAATATTAGATTATTTTAGTACGATGGTGCTTGGGCTTACGGCGACACCTACCAATGTCATTGATCATAATACCTTTAAACTCTTTGAATGTGAGGATGGAGTTCCTACCTTCGCCTATTCTTATGAAGAAGCGGTGAATCATATTCCACCTTATCTGTGTTCGTTTCAGGTGATGAAAATCAAAACTAAATTTCAAAATGAAGGAATTAACAAACGAACCATTTCATTAGAAGACCAAAAACAATTGATTTTGGACGGAAAGGAAATTGAAGAAATCAATTACGAGGGAACGGAATTAGAGAAGACAGTCACAAACCTTGGAACTAACACTCTCATAGTCAAACAATTTATGGATGAGTGTATTAAAGATCCCAATGGAGTGATTCCTGGGAAAAGTATTTTCTTTTGTGTCAATATAAAACATGCGCGGGCCATTGAATCTATTTTCAATACACTGTATCCTGAGTATAAAGGAGAATTGGCAAAGGTCATTGTATCGGAAGATCCGAGAGTGCATGGCAAAGGTGGACTTCTCGATCAGTTTAAGAAACAAGATATGCCACGCATTGGGATTAGTGTGGATATGTTGGATACGGGGATTGACATTCGCGAACTTGTAAATTTGGTCTTCGCCAAACCAGTGTATTCCTATACAAAGTTTTGGCAGATGATTGGTCGGGGGACTAGGCTACTTGATTCCGAAAGGACGATTCCTTGGTGTTTGCAAAAAGACCAATTTCTTGTCCTGGATTGTTGGGATAATTTTGAATACTTTAAGTTGAATCCTAAGGGAAAGGAATTAAAAAACCAAATTCCGATTCCTGTGAAATTGTTTGGGCTTCGAGTGGATAAATTGGAAAAGGCGATGGAGCTTGGTGAAGCAAGTATCGTATCTAATGAAATCGAAAAACTAAAAAAACAAATCGAAAGCTTACCAGAAAATTCCATCGTCATCAAAGATGCAAAGTCCGATTTAGTACGGACCAAAGATCCTAATTTTTGGAATTCGTTTTCGGGAAGTGCGGGAAAGGAATCGATTCGAATTTTACGAGAAGTGATCAAACCACTCTTTCGCACTGTCTCCAATGTGGATTTCAAAGCCATGCGATTCGAAAGGGATGTGCTTGAAGTCTCAATTGCCAAGTTAGAAGACGATGCCGAAAAATTTGAAACTTTAAAAATGGGTGTGATCGAAACCATCTCAGACCTTCCTTTGTCAGTGAATACTGTGGCTATGGAGGAGGAACTGATTCGCAAAGCGCAGACCAATGCCTATTGGGCGAACATATCTGAAAGAGAGTTTGATAATTTGGTCATAAAACTTTCTCCCCTATTAAAATTTATTGAAGCTGGTGGAGAGGAGCGAGCCTTTGCCAAGTTTGATTTGCGAGATGTTGTGGTAGAAAAAGAATATGTGGAGTTTGGTCCCCAACATGAATCGGTGAGTATCACTCGTTATAAAGAACTTGTAGAAGAAAAAATCAAAGAACTCACATCCTCCAATCCTATTTTACAAAAACTCCAATCGGGAAATGTGCTTTCGGAATCGGAAGTGCACTCGCTTGCCGAAGACCTGCATGAAGAACATCCGAACATCACTGTTGATCTCTTGCGCCGTGTGTACCAAAACAGAAAGGCAAAACTTGTTCAATTTTTGAAACATATCCTTGGCATCGAGAGGCTTTCCAGTTTTCCTGAAATCGTGACCCAATCCTTTGAACGTTTTATCCAGGAACATAGTTATTTGACTGCAAGGCAGATGCAGTTTTTGGATCTCTTAAAACACTTTATTTTGGAACGGGAAACACTTACCAAAAAGGATTTGATCCAAGCTCCGTTTACACAGATCCATCCCGATGGGATTCGTGGGATTTTTACTCCGAAAGAAATTGATGAAATATTAATATTAACAGATAAGGTACTCGCCGCATAATGGTCTCTTTTAATTCCACTCTCAAATCACAAATCGACAAACTATGGAATCTATTTTGGAGTGGTGGGATTTCCAATCCACTCACAGCTATTGAACAAATTACCTATCTCATCTTTATGAAACAGATCGATGATTTGGACACCAAACGGATGCGAGACGCTGAATTTACAGGTGAAAAATTCGTATCTCGGTTTCAGGGAAAGTATAAGGTTCCTGGCAGTAATGAAACCATCGCCAAATCGGAGTTACGCTGGAGTGAATTCAAACACAAACCCGCCGAAGAGATGTTACTCCATGTCCAAACCAAAGTATTCCCATTTTTAAAGGAACTGGATGGTGGGTCGCCATTTACCAAATCAATGGCCAATGCTGTTTTTATTATGCCCAAACCTTCCCTTCTTGTGGAAGCAATTGGGATCATTGAAAAAATCTTTGAAGAGATTGAAAGAGATGCCACGGAGGGTGGTCATGCCTTCCAAGACATCCAAGGTGATGTGTATGAAATGCTCCTCAGTGAAATTGCCACTTCTGGTAAAAACGGACAATTTCGCACACCAAGGCATATTATCAAACTCATGGCAGAATTGGTAAGGCCACAATTGGGGCAAAGGGTAGCTGACCCCGCTTGCGGAACAGGTGGGTTTTTGCTCGGCGCCTATCAGTACATTTTGACCGACCTTGCCAAAAAAAATCACAAATCCAAAACGTCGAAGGTGACGGAAGTAGATGAAGACGGATTTGAAAGGGCTGTGATTAGTTCGGGGCTAACCGAAAAAGCCAAATCCATTTTGGAATCTAGTTTTTATGGATTTGATATTGATACAACGATGGTGCGCCTTGGGCTTATGAATCTCATGATGCATGGCATTGACCAACCGCATATTGATTATAAGGACACACTCAGTAAGTCTTATAATGAAGATAGCCAGTTCGATGTGGTGCTTGCCAATCCTCCGTTTACAGGCAATATTGATAAGGGAGATATCAACGAAGAATTTTCTCTTCCTACAACCAAAACTGAACTTTTGTTTATCGAACGAATCTTTCGGATGTTAAAGATTGGAGGCACATCGGCCGTGATTGTGCCCCAAGGGGTTCTTTTTGGAAGTGGCAAGGCATTTGTGGAAGCTCGTAAACTCCTTGTCGAACAATCGGAATTGAAAGCTGTCATTACCATGCCAAGCGGGGTATTTAAACCGTATGCTGGTGTGAGTACTGCCATCCTACTTTTTACCAAAGGGGGAACCACCGAACAAGTTTGGTTTTATGATATGGAAGCCGACGGGTATACTCTCGACGACAAACGCACCAAAATCGAAACTACTGACCTTCCCGACATTGTCACGAAGTTCCAATCCCGCGAGCCCAAAAAACCAAACGATCGCAAGGCGAAGTATTTTTTTGTTCCCAAGGCAGAGATCGTAGCCGAGGGTTACGACCTTTCTATGAGCAAATTCAAAGAAGATGTCTTTACAGAAGTGAGTTATGAGTCGCCGAAAGTGATTTTGGAAAAACTAAAAGATTTGGAAGAAGAGATTGGGAAGGGATTGGATGAGCTTGCGGGGATGATGCGGTGATGCTTCGATCCGAATCCTACGGATTCTACTCAGCATCCTTATTAGATAGAAACATGTCTCGGTCACTGAGTAGCGAAGCGTATCGAAGTGACCGGTATGGAGTTGAAGGAGTCTGGAAAGTATGTTTTGAATTCCTGCGAAATTTTAACTCTCTCAAATATGGCGTGAATGAAGAATCTTCTTTTAACTGGGATAATTTAGGAATAGCGTTTTACTTCGGCTTGAATGAACCTGCTTCGATAAACTCTGCAATCTCAGGGAAGAAGTTATGAATCTACCTCTCAAAAAACTTGGAGATGTGGCCCAAATACTTAACGGTTATGCTTTTAAAAGTAGTGGCTATGTAGATCAAGGGATTCGAATTATTAGAATTACAAATGTTCAAAAAGGGAAAATACAAGATATTAATCCGCAGTATTTTCCAAGTTCCTCAATAAATGAAATCTCAAACTATCTGTTGAATGATGGCGATCTTTTGATTTCATTGACGGGAAATGTTGGAAGAGTCGGGATAATTACTAAAGAGTTTCTACCTGCTGCCTTAAATCAACGAGTGGGTTGTATAAGAGTAAGAAATAACGAAGACATAAACATAGAATATTTATATCAATATATGAATACAGATTCGTTCGAGAAACTTTGTATAAATAATTCGAATGGAGTAGCACAACTAAATCTTAGCACAAAGTGGCTTGAAAGCCACCAAATCCCCCTCCCTCCCTTAGAAGACCAAATCCATATTGCGAACGTTTTGTCCAGAGCTGAGGCACTGATTGCCAAACGAAAAGAGAGTTTGGCCTTGTTAGATGCATATTTGAAGAGTGTGTTTTTGGAAATGTTTGGGGATCCGGTGCGGAATGAGAAGGGCTGGGAAAGGGTTACAATTAGGGACTTAGTTTCTGAAGTTAAGTATGGAACTAGTAAATCTGCTGGCGGCGGTAAATATAAATATCTGAGAATGAACAATATCACAAGCGAAGGTTATTGGGACTTTACGAACTTAAAGACTATTAGCATTAAAGATGCGGAAAAAGAAAAATACTCACTTAAAAAAAATGATTTAGTATTCAATCGAACAAATTCAAAAGAATTGGTCGGTAAAACAGCTGTTTACAATAGCGATGAGGAAGTAATAATAGCAGGTTATCTAATCCGAATTAGGACAAATAGTCAAGCTAACCCATATTTTATTTGGGGATATTTGAATTCTAAAGCTGGTAAATTGAGGCTCTTTAACCTCTGCCGAAATATTGTAGGGATGGCAAATATCAATGCACAGGAACTTCAGGATATTCCAATTCTGTTCCCTCCCCTAACTCTCCAAAACCAATTTGCGGCGGTGGTGGAAAAGGTGGAAGCCTTGAAGGAGACGTACCAAAAGAGTTTGGTGGAATTGGAAAATTTGTATGGTAGTTTGAGTCAGAGGGCGTTTCGGGGGGAGCTGGGTGAAAATCAATCGCTTTAAATTATTGTCTTCATTTCGCGGATTAACTGCTGGTTACGAAATAAAATTCTCTACTGAACCAAATCCAGAAAGAATTGAACCAATATGTTTTGTTGGGCTGAATGGTTCAGGAAAATCGAATATACTTGAGGCATTATCTGAAGCATTTTTTTATTTAGAAGCTTATTCAAAAGAAATTTCAAAATCGGAATATTTAATATATGAAACAGAATTTGGTTTTGAAATTGAATACGAACTAGATCCTACATGGCAGGAGTCAAACGCTTTTTGGGAAAAATTAGGAGAAATCAACTGGTCGGTTAATGAAACTATAAAAATTCAGTTTATAAAATTGCAAAAGAAATTGCCTGAGATGAAAATACATTTAGGAGAAAAGAGCATTATTGTAAGCGATCCAGAATATTTCATACTCCCTAATAGAATTATTGCTTATACCTCAGGGATGAATGAACTAATTAGTAATCCATTTCATAAGATAGATTTCTTTTATATCGAAAGCTTGAGGGATCAATCTAGAAATCTCGACATATATAGACCTCAAATGAATAGAATGTTTTTGTTGGATTATGAAGCAAATAAAATTGCAACTGTTTGCTCTCAAATTTACAGCAAAGATAATAAAATTAATTTATTAAATCAGGAGTTAAAAATAGAAGAGTTGGTGTCATTTTCAATTTACGTACGATTAGACAGGCCTAATTATAAAGATTTTAAATTTCCATCATCGATTAACCTAATAATTGAGAAACTTTTAAGTTGTTCAGAAGAAATTGTCAGCTTAGATAGAAAATCGAAAAAGAAAAAATTATTCTTTAAAATAAATTCCGATACTCGAAATTTATTTCATAATAATTGGGAAGATGCATATAATTTGTTTCGGGATTTATATCGACTTCGGTTGATGAATATTTTTCTAAATTCTGATACTAACATAAAAAGAGCCAGACATTTGAAACTAGGAAAAAATCTGAATTCTTGGCTTCAAAAACCCGCTCCAATTAACCAAATTTTTTATATAGATGAAATTATTTTTAAAAATCAAAAAAATGAAAACATATACTATAAACATTTATCAGATGGTGAACACCAATTACTGCATTCTCTCAGTGGTTTAATGCTTCTTGAGTCAAAGAATTCGATATTCATTTTTGATGAACCAGATACTCATTTCAATCCAGAGTGGCGTTCAAAATATATTTCATTATTGAATGAGGTTTTAAAGGAGAAAGTCAAAGAACAAGTGATATTCCTAACATCGCATTCACCATTTGTGATTTCCGATTGCAAACCTGAAAATGTTTATATATTTAATAAAAATGAGAATCCAAAGTCAGCAAAAGATGTAGAATTCAACACTTTTGGAGCAAGTATAGATAATATTTTGAAGAATTTTTTTGGAAATAAAAATCTTATTTCTGAATATTCCTATAATGTTTTGAAGAAATTAATTGAGGAAGGAACCGCTGAAGAATTGAGAAATGCAATTGATGAATTTGGAGAGTCAAGTGAAAAACAGTTTTTATTTAGAAAACTATATGAGAAAAATCTAGCTGACAATGTTGACTAATTTAGCTCCGCTTAATTCACCATTAAGTAGGATACAGGAAATTCCTGTTACTTTCTTTCAAAACATAGAAAATGCTCAGATTTTTGATGACAATTTATTTCCTGATTGGGTAGATTCTGTCTTCGTAGGAACGGAGCTAAAGGCCAAATTTAAAACTATTTACATTAAATACAAATTAATTCCAGAAACTGTTGAAAGACTAAAAATTATAGATGCGTTTACACACAATAATCGAATAGTAGATTTGTGCAATAATCACCCAGATATAAAATTTATTCCATTAGATAATTTAGATAAAACGATACAAAATGAAATAAAAGAAGTGTTTTCATATCTCTATAACTCTGCCATTAATCATCCTGGATTTACTGCTTTTATTAACGATACTTTGAGTGATACGATTGATCGCTTCATTATCGATAACAAAATTCAAATATGCCCTATATGTGGTTTAGAAGGATATGTTAATCTTAAGGGCCAGTCCAGGATAGCTTTAGATCATTGGCTGAGTAAAGATATATTTCCTGTTACATCCGTAAACTTTGATAATTTACTTCCAATTGGTGAAAAATGTAATTCTAGACCTGCGAAAGGAAATAAAAATATCCTACATGATGAATCCGGTAATCGAACAAAAGTTTTTTATCCATATTTAAGTCATCATTCAGTTGAAGCTAAGTTCATATATCATAAAGAGCCATCAATTGATCCATCTAGTAATTCAGATTGGAGTTTTGATATTTATCCAAAGGTACAAAGTGAAATGTATTTATTTGAGAGCTGGAACTCTATTTTTAATATTTTAATTCGATATAGAGATTATGTAAGGAAATATATTTTACCACTCTGGGAGAACGAATATAAATCGTTTATAGATGAATCTGAAATTGGACATGCTAACAGTATCAACGAGTTAAAAGAGAAATTTAAATTATGGAAATTATCGTTTAAATTAAAATTAACACCGGGGGCTATTGCCTATAGATCATTCATTGACAATTTGATAGAAAATTGCAGCGATGCATATTTATATTCCCTTTTTGAAAATCTTAAAAGATAAGGTAATTCTAATTAAATGTTTTCTGAAACAATATTATCGAATTTTGCTGATTTGCTGGTAAACATTCCGTTCCTTTTGGTAGGCTACTGTTAATCCCTCTCCTTGCAAAATAACAAGAAGAGGGAATTTATTCTACTTAGAAATCAGGAAGATTATCCAAGTTGTCCTTCGCGATAAGATTGGAATCTGTTCGAAGATAGTCAGTGTTATTTACCCTGATCACATTGATTTTTGAGCCTTGCTTACATCCATTTGAATCGTATACAGTATAGAAAACCTTTCCGTTTTGGATACCATTCACGACCTCTTGCCTAGACCAATTCGTCCAGTCGTTTAACCAATTGTCATTGGCTTTGTGCACCTTTAAGTAAGCAATTCTTCCAGCAGAATCATTCCTTTTCTTCGAAACCCAGTAGTTGATTGAATTGGACATATTTATGTCCTCCTTATTGTGAAAATAGGAGGGATAAACCTTGACACTTGGACAAATACGAAGTATATGTCTCATTAATCAAAAGACGCATCAAGGTTTTCCCTCAGGATTTCTGTCTGATGCCCTCATCCTTGTTGGCGCAAGGGTGAGGCACCTTTTTTAACATCAATCCATTCTGGCAGTATGAACTTGCGGTTGCTAATCTACAAACTTTTTTTGGAACAGTAAGAAAATTATGTACCATTGGAAATGAGGCTTTGAAATTTGGCGAAATTAAAGAGACATAATATAGCATGTTAAAATTTTGAAACGCAAACTTAGTCTTTGAAGTGAGGTTCTTTTAAATTTTGGGTGCAATTCTAACACTTTCCTACCTATAATGGAATGGGGTTACCCTCGATGCCGAAAGACGAAGAAATAGATTGGAATGGTCTTGTTACGTTTGGGAGCCTTATCGGAAATCTCATCCAAGCTTCCAAACAACAGCAGACTGAATCTGAATTAAAAAAGTCCAAGAAGGATATCGAAGCACTCTTACAAGATAGAGAACAGCTGATCCGAAGTCTAAATAGCTTTCAAAGGGCTATTGAGAGTTTTAGAGTCAAAACTTCTAACTTAGAAAATATCAACCGCGAATTAATTTCTCAAACCAAAATACAATCGGTGGAGATTGAGAATCAAAAGTTAAAAATTGAATCATTGGAAAAAGAGAAAGAATCAATTCAGAGTTCATTATCTCTAGAAATTGAAACTCTTAGAAAAAAACTCGAGGAGGTTCAAAAATGATCCCAACTTCATTAGAACAAAAATCGAATGAAATTATAGATGATTTTCATGCATTCAATGATTTGTTCTTTAGCAAAATTAAATTTCCTTATCTTGAAGAAGGCGAGATTCCGTTTATACCCGTTATGCTAAATGATGCGTATTCTGAAGAGGAACCAGAATATAATTCTCAAGATTTAATTTGGAAAAATCCAAAGTATGATCCAACCTGGTAAAATTTGTTTGGCAGAACTTCCACAAGTAGATGGAAGGAAGAAAAAAAGGCCTATTTTGATCTTATCTAAATTACCTAGCCGAGACCATTGGTTTGTATGTGGGGTCTCTAGCAAAAAGTATGATATGGTAAGTGGTTTTGATGAAACGATACCTACTGAAGTGAGTTATTTTAAACAAACAGGATTGAAATCTTCTTCTACGATAAAGCTGGGGTTTGTCTCTTATTTGGATGAAGGTAGAATCGAAGGGATCATGGGAGAGTTGCCTAGAGAAGTTTACGATTTGTTAATTCGAAGATTTTTAGATCAACTATCTTTAAATTTGAATAGATAGCTAATAATTACTTATTTTAATTTAATCCCCCAGCGTTAGGGATCGACCGAGCGCCCTCGTCGAGGGAGAGCCCGACCCTGATACGATGAATACCAACGATTCATTCCCATTGGGAACGCCCAAAACTAATACTTGATTGAAAGGAAACTAAGTTTTGCTTCTTCTTTCTTCCCACCTAACTAATTTTAATCCCATACCTACGAAATACATCTACCATTTCCAAAAAGGCTTCAGTCGATTGTTGTTTGAGAATTTTAATCAGTAAAATTAACGCGCGTTCATGGCTTGTTACTTCTTTGTAAGCGATAAAAAAGGCAATGAGGTCGAGTGGATTCAATTTGTTGGCATTGGATTGCCATTTTGCATTCCATTCCTTGCCAAAGGTCGATCGTTGCAAACGGAATCTTTCTTTTAGAAAGCGGATTAAAAAAGGGATCATTTCTTTTGCTCTGAGAGAATTCCAAAATGTTTTAAAAGTTTGCCACCGGACACGGTTGTAAAATGGAATGGAACTTTTTTGAGAAGGCATAGTATAAACGTGAATCTAATTTCCTTGGTGACAATGAAAATAGATTAGGTGATCCTTTCTGTTTCCAATTTTGATTTTAATACAATTTTACTGCCTTGTTTGATTTTTTGATAAATGGACCAAAACAATTCATTGGGAACAAGACCGTCTTTGGAAAATTTAGGCTTGATGTGTTTCAATAGATACATATCTCGCCTTTCACCGTTTTTATCTACGATTTTTCCTCTGTGTTCACATTGGAATAAAAATCGTACTTTGTCATAAGTAGATTGTGAGATATTGATTTCACCAACGATTCCTGAACTTTCCATACGAGAAGCGGTGTTGACACTACTCCCCCAAATGTCGTAAGCAAATTTAAATCGACCAACAACTCCTGCGATTACAGAACCTGTATGAATTCCAATTCGTAGTTCCCAATAAGGTAAGTTTAATTGAGTTTTGATTTCTTTCATTTGGTCCATAAACGATCGGATTTCAAGTGCTGCAAGACATGCATCTATTGGATTTGTGTAGTTTGAATCTGGTAAACCACCAGCGCACATATAAGAGTCTCCAATTGTTTTGAGTTTTTCCAATTGGTTTCTTGATATGATTTCATCAAATTGGGTGAAACAAGCATCAAGTTCCGTGATGAGTTCGTTTGATTCCATATTTTTTGCAACTTCTGTAAAACCTCGAAAATCAGTGAAGAGGATGGTTGCCTCGTCATAAGATTTTGGTTCACAATACCCATTGATTTTAATCTCTTCAGCAACGGACTTTGGAAGGATATTTAACAAAAGTTTTTCTGATTCTTCACCAGCAAGTTCTGCTTCTTTTTTGGCTTGTTCTAAGAGGATATAACTTCTATCTAACTCTTCTGCTAGTGGTCTTGCAAAAACATAAACTAGTAAATAATTGAATAATACTAAAGGAAGAGTCACTAGTGTTATATGAAATAGACTTTCTCCAAATGCTAGTTTTTCTAAAAACTTTGGCATTTGTAATAAGCTAGCAAATAAGATAGAAAAGATACCTAAATTGGCGAGTTTTTGGCTGAATCGAATGGTTCTCCCAGGTAGTGAAAATGCCCCTAATTTTAATACAGCAAATCCAAGTAAGGTGGTTGGAATGAATAAATAATCAGAAATAGGAGGAATCACAAATCCATGCGATGGAAAAAATGCAGTTAATAAAAATACTCCAGACAGTAAAACGGAACCAAGCGCAACTTTGGATTCCTTGGGTAATATGTTCCATCGTTTACGGATTTCTCTACCGACAATGATAAATGCTAAAAATCCAGCGACACCAAGTAAGTAAGGAACTAAGGAACTTTTGTGGATGATTCCATAATCGTAATGGTAGTAACCATTGTGTAAGTAAGGTGTGATGGATAAAAATGAGCAAAGAATTGAAAGTAAATCGACAACCAGTAACGACTTTGGTCTTTCACTTCCTATGGCTTTTAAAACAAAACGTGATAAGATACTTGGTGCCAGAGAAAAAATTAAAAAACTAACCTGCGATATGCGAAGTAAAATTAAATAATTGAGTTCGAGTTTTGTAGGGATGGATTGTAAGTTATAAAATGCAGTGATGATGAGTGAAAATGCACATAATTGATTGATCTTTGCTTGTGGGTTACTACCCGCTACAATGATTGCCATAAAAATAGCGACAAAAAAAGAAATGGTAGGAGGGAGAGCATGAGGAAACCAATTGTCATTCAAATAAGCACTGTGGCTTAAACCTAGTGCGACTGTTCCACTGAGGACAATCAACGAAAAAGAAACCACACCGAAGAGAATGTAAAATAATCCGTTTCGATCAAATAGAAGTTCGTTTACATCGAGAAAATCGGAGCGAAAAATTCCGTAAGCAATTAGAATCAGTGGAATAAAAATAAAAAAGGAACCAGGGTACACATTGTACCCAAGTAAAACGGGCGCATTTGAAATTGTCATTAGAAACAAAACATTATAGCCGATGAATAATGATTTATGAATTCGTTTTAACAATATTTTCCATTGGAAAGTAAAAAATGGCAATACGAGTGCAAAATATCCGACAAGAGGGATGATGCCAAACGGTTTTATGTAATTTGTTGCTTTGGGATACTTTCCAAATTGGTAGTCAAACCACTCATTATGAAAACCGAGTCCTTGGAAAAGTCCTACATAACCAAAGATAACACTAATCCAACAAAGATAAGTGTAATAAAGAAATACTTTTTTTCGAGAGAGCGCATAACAAATATAAAAGTTAGAAGGTAAAATGAGAAGGATAAAGAGATAAAGCCAATTGTTGAGTGCAAGTAAGAGTTCACGGTCCATGATCCAAGCTCTAAGAGAAAGCACAAGACCAAGGATGCCATAACCAAAAAAGGATATGGCTACATTGAGAGAAAGAATTCTGTCTTCACCACTGGTATGAAAAATCCTACGAAAACTGAATGCACTTAAAAAGAACCCAACGACAAGCGAGATAATCCCAGGAATTCCATAAGGAAGTTGTAACCAAAAATAAGTCCATGTATCTCCAATGGATTCGATGTTAGGTAATTGGTAGGTATATTCCATCTATGAATCATCTTTTTGCCTGATGAAGTCTTTCGTAAAGAAATAATTGACAAATTGAGGTTAACTGTGGTAGAACTTACCGAATTCAAAGTTAAGGATATATCCGTATACAAAACAATCATTTGAAATCTTCAGTCTTTAACTGGTGTAATAGGGTGGATTGAGACTCATCCGATTGTCTTGTTCCTGAAATTGAAATCACTTATGGGAATGGAAATTCCATCTGCAGGGTAACAAATTCCATTGTTGTCTCCCCATACCTTTTCTGAATGTTTTCTAACGTTTCTGTGAGTAGGGGATACGATTTCCCGGAATTGGGAATCATAACTCGTACATTGATTCTCTTACTTTCTGGATTGGTTATATCCGCGTAAATGGAAATGCCAGACTTCGATTTGATTTGTTTTGTTTGTGGAGCGATCGAACTCACATTTGATCGGTAAGTGCGTGCATAGGCATCTGCTACCAAAGCTAAAGAAACCTCATCCATACCTTCATAAATTGGAATTTCGATCGTTTCATGATTCCAGAAAGACAAATAGTTCTTTGTAGCGATTAGGTAATGGTTCCATTTGAATTCGAACATATCACTGTTATGATTTGGGTCCCAGGATTTAACACCATACAATTCAGCCATTTCGGAAGCTTTTTTCTTTCCAACTAACGTTTCGATTAATGCCAAGGTGATTGGAATGGATGCAGTGACTCCTGAAGTTGTAATCATTCGATCGTCATGTACATACCTTTTGTTTTTAGTCCAAATTGTATTTGGAAATGTTTTGATTAACTTATCCTTTGCATACCAATGTCCTGTTGCTTCTCTTTTATCTAACAATCCTGAATAGGCGAGTGTCCAAACCCCATCACAGATTCCAATGAAAGTGGCACCCTTTTCATTTTGTTTTTTTAACCAATTGAGAATTGTTGGATTTTGTGAATTATGAAGAGCAGGAACAATCACGATGTCTGCTCCTTCAGGATGTTCTTTGTCAAAAACACCAAAGGAGGTATCCACCTCTACTGATAATGCTGGGAACAATTGGACTTTCCCACTTTCAGGTGCTAACGCATAGAGTTCTGAAATCTCTGCTCGTTTCAAAATTCCATAGGGCACGAGGAAGTCTGTGAGTTCGGTAAATTCGTTGTCGCTTATGATTGTGATGATGGGTTTTTTGTGTTGGGATTTGATTGGGATTTGGTTTAAATATTTTTGTTTGGTTCCAAAGGGATTTGCAATGAGCTTCGTGTAAAAAATTCCAAATAGAAATAGACACAATAGAAATCGCATTGTGATTGATTGGAATTGTTTTGATTTACGATTGTTGTATAAGAATTGTGAATGGCGTTGGTTCATAGAGTTTAGTATCGCAAAAAATAAAAGTCCAGTCGTCCTTCTGGATACAGATGGACTCAGAAATGAAGGTTTTGTTTAAAAAAAATAGACATTCGAAAAATGTAGGAGAAAAAGACTTATGATTTTAATTCCTTTTGCAGGTGCAATTGTATCATTTCTCCTTTTTTTATCCCACTTGCTCGAAACATACCAATTGAAAGAAAAACAAAATAACAATATCACAAATCTTTCAAATGAATCTTTTTTCAAGTTGGTAAAATTAAAAACAAACTTTCTCTATGATTATTCTTCAGCTTTTTTATTTTTAGCAGTTTCCTTGGTGCAGTTTCATATAGTTGCAGAATTTGATAATGGTTTTTCTTCCTTCCCTTACCTTTTTGGATTTCATATCCCACTCCTATTACTCATTGGTCCACTCTGTTTCCTTTACTTTCATAAAATGAGTAATGGATCCCTTGACCATTTCCCATTCATTCATTTGGTTCCTTCAATTCTATCATTTGGTTTCCTTTTTGTTCTTGGTCCAACTAACGGGAATGAGGCTTTGGGGATGAGGGAATCGAATTTTTTAGGTCAAAGCTCAGAAAAATGGGTTTTGATATTGTTGGGACTCGGTGTTGTGTCGATTTTCTTTTATACGTCTCAAATCCTTTACCAATTCATCAAATGGAGGATTCAATCCAAAGAGGATCTAAAAACTTCATTCCCACCGTTTTTACGATTAATCATATATACCACTTCGATCACATTTTCGTTTTTAATTGCTCAAATTCTTTACATGGAATTATTTTTAATCGCTTGTAGTGGATTACTAGTCCTTCTCATTTATATTTTATTAAAGAGAACAAATCGTTTCGAAATGATCCCAAATTTCCAAAAGGAAACAAGTGTTGCCCGTTACAAAGAAAGCAGAACCAAAGGAATCGATATCCAACATGTGATCAAACGATTGGATTATTTGATGAATACAGAACAGTTATATACAAACGAAGAATTGACTTTGAAAACCTTGGCGAGTCGTTTAGACTTAGATTCTCATCAATTGTCTGAAATTCTAAATCTTAAATTAGGGGTTGGCTTTCGAAATTATGTAAATGAGTATCGATTACAGACAGCTGCCAAACTATTGAAAGAGAATCCAAGAATGACAATCATCAGTATTATTTATGCTTCTGGATTTAATTCTAAGTCAGCATTTCATACACTTTTCCAAAAAAAATATGGAGTCACTCCTCAAGTTTATCGCAAGAATTTTCTTTGATCCAAGTTAAATTTGAATTGCAAAATGGATCTATTAGAAGCAAATCATTACCGCTAATAATGTAGGAGTTCTCAAAATGGAAACACGGTTTTTGAAATGGGCTGAAATACTCGATTTTATGATTTTGATAGGATCAAGTATCACATTGGTAGCTTGGATATTCGGTGTTCCCTTATTTTACCTTGCAGATGGACCAGTCCTTTCCATTTTTACTTCAATTTCCCTACTAGTGATTGTTAGTTTGCGATTAGCAACTCGACATTTTCAGCTTTGGCCATTTACAGCAAATTTGGCATTTCTCATGATCGTAGGTGGAGGGAATATTTCTTCTATTTTGATGTTGTTGTCTGCACCTGCCGTTCACATCAATCCTAAGTCAACACTAGTTATGACCTCAATTTCCACTTCTATCGGACTTATTTTTTTTAGTTTTTATGAAATCCTTTTGTATTTAAGAAGAACTCCAAATCGATCTTGGATTTTGGATGATATTCTCATTCACCTTGCGCTTGTTCCTGGAGGACTTAGTTTGATTGGTCATTTATTTCAAAATCCAAACTACTTAAGTATGTCGATCGATCCAAGAGTTGGGATTTCTTTATTGGAAATGGCTTTTATGGCCCTCCTTGCCCTCTCCACAATACTTTCGAATCCAAATTTGTTTTTATGGAAATTTTTAAAATCAGGGAGAGCTAACCAACTTATTTTTGTTGGATTATTTGTGAATCAATACATAGCACCAATCCTTTATTTAATGTTAACTCATGATAATTGGAAATCGGGAGATTTTGGACCTGAACTTTTTATCTTTTTTGGTGGAGTGATTGCAACGTTAGGATTTTTGTTATTCCAGGCAAAATTGGAAGAAAACAATTCTTTGCAAAAAAATGGGATCACCTGATTTGATATTCTCAATTTTGGGATTATTGGATCAGGATGTGAGTGGGATGATACAATTTGTTTTAGGAAGATTATAGGTTTACAAAATAGATTCTAGAAGAGATTTTTAACTTTATGTTCTTAAAAATAACTTCAAGGATTTTCTGGACAAAAGTTTGCGTTTTCTTAATCACATCAATCGTTGTATCTATATTTATCACTAAGTTTTACTATCTATTCAGTGGAGATACTTTGAGTGGCTGGGATACACCTGGGCATGTTGTATTAGCAAAAGAATTTGCCAAAATAATTGAAAATGGCGTGGCCATAGGATGGTCAGATGTATGGTTTGGTGGGTTCCCTGTTTTTTATTTTTATCCTCCGTTTTATTATTTTCTAGTATATGGAATCCATTCTATTTTGTTGATTCCTATTGAGTTTGCTTTTTCCATTTCCGTTTTTATTACAATCTGTTTTTTAGGTTTCTCCATTTATCAATTTGGAAACCAATTTTTTTGGAAACGTTACCCTTTGCAGGTCCGCCTTTTGTTAGGTATGATTTCGATCTTGTTTTATTTCAATTATGCTGGTGAAGGATTGCAGGGAACAAGTATCGTTGGTATTATAGAAGGTACTGTAATTTCAAGTTTTACTCATGCATTATTCTTTTTTGCTGTCATAATCATTGACAGATATCGAATTGATCCAAATAGGAAAAGATTAATTGCATTTGTTAGTATATCTGCCTTGGTTTTTTATTCCCACTTGTTAAGCTCTATTTTCTATTTACTAATTTTGTTTGTATACTTTGTAGTGTATCGAAATTTTTGGATTCAACATAAACGAATTTTAGTTATTTCGCTCTTTTCGATTTTTTTCTTGATACTCCCCATGTTATACAATTTTTTCCGATATTCGGAATATACAAGTTCAGTGTTCTATGGATATTCCTATCCACCTATTTTATCAATCCTGAGTAGAGATGTATATGATAAGGCCTTTAAAGCTTCTCAATCAGGAGAAAATCTAACTCTTGCATTTTTGATTGAATTGTTGCGTTCTGGACGTTGGTTGTATTTATTCATTCTAATCGCACTTACGTTTCAATTAAGAAATTTGCAAAATAATTTACGCAGTCGATTTATCACAATAGTATTACTCATTTTTTTTTGGATGTCACTAGATTATTCCTTTGGTTATATCATACCCAATATTAAAATTCACAATTATAGAGCTTTTGATACCTTTTTTATAGCCTTTTCCATCCTTACTCCATTTCTAATAGTTTTTACGCTTAGAATCCAAAAACAGTTATTACCTTTAGTTCCTAGTTTATTTTTTATATTAATAACACAAGTTTACTTATTCATCATTTTTGATCCATTCAGATACCAAGAATACAATTCTCCTTTATGGAAAGAGGCAAGGTCAAAAGAAGAATTACAATTATATGATCGCCTTATATTCAGATTAAAAACATTACCTCCAAATTCAATTGTACAACCTGAGATTATCAAATCAAAAGCTGTATTTGGAAGCCCCCATTTTTGGATTCCATTGTTTTATCAATCTGGCATAAAAAATAATTTAGGACTAACTGTAGAATCTTCGTATTATTCAACTTTAGTATTCAATTGGCAATCCTTTGGTTTTGTACATTCGTTTCGTTGGGGAACCGATATAGATTGGAGGGACTCCCTAGTTTATTTAAAGGGAAATAATGATCCTGGATATTATTTGGATTTTTTACTTCGTTCCGGTGTTCAATATCTTATGGGATTTTCTCCAGATTTTAATGAGTATATTGATAAGCAAAGGAATCGTTTGTCAGTCTTTTGGGAAGAAGGACCATTTAAAATTGTTAAGGTTTTGCCAAATAAGAATACCAAGTATGTTAAGCCGATAGGACTATTACATGCAGATACTTTAAATCAAAATAAAGAATATGGTTACCAATCTTTTTTAAGAACTAGCAATTTACTCCAAATGTATCTTTCTAATTTGGGCTACCAAACAAAAATAATACGCATCAATAGAGAAAATATATCATCTTTAGATTTGATTCTCCCTGATCTTTCTGCACTGATTTTAATATCGAATGATAACCAATTGGGAGAACAATCTTGGTTGCAAGGATTGGAGAAAAAGGGAAAACCTGGTTTATTGTTAGTCGATTCTAGTATCACCAGTTCCAAAATGCAAACGGAAAGGAGTTTGGAATTGCTTTTAAAGGAACTTCCAAAAACTCAGAACGAGCAGTATAAAACTATAGGAATACAATCCTATTTTTCAGCCAAAAATTTCGAAAATGGAATTATATTATTAGATGATTCAGCAAAAGAATTTCAAATTCCTTTACGACCAGAGAGTCAGAATGTAAATTATATTACAAACATGTCTCCTTTATCAGGGAAAATCTATTTGGGATTTATGTTGTTTTGCCTTGTGTTGTTTTGTGTCGTTTCTGTTCTTACAAAAATAGCATACTTTTCGTTTTCAAATGTTAAAAAATAGTCAGTTGATATTGCCCTAAAAGATTTAGCTGTGTAACCATAGTACTGTTTATTTATGACTACTGTGTTATAATTCATGACTTTTGGGATCATTTCGAAACCTTGGACATTACTTTCAAAGAATGCTTTTTGTGTGAAGTAGGAATTTTGGTCATAGGACCAAGCATATAGTGGATTCAATCCAAATAAAAATCGATATTCAGGTATCTTGAAGGTAAAGTAGGGATAATCTGCCCAAGATAAGAAAATGCGTTCACCCTTAGGAATATTAAATCGAATCCAATCTGTTACAATTTGTCCATACTTGGATTCTGAAGATTTAAATTGTTGTCCCATTTTGTCATAGGCAATAGGGAACTGTATAATGAATAAGAAGATTGTAACTGCCAATTGGTAATTACGAGAAAGTTTCAAATTCGAAAATATAAAAACGAAGAACATAAGCCAACTGATTTCAAAGACTCTCATTGATGAGCCTGCAAAAATTAAATTGGTGATTCCTAAAAATAAGAAAACAATGCTCGTTGGTTCCCATTTGTTTTGAAGTAAGTTTTTAAAACTAAGGAGAAGAAGCGGAAATATAAAAACAAATCCAAGGATGATGATATCACGAGTTGGAGCTAACCATTCGGCAATGGGTTCAATGCCATTTGGTGGCATCGTTTGTAAAATCAGTTCTATAAAGTATCCTTTGAATTGATGGGGAAAAGATGGATGGCATAATAGGCCAAATAGTATTCCACTGGCAATTGAAATGAGTATTTTGAAATTATCTTTATTAGGGTCTAGAAAAAATATGCATGTAGCGGTAATAATTAGGTAAGGGAATCCAGAATAAGTCCATACCGATAAAAACGATATTACAAATATTCGGTAAATGAATTTTGGATGCCAATGGTATAAACATAAAAAGTAAAGACTAAAAAAAATTAAATTTCCTCTTCCAAATAACATCCGTCCCGTGAAAAGGATAGAACCTAGGATAAAAAAAGTAACGATCAAATAAGGAGAAGTTTCCGGCGATTTGGAATGTATATACAATAATACTGTATATAACAAAACTGAAATCGAACATAAAATGAATAGCTTGATTACTATAGATTCTTCGAAAGGTAAGATTAAAAAAGGAATCTGAAGGATGTGAAATAGAAAATGATAATCAGTAAATTCTTTAGATTGGATTGCGATCTCGGGCCAAGGTAGTTTGGACACAAATCCTTCTTTTAAGTATAGCTTTGCGATTGCAAAATGATAAAAGATATCCGCATCAGGAACTCCGTTGAATGCGAAAAGTAGTATAGCGTAAATGGAAATTCCGAATACAAAAGGAATTCGGAATTCCTTCATCGGAATGAAAGAAAATGATTCAATTCGATACAATGTTATTGGTAATATCTTTGGATCGCTTTTACATGACGAGGAGAGTATCCATTGGTCATTGGGCTAATTATAATCGGTGAATTGACACCACGAATCAATTTACCATCTGATGAGAATTTAAAGTATTCGAGTTGGTAATTGTTTGTTGTTCCACCTGTATCAGATACCAAATAAATAAACTTTCCACTTCCATCCCACTCCATCATCTTCGGTGCATTCCCAACACTTAATTTCTGGTCAGTTTGTGTTAAATTTCCAGATGTTCCATCGATCGAGAGTAACCGAATAAAATAAGATCCACCTACTTGGTATAAGTGTGCTAAATATTTTCCATCCGGATCAATCGCCATTGAAGTTGAAAAATTGTCAGTGCTAGACGCTCCACTACTATAACCTGAATCAGGTGAAAATGGGGAGCTTGGCAAGAGAGTCATATTTCCATTCGAATCATAACGATAACCATAAATTGGGTTAGTCGCATTGTTCGAAGTCATATAAATTAAATTATTTGATTCCGATAAACAGAGATTATTGTGCTGGCTAGGATTGTCTGCAGTTCCAAATGGTGAACCTGATACAACAATTCCTGAGTTACTTCCTGTATTTTTAAATACATTGATTCCAATTGGTGACAATGCTGCATTTACAGCAAAGACAATATCATCTTTGCTACTGGTTCTAAGCGAAACGGGAGCACATCCAATTCCGAATGGATAATTTGTACCATTGTTTACTGTAAAACCGCCACTGGTAGAGTCCCTAATTAATCGAGAGACAACGTTCGGGCTTGCTACCGTATTTGTGATGTAGGCATCTGTACCGTTAGAATTGAAGTTCATAAAGGTAGGAACTCCATACCCGTTCTTATCTTGGAGTAGGGATAAGGAGCGATCAATTCCATACCTGTGGACAGCAATTCGATCACTGCCTGCTCCTGTTATTGTGATGATATCTCTTGATTTTGGCGGGACAGCCACTCGAATCGGAGAACATCCAGGAAAAGCAGTGGTCACTGCGGATCTAACATCGCTGTCGTATTCGGAAGTAAGTCCAATATTTGAGTCGACTCGATAAATGCGAAATCCAGCTTCATAGGGAGCTGCCGTTTTGGTTAGTAAAACAACAAGTCCATCCGGTGCGATTTTTTCTCGAAGCCAGTAATTTACTAATTCTGATAATAAAACATTCTTCCCATATTCATCAGAAAATGGATCGGAAGGATTGTTTAAAGCTGGCATTGAACAGTTCAAATGACTGGCTATGAATACTAAGAGTAAAAAATTTCTGATCAAGTGATTCATTGATGTGCCCGTATGTTTCGTCCTTAGAACTTGAACAATACATACTTTTTGTATGTGCAATTTCTTGACTACATCTAAAACTCTAAAATCAAAATCTAGAATTGTCAATTAAAATTGAAGATTAGAGTTTTCCCTATAAACTTAAATCGGAATTATCCTAAATACTTTTTAAATCTGTAGTGAATTTTGTGTATGATTGAATTTTGCAATCGAGTTCAACAATGTATTTAATCATAACGTGGGATGGATGTCATATGTCTAGGTGTAAAATCAGAAGACATCGCTCCAATTGTAATGGGAGAATTTGTCCCTTTCGTTAATTTTCCATCATAAGTAAATTTAAAATATTCGATTTGGAATTTGTTTGTTGTTCCACCTGTGTCAGAAATGAGATAAATAAATTTTCCGCTCTTGTCCCAATCTAAATGCATCGGAGAATTTCCTACACTAATTTTTTGGTCAGTTGGTGTTAGGTTTCCAGAAGATTTATCAATTGCTAAAAGTCGTATGTAGAAAGTTCCACCTGCAGAATATAGAAATGCTAAAAATTTATTCTGTGGATCAATCACCAATGAAGTTGCATAATTCGTATTTGTTGTTGGCGCAGTGAACCCCGAATCAGGTGAAAACGGTGAGTTAGGTAGCGCAGTCATATTCCCATCAGAATCATACCTCACTCCAAAGATTGGATTGGTTCCGTTTACTGAAGTCATATACAATAGCCTATCGTTTTCTGATATACATAAATTGTTTTGTTGGCTTGGATTTGATCCTGAATTGTAAGGTGACCCACTTGTGATTGCCCCTGAGTCAGATCCAGTATTTTTAAATGAATAGATACCAATTGGTAGATATGAACTAGATACCGCAAATACCAGATTATCAAGATGACTCGTTTTGATAGAGATTGGTGCACATCCAACAGCAAATGGATAACCACTTCCATTTCCAATGCTTGTAGATCCAGTCGTTAGATCCCGATTGAGCCTCTGCACTTTATTTGGATTCGAAAAATCAGTAACATACATTGTAGAACTATCAGAACTAAAAGTCACCATACTGGGAATCATCCCAGAATAAAATTCATCTTTTAAAAGATTTAATGATCGATTAGTTCCGTAACGATGAGTAACAATATGATCACTAGCGGATCCTGTAAATGTAATGATGTCTCTAGAGTTAGGAGGAACGGATACCCTGACTGGTTGGCATCCAGGAAATGCATTTACATTGGCAGAACGGATATCACTATCATAATCTGTTGTTACCCCTAAATTAGGATCCACTCTGTAAATTCTAATTCCGGATTCGTATGGTACAGCTGATTTGGAAACAGCTACAATGAGACCATCTGGAACAACTTTATCTCTTAACCAATACCTTACCAATTCCGATAACAATAAATTTTTACCGTATTCATCAGAAAATGGATCAGAAGGGTTATGTAAAGCCGGCATCTTACAATTGAAGATGATGAAATAAGTAACGAGTAGTTGAATGAATTGTTTTGTTTTTGATAAAGGGATGATGGTTTTCAATTCGCTGTATTCCTTACTTAGTATTACAATTTAGTAATGATAATTTATTGACTAATTGTAAAATTTTCGCTGATACAATTGATTATGTCAATATAATTTGAATTGAATTGTTTAAGTTTGGATTTTCAATCAAATATTCTATATATGAACATGATTCAAATGCGTCCACATTCCCTTATCCAATTGGCATTTTGTCTTTTTTTAACATATGTTCAAAAATACTTTTGAGCCCAATTAAAAATAAAAACATAAACATCCATGAAATGAGACCTGTAACTAGTCTCTCACCACCGAATAACCAATGATAGTCGTGTGGTATTGGAGAAACAAAGAATGATTGCATTTTGACAATATACACCCAACCTGCATGAATCCCAATCGGCAGATAAAGGGATCGAGTATAGATCCAAGCATAAGACAATGCATAGCCTACTAAAAACAATCCTATGAATTCTGGAATCAAGATGAGTATATCATACATTGGCCGGATAAAATGTGTGATCGAAAAAAACAAACTAGTAAAGATAGCTGCCTTTTTCTCACCCCATTCGGCCACAAAAGATTGAAGAAGATAACCTCTAAAGAATAGTTCTTCAACGAAGGCAATACAAAATACAGAAAGTAAAAAATATAGAGAGATCAAATAATCAAATGCTAAAAATTCTTTAGGTGCCCAAGTTGACACTCCAAAAATTACCTTTGTGACAACAACAAAACTAAGTGATGCCATCCCAGCTAAGAATCCTAAAATTAAATCTTTCTTTCGTTTTTTTATGTTTTCCAAGCCGAGAGATCGAATTGGTTTTTTTTCTATCCTTTTGTGAAACCAAAGTAAAGAAATAAATAAGATGACTGTTGTTGTACGAGACAAGATTTTAGAATAGGAGAAGGGTTTTAATTCTACGTGAGGATTGTTTTCAGCGATACTATTTTGAATTCCATATAAGAAGAAACTGATGATGAAACTAACGCTGATTACTAAAGCAAAGAAGTATGTGAATTTTTTTGATGTTTGCATGGGATTCAAACGTAATGAGGAATAGATTCCCTTTTTGTATAGCATAGTTTCGAATGAAGGTAAAAAATAGGAAATTTTACTCATTTCCCATTTGAATTCATTGCTAGTGCAACGACTGAATATCGTTCAGCTAAAGAAAACCAAACAAAGGTTTGTTTTTTGACGAGAAAAAGAATGGAAGGGAAAAAATCCTACCATCACATCTTTTAGAAGAGGAGATGGTATATGGATTGGATCATCAATTGGGGATAAAGATTGACTCTGCTTCGTTTTGTGATCCACCTCCTGGATTTAAACAAGTGTTTTCACTGTAAGCAGTTGAAAAGCCACCTTCATCATAATAATTACGTGTTGTTAATCCTTGGTCACTTGGATAGGTACATCGTCCTGTCCTTGTTGGATTATAGGCTGCCATTTGCGCATCACAGTTATTAGCCGTCACAGGTCCTAGTCCCATTGTATCATAACATAAGTTAAATGTCCAACCACTGTATGTTAATTTGGCAGAACTGGAAGCAACAACTCCACTGTTGGCAATTTGTAAATTGTACGTACCACCCAATCCACTGATGTGTTTGACCATTATGTATACAGTCCCGGCATTTAATGATACTTTGTTAAATTCTGCACCAGTTCTTCTTTTTTCGGCAAATGGGATTGGATTACCACCTAGGGATGTGAAGTAGTAAAGGTCGAGGTCGGAAAGATTATGACCAAAGGTATTAAAGACATGGTTTGCGTTTGTAGCAGTGATTTGGAAAAAACTTTTATTATCTCTTCCGTCAATAGGACGGAGTAGGTTGACTGGTTGGTTAATTGACCAACTGAGTATGGGTCGATACCGTACTTTAATCGAAAAGAGTATGGTCCCACTTTTTTCGATCACAAAATCGACTGCTTGGTTTTCTGTGATCCCAGGAATGCTTGGCATGGTGAATTGAATTGTATCAGAAGAGACAGCGGAAACACCCGTTGCCGTGACTCCACCAATTTTCACAGTTATCCCAGATAATTTCCCGACAAGTTCACTGTTTTGTAATTGGTTTTGGGAGCCAGGATAACCCAAATCCAAGATGACATCATTTGGTGTCAGAAGGTAAAGGCCAAGTATTGTTAATTCTGTATCAGAATTGTCTTTTTTTCTGCAGCCTATGAAACAAATGAGAACGAGGATGATGAAAATGAACCACATAGTATATACAATGTTATATGGTACAAAAAAAATAGTAAATTCATAATTTAAATTATTTTAATGTTATTTTTTGATTTTATTATTGAACAGATGTTAGAAATGGGCTGTGTTGAGTTAAGCGTACTAAGTGTACATGTAATTTAAGCAGTCCGTATTTGATAGAGATTGTCTCAAAAAAGAATGTTAGGGATAGTCCTTGATAATAATGCTTCAGTTTGCATTATGATTCCGTTCCACTTACTGGAAATGAAAAGCGTATGAGAGCTAATAGATATTGTTAATATCTAACTCTATCTTTAAGGATAATCATTCAATTTTAACGTTTTAGTAATTTGAATCCAATTTCTCGGCCTAATTTTTGAAACATAGCAAGGTTGATCCAAAAGAAAGCAAATTCTTCCATTAGTGCAAATTTGTCATTCCCACCTACATCATAACAATTAGTAAATCCTAAATCCAGTGTTAGATGTTTTGCGATATCTTTCCCCCTTGTGGAATCACCAGCCATAAACATATCGAGGTTTGTTTCACCATATTTTGGATTTAACAAATTGTTGGCACCTGTTGTATTAAAACACTTCACAACATCTTTGGATTGTGTGTTTTTTAGTATTGTCTCTGAGGTGGATGAGTCCAAATTTGAACTATTTTTTTGGATGGTATTCATTGTGTCGATGATGATCTTGCCTGTTGTATCACCTAACGATTTTATGACATTCAAAGTTTCTTTAGCTGGAGTGCAAATCACTAACACCTCAGATTGTTTGACGGCTTCTTCGATGGGACAAGCAGAGATATTGGGAAGAGAGAGAAATTCTTTTCCTTTAAAATTCTCGGGGTTACGAACACCTAAAAAGATTTGATGCCCTTTTTTTGACCAACCCGTCGCCAAGGCACCACCAACATTTCCAGTTCCAATGATCGCAATATTCATACACCAGACTCCTTTTTTTAGTCTATAAAGGGTTCTATTTTTAGAATTTGCAATTCGATTTGTATCGAAAATAAATAGTTTTTGACTATACCAACATTTTTGGTAATAAACTTACCAATTGGTAGGTTATTGGAGGAATATGCCTGAATTTAAATATAAAGGTAAATTGTACTATAATCCTGTAGAATTTGTATTAGATTGGATAGGTGGTGCTTGGAAGATGCCCATCCTTTGGAGACTTAGAGAAAAAACATTACGGTATAGTGAAATCAAAAAAACGTTGAGTCATATTTCCGATAAAATGTTGGCACAGTCACTTCGTGAACTGGAAGAAAATGGTCTTGTCCATCGTAAGGTGTATGCGGTTGTCCCTCCCCGTACGGAATACTCTCTTACGGAACTTGGTAAAAAAACAATCCCCATCATCATTTCGTTACGAGAGCTTGGCATTACATTTATGAAAACTTCGGGAGCTTATACAGAAGATCTGGATTCATTTCCAAATGCAAAAACAACAAAGAAAAAATAGATGATTCACTACTTCTTCAATTTTTAGAAGAAGTAGTTTTTATGAAATGGATCACTAATTTAGGAGATCAATGAGAAGTTTTGCTGCTGCTTCTCCAGAATTTTGTTGTTGCCCTGTGATCAAAAAACCATCTCTGATCGCATAAGACGAGAAAGCTGGTGCGACTTTGAAAGTTGTGTTTTTTAATTTTTTTGCTTCTGTTTGGATTCGATACGGTTGGATTTTTTGGCCCACTGCTTTGTCGGCATAGTCTTCTTCTTCGTCTGAAAATCCTGTCCAATTTTTTCCATCTACTAATAGTTCACCATTTGACTTTTTCGTTTCTAAAAGAATCGTAGTGGAGTGGCAAACGGCAACAGCAGGTTTATTGTTTTCATAAAATTGAACAAATAAGTTTTGTAACAATTGATTTCCTTTGTATGTAAACATTGGTCCTTGTCCTCCAACTAGGAAAATCGCCACATACTCATCTGCCTTTACATCGGAGAGTTTTTTTGTATTGGATAAGGAATCTTTGAATTCTTTTTTTTGTAAGTAACCTAGTGAGATTACATCGTGGGAAGAATAACCACTTGGATCGATTGGATTGGAATAAGAATCCATTTCAACTTTTCCTCCTTCTGTAGAAGCAAGTTCAACAGAGTATCCAGATTCGATAAAGACTCTCATTGGGTGTGTGAGTTCCGATGCCCAAAATCCAATGGGCCAACCAGTTTGTTTGGATACACTTGGACTACTGAGTACCATTAGGATTTTTCCCTTTGTTTGTTGTGCATGTGGGTGCACATAGGACTTAATTTCTACGACTCCTGTATGTTTGCCACAAGTAAGTATGGTAAACATAAGGATGAATAAAATGGAGTGAATGATTCGATTCATACAAGTATCCTTAAAAGTTTCATTCGTTATTTCATTTTTTCAATTGAATCGTCAAACGGAAACTCAGGGATTGAGTAAGGTTTTGAATGTATGGAAGTAATGGTAAGTATATTACTAATTAGTAATTAGAGTGATTGGTTTGGGTTTTAATCACTAACGAATCAAGTTTCCCATTCATTTTACAAATAAATTTCATTAGTAGCTAAATCGTATGAAAAAAAGATCTCAATGGAATGAACATAATTAGATTGTGGTGAAAGGATCATCATGAAAACGGACTTACAGCTTGGTACTTTTGGAATTACGGAATTCCGAGGGAATCAGGAATTGATCATAAAACACGTAATCAGTGGCAAGAATGCTTTGGTCATTATGCCAACAGGAATGGGGAAATCAATTTGTTACCAAATTCCTGCTTTGGTTTTACAAGGAACTTGTATTGTCATCTCTCCTCTCATTGCCTTAATGAAAGACCAAGTGGATTCTTTGGTGCAAAAAGGAATCTCGGCTACTTATATCAATTCTAGTTTAAACCGCACAGAAAGGACAAAACGGTATGAAGCACTAAGAGCTGGTAAGTTGAAAATTGTATATGTCTCTCCTGAAAGATTCCAAAAAAAAGAATTTTTAGAGGTTCTGTCCAATTTACAAATTTCTCTATTGGCAATTGATGAAGCACATTGTATCAGCCAATGGGGTCATGACTTTCGTCCTGATTATTCAAAAATTAACTGGTTCCGTGAGATTTTAAAATTTCCACCCACAATTGCATTAACTGCGACTGCCTCGAGTCGCGTTCAAAAAGATATTTTGAACCAAATGGGACTACAATCTCATGAAATCCAAATTTTTGATGATGGATTGTTTCGACCAAATTTGCACTTGTCTGTTGCAGAGTGTTTTGATGTGGAAACTAAATACAAACGGTTGTTAGAAGAATTAAAGTCCAAAAATGGAGTTTCTATTTTATACTTTAGTCTCATCCAGGATTTGGAAAATTTTAGTCGATGGTTGGATACCAAACGATTCCCTCATTTGGTGTATCATGGGAAACGATCCAACCAAGATCGAAGTGTGACTCTCACAAAATTTTTAAAATCAGATTCTGCTGTGTTACTCGCTACCAATGCATTTGGGATGGGAGTTGATAAACCGAATGTCAGAAATGTTTTCCATGTACAGATTCCCGGAAGTATCGAAGCCTATTACCAAGAAATTGGAAGGGCAGGGAGAGATGGTAAACCTTCTGAATGCAAACTGTTTTATACGGAAGACGATTTGGCGATCCAAATGGATTTTATAGATTGGCAAAATCCAGATGTGTCCTACTTAAAAAAACTCTATATGTTGTTATCCCAAAAACAAGACCAACTTTCCGCCCTTGATTACGAAACAATCCAATCCTTCATGACGTATAAAAATAAGTCAGACCATAGAGTTCAAACCGCTATCAATTTATTATCGCGTGTGGGTCTTGTGTCTGGTGATTTAGAACAAGGAACCTTACAACTGGAAAATGAATGGGATGATTCTCTATTTTCAAGAGAAGAATTAGAAGCAAAAAAAAAGGAAGGTGGAAAACGACTCTACCAAATGCTCCAATACACGAAAACAAAGGATTGTAGGAGAAAGTTTATCCACCAGTATTTTGATTCCCCATTTATTTCTTGTGGGAATTGTGATCTTTGTTTAATGAGCGACTAACCTACTTAAGCTGCCTTAAATTGATCAAAACTAAACTCACTAGGTTTGTAATAGTATCTTGCTTTTTCCCTAGAAAGATTTTGAACGGAAGTGGTTACATAATTTTCTTTAGTAATCCCATTTGGAATCAATCGAAACAAATCTCTAAATTTATGAGTAGGTGGAACATTAAATTCCCAGCAGATCTCTTCTTCAATGGCAAGTAAACTTTCAAGATCGTTTTCTGATTCCCTAATTGCATTTGTCCTATCTTCCATTTGCTTAGAAACATCAAAGTATTCTTCTAAAAGTGATTCTACGTAATCCATAATTGACCTCTTCATTAAGGTTATCCTACTGCAAACCTAGGACAAAATAGAGGGGAATGAAAAAAAATCGAAAAAAAAAGATAGAATTTTAAACTCTCACATGCAGGATTTTTTTGAAATTTCTTGTAACTAGGTGCGTTCATGTTATCCATTCGTTCAATCATTTACGGGATTCTGTTTTTTTCTGTTTTGTATTTTGCATGTTCCTCTCCTCCTACTCAAATCTCAGATTCTCCCACACTTGAAAAAGAGAAGGTAATGGAACGGAATTGGACTGTGAATCCGATGTGTTGTAAACTCTCTGCAGAGTTTTTAGGAGTCGTGGTGCTCGATCAAATTTGTGTGAGTGAAACTGAAACAAAATTAAAACTCCATACAAAGGATTGGAAACGAGTTTGTGTTCTTAAGGAAGGAATGGTTTTTCGTGATGAGTTGGGAACCAATTACCCATTCCTAAAATCGGAAGGTGTTGACTTATGCCCGAAACGGACAAAAATGAAAGACACACCATTTTATTTGGTGTTTACGAGTATGGATTCCCAATCAAAGTCTTTTGATCTGATTGAAGATAAAAATGCAAAATTTGCACATAAACCATGGACATTTGAAAGAGTGGATCTCAGCCAGTGCCAATGGCAATAGAGATAAAATCCAGTTTTGGTTCAAATCCAAAAGGTTAACCATTGAAGTGAACCAAAAACTGTTCATAGTTCAACTTACATTTTTTTAGAAAACGCTGAACACCAACCTTTTGTTGCCACAACACCATTCGTCAATATAGAACATTTTCCCCAACCTTCATTGAGTTTTGTAAATTGGGCACATTGGAGGCAAACTTGGTTTTTTGCTTTTGGGTGTTTTCTTTCTGGATACAAATTATAATCGGTATTCTTTGCGTCCTGGTGAAAACCTAATGCCTGTGCAGTGGGATCGTTTTCTGATACTGGTTTTAAGCCATCTGGTGGCTCTGTCATTTTTTCTTCTTTTGTTCCTTTTGCAAATAAATTCCACTCTCCCCCTAAAAGGAAGAGAGTGGACGCAAGAACAATCGAACGTTTCAGAAATTGTTTGCGTGTGAACGGCTTCATGTTTTATTTCACATCAAATCGATCTAACATCATCACTTTGTTCCAAGCCGAAACAAAATCTTTCACAAACTTTTCTTTGGCATCATCGGAGGCATACACTTCTGCAACTGCACGAAGTTCTGAGTGAGACCCAAAGATCAAATCAACAGACGTTGCAGTCCATCGTTTTGATCCTGTTTTGCGATCGAGACCTTCATACAATCCTTCTGTTTGTTCTGACTTCTGCCATTTGGTAGACATGTCGAGTAAGTTCACAAAAAAATCATTAGTCAAAACTCCTGGTTTCGAAGTGAAAACTCCATGTTTTGATTTACCTGTATTCGCATCTAATGCACGCATTCCACCAAGTAGAACAGTCATCTCAGGGATGGAAAGTGACAACATGTTTGCTTTGTCGACTAACATCTCAGTTGGTGACATATAATTGCCTGGTCCGTAATAGTTTCTAAATGCATCTGCTTTTGGTTCTAATACAGAGAAGGAATACTCATCGGTTTGTTCTAAACTGGCATCTGTTCTACCTGGAGTAAATGGGACAGAAACTTTTATTCCTGCTTTTTTTGCCGCTTCTTCAATTGCAACATTCCCAGCTAGAACGATGAGGTCAGCAAGAGAGATTTTACTTCCAGTCTTGTTGAAGTCCTCTTTGATTTGTTCTAGTTTATTTAGAACTTTTGATAACTCTTCTGGATCATTGGCCACCCAATTTTTTTGAGGTGTTAGGCGGATCCTTGCACCATTGGCACCACCTCGCATATCCGTACTTCGGAACGTAGATGCTGACGCCCATGCAGTTCTGACAAGTTGTGGGATTGTAAGTCCAGACTTAAGGATTTTTCCTTTCAGACTTTCGATTTCCTTAGCAGTTACCAATTTGTGAGAAACACTTGGAACAGGATCTTGCCAAATTAATGCTTCTTTTGGAAGGTCTTTTCCTATGTAACGGGTGAGGGGACCCATATCTCTGTGAGTCAATTTGAACCAAGCTTTTGCAAATGCGAGTTCAAACTCTTTTGGGTTTTCTTGGAATCGTTTTGCGATCAATTTATAACTTGGATCAAATTTTAACGCCAAGTCGGTTGTAAACATGATAGGTGCATGGCGTAAAGATTTGTCATGAGCATCTGGAACCATGTTTGCACCTGCTCCATCTTTTGGAATCCATTGGATGGCACCAGCAGGACTTTTTGTTTGAACCCATTCGAAACCAAATAGATTGTTTAGGTATTGAGTTGTCCACTTCGTTGGGTTTGCCGTCCATGCTCCTTCAAGACCACTCGTAATTGTGTCTTCAGCATTTCCCTTTTTATAATTGTTTTTCCAACCAAACCCTTGTTCTTCGATTCCAGCAGCTGCTGGTTCTTTTCCAACATGTTTGGATGGATCTGCTTTACCATGAGCTTTTCCGAATGTATGTCCACCTGCAATCAGTGCCACAGTTTCTTCGTCATTCATCGCCATTCGGCCAAATGTCTCACGAATGTCTTTAGCAGCTGCTAGTGGGTCAGGATTCCCATTAGGTCCTTCTGGATTGACATAAATAAGTCCCATTTGAACAGCAGCGAGTGGGTTTTTTAATTCGCGATTACCTTTGTATCTTTGGTCTTCCAAGAATTTTTTTTCAGGTCCCCAATAGACTAGGTCTGCTTCCCAATCATCAGTCCTTCCACCAGCAAATCCATAGGTTTTGAATCCCATTGATTCCAGTGCTACGTTCCCTGTTAAAACCATGAGGTCAGCCCAGGAAATTTTTTTGCCATATTTTTTCTTGATAGGCCATAACAACCTTCTTGCTTTGTCGAGGTTTGCATTATCTGGCCAACTATTGAGTGGTTCAAAACGTTGTTGTCCACCGCCAGCACCACCACGCCCATCGGAAATGCGATAGGTTCCCGCACTATGCCATGCCATTCGGATAAAAAATGGGCCGTAATGTCCATAATCTGCTGGCCACCAATCTTGGGACGTGGTCATAACAGTTTTGATTTCTTGTTTTAAGGTTTGGATGTCCAATTCCTGAAATTCTTTGGCATAATTGTACTGCCTGCCCAAAGGATTCGATTCTGCACTGTGTTGGCGCAGTGGTGCCAAGTCCAAGCGTTCTGGCCACCAAAATTGGTTGGATGTGTTTTGGCGGTCCATCCCTTGATTCTCTTTGGTGTCCGCGGCTCCGATTGGGCCAAGGAACAACACAAGGAGAGCGATTGTGAAACGTCTGAAATTTCTCATACTGACCTTCTCTTTCTAGATTTAGTATAGAATTAGATTTAATCTAATCCAAGAGGCAAGCAAAATTTTTTAGATTCATTCTAAATTTATACAGTGAATCTCCTTTTTTTGGTTCTGAAACTACCTGATGGGTCCTGATCCTATTTCGAATCCTTCGTTCTTCCAGTTTTTACGGTCCTAAGGTGAGTTTTTCCTTCCAAATCTTGGCAGTCTCAAAGAGTTTTTCCTTCCTCTCTTTTTGCATTCGGTGTAAATTTCCAACGAGGACAGCGGTTCGTGGGTTTTTGGAAAACTCGGATTGATGCGTTTCAATAAACGACCAGTACAACCCATCCACGGCTTCTTCCCATTCCCCCTTAGGGAACTGGCCCATTTTTTGGTAGTAGTTGGATCCGCATATGTATGGTTTGGTGGCAAAAATTCCGCCGTCACTAAAGAGAGCCATCCCATACACATTGGGTCCCATCACCCAATCAGACGAATCTATGAACATCTCCATAAACCAACGGTAAGCTTCTTTAGGATGGATTTCGAATAACACCATCAATGATCCAAGTACCATCAATCTTTCGATGTGGTGTGCGTATCCATATTGATTGCACTTTTTTATGACAAAATCGAGAGGTGGTATGCCAGTAGTACCATCAAACCAATGTTTTGTGAATTTCCGTTTGTGACCAAAATGGTTTTTTGATTCTTGGATCTCTCCAAAATTTTGATCGATTCCCCGAATGAATTCACGCCAACCGATGATTTGTCGGATGAAACCTTCCAACGATTCAATTGGGATTTTATTTTTTTTTGCGTGATCGATTGTCGCTTCGATAACTTCTTTTGGAGTTAATAAACCAACATTTAAAAAGGGTGTGAGTACCGAATGTTGCAAAAAGGGAAAGGTTTGTGAAAATGCATCTTCGTAAGGACCAAATAAATCTAATCTTTCTTTTAAAAATTTCTCTAACCAATGTTTGGCACCCTTACGAGACGTTGGTAACCAAAAATTTTCAGTCTCTCCTGGATGGTTTGGAAAATGTGTTTCCACCAAATGAAAAACTTCCTTCTCTTTGGTTGTAAAATTGATTTGGGGCAAATTTGGTGCTTGGTAGGATTTTGGTAGTTTTTTTCGATTTTCAGTATCAAAACTCCATTTCCCACCAATAGGTTCTTTTTTATCATTCACTAACAGATTTAATGTTTTTCTTTGTGATTCATAAAAAGTTTTCATAAATGGTTTTTTATGAGTTAATAAATAGGATTCAAAATCTTTTCGTTTTGTGAGAAACATAGGAGATCTATGTTCGATCCATTTTGTTTTTGTCTTTTGGAGTAACGATAGAATTCTTTTTTCAAAAAAACGATCTTCGATTTCAAAGTAATGTAATTCTTCGATGGATTCCTTTAGAAGGAAATTTGAAAGTTGCACATCATAGGATTCGGATTTTACATCAAAAGGTTCGTAGTGAACCAAAAAACCTAATCCTTTTAGTTCTTCTGAATAGGCTCTCATCGCTAAAAAGAAAAATAAAATTTTATGTTTATGAAAGCGGTAGTAAGTACATAATTCTTTGTCTTCTCGTATAAAAACTATGTATTCGGAACGTTTTTCTTTGGGCAAAATCGAATCTAACTCGAAAAGTTGGTTTCCCAGGATGAGAAGGGCTTTTTTCATACATTGTCTATTTTTTAGACAAAACTGTTTGTAAAAATGAGAATCGAAGTTTGGGAAAAGTTCTATTCTTAAAAGAAAAATCAGTTATAGTAAAAGGGTGAGTTATCAAATCATCATCGGGAAAAAAACATATCAGTTCCGTGACTTAAAGGAAGTTTTGGCAAAAGCATCTCCACTTCGTTCAGGAGATATTTTGAGCGGAGTTGCCGCAGAAAACCAAGAAGAGAGAATTGTGGCCCAAATGGTGTTAGCTGATATTTACTTATCAGATTTTTTAAATATCGAATTAATTCCGGCAAACAAAGATGAGGTGACAAGACTCATTTTAGAATCTCATGATCCTTCTGCTTTTAAGATGATTTCCCATTTAACGGTAGGAGGATTTCGGGACTTTTTACTATCGGAAACAACAGATCTATCTGTTTTAGAATCCATTCGTATCGGACTCACTCCAGAAATGGTTGCTGCTGTTTCGAAACTCATGTCCAATCAGGATTTAATTTTAGTCAGTCAAAAAATCAAAATTATCACAAAGTTTCGAAATACAATAGGATTACCCGGAAGGTTGTCAGTTCGTTTGCAACCTAACCATCCCACCGATGACCCGAAAGGTATTGCAGCTAGTATCTTAGATGGTTTGTTACTTGGTAGTGGAGATGCTGTGATAGGAATTAACCCTGCCACTGATCATGTGCCCACTTGTATTTCACTATTGGAAATGTTAGATAAAGTCATTCAAACATATTCCATCCCAACTCAATCATGTATCCTTACCCATGTTACCACCTCAATGCAAGTGATGCAAAAAGGAGCACCACTCGACTTAGTATTCCAATCCATCGGCGGAACAGAAGCTTTGAATCAGAGTTTTGGGATCAATCTTTCTCTATTAGCAGAAGCAAGAGATATGGCATTGTCTTTGAAGAGAGGATCCATTGGAAATAACGTGATGTATTTTGAAACAGGGCAAGGCAGTGCGTTGTCAGCTGGGGCACATCATGGAATTGACCAACAAACATTAGAAGTGAGAGCCTATGCAGTTGCTAGAAAATTTTCTCCCTTACTTGTGAATACTGTCGTCGGGTTTATCGGCCCTGAGTATTTATACAATGGAAAACAAATCATTCGTGCAGGTTTGGAAGATCATTTTTGTGGAAAACTAATGGGTTTACCAATGGGAGTTGACATTTGTTATACGAACCATGCTGATGCAGACCAAGATGATATGGATACCTTATTAACTCTACTCGGAGTGGCAGGTTGTAATTTTATCATGGGGATACCTGGTGCTGACGATGTGATGTTATCATATCAAAGTACTTCATTTCATGATGCATTGTATCTAAGACTAGTATTGGGATTAAAACCGGCACCTGAATTTGAGCAATGGTTGGTTCAGAAAGGTATTTTTTCAAATGGAAAGCAGTTTTTACCAGTTGAGAATCAAATGGTCGCTCTGTTTGAAAAAGAAATGAGGTTGGATTAAATATGTCAAATTTAGATCGCTGGAAACAATTCACACAAGCAAGGATTGGCCTGACAAGATTTGGTGCTTCTATTTCCACCAAAGATATGTTAAAGTTTCGGCTCGACCATGCTAGGGCAAAAGATGCAGTTGTAAAGGAACCCTCTTGGGATCCAATTTTTGATCAGTTGAAATCGCTTACAAAGTTATATGGTATCCAACACCAATTTGTCAAAAGCCAAGTAACCTCTAAACAAGAGTATTTATTAAGACCTGATCTAGGCAGACGGCTTTCGGAAGATTCGAAAATCAAATTGGATGCAATGGACAGAGGTTTTGATTTAGGTATTGTTTGTGTAGATGGTTTGTCTGCGAAAGCAATTGATGAGAACTTGCTTTTGTTTTTAGAGGAATTTCTATCAAAAATTGAAACTTTGCATCTTAAACTTGCACCTTTGGTAGTGGTGCAATGGGGTAGAGTTGCGATCGGAGATGAAATATCCGAAATTTTACAATCTAAAATGTGTTTAGTGATCATTGGAGAAAGGCCAGGACTTACTTCCTCTGATAGCCTTGGACTTTACCTTACATATGAACCAAAAATAGGAAAAACGGATGAAGCAAGAAATTGTATTTCCAATGTCAGACCACTTGGATTTCCATTACCATTAGCCTGTGATAAAACAATTTATTTAATCCAAGAAAGTTTTTCCCAAAAACGCTCTGGAGTATTACTCAAAGACCAAATGCCTGAATCAAAACAGTATACAATTCCCAAGAGTCAGTGATGAAACATGAGGAAAAAATTTGCCCCAACTGTTTGCGAATTTTTGAATGTAAGGTTGGTTCCATTCAATTGTGCCAATGTACGAAGGTTCAATTGACAAAAGAAGAAACTGAATATTTGGCAACTCAGTATACAGATTGTTTGTGTTTCCAATGTATGGAGACATTGGCATTCGAATACAGAGTGAACCAGAAGTTAGTTCACTTACCTTGGAAAATATGAATATAGAAATTATAGTTTACTGATTGGAATGGGATTTAAAAAAATCCCACATTTCATCATTGGCAATGATCGCTTTTGTCGGTGGTCCGCCACCTAACAGTAGAGAAGGTTTTTTCCCACCTGGCCAAGAATGCCCACCATCTTCCGTCACACAGAGTTTCACTGTCACACCTTCTTTGCAATCGTGATACTCTTCACAAGTTACATCTTTATTTTGTAACACAATTTTTGGTGTTGGATGACAACCGTTCCATTGTACCCATTTGGATACAGTTTTCGGAACAGAAACAAAATCCGTTATGAGTGTTCTGTCAGTGAAACTGGAACCAGCTCCACCATAAAATAAAACCTTGTCATCATTTTTAGCATGGATATGAAAAATGGAGATTGGTTTGGAAGGTTTGCAATCAACTGTATTATCAGTTCCTGCCACTGCAGTGATCCCAGAAAATTGATCTGCCATTGAACATGCAATTTGGTAAGACATCATTGCCCCATTTGACATTCCAGTGGAATAAATTCTTTTTTTGTCGATGTTCATCTTTTGTGTTAGGTGGCCAAGGATAACTTTTACAAATCCAAGGTCATCTATATTTGCCTTTTTTGCTTCTCCACAACAATTACCTGCATTCCAGGTCGCAAACTTTCCTGATTTGTAGACACTATATCCATTCGGAAATACAACGATGTGTCCTAATTCTTCTGATTTGGAAATTTGATGGTAATACTCTTCCTTTGATTGGATTTCCATATCACCTCCACCTCCATGAAAAACAAATAAAAGTGGGACAGTCGCCTCTTGACTGTAAGATATGGGAACATGGATTTTATAATAACGAGGAATCTCTTGGTGTATGATTGAAAACACATAATCACCTGGATTTGTAATGCGTTGGGTGAGATCAGTTATCGCGTTCGGAGCAGGCAAATCACTGATTTTTTTCTGGAACCTGTCTTTGAGGGTTGAACGAATGAAACCTCGTTCACAAGAAGCCATGGTGAAAACACAAAGTGTAATGAAAATCAATGAATAGAATTGTTTTCGAAATGGCATATATTTCTCCCTGGCGAAGTTAGAGGAATCTTCTCTGATTGTAAAGAATACTATCAAATGGGAAAGGTAGCAAAACTAATTTTTCACAGCTCGCGCGGTAGAGGGATCAAAAATTTGGTTTTGGACTTCCATCAGGATTTCGAACGAACGGATCCTTTTATCTGTGTCATAAACAGAAGATACAACAATCAATTCATCTGCTTGGATCTCTTCTTGGATTTTGTTTATTTTTTTGACAATTGTCTCTTTGGATCCAACAGCTGATACGGATAACATTTGTTTTGCCATTTGTTTTTCTTGTTCAGACCATAAGTCATCCATTGAAGAAACTGGAGGTGGAAAAGGAGCACGTTTATTTCTAAGTATGCCAAGAAATGACTGTTCGACACTTGTGAATAAATGATTCGCTTCTTCGTCTGTATCGGCTGCCACAACATTCATTGCAATCATTACATAAGGAGATTGTAAGTATTGCGATGGACGAAATTGTTTTTTATAAATTGTTACCGCATCTTTTAAGTAAGTGGGGGCAAAATGAGATGCAAATGCAAATGGTAAACCAAGTAGCGCAGCCAGTTGTGCTCCAAATAAACTAGAACCCAAAATCCAAACCGGAACATTGGTTCCATAACCTGGGATTGCATTTACCATTCCCTCTTTTCTGTCAGAAGATAAATATTCTAAAAGTTCTTTAACATCTTCAGGGAAATGTTGAGATGCCATCGGGTCTCTACGTAATGCTCGTAAGGTGAGCTGGTCTGTCCCTGGAGCTCTGCCTAACCCTAAATCAATGCGGTTGGGATATAAACTTTCTAATGTTCCAAACTGTTCAGCAATCACGAGTGGGGAGTGGTTTGGTAACATAATGCCACCAGCTCCGACACGGATGGATTTTGTTTGTTCCGCTAAATGACTGATGACGACTGATGTTGCAGCACTCGCAATGGAAGGGAAATTATGATGTTCTGCGATCCATATTCGATGATAACCGAATGTTTCTACTGCCTTTGCCACACGCACACTATTTTGAATTGCTTCTTTTGTTGTCTGGCCTTGGTTGATAAAAACTAAATCTAAGATTGAAAGTTTCACGTATGATATCACATTCCCAGAAAGAGTGATTTTCTGTAAATGTAGAAAATTTAGAATTGTAGATTCATTAGAGAATTCAAATACACTTGTTATGTGAGCCGGCTTTGTTTTTTTATGGAAAATAAAATAAAAAAAATCGAATGTTTCTCTAAATTCGTCTAAGAAGACATTTAAAAAATCAACAAAGGAAACTGATCAATAATTCCACAAGTTTCATGTCTGCTTCAAATCCAAAAATTCCAAAAGATTTAGAATTCATTGCAAAAGGTATATTTGTTTTTGAATCAATGACTCCCAAAAAAGAAATTTTGCCTTTTTTTGCGGATGGTTTTCCTGGACTTGTTTTTTTCCATTCGATTGCTCCTGTAAAAGTGATAGTTGGCAAACTTTCCAAAATTATGAATCCGGTATTCATTTACGGCCAAACTTTAGAACCAATTCAGATTGAAATTGAAGGTCCTTATTTTTTTGTGATGGTGCAACTCTTCCCAAGTTTCGTGGAATCATCCTTTGGAATTCCTATCACAGAACTAACAAATTCCTGTTGGACGATTCAAAGATCAGAATGGACAAGTGAAACAAAATTCCATAAGGCAATACAACAAAATTCAACGATCATAGCAGAAGAAGCAATCTTAGATTATCTTCACAAAAAGTCGAAAGGTTTTTTACCTGATTTGGTTTTACATTCTTGTTTACAAACAATCATCGATACAAACGGAAACTGTGAAATATTTAAAATCGCAAGTGATCTAAAAATGTCGGAACGAACATTACAGCGGAAATTTCAAAATTACGTTGGACTCACTCCCAAACAATTCGCAACAATCATTCGTTTCCAAACTAGTTTGTTTGAAATGAAAGCAAAGAAGGAATCAAAGTTAACAGATATTGCATATAATATCGGATATGCAGATCAATCTCATTTTATCAGGCAGTTCAAATCTTTTACAAAAGAAAAACCATTTCAATTTCGAGAAAAAAACGATCCAATGTCGGGTTTGTCCAATTTTTAAATTGTTTTCTTTTGTAAACTATGGTTATGAAACCATTAAATTTAATTTTAGGTTCCAGTGGAAAAACTGGATCTAGAATCGTAAATAAACTTAACCAATTGGAAATGCCGATTCGGTTGGGATCAAGAAAAACCAATCCATCTTTTGACTGGGAAAAAACTGAAACTTGGGAAGCAGTGATAAAAGGTGTAGATCATATTTACATTTCATACCAACCTGATTTAGCAGTTCCAGAATCGATACATCATATACAAATATTAGTTGATCTTGCTAAAAAATGTAAGGTCAAACGTCTTGTACTACTGTCAGGTAGAGGTGAACCAGAGGCAATAAATTGTGAAAAGATAGTGCAGGGATCTGGATTGGAATGGACAATTTTACGTTCGAGTTGGTTTTCTCAAAATTTCAGTGAAGGTATGTTTCTGGATGCAATTTTAGAGAGGAAAATCATTTTTCCAAAAATCAAATTTAAAGAACCGTTTATTGATTTGGATGATTTAACAGATCTTGCAGTTGAAGCTCTCGTAAATCAGAAACATGTTGGAAAACTTTATGAATTAACTGGGCCTTCGCTTTATCATTTTGAGGAAACCTTTCGTATCATTGCAAATGAAATCAAGGAGTCGATTCTTTTTGAGGAAATTCCACTCGAAGATTACATTTCGATGTTAGGTGAGCTTGGTTTGTCCAAGGATACAATTTGGCTCATCCAGTATTTGTTTGAAAATGTGTTAGATGGTAGAAATGAATTCATTCAAAATGATTTTGAATCTGCAATGGGAAGAAAACCGAAAGATTTAAGAGATTATGTAAAAGAAACAGCAAAATCAGGAGTTTGGAGTTTGTAATTTTCATTGGGATAAAATAGGAATGGTGATAGACCATTCCTATTTTGAATTGTATCATTCGTTCGGGTATCCACCGTAAGTCATCTTACCGATGAGGTAAATTGGACTTTTTCCTTCAACAAGAATCCTTTGGTTTAACTTAGATTGAAGTTCTTGTAAGGTGGCAGTTGGATACGTTGTATTTTCCCTGTTCACAATGAGTGCATAATGATAAGAAGTAGATTGGTTTTCATCTAAATCCAAATCATCCCAAAGGTATAAAACATTTCCAGATCCTATTTCCCTTTTTGGATCAGTCATAATCACAACTTCATTTGGTTGGTTTGTTGGAACATTTGGTATTGCACCAGCGTATAATTTTTTTTCAGTCATCACGATGACTTTAGAAGGATCAAAATGTGGTGGTAAATAAAATTCGGAAGGTGCATCAGAAGACCTTCCTCTCCAGATAACGATCAAAAATCGTTTGTCTCCAAATTGTTTGACTTCATTGTTTCCTGGTTTGATTGCTGCCCAAGAAAACATTTTATTCCAAGTATCAAACCCAATGGCATTGTAATGACTGGTGAATAGACGGCCTTGTGATTTACGCACATAGGCTCTTGTGATGACAAATGGATCAACATTCAAACTGGTTCCATAATTTCCAACCACAGAGAAGTCTTCATCATTCCACGCATCTTTTGTTGTGACGAGTTTGTTTGGATTCCCATTTTTGTATTCAGCATGGTGGTCATAATAATAATCCCAATGCCACTGAGTACCTGAAACAACTGGATTGTAAAAATCGGCAAATCTGGTTTTTGTCGATTGTTCTTTGTCGGAAATTTCCATGGCTTGGTAAACTGCATTGATCATACGAGGAGTGTCTTTGGCACCAGTTCCTTTTAACCACATACCAAATTCACTTAAAAACATTGGTATTTTTAAGAACCTTGCTTCTGTTCTAATTTCATCTAAGTATTTAAAATATGTTGCATTGTCGATTCCAGTTAAATCTGTTCCCATCCTCCCTGCATCATAAAAATGTGAATTGAAGACAAATCCTTGGCCGGGAGGAGCATTTAAATGCCCACCACCAGTAGCAGGAGCAATCGCAGAACCAATGTTTGTATTCCAAAACACAAGTGGTTCAGCAAATACCCATTTGTTTGCCCAGCCATTTTGATTGAGGATGGTTCTAATTTTTTGGTACATGGGCCAGAGTTTTTCATTATCCCATCGTTTTGGGGTTAAACCTTCCATCCCACCATCGACTGGTTCATTAAATGGATCTAACCCTATGATGTAAGAAAACTCTTCTGATGATAACTGATTTTTAATATAAGAAACAGTTTTTTCAATTTGCCAAAGGTATTCCGTTTGCATATAACGGACACCAGACGAAGTATTCACTGGAGCATTATTCCAAAAGTTTCTAAAGGCTCTTCGAATTGCTTCGTTTGTTAAATTATTTTGACTCCAACTAGCACATACAATACCACAATATTCTTTTGGATAATTACCATTTTTAGTAATCCATAAAGGTGCACCATTTCCTGTATGCCAGGAGTTCTGATTGAATAAGTGTCTTGAGAACAAATCTTGGTGGTAATCAAGAAGGACGTAAATATTTTTCGAAGTTACTTTTTTAATTTGAGAAATCACTTCATCCAAATAAGAATAATCAATTTTATCTACATCAGGATGAACACCTTCCCATGCAATTGTGTAACGAATGATATTGGAACCAGTTGTCTTCGTTAGTCCATTCAATGCAATTTCTATATCATTTACATTTTGAAACGGTTTGAATCCATGTTCGACTAATTTTACATTACCAGATACATTAAACCCTCTGAATGTAGTTTCACGTCCAAGTCCATCAATCCAAATGGCATCCGTGTTATTTCCAAATGATTTATAGGAAACAAATAACTCACGAGTTTCTGCGGAATTGAGATAATTTAGATCATGAATCAAATTTGTAGGTTCTGTAATGGACTTTTCACTACCGAAAGTCTGAGAACCAAAGTTTGTTTCCGTTTGAGATGTTTGTACAAATGGAAGTAGGAGTTTAGGTCCTTCGCTCGTTGGAGCACAAAACAAACATAAGGTTACAAGTAAGTAACTTATGATCTGTCTCCTTTTAAAGTTTCGTTTGATTCGTTGTTCCATACTTTCCCCTCTGATCCCTCATTGTGACTAGGTGACAGTTCCTTCACAATAATCGACATGTGTCGAGTAAAAAATGACATAGAAATACCATAGATTAGCGGGAAAGATTCCATCGACTCGCTAAAAACGGCGAAAAGAGGCATTTCTGAACGTTGGTCAAATAAAACCCGACTATTGTCGATTATTTTGTTGCCATATTTTTAACACCGTTTAGACTTAATCCCCAGATTTGACCCAAGGGTTCCTTCGGCAGATAGAAGCGAAAAAATGAATGATTGAGAAATTTAGATTCGGAGAGAGTATATGAAATCCCAAATAAGTCCCTTGGTTCGCGTGAGTGTATCCATCGTGTCCTTTCTTTTTGTTCTGGCTTGTTCAGAAAAAAAGCCGTCCCAGTCCGCCATACTTGGTTTAGTTGGAACTGACCAATTGGAACAATCGAATGGTTTGAATTCGGAAGTTAATTCTGGTTCTGGCCTCAGTCGTTCTGTAGCTCCCAGTCTCGGTTCTTCTCCTTACTTAGTTGGTGTTGGAATCTCTGACATTACTGGGCCTGCAGCAGAAGTTGGTATGATGGGATTTGCAGAAACTGCACAAAAGACGGAAGGGATTTATATGCGCCTTTGGTCAAGAGCGTACATCATTGGCGACGCATCCAAACGTGTTGTGTTTGTCAGTGCTGATTTAGGAATGATTTTCCAATCCATCAAACAAGCAGTAAGCAAAAAAATTGCCACTGATGGGGAACTTGCACCATATTATTCCGAAGCCAATGTTTTATTATCTGCGACACATACACATAGTGGGCCAGGTGGTTATTCTCATTACTTTTTATACAATGCTACAACTGCAGGTTTCATTAAAGAAAACTTTGATGTCATCGTAAATGGAATTTACCAATCAATCAAATTGGCTCATCAGAATTTAGTTCCAGGAAATGTTTATATCAACCAAGGAGAACTTACAGATGCGAGTAAAAACCGATCTGTTGAGGCATATGATAAAAATCCTGCAAGTGAACGTAATTTTTATTCATCCAATGTCGACCAAACAATGACTCTATTAAAACTTGTGGCTTCTGATGGAAGAGAACTTGGGATGGTGAACTGGTTTGCTGTTCATCCAACTAATGTTGGACCTTCAAACAAACTCATTGGTGGAGACAACAAAGGATTGGCTTCTTATTTGTTTGAGAAAACAAAGGGAACCAACTATTCTGCAAACCAAACCTTTGTTGCTGCCTTTGCTCAGTCAAATGCAGGTGATGTAACTCCAAATTTATGGGGACCTGCTGATGGTGTGAATGACTATATTAGGCAGAATATCATTGCAGATAAACAATTCCAAAAAGCAGTCAGTTTATACCAATCTGCAAATACTCAATTGACTGGATCCGTTGATTTCCGTCATACATTTGTTAACTTTTCAAATCTTTATGTTAGTAGTGTAGGAACAACAACTTGTCCTGCAGGTATGGGTGCATCTTTCTCTGCTGGTAGTGTTGAAGACAATGCTGTTTCAGTCGATTTTTTTGATGAAGGAACTACTGTAGATTCTTTAGATTGGAATACAAATACTGCTGATGCATTTAAAGCGAGTTTTCTTGGAGGGGCACTAGGAGTATTGTGGCCAACTTCAGTGAGTGAATCATATAAGTTGTGTCATGCGGAAAAACCAGTTCTCATTCCAACGGGTGTGGCAAGTTTTGACGGAAATCCTTGGACACCACCTGTCATTCCGATTCAAATTGTCAAAATCGGAAATTTATCCATTTTAGCAATTCCTGCAGAGGTCTCTACGATGGCTGGGAGAAGGATTCGTTCTCTTGTAAAAAATATAATGCAAAACGATTATACTGTCATTTCAGCATTAGCCAATTCATACACTTCCTACCTCACGACAAGAGAAGAATATTCTTCCCAACAGTATGAAGGTGCCTCTACTCAATTTGGACCACATACACTAAAACCGTATGAACAAGAATTTGGAAAATTAGCATCCGCTTTACGAAACGGTGTATCTGTTCCGAATGGTCCAACCCCAGCCGATCTGACAAATAACCAAGCTACATTCCAAACTGGAGTTGTATTTGATGATGTTCCTTTATTTAAAAGTTTTGGAAATGTGATCACACAACCGTCTCCTAGTTATGCAAGTGGATCTAAAGTAACGGCTGTTTTCTGGGGTGCACATCCAAAAAACAATATGTTAATTGGAAGTAGCTTTGTTGACATTGAAAGACAAAACGGTTCCACATGGACAGTTGTTGCACGAGACAACGATCCATCTACCACATATAGATGGCAACGTGATGGAATCGCATATTCTAAAATTACAACATCCTGGGATTCCACTTCGTATCCAAAAGGAACTTACCGCATTCGCCATCGTGGGCACTGGAAATCAGGTTGGACTGGTGCCATCAGTGCCTACCAAGGAGTGACAAACAATTTTACGATCCAATAGGAATATCTGAACAATCACCTCGCCTGGCCCAGGAATGGGTCAGGATTTTTTCTTCACAACGGGATTGACTAGGTGAGATTCCGAGAGATGATCGTACTATGGATAAATTGGTAGACGCATCCCTCTCTCCTGACCTTGCTTCAAGGCCTTTTAAATTCACAAGTAAACAGGGAAGGAACAGACGTGCCCAATTGTTATCAATTGCTTTTGAACTCTTAAAAGAAAAAAAACCAGAAGAGATTAGTTTTGCGGATATCTGCAAAAAAGCTAAAATTCCGAGGCCTTCCGCTTACCATTTTTTCCCGAATGTTGAGGCAATTTTCCATGGAATTCGATTGTTACATTCAGAAGGTATGGTTGAAAAACTCACTGCCTTAAAAAAGGAAACTTTCAAAACTTGGAAAGAATACATTGAAAGATCCATTGATGTGGCCATTGAAGTAACAAATTCTGAAATCGCCTTCCCTCGGTTAATCTATGGGTATAGAATGAGTAATCCTGAAATGAGGTTAGTTGGCCAAGAGTTAGATATAAAGTTGGCAAACCTCACCAAACAAGGTTTAATTGATAGATTCCAGTTACCAAATTTAGATACGCTTGACCAAATATTTGGTGTCGCCATTTCGATTCCCGATTCTTTGTTAAAACTCTCTTATCGTACATACGGAGACTTTACACCATGGATGGTTGGAGAAGCAAAAAAAGCCACAATATCCTACTTATTAAACTATTTTCCTGAGGTTTGTGAACCAAGAAAATAATTAAGTTTTCATTCCATTATATGCATATTCAGTAACAGTTTGGATAAACTTTTCCATCTCGTTAATATCATTTTTCATTTGTAATCGACCTTCCAAAAACAACATAGCAATACCATGGATCATGGCCCAGGAAGCTAAGGTTTTTTCTCTTGTTTGTCCTTTCTCTAAATGACCTAAGTTTTGTCCCATTCTGATGATTTCGTGTAATTGGCGATAGGTTCTTCTTGAGACAGAAGACAATGTGGGATTGAGGTTAGATTCAACTCCCATACCACCAAACATAATCCTTGCGAATTGACGATTATTCATGATGAACTGAAAATAAGTCCAACCAAGTGCTCGGTAACGACCCTTGAAGTCTTGTTCTGTTTTTTCTAATTCCTTTTGATAAGTTTCAAAATATTTTTGAAAACCAATCTCTGCAATTGCAGAAAATAACGCATGTTTGTTTTCGAAATGATGGTAACTTGCTACATGGCTGACACCTGCCTTTGCAGCAACCTTTCGTAAGGAAATTTCTTCCAGAGAAGTGGTTTCTAATAATTCGACACCCGCTTGGATCAGTGCCTCACGAACATTAACGCTGTTCATTTTGTTTGGGCGGCCAACCCGTGTGATGGTTTTAGCTTTCGCTTTTCGTTTTTTTGCTACCATTTTTTGCCATTTTGGATTGTTTTCCATCTTCTGACTACCAGTTATTTACCGTTGGTAATTTAATACTTGTTTCTAAATTTGAATATATTACCGATGGTAAATTAATTCGTTTTTTGAGGGAGTTTTATGAATACAGCCTTTACACCGATCCAACTAGGAAATGTGACAGTACCCAATCGATTTTTAATGGGTTCTATGCACTTAGGCGTGGAAGGAGAGACTGGAGTTGCTCATAGAATGGCTACCTTTTATGGCAAACGTTTTGATGGTGGAGTCGGAATGATTGTCACTGGCGGAATTAGTGTCAATGAAGAAGGGAAGGGATCAAAATCATTTTTTCAATTTTTAGACCCACTCCATGCAAATGAACTCAAACTACTCAACGAAGCTCTAAAAGGAAAAGGGGTAATGTGTGCGCAGTTATTTCATGCTGGTCGATATGCATTTGACCGAAACTGTGTTGCTCCATCTGCCATAAGAGCACCAATTAATCGTTATGTGCCAAGAGCGTTAACAGAAGACGAATGTTGGAGAACCATCGAAGATTTTGGACGTTCCGCAAAAATCGCTCATGAAGTAGGGTTTGGTGCTGTGGAAATTATGGGGAGTGAAGGTTATTTATTAAATCAATTTTTTTCACCAGTGACAAATCACCGTGATGATTATTTTGGTGGTGATGCCAAACGCCGAATGAACTTTTCGATCGAAGTATTACGTGTCGTTAAAAAAAATCTTCCCGAAGGATTCCCGATTATTTTCCGAATGTCAGGCATCGATCTGATACCAGCGAATCCTAGTTTCGAAGAAGTGATCGGATTATCAAATGCCCTACGTGATGAAAAAGTTACCGCTCTCAATATTGGAATTGGATGGCATGAGTCTAGAATCCCTACCATTAGCCAACTTGTACCAAGAGGAGCTTGGGTTCCCATCGCACGTCGTATCAAAGAACAAACTCCAGGTGTGCCGATCATTGCTTCCAATCGTGTAAATGATGCATCCACAATTGAACAAGTATTTTCCGAACAAAGTGTGGATATGATTTCAATGGCAAGACCGTTTTTAGCTGATCCATCTATTGTTCAAAAATTATCAAATGGAAACTCTGCACGAATTAATACTTGTGTTGCTTGTAATCAAGCATGCCTCGACCATGCATTCCAAGAAAAACATGTTTCTTGTATTGTAAATCCTGTGGCAATGAATGAAGATAAATATAACTTCAAAAAAACAACTAACCCAAAAAACGTTTTAGTGATTGGAACAGGACCTGCTGGATTGGAAGCCGCAAGAGTGGCAAAAGAATTAGGGCATGATGTTACCATCTTTGAAAAAAGAGACCAAATTGGAGGTCAGTTCCAATTGGCATCACATATTCCAGGAAAATCAGAGTTTAATGAAACCATTCGTTATTTCAAAAATGAACTGAATGCGATTGGCGTCAAAATTCATTTAAACACCGAAGCAACAATTGAAAACATCAAAGCAAAAAACTCGGATGTGGTTATCTTTGCAAGTGGAGTAATCCCGCGTGAATTCCATTTAAAAGGATTAGAATTATTACCTCATGGAAGTTATGCAGATTACTTAACAGGTAAATTTGTTCCTGGAAAAGCGGTTGCAGTGATTGGTGGTGGTGGAATTGGAGTAGACGTTGCTCATCGTTTAACAGAAGAAAATGATCCGACAATTGAATCATACAATCAAAAATACAATATAAATTCATTTACAAATGCTGTGATCCAAACTGCAAAAACAAAACGAAAGGTAGGAGTTTTTCGTAGGAATGGAAAACATGGCGCAGGATTAGGCCCAACCACATTCTGGGCATTAAAACAAGAGTTAGAATCAGAAGGGGTTGAGTTTTTCCAAGGTTTAACATATAAGGAAGTCACAAAAGAGGGACTTGTTGTTGTATTTAAAAATGGAGAAGAGTTTTTATATCCTTGTGATTCGATCATCTTATGTGTTGGCCAGGAAAAAGAAGATTCATTGTATAAACAATACGTAAAACAATCTCAAAACCAAAAAATCATTTTAATCGGTGGAGCAAAGGATGCTAAGAACATCGATGCAAAACGAGCATTTTTCGAAGGACTAGAAGCAGCTTATAACATTTAAGGAAACAAATATGATCGCAAATAACTATTTTTCAGATGATAAAGACCTACAATTAATTTATAACCAACTCATTGATTGGGAATCAATTGTAAATGAAACAGAAGGTGATGGTTTTATTGACCATAAAGTTTATAATGAAACCAAAAATAATCGATACGAAATGGCACCTTCTTCCTTAGAAGAAGCTATGGAATTATACACTTCCAGTTTGGATGCAATGGGAGATTTTTTTGGCAAAGATGTCTCTCAAAAATCTCAAATTATGGATCGAAACGAATTAAAGTATGAAAATGGAAAAGTAATTTTCCCAAAAGAAACTGTCGAAATTTATGAAAAATTTCGTAGTACGGGACTTATGGGTTATTCACTTCCAAGAGAAGCAGGTGGATTGAATTTCCCTGCAACCGTTGGTGCATTTTATGCGATGATTATGGCTCGTGCGGATGTTGCTTTTTGTATGACAACCACACTCTTAAATTTAGCACAAATTGTATCTAGGTTTGGTACAGAAGAACAAATCGAAACATATGCCACGAAAGCAGCAACGGGTGAATGTTTGTTTGCAATGTCACTCACGGAGCCAGATTTTGGGTCTGATTTAAATAGTGTCAGGACAGTCGCTGTCAAACAAGAAGATGGAAGTTATCGTTTAACAGGTACAAAACGATTTATTTCGCAAGGATGTGGTCTTGGTGAGTATCCAGCACTTCTTTTGACACTTGCAAGAACGGGAAAACCTGATGGTGGTGCTCGTGGACTTTCTGTTTTTTTAGTCAAAAGTTCTGACATCTCCGTTGCTGGTATCGAGAAAAAGATGGGCCTCCATGGATCACCAACTTGTGAGATAGTTTATGATAATAGTTACGGAGAAATTTTGGGAGAAGAAGGATTAGGTCTCACTCGTTATACCGCTGGAATGACAAATTTTATGAGACTTGTTAGTGCCTCTGGTGGTTGTGGTGGAGGAGCAGCCGCGTATTATGAGTCCCTGAAGTATGCAAATGAAAGGAACCAATTTGGAAAACCAATTTATGAGATTCCCGCTGTCTATGAGATGGTGAATAAAATCAAACGCGAAACGAACGCTATGCGACTTCTGACACTTGAGACCGCTCGTGTGATTGACATGTACCAACACCATCAGATCCGTTTAGAAAAACAAGGAAAACCAGATCGTGACATCAGAAAGGATGAAAAAGTAAAATACTGGTCTACACTTGCTTCCATTTTAACACCTATCGCAAAATATTATAGTTCGGAAGAAGGCCATAAAAATACTAGTATCGCTGTACAGGTATTTGGTGGTGCTGGTTATACGGAAGACTATGATATTTCTAGAATGTTTCGTGATTCAAGGATCAATACCATTTACGAAGGAACTTCCCAAATTCATGTGCGAATCGCAACAGGTGCAATCCTTGCAGGAATGGCAGGTGATGGAAATTTTAGAAAGTATCTGAATTCACTGAAAACAGAGATTGTATCCCCATCTACTTTTTTGTTAGAACAGGAACGTGTACTGGAAGAATCAATTCGAGTGATGCGAAACATCCAAGAAGAAGTAAAAAAGGAAACCGTTGCAGAAAACTTAATGATTCAAATGGCAAGATACCTTTGTAGTTTGTTATATGAAAAATCAATTTCAAAAATTAAAGATGCAGATACCAAAGAAATTTGGCGAAAAGATTGCCGTGCGTATGTAATTGATAGTGCTGCTACGGCTCAGTCTTGCTTGTATCGAATCCAATATTTCGATTGATTCGATTGGTTAGAAAATCATTTAACGGTGGTTAGAATTTTTTCGACTGCATCCAAAATCCTTTGGATGGTGGTCGGATCTCCATATCCACCGGCGGTTGTGACAATGACCATATCGAAACTAGGGGAGGCGAAAATAAGTTGCCCCCCATTCCCAAGTGCAACTGACCACGGAATTTTTTTCTCTGCCAAAATGGTTTCTCCAAGCCACCATTGGTATCCGTAGAATAGGGGATTTCCATCCTTACGGAATATTTTGACCTGGGAATTGATTTGTTTTTTGAATGAATCATTTAACCATTGTTTTGAGATAATTTGTTTTCCTTTCCAATTCCCTCCATTTAAGACCAACCTTCCTAATTTTAACATATCCCTTGGTTTTAACCTAAGGCCTGCATGGGCAAGTGCCCTTCCATTTCTGTCCTCAACCCATTCGATGTTGTGGATCTCTAAAGGATTGAATAACCATTCTTTCGCTAATTCTTTTAAGGATTTGTTTGTTTTTTTTGTCAGGATATCAGAAATAACAGACGTTCCTCCTCCATTATAATTGAAGTTAGTTCCTGGTGTATGGATCAAATCCCTGTCAAAAAAGAATTGGGGTAAGTCTTTTTTCCAAAGAAGTCGTGTTTCATCGCTGAATAAAAATCCATACCTCCATTCTTCCCAATCAAGGCCACTACTCATCGTTAGAAGGTGTTTCCACGAAATGTTTTGTTTGGGATCGTTTTTTGGAATTTGCAATTCTGGATAGTATGAAAGGACTGAAACATCCACTCCATCGATTATTTTTTATCGATAGCAATGCCAAAAAGCAGAGAAACAACGGATTTGCTAACAGACCTTACATCATGTAATGTATTTGCATCAAACTGAGTCTCCCCATCAAATGGGAACCTGGTTCCATAGCGTTTGTTAAAAGGATGATCTGGTCTTGTATTGTATACTTCAGTTACGATTTTCCCATGCCTTTCGATGAGAAACGAATGGAATTCACTTTCTTCGGAAGCAATTTCATTTACATACCCGCATAATTGATTTTGATCAAATTCTGTTTCTATGTTCGTTAGGATTTGCCACTCCCGATCTAAAATGGGTTTCGGACAAATTTGACTCTTCGGTGGTTCCGAATGAATGTTAGGGTTAGTGAAAGTAAGTGCGAAGAGAATGATTTGGATGGTAGATTTTTTGAACTTCATTTGGAATGCCGATGACTACATTAGAAAAAGCTTAAACAAACAATTGTCGTTCGGAAATCAAAAAAATAGAATCATTTTAAAAAAAGGATTATCATAAAATTTTCATGAAGGTGTTGACTTGGTTGGAAAACTGCTTAACAATACGGCAGAGGTTTTTCTATGAAAAAAATTCTAAGCTTATTCGTTTGTCTCACTTTCCTTGTGACAAGTTCCGTATTTGCCCATGACCATGATGGCAAAGGAAAACATCCAATGGCAGGTGAACATTTTAAAAAGATGGACACGAATGACGATAAAAAAGTGTCAAAGGAAGAATGGCAAAAATTCCATGATGGTTTTTTCCAAGAATTGGACAAAGATGGTGACGGTTCTGTTTCTTTAGAAGAATTAAAAGAGAAACGTATGGACCAAAAAGAGAAAATGAAGGATAAAGCCAAAGAAAAGAAAAAACAAGGGAAAGAAAAAGACCAAACCAAAGATTCAGAGTGATCTAGACCATTTACGTGGAGGATCGTTTATTTGTTACCTATGGAATTTTCCAAAGGGGAAACAATGAGTCAAACGGTTCTCCATTGGAATGAAAGCCAAATATCCGTTATTCTGGAGTTTTGGAATTCGAAACGATTCGTATTTGCAAAAAGAAACCAATTTGTTCCCTTTCATTCATTTTTTTTGAAACCTTTCTTTGGATTGACCTTCTTACAATTTAAGAGTGTGATACAAGCAGTCAAAACGAATGAAAGTCAAAAAAGCGAAAGCAAAACAGAAACCTTCTCCTAAAAAACAAAAACCAACATCCAAAAAACTTTCGAATCAAAAATCTATTTCTACTTCGCATGTGAATTCGAAAAAAAATAGAACCAATCCTCCACCCATTTCTGAAACAAAATCTGCAAGTGAGGAAAACCTTCATCCCATGAAAGAACTGATTGATTCGGTTCATGAATATTCCATCGGCCATGAAATTGCTAATGCAGTGACTCATGGAATTGGAGGGGGCTTAAGCATTGCTGGTCTTTCTTTGTTATTAACCATGGCAGTATTATATGGAGATATTTGGCATGTCGTAAGTTCTGCCATTTATGGAGCAACGCTGATCATTTTATACTTAGCTTCTACTCTTTATCATGGTATCTACCATACTGCTACAAAAAAAATATTTAAAGTGATCGATCACGCATCCATTTATTTGTTAATCGCTGGTACTTATACTCCATTTACGCTTGTTAGTTTACGTGAAAATTCTGAATGGGGATGGGTATTATTTGGTGTGATTTGGATCCTTGCACTCATTGGGGTTATTTTATTATTATTGTTCCCTGGAAAGTATAGTGGCCTTCGTGTAGCAGTTTATATCATCATGGGTTGGCTTGCAATTTTTGTGATGAAAGACATCCGAGCTGCCATTGGAGTTGGTGGTATGTCTTGGTTAGTCGCCGGCGGACTAAGTTATACGTTTGGTGTGATTTTTTATCTTTGGGACCGTCTTCCAATGAACCATGCGATATGGCATCTCTTCGTACTTTCTGGAAGCGTTTGTCATTTTTTTGCGATTTTATTTTATGTGATTCCAACAGTACCAAAATAAAAAATTGGTTTGTCAAAATATTTTGGAAACATAGAATTTCCCTTCTTCTCTACCATACGGTGGAAAAGTAGGAGAATATATGAGAACATTGGTCACGTTTAGTTTTGCCTTGATGGTTTTGTTTTCATCAACGGCAATCTTCGCGGAGGATTGTTTTTTGTGTGGGAATGGAAGTACAAATGGTTGCCAACAATGCCGGGGAAAAGACCGCAAAGCTTGTGAAGCCAAAGGATGTAAAATCTCAGGAACTGCTTCTTGTTCGACTGCCGCAAATGTGAAGGTGTGTAAATCAGATCGAGTGTATACTGATTTGACATTCGGTGGAAATAAAAAAGAGGTAAACCATTCACAAATAAAGATCAATTGATTTGGTTGTAATCCTACCTAAATTGAATTAGGTGGGATTACTAAATTCAGTTCAACCTTTTGTAACATCAATCACAACATTCCCTTTTTTATGGCCAGCTTCTACATAGTGGTGGGCTAGTACCATTTCTTCTAAAGGATAATGCCTATCAATGTAGGTTTTGTATTTGCCAAGATTGGCAAGGGAAACAAGGAAATTCAAATTTTCTAATGTTTCTTTTATAGGCCCAAAGTGAATTTTTTTTCTCTTAAATAGAGATAAACAAAATGCATCCCACATTTGACGAAATGTAGCACCTACTAAAACTAAATTACCACCTACCTTTAAATGTTTTAAATTTTTATCAATGGTTGTTTTACCAACACATTCAAATACAATATCATATTTGTTAGTATCAGGTAGAGAATAAAATTGATCATAATCAATGGATTCGTTTGCACCTAATGATTTTACAAGTGGAATATTTTCTTTACTGCAAACTGTAGTAACAATTGCACCGAAATGTTTTGCAATTTGAATTGCAGATGTTCCCACAGAACTTGACGCACCGTAGATAAGGATTGTCTGTTTGGTATGAACATTACATTTTTGAAGGAAATCAATGGCAGTGAGACCACCGAAGGAAAGAGTTGCTCCTTCTGCAAAACTGATTCCAGAGGTAAATTTTGTGATCGTCGATTTTTCAGAGACACAAATATATTCAGCATATGTTCCCATCTTCATTCCCGGTGAACCGAGTACCTTGTCTCCAACCTGAAATTTTGTAACCTTTTTGCCAACGGCTTCGACGATTCCCGATAAACTGATACCTAATACAACAGATCTAGGTTTGAAGATTCCGAAAAACAAACGTACTAATTTTGGATCCGGTTTTCGGAGTCTCCAATCAGCAGAATTGACCGAGGTATTCACAATCCGGATCAATATTTGATCATCTTTTGGTATTGGGATTTCCCATTCTTCTAATTTTAATACTTCTGGTGGTCCATACTTTCTATTTGTGATGACTCTCAATGGGAAAACTCCTTCCTATGAAATTAACTTACAGTGTAAGTCTGTCAAGAAAATATATTTCCAATGAAAGGATGAAAATTTTAATAAGTAGTGGATTTTATTATAAATGTGGATTAAAATTTATTCTAGTAACTGAAATGAAAAAGGGAGATTAGTGGTTTGGCTTTCCAAAAAAAGATTCAAAAACCGAAGAAGTCACTTTCGAAAGAAATTTTGATTGAGGCATCAATCTCTTTTGCTGACAAAAAAGGGATCAATTCCCTATCCATGAGAAATTTGGCAAATCTGTTAGGTGTTGAAGCCATGTCTTTGTACAATCATATTCAAAATAAAGATGAGTTGTTAGACGGGATGGTTGAGGATTGTGTAAAAAAAATCGCCTATCCAAAGATAGGTGGTTATTGGCGAAAAGAGATGAAAAAACGTGCAAAATCTGTACGAAAAATCCTCCTTTTACATCCTTGGTTGACTATGTTACTTGTTTCAAGAGTGAATGTAGGAGAAAATTTACTCCAATATTTTAATGATACTTTAGGTTGTTTGGTGAAAGCAGGATTTTCCTATAAACAAGCAGACCAAATGATCAATGCCATTGATGCACATATTTATGGATTTACACTACAGGAATTGAATTTTCCATTTAAAACTGAAGAGTATTCGCAAAAAGCAAGTGAATACTTACCAATGATCCCAAAGGATCAATTGCCATACTTTTACCAACTAACAAAAGATGTGGCAACTAAGAAATATAATGGAAAACATGATTTTGAATTTGGGTTGGACTTAATCCTGGATGGATTCAATCCAAATCCCAAATCTTAATTAATCTTAAATAGCAAATACAGTTTGAAAGGTGAAAAAACTTGCATTTGGTTTGAAATCATATCTATGGTATGGGTCAGCCTGGTAAGGATTGTTTTTTTGGTTTCGAATCGCGTCTCCAGCATAAAGTGAACTTGCTCCAAACCAAAAGGATACGTTTTCAAATGGTGTAATGATATAAATCAAATTGATTTCAGTAGCAACATGTTTTCCCAGTTTTGGGCGATTCGGATTGTATGCTTCCGTGTTATAAAAATCTTCCGTTGATGCGGTTTCACCCGTTGCCTTACTTCCTGCCACATAGTTATTGTTTTCATAATAACCATCTTGTAATTTTGTTTTGTAATACCAGTGAGGGTTGATGATAAATGTTCCCCATGTTGGTGATTCGTATTTGATATGAATGGAATAATCTTTGATATTTTGCCAAAACACTAAACCAGAATTTCCATTTCCTGCAAAAGGAATGGCTCCTCCCGCCATCCTTCTTGTGGCAAATAAAGGGTTGTATGTAGCAACGCTTCCATCATTTCGATTCGGATCACCAGATGCTTGCACATACTGAATCCCAATTCTAAATTCTTTTACCGGAGTATAACCTAACTGAGCTGCTACGATATTTGCCTTATAACGTACTGGATCAGAAAAAGGAGGAGGGGCACCCGTTGTTTTATTGGTTTTTAAAGCACCATTTTGATTGATCCAATCGGGGGATACTCTTTCTCCATTAAAACCTGTTTGCCAAGCCGCTTCCACCATCCAATCAATCCCAGTTTCTTTTGGTAATGAATTACTTTTTGTACGATTCGTTAATCGAAATCCTGTAGTATTCAATTGGTCTGGATCGCGGTAATAAATCTCAGATCCATAGGGAGTAGTATTGGTTGCCTTTAATCTTTGTTTGTATAATGTAAAATTATATACTTCTATACCCAACCATTCCCAAGGTTTGACACCATAATGTACGCCATAATAAGATGCATTCCCAGGGCCGTTTAACCTAGTTGAATTATTGGAAACCATACTGTTTGCATTGTTTTCGGAACTGACGATGGCTCCAAACACATCTAACGTTTGTTTTTGGACGGTAAGAGTTGTTCTTACAGCATCAAACGAGTTACCATTCAAACTATCATTCCGTGCACCAAGGATCCTACCATCACCGAAGTCTAATATTTGACGTCCGGTTCTCACACGAAACATTTGGTTTGTGGTTTTAAGGTCTAAAAATGCTTCTCTAAATCCAGTATAATTGTTTAAAGCAACTTCTCTCTGTCTACTTGTATCAATTGTTGTTCCCACATTTGAAATCACACCAAGTTTTTGGTCCGCAGTACCAGTTGTAATTTCACCTCCCCATAACCTTACGTCTTGGAAGGTGAGTTTAAAGGTAATGTTAGGTGATACGTCTCCTACCAAATAAAATTGAGTTTGGTTTGTCACCGTGTTTCTGTTATCCGCCGTAGAACGATCGAAATCGGTATTATACAAGGAATCTGCTTTGGGACGTAAACCAAATCCCACACGGAAACGATCTGCAAACCATAAACTTTTGTTTTCTTGGATGGCTTTTTTTTGTTTGTTTGTGATTTGAAAACTTCGGAAATACTCACCGGAAAGATTTCCTTTCATGGGACTTACATACTCAGCTGGTTCTTCAGGCAGAGCTTGTGTTTCTTTTGTTGGTTCCTGAGGAGGGGAAACCTGTGGCGGAGCGGGTGGCGGATTCTGTGGTTCAGGAGTTTCCTTTTTAACAGGTGTAATGAACTGTGCCTCAATTTCTCCTGGTCCAAAAAAGAGAGTGATACTGATGAATAGTCCAATGATTAGTTTATAAAATTGCGTGTACATTTGGTACTCCCGTGATTTTTGCCAGTGAACATGAGACCTAACCTGTTTCCTATCCATAAATTTCCAGATGCGTAGGACACCTAATTTAAAGGATGATTTTTGTACAGTTTATTGAAGATTTTGGATACTATTTTTTTAGTCTGGATAAGAGACATACTAATGTTTGAAAATTAAGCAGAGGGAGGAAAGGATCGTAAAACCACTAATATTTGGTTTACTCCACTTTTGTTCCCAAAAATCATTCTCTTAGTTGTTTTTTATGCCAACGTCTTATTCTTCCTATTTTTATCCTTTGCTCAAAAAACATACAACCAACTCAGAACTGAAGTGGTTGGACTCGATTCCGAAAGACAATCCGAATTCACTCATGACTGCCTTTGTCAAAGCACCAAGGTTTCTTTCAAAAACCCTCATCCAAGAAGAGTCAGAAGTTCAAAATTTAATTCCAAATCTGCCAGGATTTCAAGTTGATCAATGGAATTTGGTTCGTTTAAGCCGTGTTTGGTTCCTCGGTTTTCTAGTAACACTTCCAAAAGTAGAATTGATCGAAAAAATTGAAACGTTGTTTGATACCGCGGAATTAAATGAATTGGTTGCCTTGTTTTCTTCCTTACCGATTCTTCCTTACCCACAAGTTTGGTTACCGAGAGCAACGGATGCAGTTCGATCCAATATGGGATTTGTTTTTGATGCGATTGCTTTGCATAATCCTTTCCCTTACAGAGAGTTTCCTGAGTTAGCTTGGAACCAATTGGTTTTAAAAACAATCTTCAATGAAAAACCAATCCAAATGATTTATGGATTGTCAGAAAGAAAAAACCAAAACCTCTCAATGAGTTTAGTGAGTTATGTAAAAGAGAGGTGGTCAGCAGGAAGAGATGTCCTTCCTGATGTTTGGCAATTAATGGTTCCTTATCTTTCAGAAGGAGAACTCTACCTAGTCGAAACTTTATTCAAATCACAAAGAAAGGAAGATGTGATTGCAGCTAGTTTAATTTGTTCACAATCAGAATTGAACTCATACCAATTATTAGGAACAAAACATCCAAAATTCCTCGAAGAAATCAAAAATGGGAAATGGGATTGGTCTAAATTAGGAAACAATCATTAATTTTTTATGTGTGAAAAACAATCAGATCAAACAACAAATCCTTCCCATTTTGAGAATCCAAACATTACAAATGACACTCCTACGCACATGGATTTGCAATGGGATGAATATAAAGATAAAATCCAAGGATTCAAATTTTTTGACCCTCATATTCATATGGTTTCTCGGACAACTGATGATTACCAAAATATGGCACAAGCTGGAATTGTGGCTGTCATCGAACCTGCTTTTTGGGTAGGGCAACCTCGCACAGGTCTCTCAAGTTTTAAAGACTATTACAGTAGTTTAGTTGGTTGGGAACGGTTTCGTTCTTCTCAATTTGGAATCAAACATTATTGTACCATTGGTCTTAATTCGAGAGAAGCAAATAACGAACGATTGGCGGAAGAAGTCATGGAGATTTTACCTCTTTATATTTATAAAGAAGGAGTGGTTGGGGTTGGTGAAATCGGATTTGATGACCAAACTGAGTTAGAAGAAAAATACTATCGTTTACAGTTAGAATTAGCGAAAGAAGCCAAATTACCTGTGCAAATCCATACACCACATAGAGATAAAAAAAGAGGTACTGAAAGGAGTATGTCGATCGCCATAGAACATGGATTAGATCCTTCTTGGGTCATTGTGGATCATAATAATGAAGAGACAGTTAAGTCTGTGTTAGACCAAGGTTTTTATGCTGCCTTCACAATCTATCCATTTACAAAAATGGGAAACAAAAGAATGGTATCAATTGTAGAACAATATGGTGCTGAGAGAATTATGATCAATTCAAGCGCGGATTGGGGCATCTCGGATCCACTTGCCATTCCAAAAACTGCTGCTCTTATGGTAAGCCGTGGGATACCAAATGATGATATCCGTAAGGTAACTTATGAAAATGCAATCGAAGCATTTTCCAAAAGTGGTCAAATCCAAGTATCTGATTTTGAATCGAGTACCCCTTCCGATCCAAATGAAAAATTCCATGGCAATTCTGTTTTGCGAGGTGGGCAACTTCCCAAATGGAATCAAAACTCTCTCTATATCGATTAAATGAATTTTAAAAGTTACCTCATCTTACTAAGACCAGCAAATCTTGTCACAGCAGTCGCAGATATTTTAGCGGGTATGGCCATAGTTTCTTTTCCTTGGGTGAAAGAAGGTGGTTTATTAATACTTGCGAGTATTTGTTTGTATGGTGGTGGTGTTGTCCTCAATGATTATTTTGATCGGAATATCGATTCAATCGAAAGACCGGAAAGACCGATTCCATCGGGAAAAGTACCTGCCAAACATGCATTGTATATGGGAATTTCTCTGTTTGGTCTGGGACTTCTTTTCTCTTTCCTTTACAGTGAAATCAGTTTTATCATTTCAGTTTCGATTGTACTATTTGTCATCATCTACAATCGATTTGCAAAATACCATTTGGTATTCGGACCAATCGTTATGGGGATATGCAGAGGTCTAAATTTGGTATTAGGTATGACAATCCTAAAATCAATTCCATTTACTCTTGTTAGTTTATCTGTGTTGCCAATATTATATATAGCTGCAATTACATCAATAAGCCAAAATGAAGTTTTTGGAGGTGGCAAAATTCGATTTTTGATAGCGGGATTTTTGTATTTGGGTGTATTTTGTTCACAACTCATCTATTCCTTTTACAATCACTACTTCCTTTTCACACTTCCTTTTATCACACTACATTCTTTGATTTTATTCCCAACACTTTGGCGAGCCATTCAAAATCCAATACCAACTTTGATCGGGAAGTCAGTAAAAATGGGAGTATTAACATTAATCCTTTTGAACGCCAGTTTTGCTGCCGCTTCTGGTGTGATACCAATTGCAATTCTCATTCTTTTTATGTTACCTTTGTCATTTTTAATCGCAAAGTATTTTGCAGTCACATAACAGATAAAATGTCAAATCGATTTAATAGTATCCAATCTGAGTTTCAAGTATCCTATCGATATGAAGTATTTTTCACAAAACATCTGTTCGCTTTAGGAAATTCGGTAATAAGTAATTTTTTTGATTTCCAAGAACAAGAAGGAACAAAAAAGAAAGTTTTGGTTGTTGTTGATAATGGAATCCTGGAACACCAAAATCACCTATTGGATTCCATACATTCCTATTTTGAAACTAATGTAACATCTGTTCAATTAGTAAAAAATATTTTGACCATCCCTGGAGGTGAAAATGCAAAAAACCAAAATGAATTTTGGGAATTGGTTTCCTCTGCCATCAGTGAGTATGGGATTGATAGGCACTCCTATGTGATGGCTATTGGTGGTGGTGCCTTCCTTGATATGGTAGGATTTGCAACAGCGGTATCCCATCGAGGCATTCGTTTGATAAGGATTCCAACAACTGTCCTTTCCCAAAATGATTCGGGAGTAGGAGTCAAAAATAGCATCAATTACCTTGGGAAAAAAAACTTCTTAGGTACGTTTGCACCACCCATTGCCGTTTTTAATGACTCTTCGTTTCTTGTTTCCTTGGATGAGAGAGATTGGCGTTCTGGGATAGCGGAAGCTGTAAAGGTATCGTTGATTAAAGAGGAAACTTTTTTTCGTTGGATTGAATCGAATGTTCAATCACTCGTGAACCGAGACATCGGTGTGATGGAACAGTTAGTCTTTGACTGTGCAAGACTGCATATAGAACACATTCGGAGTGGAGATCCTTTCGAATTTGGTTCCTCAAGGCCTTTGGATTTTGGGCATTGGTTTGCACATAAATTAGAATACCTTTCCAATTTTTCCATTCGTCATGGTGAAGCAGTGGCGGTGGGAATTGCACTCGATTCGATCTATTCTTTTTTGAGTGGTGATTTAGAAGAAAAAGAATATTTGCGTATCTTACGTTTGTTATTGGGACTCGGGTTTACATTGAATTTCCCAATTCTATTAGAGAAAGGAAAAGAAAATTTAGAAATAGCCTTGGAAGAGTTTAGAGAACATCTAGGTGGTAAACTCACATTGCTAATGTTAGATGGAATCGGAAAACCGAAAGAAGTGTATTCCATGGATCAATCTATTTTAATGTCTGCTTTTGATATTATGGTTAATTTCCAATGAAAACAAAATTTGGACACTTAACCTATTGTTCCAATATCCATATCGGAGAATCTTGGGAAGACCATTTTCAGGAATTAAAAATCTATCTTCCTAAGATCAAATCACAAATTTCACCGAATGAACCTTTTGGAATAGGCCTTCGTTTATCCAATGAAGCTTCGGTAAGCCTTTCCCAAGAAGAAAATCTATTCGAATGGAAAAATTGGCTCAAACAGGAATCGATGTATGTGATATCAATCAATGGATTCCCGTATGGAGGATTCCATTCTGATGTTGTGAAAGAGAAAGTTTATCATCCCGATTGGTCAACGCTAGAAAGGTATGATTATACAAAACGATTGTTTTTATTATTAAATGAAATGTTACCTCAAGGTGTAGAGGGAGGTGTTTCCACCCCTCCACTTTCGTATCTCTATTTTGAGTCCAATGAAACAGATTTTGAAAAAAGAAAAAATAAATGTAATCATTTCATCATCCAAACACTAGTCGACTTGATCCGAATTAAAAAAAAGGAATCACGAATCCTACACTTAGACATTGAACCAGAACCTGATGGTTTCCTCGGAACTTTTGCAAACTTGGTCCATTGGTACGAAAAAGAACTTTTGCCTATGGCAGTACCAATTTTAAGTAAAGAATTTGGATTTGATGAAAGAATTGCCATCCAAAATACCAAAGAACACATTCGACTATGTTTGGATGTGTGCCACCTAGCAGTCACACACGAGATGAACGATGGTTTGTTTTCAGAGTTAGAACGAACAGGAATCAAAGTAGGTAGGATCCAAGTGAGTTCCGCTTTAAAGGTGGTTTTTTCCGAATCGATTGAAGTAAAACTCAATTTATTAAAACCCTTTGATGAAAAAAAATACTTACACCAAGTTGTGGCCGTAAAACAAAATGGAACAAGGCTTTCGTATCAAGATTTAGGGGAAGCGATCTTAAATGGTGCAGAGATAGGTGAAGAATGGAGAATCCATTTCCATGTTCCTATCTTTTTGGATTCGTATGGTGAGTTTTTGTCTACCCAAGAAGAATTGATTGCAGTGTTGAAAATGCAGAAACAATCACCTTTTACAAATGTATTGGAAATTGAAACTTACACTTGGAATGTCCTTCCCACACCCTTACAAATTACATTAGAATCATCCATCGTAAGAGAACTCAATTGGGTAAAAACAATTTTGAGTGAAAAGAAAAACTAAATCCAAATGAAACAAACAAAAACAAAATTCAAAAAAACCATTGTCATCAATATCGTGGGGCTTTCGAAATCTGTCATATCGGAACACACTCCCTTTTTAAAAGAATATCTTGCATCTAAAAACCATACACTCATTGAACCAATGTTACCTGGTGTCACAACAAGTACACAGAGTACATACCTAACTGGTACATGGCCAAGTGAACATGGGATTGTGGGGAATGGATGGTATGATCGAAATGATTCCGAAGTGAAATTTTGGAAACAATCCAATCATCTGGTTTATGGAGAAAAAATTTGGGAGAAAGCCAAAAAAATAGATCCTAAGTTTACATGTTCCAAAATGTTTTGGTGGTACAATATGTACTCTTCGGCAGATTATTCTGTAACACCCAGACCACAATACCATGCAGATGGAGTTAAAGCACCTGATTGTTATTCCCATCCACCTGAACTTAGAGATGAACTGCAAAACAAATTTGGCCCTTTCCCACTTTTTCATTTTTGGGGACCAAATGCAAACATTCGTTCTACAAAATGGATCAAAGATGCTACTCTTTATGTGGATGAAAAGTATGATCCTACATTGACATTCGTGTATTTACCCCATTTGGATTATGGGTTGCAAAAGGTTGGTTCAAACGTATCCAAACTAAAAAAGGAACTATTTGAACTGGATCAGATTGTAAAAGAATTAGTGGAATCCTATCAAAAGAAAAATGCCAAAGTGATTTTACTTTCTGAATATGGAATTAGTGATGTTCACACTCCCATTCATATCAATCGAATTTTAAGAGAAAACAATCTGATACAAGTAAGAAAGGAACGTTGGTATGAACATTTGGACCCAGGTGCATCTCGGGCATTTGCCGTTTCTGACCACCAAATCTCACATATTTATTGTAAGGATGAAAAATCCTTACAATATGCAAAAAAAATCGCCAAACAAATACCAGGTGTAGACTTAGTTCTGGATAAAAAAGAACAAAAAAAATACCACATTCACCATGAAAGATCAGGGGATCTTGTTTTAGTCGCAAAAGAAGGTTATTGGTTTACTTACTATTATTGGATGAATGACAAAGAGGCTCCAGATTACGCCCGCTTGGTGGACATCCATCGAAAACCTGGGTATGATCCCGCAGAACTCTTTTTAAACCCAAGTCAAAAGTTTGTAAAATGGAAGGTGATTTGGACATTAATCAAGAAAAAACTTGGGTTTCGTTACTTAATGGATGTGATTCCATTAGATGCAGACTTGGTAAGAGGTTCTCATGGTGGAATTCCAAGGAGTCCAGAATTTTACCCTATTTTTGCAGCAGAAATCCCACTCCCTAAGAAAAATATTTCTGCTATAAAAGTGTACGATTTCATCTGGGAGCAGATGACTTCTGAGATTTAAATGTTTGACTCGTACCTTTATAAATCATTTTTTTTAATTCAGTGTCCGTAGAAGATATCAAAATTGTAACATACTCGAAAGGGGCAGCCATTGTTGTCCAAAATTCCGTAAATACTGGGAATTTTTTCATCGTTAAATCGGGCCGGGTTTCGGTAGATTCCGAACACATCGTTGTTGACCATGAACTTGCTTATTATGAAGCAGGGGATAGTTTTGGTTTGGTTTCAGCACTCACAGAACATAGGTTCCTTGTCACATTATTTGCTGACACAGATGTAGAACTGGTGCAAATTCCAATCCGCCTCCTCGGTTCTTACCTGAAAGAACGGAAAGAACTTGCGATGAAAATTTTAGGTCTTTATTCTAGAGAATTGAGAACCCTTCAAAAACATCTATCAAAAGCAAATAAACCAGCAGATCGTGAATACCATCCCGAACGTTTGGTACAAAATGCACGGACTTATCTTTCTTGGCAAAAACCAAGTCTTGCTGCTTATTCTTTGCAAGCTTTTCTCAAATGGTCTAAAGAAAACAATTCCACAGACAATGTACAGGAAGCGTCCGACTTATTTAAGTCAGTTGCCACTTCCTACAAACCATTTCCTTGGGACAATATGCAGTCCACTTTGGAAGCCGGCGAAGTTCTTTTTGTGGAAAGTGAAAAGAGTAACGAGATCTACGTTGTGTTAGAAGGGAATGTAAAACTATTTGGAATTGTTCGTGGATTTGAATACGTTATCGATGTCCTAGGGCCTGGTGAGATTTTCGGTGAAATGTCCCTCATTGACAATGCTCCGAGGATGGCATCAGCGATCACAGAAACCAAAAGCAAAATCCTAAGAGTGACTCCAGAGAATTTATTTGAGTCAGTTGGGCCATCTTTACTGCAAAAGATTTTTGAGAGTATTGCACGTCGTATTTGGTTTTCCCACCAAAGACTGGTCATATTACGTTTGAAAACACCAGTCACCAGACTATATGCATATTTGTACAATTCCATCCGTGACCAGGACATTCGACTCGGCCGAAATTTAGACGCAAGTTTATCCACTCCCCATACGATTTATATCCAGATGGAAGAGTTGTGTAATATGTGCGGGATCATCAAACTAAAACAGGAAAGTATCGATGAATTCAAAGCAGATACAAACCTTGTGATCGAACCCAACCGCATTACCATTAAAAGTAGAAAACGTTTGGAAGAAAAATTGGGCCACTTCAAATCAAAAGAGGGTCAAATTGTTGCCTAACCCTTCTAAAATTTGTATCAATTTTTCCAATCTGTGATTTAGTTCGGTGATGAAAAAGTTTTTCGTGTATTCCCTTGCTTTGTTTTATATAGTCGCAGGCACTAACCATTTCTTTTCACCTGAATTTTACCTGGAAATGATGCCTGACTATCTACCTTTTCACGAATTACTCAATGTTACCAGTGGTCTTTCTGAAATCACTCTTGGCCTTCTTGTTTTATACGAACGGATGAGAAAATTGGCATGTTATGGAATCATTCTCCTCTTACTAGCGATTTATCCTGCTAATATCAATATGTTATTAGAAGCGTTAGACGGAAAGGACTTTGGAGTTCCGATTTGGGCATTATACGTTAGGTTACCATTTCAATTTTTGTTTATTTATTGGGCATGGGCCGTTCGTGATTTCAAATTGTCTGAATCTACATAATCGAAAATTAAGGTTCTAAGATCGAATGACAAAAGACTTAAAACGGAAACCTAAAGAAAGTCCTAAAAAATTAGGACAATGGACGTTCTTATCAAACCACGCTCACGTACTCATTTGTTTGAGTAAGGACCCCGAAATGCGATTGAAGGATGTTGCAGTGCTAGTTGGGATTACGGAAAGAGCTGTGCAAACCATTGTGAAAGATTTAGTGGATGCGTCGGTATTACAGAAAAGTAAGGATGGGCGCCGGAACCAATACATCATCCAAACAGACCAGAAACTGAGACACCCTGTCGAAGCCAATCACACAATCTCCGAACTTTTGAAATTAGGAAAGTAATTCCCAAACCTGTTACGAGGGGAATTCACTTTCTATCTTCAATACTTCATTCACAATTCTTTCATTTATTGGAACAGATAATCCAATTTTACTTGCTTCACTTACGACTTCACCATTGATAAATTCAATTTCTGTTTTTCGTTTATGATCTAAGTCCTGGACCATTGACGTTTTGATTTTAAAATACTTTAAACCCAGTAAGATCAGAACCAAATGGCGAATCCAAAGTGGTAATGATCCTTTTCCTCCCCCAAGTTTTTGGATGGGAAAGGAACCAGGAACCACTCCTTCTTTGATCTGCAACTTGGACATCAGTTCTTTGATTTCTGTGAGGACAGTGATTGCTTGGTTTCGTCCTTTTTGGTTTAGAAATAATTGCCCCAAAGTCAATTGTTTAGAAGCGGCAAGTCCATTGATGATGGAATTGATGGCAAGTTTATGCCACCTATAGCCAGTAATGTGGTCGGTGAGTACAACATCGATCCAAGGTTTTAGGAGTGTTTCCCAGATCAAATTTGGTTTGGTTTGGTCCGAACCACCGAGTACTAAACTACCTGGATTGGACTGAAAGTAGATTCCATTTTCTAAAACTTGTGTATTCCATCCAACAACACCAGAAATGATTTTGTTTTTAAAATTCGGAAAGTGTTCTTCTGGTAAGCCGTTTTGGATTAAGATCCATTTCCCATTTGGATTTAAATGGTTTTTCGTGATTGTAAGGTATTCGTTTAATAATTGGTTTTTGCAACCCAAGATGATGTAGTCAAATGTTTCGGTATTGTCTTGAACCAATGTTAAATGGTCTTTTAAGATTATTTCGGTTGTATCACCATTTGGACCTTTAAATTGGATTGGTTTTTCTTTTAAGGAAAAAAGTCTGTTTTGGTCTTTGCAAAGGATTTTATAAGGAACTTTGTTTTGGTGAAAGGCATGTAATATGGTAACAGTAACAGAGCCAATTCCACAAATTGCAATTGAAGGATATCCATCGTTCATATTTAAAACGATTCTATTTCTTCATAAAGAAAAATCTTCTCTTTTTTATTGACTCTTTTTTGATTTTCAGTAAAAAAAGAAATCCATCAAAAAGGGGTCTAAAATGAAAAAGATTCTGTTTCGCATTTTGCCATTGTTGTTAGTTGGTTCCTTACTTGGGAATTGTGTCTACTCAGAGTTACGTACTCCTGGTCTTGCTGCCAACATGACTCAGTATGTTATGAATTCTGATGACTACCAAATCATTGGACCTGTTGAAACCCAAGGTGAATTTGTCACTTGGTTCTTGGTTGTATTAACAGGTGAAACTGGTTACAGTGATTTATTAAAACAAGCGAGAGAAAAAGGTGGAGATGATATCATCAACTATCGATTTGAAATTAGACAAAAAAGCATTTTGTTAATTGTTTGGAATCGAGTGATTTGGAATGCATCTGCGATTGCGATCAAATACAGGGACAAAATTAAAAAATAAATCCAAGAATCCCCTTGGGGGGGAAATTTATTTCCCTCTTAAGGTGATGACAAGTTTTGGGTTTTGTAATTCCTTTCCAGTTTTCTGAAAATAACTTTCCTTTAATTCTAGGAGTACCTTTTCTTCCAAGGAATCATTGAGTTCGATGTCTACAATCTCTCCAGAAGTTTCATCGAGCGCATGGTGGTGGACACTTGTATTGGAATCAAAATGAGTGACACCTGACTTTAGTTCTAACGTACCAAGCAAACCTTTTTCCGCGAACAACTTTAGGTTATTAAAAATGGTCGCCCGGGATGCATGGGGAAAGTGAGTATTCACCAAATGGAAAACTTCTTCGGCAAACAAATGTTGGTGTTTCTCAAGGAGTAGGTGAGCCATTTCCAATCGTTGGGAAGTGGGACGTATTCCATGAGATTCCAAAAGTTCCTTTGTTTTTTGGTAACTTAAATCCATTACCATTGCAATTTCTCTCCCTACTTAATTTTGTCAATAATTAGACTAAGTCTAAATATAAAAGTCGGCCTCTTTTTATAGGAATTTGTTCCCATCTTGTGGAATTTACTACAAAACGACTGTACCTTTCCGAGACTCGTTCTTTTCCCGAAAGGGATCAGAAGTCATACTGATCGGAGATTTGGAATTACGGATAGGATAACATCTGTTAGATTTATTTTGAAAGAACTATTGGTTTTATGATTTTTTGGTGAGTGAGGATTCAATTTATGAATCTGGCAAACGTAAAAAAATCCTTGCACTTCCCGAGATTCACATTTCAATCCTCTCGGTGTTCCAAGCAAGTACCATGATGAAATACTTTTTGTGTGTATCTTTGTTTAGTGTTTCCCTTTCGGCGGAAATGATCCCATTAGAATCAGGTTGGACATTCCAATTAGAAGGTGAATCCAATCCCAAACAAATTCAGGTTGGAGTTCCTCTTGTCGAACAAGGATATAAAGTTCCTCTGAGGGGGAAATACCATCTAACAATTCCCATTACAAAATTACCAGAATCTTCCTTATCAGTGTATTTAGATCGAGTCCATTCTGCTGACCAAACCTTTTGGAATGGAAAACTCATTGGTAATACGGGTGGTTTATCACCCAATTATTATGCGTATTGGCATAAGGTACGTTATTATGAAATTCCAAATTCAATTGTATTGTTAGGTGATAATCATCTTGAAGTTAACATTGAATGTAGGGAAACCCAATTCCGTTGTGGATTATTTAGGTCAACTCCAATGTTTGGTACTCAGAATGAGATCAAAGACAAAATGATTTATGAGGATGTAAATCAGATTGTCATGGCTGCCTTGTTTTTCGGAATTTTTTTACAACAAGCAATTGGATATGCCTTAAATCGTTCTTCTAAATCTGGATTATATCTTGCTGGAACTGCCATTTTTTTTGTATGTTGGCGTTTACCAGCATTAAACAAAATTCACTTTTTAGGGATTAATCCAGAAGTATTGGTAAGGTTACTTTTCTTTTGCCAATTTATCTTTCCCGTCTTTATTATGTTATTCGTTCATACATTATTTGAACGAAGGATTACAAAAATTGCATTCCTTACCTTTTTATTCGATTCTATTTTGGCGTTGATCCAATTATTCGAACTCAATCCAGATGTTCGGTTTTATTTTGTGTATGTTTGGTATATTTTACTTGGGATTAAAGTACCTATTTTAGTCCAACTGCTTGCCCGAAATTATAATAAAACACCAGAAGCGATTGTTGTCTCTTTGGGCGCACTGCTTGCTACATTTTTTGGAATTGCAGATGTATTAACAGACTTCATCACAGGAAAAAATGCATACTTAACCCAATATGGAATATTAACCTTTTTATTTTCTGGAGTTCTTGCGATTGCCTTACAAAGTTCGAGAACCAAAAGAGAGTTACGCAATTTAAATGAATCTTTGGAGATGATTGTTACTCTCCGAACACAAGAATTACAAAAACAATATAAACTTTTACATGATGATCTTGTCATGGCAGCAAGTCTGCAATCCAAGTTAATCCCACCTATGGAATTTCAATACCAAACTCTGAATGTTGCCTCTATGTTTATGCCTATGGAAAAGATAGGTGGGGATTATTTTGATTACTATATTCACGATGATGGATCACTTACTTTTTTGTTATGCGATGTTTTAGGGCATGGGATTGCTGCCGCACTCATTGCAGGGATGCTAAAAGTTAATTTTCTGGAAATTGCACCAAAAATCAAAGATCCCTCTCAATTTTTAACTGAATTGAATTTAAAGATGTTACCGGTCGTTGAGAAAAACTACATCACCGCTGTGGCAAGTCATTTTGATCTGAAAAACCAAGTGTTTCAGTATTCGGTGATGGGACATCCAAGTCCATTCCACCAAAATCGAAAGGAAAACACATTAGAGGCATTAGGTGGTCGTGGACCTATCATGGGTTGGAAAAAAGATGTGTTTTTAGAAACTTTTACACACCCACTACTACCTGGAGATCGATTCTTTTTTTATACGGATGGTATCACGGAAAGCCATAACCGGTCAAAGGAAATGTTCGGTGAAGCCCGACTACGATCTCAACTTTCAGAAGGAATTGTATTAAGTCCTAAGGAACTAAACGAAAAAATCAAATCGGAAATCAAAAAATTTACTTTTCGATTGTCAGATGATGTAACTTACTTTACGATCGATTTCCTATGAAATTGGTTTTCCATAAAATTGGGTTACGATATTTACTCAACTTAGGAGTCAATCACCAATTGGACCTTCAAACTTCGGTTAGGGTGCAGTTGGCCAATTTAATCGCCATTTTAGGAATAATCTCCAATATCCAATATTCCATTTTGTTTGTAATTGCTGGTGCACCGAATGTTTGGATCATGAATTGCATTCATCTTTCAGTGATCTGCATATTTTCTTATATTCTATATTTGAATTTTAAGGAACAGTATTCACTTGCTAGGATTTTCTTAATTTTTACAATTTCGATTCCATTGGTATTTGTTTCTTTTATCAGTTTTGGAAATTCAGGTGGTTTTTATTATTATTTTTTGGTATTTGCTTTAGCTCCTTTTGTACTTTTCTCTTACGAAGATAAGTTTTGGATCCTTCTCGTTTTTTTAACTAATAATCTATTTTATATTTGGTTTGAATTTTTTGGAACACCAGGAAAATTCCGAGAAGGCACGTTGTTGTATGATCCCAAAGTCCAAGAATTGTTTCGTGTGAATTCGGTTGTATCTTGTTTATTCTTTGTTGCCCTCATCATGTTTTATTTCTTAAGAAATACCAATCGTATCCAACAAGAGATGATACGAACCAACGAACATAAAGATCGAATTTTTTCCATTTTAGCCCATGACTTAAAAGGTCCGATTGGAACGATGAATTCCTATTTAGGATTTTTAAACGAAACCTTACCAGATCGCGAAGAATTGCTAATCGCACTCAAGGAATTAAAAAAAAGTACAAACCAATCTTACTTGGTCTTGGAAAATTTACTTGATTGGGTGAGGAATGAATCCAAAAAAATTCCCATTCATTTGGAATTCATCAACTTATGTGCGGTGACCCAAAATGCAAAAGATATTTTGGAATTACAAGCAACGGATAAGGGAATCCAATGGCAGATCCAACTTTCAGATCCATTAATGGTCTACTGTGATGAGAGAATGATTAGCACAGTCATCAGGAATTTATTCTCCAATGCGATTAAATTCTCACATCCCAAAGGAACTGTTACCATAACTAGTATGACAGGACCAAATTTCGTAGACTTAAGTATTGTCGACATGGGAATTGGAATGTCAAAGGATCAAATTCGGCAAATTGGAGAAGGGAAACCGTTTCCTACAACATTTGGAACCCAAGGTGAAAAAGGAACGGGACTTGGCCTTTTAGTTTGTACGGAAATGTTAAGGAACCAAGGATGTACTATGAATGTGACAAGTTCAACAAATCATGGGACAAAAATCACGATCAGAATTCCCAACTCACCTTAAATTGGTTTCTTTTTTTTCGAACCACATGTCCAATACAATGGTATGTGGCCACAAGTTTATTTTAATTGGTTAAAGAACTCATCTCCCACTGGTGAAGTGGAAGTTTACCCAGAATTATCTGACTCCTATGAAACAAATTTACCGAATGTATTTGTGATTGGAGATCTAACGGGTGTTCCACTTTTGAAAATGGCTACAGAAAGTGGTGTACAAGTTTGGAATCACATTCCAAATTTTAAAAATGATCGTTATGATGTTGTGATCATTGGTTCAGGTCCTTCAGGTGTTTCTTGTGCTTTAGAAGCAAAACGTTTGGGAAAAAAGTATATCGTTTTAGAATCGAATTTACCTTTCCAAACCATCCAGAGTTACCCCAATGGAAAACCAATCTTTGCAGAACCAAGTGATTATGTTGGAAGTTCTGCAATCAAAATTGTTGATACAACCAAAGAAGGTCTTTTAAAAGATTTAAACCAATTTTTAAAACAAAATCCAATCCAAATTGAAACAAACCAAAGAGTCATACACATCCATAAAGACCAAATAGGTTATACTTTGGATACAGAATCTGGCTCTCAATACCAAACGAATGCTATTGTGATAGCAATGGGAAAATCTGGTGACCCAAAAAAATTAGGAATTAAAGGAGAAATGGGATCTAATGTTTTATACCGTTTGATTGATCCGAAAGACACCAAGGACCAATCAGTGGTCATTGTAGGTGGAGGTGATACTGCATTAGAATCGGCCATTCTGTGTTCTGAGTATGCAAAAGAGATTACACTCATACATAGAGGGAATGAATTTAATAAAGCAAAATCTGAAAATGTAAAAAAGATCCTAACACTTTCATCACAAGGGAAAATTAAAATCCTATATAACGCAACACTAACAGAAATTACCGAAACAAATGTTTTTGTGAAAGGAAAAGAATCAGCTCTTAAAATCAAATCAGATTTAGTTTATATTTTAATTGGTAATTTGCCACCACTTCATTTTTTTCAGAAAATTGGTGTTAAGTTACAAAACCAAAAGAATTTTTTAGATTGGTTGGGATTTTCGAGCCTTCTAGGATTTGCATTTACTGCTTATTTTGGAAAGGCCTCTTTTTATGGTCCATTTTGGTTTTCCGCAGTGGCATCCACATTCGCCGTTTATTCTATCTTGAGTTTGATTTTATATGCTACTATTTCAATTACCAAAAACAAACAAAAGTTTGATGGATGGAAAATTTTTAAAGTTACTTATTTCCTTTTTGCTTTTTTGTATTTTTTGTCAGTTTATTTTTTGGCAACCTACAAACAGTTCCAACTGTTTGGCAAATATCCTTCTTTCCATTATACATTCTTATATTCGCTCACAATTCTGATTTTTGGAATCAGGAGGATGGTTGTTCGAAAAACACAATATATAGTTTACCAAACACTGTCTTTAATAGGAATCCAGATCTTCTTTTTATTTTTATTACCTGAGTTGATATTGCCAAAGTTAGGTGATCTTGGCTACTTGGGTGGCCCAGAAGGATTTATCAGACGCGAAATTTTTCGTTCTGATGCGTATTGGAAGGCGTATGGATTTATTTTAGCATGGCCTCTCAGTATGGGTGTGTTGTATGACGGAGGGATTACAAATTTTTGGTTGGTTTATGGTTTATCTTTTAGTTTTGTTTTGATTCCATTATTAGTGTATCACTATGGGAAAGGTGTCTATTGTGGTTGGATTTGTTCCTGTGGTGGACTTGCTGAAACTCTAGGGGATGAATACAGGCAAAAAATGCCACATTCCAAAACAGCGTATCTATGGGAACATTCGGGCCAATACATTCTCCTACTCGCTATTTTGCTTACAGTTCTAAAACTCTTCAGTGTGTATGGGAAGTCCTTGTTTCCTATTCTATCATTAGGAGAAATGATTGCCGATTCTATCAAATTGTATTACGACATTTTTGTTGATATTGGACTCGCTGGTGTAGTTGGTGTTGGATGTTATTTTTTATACTCAGGCCGAGTTTGGTGTAGGATGTTTTGTCCACTTGCATCACTTATGCATATTTATGCGAGATTTAGTAAGTTTCGCATTTTTTCAGAGAAAAAGAAATGTATATCATGTAATATCTGCACAAAAAATTGCCACCAAGGAATTGATGTGATGGGTTATGCGAGTCGTGGTATTCCTATGGACAGTGTACAATGTGTAAGATGTTCGGCATGTGTTTCTTTGTGTCCAACTGATGTATTGAGTTTTGGTAAACTAAATGGAAATCAAATCAGCTTTGATCTCTTAGATGCAAAAACTAGGAAATAAAACTCTTGGAATCACTTCGAGATGAAATCCTTTATTTATTCCAGCAAGGGATAAAAGCAGCAAGTCCAAAGGAATTGTTCCAGGAATTTAGTAATGGAAACCTCGAATTGGTGGAGAAACTCTCTGATAAGTCAAAGAAACAATTCGTATTTTCCTTGGGTAAAGCGGCTTACACAATGGCTAAATCATTTTCTGATTTATTTCCGGTGAACAAAGGTTATGTTTTAACGAAATACAATCATTTACCATTGGGACTCCATGAGATGGGAGAGGACAAAATTTGGACTTATCGAGAGGCTTCCCATCCCATACCCGACGAGAATTCAATTCGGTATGCTATCGAAGTTTTAGACCAATTAAAACAATTAGATAAGGATGATCGACTCGTGGTTTTGCTTTCTGGTGGAGGGTCTAGTTTATTCGAAATTCCTATTGATGGACTGACATTAGAAGAGCTTACAAACATACAGAATCTATTATTGAAGAGTGGGAAATCCATTCAGGAAATCAATTCAGAAAGAAAAAAGTATTCGAAAGTGAAAGGTGGAAAACTTCTAAAGGAACTAAACCAAAACTTGGAAGTGTATACTTTGGTCATTTCCGATGTAATTGGGGATGATCCAAATTCGATTGCTTCAGGACCTACCTATCCAAGTAAAAATTATTTTATATTAGGTAATCTCACTCGTTCCATCCAACGAATTTTAGAAGAAGGAATAAAATTAGGATATCAGACTAAATTGATTAGTGATACTTGGTCAGGTTCTTCAGAAGAGACATCCTTTCTCATTGAAAAAGAATTTATTTTAGCGTTGGACTCACCGATGAGTCAAATGATTGTGTTAGGTGGTGAAATGGTTTGTCCTGTATTGGGGGATGGTATAGGTGGACGAAACCAGGAAACGTCACTTCGAGTTTCGATATTGCTCAAGGAACATCCTACAGAACGGGATTGGATGTTTTTGTCTGGTGGAACGGATGGGACAGATGGTCCAACCGATGTTGCGGGTGGAATTGTTGGAAACGACTCCATTCATAAAATGGAGAAGAAAGGTTGGAATCCAAAAAAAGAATTACTCAATTCCAATTCTTATCCTATCCTCAAGGACATAGATGCCCAAGTATCCACTGGACCCACAGGCACTAATGTAAATGATATTTTGATTCTGTTAATTGGAAGTGCGAAATCCTAGTTTTCGATTTTGGCTATTCCAATAGAGTTGAAAAATTGGATTTTGCCAACGGCTTTTACCTATCTTTGCATCAATTAATTCATCATCTACTTTTTTCAGAATGTTAACATGGTCTTTTAAAAACTTCCATTGGATCTCTTCTTTTTTTTGCATGGAAAGAGGATCTTTTGTCATTGAATAAATGGAATCTTGTAGTCCAACCAGTGTTGGAACAAGAATGGATCTTACACCTTGGTAATCAAAATTTGATTTACGTGCTATAGATTCATGTAACCACCATAATGTGTCAGCATAGTTTCCATTTGAATCTAAGCTAGATGCATTGATGAAGTTTTTTGTTCCAAAAAAGAAAGGTTTAAATAAACTCAAACATGGAGTAGAAGTTCCAGTGTAAAAAATACGCAATGGGTCTTGGTTAGTTTCAGAGGTATCCCATTCAACAACCAAACTGCCGTTTGTCTGGTTAGGTGTTGTTGGACCTGTTGCATGTAAACAAAGTGACTTCATTGATGAAAAACATGGTTCAAATTCATTCGTATCGATGAGATGTGTTTTCAATGTTTCGATTGCTAGTTTTGAATTGTAAGTAGAATGAATGTTTTGAAACTGTTCTGCTGTTTTTTGGTGTAAATTTCTCCTTTCATGGCAATGGCTCATATAAGTGTAAAAAGAATCACTAAAATAAGCTTTAAAAGAAAAATCTTCTTTAGATTTATATTTTAATTTTTCGATTAAATTTGTAGAACAATACTCAAAATCTGTTTCGATTGTGAGTCCATTCGAAATTGCGTAATACGAATCAATTTTTTTTGCTACCCAATATCGATCTGCCGTTTCTAAAACATAACCATCAGTTCTGTCTGCAATGATGAAACTATTATGGTAGAAAAAAGACTTATTTTCATATCCACCACAGGCGTCCTGACCATAAGTTTCTAAAAGTTCTGTAATCAAAAATAAGGCATCTTTTGCTGTTTTTGATCTTTCTAAAGCCAAACGAATTAAATCCATTCCCGTTAAGCCGTTATTCTTTTTCTGAATTTTGAGATTTGTGAATACAGCTTCGTTTCCAATACAAACTCCAAATTCATTCACACCCATTTCGGCACCCCACATATGGAACGGTTTTGATAAAAAAACTTCATAAGTAACGGATGTTTGTGGTATTTCAATGAAGGTGGTTTTTAGGAGTGAATCTTTTGGATACTCCATTCGCGGCATATGGAGAATTGATTGGGCTTCATTTGGTTCCCTATCTGAGTTTTTCGCAAAGATCCTTTTTTGCGTTTTTGTAAATTTTTCAGTCGCAAGAGATGTATCGCACATTCTAGAATGTTAATCTGAAATATTAAAAATTCAAACCAAAATTCGAATCAAAATGCAATCAATACCAAAACAAATCTCCGAATACATCAACATGGGTCTCTCCCTAGACATGGTAAAAAAGAACCGTTCAGTCTATGGTGCAAACGAAATTAGTTCCTCCAAACGAATTGGTTTCCTTCGGATGTTGTTTGGAGTGGTGACAGAACCAATGATTCTGCTTCTCATTTCCATTAGTATCGTATATTTACTTTTGGGTGACCGAGGAGAAGCCTTGTTGTTGTTAGGTTCCGTGATCGGAATTATTTGTATCACATTTTACCAAGAAAAAAAGACAGAAACAGCAATTTCTGCCTTACGTTCATTAGCGAGTCCACGAACAAACGTTATTCGAGATGGTCAAATCATACGAATCGAAGGGAAAGATGTTGTGTATGGAGACTTACTGATTCTGAATGAAGGAGATCGGATTCCCGCTGATGCTGAATTGTTATCAGATCGATTGTTTTCATGTGATGAATCGTTATTAACGGGAGAATCGATCCCCGTGAATAAAGGAATGGGTCAATCGGTATATTGTGGAGCACTTGTTGTTTCAGGAGAAGGAGTTTGTAGGGTAAACGCAGTTGGTAATCATACTGAAATTGGTAAAATAGGAAGAAAGATAGCCGATGAAACAGTTGGAAAAACGCTTCTTGAACTTGAAGTAGCGAGGTTAGTTCGAAATTTATTTCTCGTTGCTGCTGGATTATGCATTTCACTTGCTATTTATTTTGGAATTGTAAAATCACTTTGGTTACAAGGATTATTGTCTGGTTTAACGCTTGCTATAGGGTTAATGCCAGAAGAATTGCCGTTAGTAATGACTATCTTTTTTGCTTTGGGTGCTTATCGGTTGAGTACTAAAAATGTATTGGTGAGAAGATCATCAATCATTGAAACTTTGGGTGCTGCAACGGTTTTATGTTCTGATAAAACAGGCACAATTACAAAGAATAAAATGAAAGTTGGAAAAATTACGACAAAAGACTCCGAAGATAATTTAGAGAAAGTAAATGAAGTATCCGATTTATCGAAATCCATTTTACAAATTGCATACTTTGCCTCAAAACATCCGAGTTTTGATCCTATGGATATTGCTATTACTGATTGTATGAATCTTTTTCATCAAAAAGGTGATTTGTCATTATTGTCCATAAAAGATTTTCCATTAACACCAGAACAATTAACTATGATTCGGGTGTTAAAAGAAGAAAACGGATATTCATGTTATGCGAAAGGATCTCCTGAAGCAGTGTTCGAGTTATGCAATTTGGATTCGGAAAATTTGAAATATTGGACGAAAAAAACAAATGAATTAGCAAAAGAAGGTTATCGTGTACTTGCTGTCGCAAAATCAAAAACACCTTTGAAAAATATTCCGGAAGAAAGAAACACAGCTCAGTATGAAATTTACGGATTACTTTCTTTTTTGGATCCAATTAGAGAAATTGTACCAAGTGCTGTAAAAACTGCTTATGAGTCTGGAATCCGTGTGATTATGATCACAGGAGATTATCCAGAAACGGCAAAGAATATTGCTAAACAAATTGGTTTAAAGAATTCAGATTTAGTATATACAGGAAAAGATTTTACCAATTTAGAGGATCAGGAATTTAAAAAAGTATTAAAAGAATGTAATGTTTTTTCTAGAGTAAGTCCAGAAGATAAATGGAAATTGGTTAGGTATCTAAAGTCCGAAGGTGAAATCGTAGCGATGACAGGAGACGGAGTCAACGATGCTCCCGCATTAAGAACTGCAAACATTGGTGTTGCAATGGGAGAACGTGGAACGGATGTCGCAAGAGAGGCTGCCGATATTGTTTTGTTAGATGATTCCTTTTCCTCTATCTTAGAATCAGTTCGAATTGGTCGTCAAATTTTTGATAATCTAAAAAAAGCTCTTGGGTATTTAATCGGAGTGCACATCCCAATCGTTGGAATCACATTTTTACCAATCTTATTGAACTGGCCTATTGTAGTACTTTCTGCTATTCATATTGTATTTATGGAAATGGTAATCGATCCAACATGTACGATCGTTTTTGAAAAAGAGGATGCCGAATTAGATTTGATGAAACGGAAACCAAGAGTATCTTCGGAACCTCTATTGGATAGAGAACTGTTCGTTACTTCATTAATCCAGGGAGCCTTCTCCTTGATTTCAGTTGTTTCTACTTATTGGATTACTCATATGTTTTTAAATCATGAATCGAACAACCAAGTGGTAAGCACGGCCTCATTTGTTACTTTAGTATTTTCGAATCTGTTTTTAATATTGGCGAATCGTTCTTTACATGAATCGATGTGGAGTCGGATGCGAATTCGAAACTCAATGATCAATATTGTATTTATTGGAACCATCGCAGTTTTACTTCTTTCGATCTATTTGCCTGGAATGAACAGTTTGTTTCGATTTGTTCCACTCAATTTTCTACAATTTTCTTCAGCGATACTGGTTGCTTTTATTGGAGTTTTGTTCTATGATATAACAAAAGTATCCGTATCAAAATGGTTTCGAAACGTTTAAGAAGGTATCTGAATTTTTATTTATGATTGAACTGATTTTTCCTAAAAAATATTCGGCGTTATGTTTAAAGTCTGCTTTTTTTGGTTTTTTTGCTCACACAGGTTTTGTAAGAGGTTTGCAAGAAATTGGATTTAAGCCAGCCATCGTCACTGGATCAAGTTCAGGTGCCATGATTGGTGCACTATATGCCACTGGAAGAGAGATGGTTGATTTTGAATCCGTTGTATTGGGTCTCAAAAAGAAAGATTTTTGGGAAGGTAATTCCTTAACCTTACTTGGTCGCCTCTTAAAAAAAGGATGGAACCAGTCAAGTGGAGTTTTAACTGGGAAATCAACTCGCAAAATCTTATATCCATACTTGGGAAATAAAAAATTTTCTGATCTGCCTATCAAATTGGGAATTGCTGTTTCTAACTTATCTAAGAACAAAAGAGAGTTAATCACTGAAGGGAATGTATTAGATGCGGTAATGGCATCCATTGCTTTTCCCTTCCTTTATGAAGTGCAAGAATTCCAAGGACAAGAGTTTTTAGATGGCGGTATTGGTGATGGCGAACCTATTAAAGAATTAATTTTAGATCCAAGCATTGATCGAATCGTCATCCATCAAGTTAATAATAATAGGCCAGTTAGTAAAAATATGATGAAGCGAGCGTTAGATGCTTCTGTACAAATTATTGAAACCGAAACTGAGGATTTGAAAACACTTTTAGCAAAAGAGAAGGGTAAAAAATTAATCCGATTAGAAACAAATACTCCTTATTTATCTCCCAATGATTTTTCGAAAGGTAAGTTTGCTTTAGCAGAAGGGCGAGGTACTGCGTATAAACATAAAGCCGAGATTTTGGGTGATATGGAATTGCCCATATTTGGATTGTTTAATTAAAAATTTCTATTATGGATAGCCAAAGAAAAATAAAAGTCTTAGTTGTAGAAGATTCAGTTGCTTCTTACAAGGCTATTGTGTCTGTTTTAGAAAATTTTGGATTCATAGTCTCTCCTGAAAGGGTTGAATGGAAAATTGAATTTGAAAAGTCCATTTTAGATAAGTCCTGGGATATTGTGATCTCGGATTATTATTTACCAGATTTTGATGGCAAATATGTGATTCATCGCATCAAAGAATTAAATCCTGAATTACCAGTCATACTTGTTACAGAATTCATTCCCGAAGAAGCTGCATCTGAATATTTAAATTTAGGGGCAGCTGAATTCCTTCCAAAATCATCCATTATCAAACTTCCGTTTATCGTCAATCGAGAGTTAGAAGCGCTTAGGTTAAAACAATCTCAGAAAAAAGCTTGGGAGATGTTGGTACATGGTGAAGAAATTTTAACTAGATCACAAAAGATTTCTCATTTAGGACATTTTGAAGTTATATTTCCTGAAAATAATACCCTTTGGTCATTAGAATTGTATCGAATTTTGGGTTATGATTTTAATGAAATTCCTTTAATGGATAAAGTATGGGATTTATTAGATTTCGATGAAAGGAAAAAAATTGAATCAATTTGGCAAGAAGTTACCAGCGAAAATACTTCAAAAGAATTTTTATTGCATTTAAATACGAAACACGGTCGCAAAAAAGTAAATTTATGGTTGGAAGCAGAACGATTTGATGAGAATCGATTTCGTATTTTTGGAACCATTCATGATATATCTGATGTAACTGATTTAGAAAATTCTATCCAACTCAATGAACAATTATTCAAAGGGATTTTCAATAATTCATCACAAGCTATATTTTTATTAGATCTACAAGGTCACATTATACGTATGAATCGAAATTCAGTTTTATCCTTTGAACGCAATGAATCTGATGTTCAAGGATTGGAATTGATAAGTTCTATCTTCTCCGATTCAAATGAAGATTCTATCAAAAAATTAACTTATGGTATGAAGTTAGCTTTAAAGAATCAAACCTTTGAAGTATTTGTATCATATCGATTGAGAGACGGACGTGAAAAATACTTTGATTGTGATTTTTATCCACTAAATGATGCAAGTGGAAAAATAATATACATAGTATTAGAAGCCAAGGATATTACTGAGAAAATTGTATTAGAAAGGGCTTATGCGCAAGCGCAAAAATTGGAAGCTTTGGGTACGTTTGCAGGTGGAATTGCACACGACTTTAACAATTTATTAACACCTATGATGGCGTATATTTCCTATTTGAATGCGGAGTGGTCGAAAGAATCATCAAATGAGATAATCGAAAGGTCACTGCCGGCAATCGAAGGAATATCCAAATCATTGGAACGTGCTAAAAATTTAATCCAACAAATATTAACTTATTCGAAAATCGAACATGTTACTTCTAAACAATTAGATTTGCGAGACCAACTGTTGCAAGTGTTAAACGAAGTTAAATTTGTTTCGGCTAACAAAGTGACTCTATTTACTGATTTAGGAAACGAATCTGCATTTATTGAAGCAGATCCAATTCAAATTTTTCAAATTTTATCTAATTTATATGAAAATTCATTATTTGCATTGCAAGATTCACAAAATCCTAAAATCACTATATCACTAACAAAAGTTTCATATGAGAAATCAGAACTGTTTCATGTTGGCTTTTTAAAAAACACAGAATATTGGAAATTGAGTTTTATTGATAATGGAAGCGGAATACCTAAAGAAATATTGGAGAAAATATTTGATCCATTTTTCAGCACAAAAGGTGGGAAAGGAACTGGACTTGGTCTTTCCATCATTTATGGAATTTTAGCCAAAATGGGAGGAACTATATTAGTTGATTCCAAAGTAGGGGTAGGTACACAATTTGATTTGTACTTTCCAGCTTGGAAAGCTATGGTTTAAACTATTGACAAAATAGTTCATTCGAATATGAAAATAGATTCAAATGACTTTTTTGATCCAAAAAAAATTTGAACGATTTTATCTTGGTTTCCTATGGATCATTTTATCATTTTTGATTCTCTCCTCCATCTTCTTTTTTTATCATATTTATGATAATCGTATCAAGACAGACCACATTGAAAAAAGGAAAAATTGGGATCTAAGGTTCAATGATTATGCTTCTGCTTTAAAAGATGCGGAAACGGGAATGAGAGGTTATTTGCTCTCTAAGGATCCTATATTTTTAAGTCCTTACCACAATGCGTTATTGCTTCTACCATCGCTAGAACAATATTTACTCGAATTTTGTGATGCCGTAGATATAAAAGATTTGCAAATACTTTTTAATATAAGTCATAGGAAAATAGAACACCTCCAAGGTTACTTAATTGGATTTCCTGCAAGAATGCCTACAAATCAAAGTTTGGTGGTCGGAAATCGAAAAATGACTGACTTTAGAGTGCTTCATGATCAGATTTTAAAACGAAAAAAACAAAGAGACGAATTGGAATTCTCCAATCGTAAGGTAACGGATGATCGTCTTTTGGTTGTTTCTGCTGGTTTATTTTCTCTACTTTCTTTTTTAATCATTTGGATGATCTTTATCATCAGAAGGAGTCTTCAGTCAATTGTTGAAAAGGAAATGATTGAAGATCGATTTTCAGAGATCGAAGATTTATATCAAAATTCACCAGTTGGATTTCATAGTTTAGATCCAGACGGATACTTTTTAAAAGTAAATCGAACTGAATGTGAATGGTTTGGTTACAGCGAAGACGAATTAGTTGGTAAAAAAAAATGGTCTGATCTTTTAGCCGAAGATAGTAAAGTAATCTTTACTTCAAATTTCCCACAATTTAAAAAACAGGGTTTTATCAATAACTTAATCTTTGAAATTATCAAAAAAGATGGTAGTTCGATCTTTGTTAATTTGTCTTCGACGGCAATCCATTCTTCTGCTGGGAAGATGATCAGAAGCCGTTCTGTGATACTAGATGTGACAAAAACAGTTGTTTACGAGAGGGAATTAATCAATGCCAAAATAAAAGCTGAGGAAGCAAATCGTGCTAAATCAGATTTTTTATCGAATATGAGTCATGAATTAAGGACTCCATTAAATGCCGTTATTGGAATTTCGTTATGGTTACTTGAAGAAAATCCGAAACCAGAACAATTAGAAAATTTAAAGAATTTAAAATTCGCTAGTGAATCATTGTTAGCACTCATTAACGATATACTAGACTTCAATAAAATTGAAGAACGTTTGGTGGTCATCGAAAAAATTGATTTTAATTTTAGAGAATTTTTGAAAGCAATCACAACTTCATTCTCAATGCGTGCGAGAGAAAAACTTTTAACATTCGAAGAACAAATCGATCCATCTTTACCAGAATTCATTCATTCAGATCCTACGAGATTATTGCAAATTTTGAATAATCTACTATCAAATGCTTTGAAATTTACGATTAAGGGTTCTGTAAGTTTAAGAGTTAAAGTGATTTCTCAAAATTCCACAACTTTCGAGATACAATTTGAAGTAGAAGATACAGGTATAGGAATTGAATCAAACAAATTTGATTCTGTTTTTGAGAAGTTTACCCAAGCAAACCAAGATACAACTCGCAAATATGGTGGTTCTGGACTCGGTTTAGCAATTTCTAAAGCATTAGTTGAGTTGATGGATGGAAAATTATATCTATCATCCGAACTTGGTAAAGGATCAAAGTTTACATTTTCTGTTCCTTGTAAAGTCGGAAAATCAAATGAATTGATCTCATTTGCTTCGGCGAAGAACAATGATTTATTAAACGGAAAAATTGTATTAGTCGCAGATGATATACAAATCAATCGTTCTATTGTGATTCGGTTTCTGAATCGTTGGGGGATACAAACCATTGAAGCATCAAATGGAGTAGAGGTTTTAAAAATAGTTTCGAACCAACCAATTGATTTAATTTTAATGGATTTACATATGCCAGAAATGGATGGTTATAGCGCAACGACGGAAATCAGAAAAGATTCACGTTGGAAAAAACTTCCGATTATCGCATTAACTGCATCTGCGCAACTCGAAACAAAAGAACAAATCAAAGCAGTTGGTATGAATGACTTCATATCCAAACCGTTTAATCCAAATGATCTATTAAACCAACTTCACTTTTGGATTGGAACATAGGATTTTGTTCACATTCCTTCGAAGTTGATTTTTGTATCCAAAGACAAAGCTAGAATTGTAATATCATCATCAGATCTTTTGGTTTTTTGGAATTTCTGAACTTCTTCTATAACAAAATCACAAATGTTTTGTGGGTGTTTTTTGGCAAGAGTCTGGATTAAATTGTAAAAACGGTCTTCACCAAATAATTCACCAGTATTGATATTCCGTGCTTCGATAACACCATCTGTAAATAATATAAAGGTTCCTTCTTTTGGTAGAGGGAAACTTTTTTCAATCATATCCGATTTTATAAATTCATTTATGGCTCTGCCGTAACTTGTATATGGAGTAATTTTTCCATCTCTGTCTAAGTGGAGAAGGGGTAAATGGCCTGCATTCGCGATGCGGAGTGTATTTTCTTTTGGATTGATATAAACAAAAAATGCACTTAAAAAGTGGCCAGATAAAGAACTTAAGAGAGATTTTCTTATTTTCTCAGCAGCTAATGCTGGTTTATCTAGTGTATCATTCCAAATCTCCAGTGAAACTTTAGTCATAGACGCAATCATTGCTGCAGGAATTCCATGCCCTGAAACATCACACAAAAATAGACCAAGTTCATTTTCTTTTACAATGATTTCGACAAAGTCTCCTCCAATGTCTGTTGCTGGTAAATATCTAAAACCAAGTGGGTATTCTAAAGCATGAGTTCTTTTTTTAGGTAATAATCCGTTTTGTAGTTTCTGCGCAATCTTAAGTTGGAGATCAATTTCTTGTTTTTGTTCATTTGACTTTCTATATTCAGATACTCTTAAAACGAGTGCCAGTGAAAGAAAAAATACTTCCATTGCTGAACCTAATGGCAATGAATACGATGCAAAATGAAATGGTTTGATAAAACCTTGTACCGTGAAAATATAATAAGATGCCCCAATCAGTAATGATCCAAAAGCCAAAAGAAATAAAATTACTTCTATTTTCCTCTTACTTTTTGATAGTGTCATGATTGAAATGGTGATAGTGAACAAAAGAGATATTGAAACGAATACAACTGTTAGTTGCATAAAAAAGCGCAAATCCAAAACTGAAAGGGTTGGGATAACGATTAATAGTAAGATTATGTAACTCGATGTGACTTTATATAAATTTGTGTATATATTTTTGGTTTCTAAGAATTCTAACGTAAAAAGTAATCCGAAGATTGATGAAAAATATATAGTAATGGGGAATAAATAATTTTTCCAAGTATTTGAATTTCCGAATTCTATATATTGTATAAAGCCTGTTGAGTAAGTGTTTAGGAATAGGACAGTTGCAAGATAAAAGAAAAAATAAAAAAACTTTTTATAGCGAAGGGTATGTGCCAAAAAAAGACTGAAAAGGAACATCATAAAACCTGCTCCAAAATAAGCGGCAAAGAATATATCTTGTTTTTTGGAATATGCGATAAAGGTTCTCGAATTATAAATGGAAGCAAAACTAAAGATTGGATTGTCAGATCGGATCTTTAAATAAATGGTCCTTGTTTCATTTGCTGATAATGTAATCGGGAATGCTGATAAATGGGAATAGATTGGCTTATTCTTTTGTAATACCTGTTCACCTGACCACTGTGTATTCCACTTACCATTGATTTCGGTATGTAATTCGAATAGGTCCACCACGGGATTGGATAGATGTAAAAAGAAAGTGTGAGGAAAGTTTCCGTAATGGATTAATGTTACTTTGATCCAAACTGGGTTTTTGGATCGAGGGAACGAAATTACATTTTTAGAATTAGGCCTCCAGACCGTTTCCTGTTTTAAGATTTCGTCTAGAGTCGCTTCAGGGTTACTTGGGATCGTAAACTCAAAATACCTTCCAATGTCCCTGTAATTGTTTGATTCCTCGATGGAGAGAGGTAGGGCAACTAATGGGAGTGTGCAAAAGAAGAGTAAGGCAATCCAAGATGTTTTTCTGAAAAAAAGCACTAAAATCGCTTCTCCTTTTTGTCTGGTCCCAGTGATTCCCTAAGATTTGGTACCAATCTAACTACGAACTTCACTAGAATTGGACGAGGAATGCGTCACTAAAAGCCATTTTCAAAAAAAACTTGTATTAAGAACGTAAAATTAGCAGTCTAAGACTCAGAGTGCTAAACGTGAGGAAACACTATGAAACAATATGACTCAAACGTCCAAGGAGCTTTGGACATTGCACAGACAGAAGCAATTCGCAGGCAAAATACAGAAATCACTCCTTACCACTTAGTATGGGGATTTATGACCTTACCCACTTCTGTTTCAGGAAAGGCGTTACTGAAATATAAATCTACAGTTGATGAATTTTTAAAGAAACAAGCGCGGGCATCAGGAGAGATTCCTTTCGAATCACTTCGTACATCTCCAAAACTTGCCCAATGGTTTACTATGGCATCGTCTAGAGCTGCTGAGAATGGACGGGAAGAACTGAAGGAAGCAGATTTTCTAAAATTTTTACCACAGATTTTGCCTGAATTAAAGATCAACTATGAAGATTTGAATATCAAAGAGACTGATGAAGAAGTACCAAATTTTCTTGTGAATCTCAATGATTTGGCGAAAGAAGGAAAATTGGATCCTGTGATTGGCCGAAGTAAAGAAATCAGATCAGTAATGGAAATTTTGGGTAGAAGGTCTAAAAACAATCCGGTGTTAGTTGGAAGTGCTGGAGTTGGAAAAACTGCGATTGTAGAAGGTCTTGCTGAACAAATTGTAAAGGGAAGAGTTCCAGATGTATTAAAAGGGAAAACCATTTATTCACTTGATATGGGTCAATTAATGGCTGGAACAAAATACAGAGGAGAATTTGAGGAAAAACTAACGGCACTTTTGCGGTATATCAAGGGGCAAGCTGGTGAAGCAATTTTGTTTATCGATGAAATCCACCAATTGGTAGGAGCTGGGAAAACAGAAGGTGCTATGGATGCAGCCAACTTACTGAAACCAGCTTTGGCAAGAGGTGAACTCCATTGTATTGGAGCAACGACAGGTGATGAATTTCAAAAATACATCCTTGGTGACCAAGCATTAGAAAGAAGATTTCGTGCAGTGCCTGTAAACGAACCAAGTAAAGAGGATGCCATTGAAATTCTAATGGGAATACGTGATAAACATGAAATTCATCATGGGATTAAAATTTCTGACGAAGCTATTTATGCATCAGTTCTTTTGTCCGACCAATACATCACTGATAAGTTTTTGCCAGACAAAGCGATCGATTTGGTGGATGAAGCTGCATCGGCTTTAAAACTTTCCGCAGAAGCAATGCCAACAGAACTCGTGGAACTAGAGAGTGAAATCCGCTCAAAAAAAATCTTTGCTCAAGTAGAAAAGAAAAACGAGGATATTCTTAAGGAAATTGAAGTTTTAGAGAAAAAATTCCAAGAAGGAAAACAAGTTTGGGAAAAAGAAGTAAATTCATTAAAACAAATCGCTTCGATTAAAAATAAAATAGATCGAGTGAAATTTGATTTAGATGCCGCACAACAGCGAGCAGATTATACGGAAGCTTCTCGATTAAAATACGCAGTTTTACCTGAATTGGAAAAAGAACTCAGTGGATTTCAAAATAGTTGGATCTTAGAACGAAATCATATCGCTGCTGTGATTGCTAGGCAAACTGGGATTCCAGTAGAAAAAATTCTAAAAACCAAACAAGAGAATTTACTCCACTTAGAAGAAGATCTAAATTCAGTTGTGTATGGTCAAAAAGAATCCATTCGAGAAATTGCAGATACTTTGTTAACTTCTTATGCAGGTATCTCTTCAGAGACAAGACCACTTGGATCATTTTTGTTAAAAGGTCCAACGGGTGTTGGTAAAACTGAAACTGCAAAAGCAATTGCGAAGTATTTATTTGACCAAGAAACCAATTTGGTTCGTTTAGATTTGAGTGAGTACTCAGAAAAACACTCTGTTGCGAAATTAATTGGTGCTCCTGCTGGGTATGTTGGTTACGACGAAGGTGGAATATTAACAGAAGCCATTCGAAGAAAACCTTACTCTGTAGTGTTATTCGATGAAGTAGAAAAAGCACATCCTGACTTTTCCGATATATTACTTCAAATTTTAGATGAAGGTAGACTCACCGACAACAAAGGTAGAACCATCAATTTTAAAAACACAATTGTGATTCTGACTACCAATTCAAAAAATATTGAAGCCGACTTTAAACCAGAGGTCCTTGGAAGGTTGGATGCAATTTTAACTTATCATTCGTTGGATTCTTCCATCATGGAAAAATTGATCGAAAAACAGCTACGTTTGTTGAATGAAAGATTGAAAGTGAAAGGAATCTCTGTCGAACTTTCGGAAAGTACAGAACATATTCTAAGAGAGCAGGGGTTTGATCCTAAATTTGGGGCACGACCATTGGGTAGCGTTTTCAATCGAATTGTGAATCGACCTTTGGCGAAGGCAATCTTATCGGGAACACTGGCGGAGGGAAAGTACCGAGCAGATTGGAATGGTGATGACTTACAATTTGCTCCAATCCCAGAGTTAGTTGGATCCAAAAAATAAATCCAAATTTTAAATTTGAACCCTACCATGGAAAACCTATGGTAGGGTCTTTTCGTCTAAGACATACACATGTCTGAACTAAAAATTACTTCAACAATTGCGACGAACCAAACGATTTCCGTACCCTTACTTGGCTTAGGTGTTTGGAAGTCTAGACCAAAAGAATGTTATGAAGCAGTGATGGCCGCTTTGGAATCAGGTTATCGTCACATAGATACAGCTGCTATATATGGAAACGAAGCAGATGTAGGGAAAGCCATCGTAGATAGTGGTATCCCTCGAAGTGAGATATTTTTAGTCACAAAATTATGGAATGCTGACCAAGGATATGACGAAGCTCAAAAAGCCATTGATGTATCGTTAAGTAAACTAGGAACAGATTATGTAGATATGTATTTGATCCATTTTCCTGTCTCAGGGAAACGGAAAGATTCTTGGAAAGCTTTGGAGAAAATCCAAAAAGAAGGGAAGGCTAAGTCCATCGGGGTTAGTAATTTTATGATCCCACATTTGGAAGAATTATTACAAGATTCCCAAATTGTTCCAGCCATGAACCAAGTCGAATACCATCCCTTTTTACAAGACTTACAGTTAAAAGAATACTGCGAAAAAAATGGGATCTTGTTAGAAGCTTATAGTCCGTTAGCACATGGACAAAAATTAGAAGATGAAAGAGTCACGAGGTTAGCGAAAAAGTACAATAAATCCAATGCACAGATTCTGATTCGCTGGTCGTTACAATCCGGAAATGTTGTGATTCCAAAATCAAAAAATCCAATTCGCATCAAAGAAAATGCAAATGTGTATGATTTTACTTTAACACCAGAGGATATGAAAGAGATCAATCATTGGAATGAAAACTTTAGAACCTGTTGGGACCCAACAACTGTAGTTTAGAATCCCTTTTGTAGTTTTACTTTTTTTCAAATACAAGGACAGCAGATTGTCTGTTGTCCTTGGTTCCTAAAAAGCCGTATCCAAATGGGAAAGGTAATATTTGGTCATTGGTCTCTTTGCTTAGTTTGATTAACTCCGGTTGATTTTCTGGGGTCACTGCTCCCGATAAATTCCATGATTTTTCGTATCTTCCAAACATACTTCGTTTCCAAGATTCTTCTGGAAACAATCGGATTGGAAAACCAGATTCATCTTGTACAATAAAAGTTGCATTTTTAAGAAGTAAATCTCGGAAGGATTTTCGTTTTTCACCATGAAAGAGATACTCAGCTGATTTTGTGAAAACACCAATCTCACCTAAATTGGAAAAATATTCATACAATCCATCGCCAGGAATACCTTCATTACCAATTAAGAATATTTTGAAATATGTAAGTGATTCCTTTTTGTTGAGTTTGGTGTCATATAAAAGTAAGGTAAACCCTTTGTATGTGATACCTTTTCCGAAAATAGTTTCTTCTTTAGAATCCAGAATTTCTTTACCCATTCGTTTCAAGAATGCAACAAATACGGGATAAGCTCCATTTAGCTCTTTTTTCTTCGTTTCTTCTTTCATTTTACGATATGTAAAATAATTTCTGCCTGCTAAATGATCGGACAGATTTCGTATCCCAGACTTGACAATTGATTTCTCTTTTTCGGACAACTCACTGTATTTTGATGGGTATCCTGGATCTTCTAATCCGAAGAGTATGTAGTTTTGGCATTGAGGATAAAACGAAAATAAATTTAATACATCAATTCCACTAAATGGATAAACGACAGTTTTAACATTAGGATGGTAGTCTTTTTGTTTTAAATACTCAGTGATCAAATCTTTAGTAGTGATCAATTTATTCCAACTTGCATCCATTTCCTTTTTATGTACAGGATCATTATTTGATAAACCCGCCCATTCGGAAAACTCATTCGATTCTAGTTGAGTACCATTTGGTTTGTTGCTAACAACTTGGCATTGCAAAGTGAATAATAAAATACATAAGAATAATTTTGGATTCATAAATTTGAAACTCGAAATCTGAAGGATAGATACTGTGGATAGATTTTGATTCCTATGAATTTCATATATCTTTTTTCAAAAGGAATCATCAGAGAAAATAGGTAAAAAAAAACCGGCCCGGGAAACCCCGAACCGGTCAATGGTTCCTAAAAAGAAAGCCTGTTTATTTTTATTCGCCTACGGCGATGTCTCCGTCCCCTTCGGTGGAGAAACTCACTGGTTGTTTTGATTTTGTTTCTTTCGTTTCCTTTGGATCCCTTTCAATTGACTTCACTTCGCGTGTTTGGATCTTCGCTTGGTCGAGTAATGGCAATCCATTGAGGTCTCTCACTTGGTTTTCGATTTTAAATGCAATGTCTGGATTTTCTAAAAAGAAGTTCCTTACTTGTTCCTTACCTTGGCCAATTTTTTCACTATTATAAGAATACCAAGATCCAGCTTTTGCGACTAGGTCATGGCGAACTGCCAGGTCAATGAGTGAACTTTCACGATTGATACCATTTGCATACATGATGTCAAATTCCGCCTGACGGAATGGAGGTGCACATTTATTTTTGACCACCTTCACTCGTACACGGTTACCAACTGGTTCTTCTTTTTCTTTGAGTGTTTCAATGCGACGAATGTCAAGTCGGATCGATGCATAGAATTTTAATGCATTTCCACCTGTAGTGGTCTCCGGACTTCCAAACATCACTCCAATTTTCATACGGATTTGGTTGATAAAGATAACAGTTGTACTGGATTTGGAAATGGTTCCTGTTAATTTACGGAGTGCTTGTGACATGAGTCGAGCTTGCAGACCCATATGAGAATCACCCATATCGCCTTCAATCTCCGCCTTTGGTACGAGCGCCGCAACAGAGTCGATGACGATGAGATCAATTGCATTGGAACGAACGAGTGACTCGCAGATTTCAAGTGCTTCTTCCCCATTGTCTGGTTGGGCGACGAGAAGGTCGTCTACGTTGACACCTAGTTTTTTTGCATAAGATGGATCAAGTGCGTGTTCTGCATCGATGAAGGCTGCAATGCCTCCTTTTTTTTGCGTTTCCGCAATGGCAGATAAGGTAAGAGTCGTTTTTCCCGAAGATTCTGGTCCGTAGATTTCAATGATTCGACCAGATGGAAAACCGCCGATCCCCAAAGCAATGTCGAGGTCCAAAGATCCAGTGGAAACCACATTCATCTCAGCCATACGTGTGTCGGCACCGAGACGCATAATGGATCCTTTTCCAAATTGTTTCTCAATTTGGCCTAGGGCCGCATCAATGGCCTGTTTTCTTTGGTCGGTCTCTTTGTCTTGTGCTTTGTCAGCTTTCTCTTTTTTCATGAATCAATCTTTCTCCTAAGTCGGTGTTCCGAAAGACTAGGTAGGGGACTTGGCCAGTTGGTTTTAAAAAATCCGTCTGACTCTCTCAAGGATGAACCCATCCCTTCCGAATTCCACTCTTTTTCTCTTCCGAAGTGACTCCATTATGCATTAGGCCTAGGACAAATTAGGAAGAGTGGGGAATTTTTCTGGATTATGTCTTTTTTTTTCCGTTTTCAACACTAAACAAAATGTAAGTACTTGTATAGTATTTTTTTAGAGAAGGAGAAAGAAAACTTAGCCGATAGGTTTCTTGTATGACCCTGCCAGCCCTCGAAGTCCAAATTCCCGAGCATTTTCCCCAAGTAATGGCGGATTTATTTCGCAGTTACCGCACCTATTTAAAAATTGAAAAAAATTATTCAGAGCATACCTTATTTGCCTATTTACGAGATTTAAAATTTTTCTTTGAGTTTTGTTTAAAAGAAGAAATTGATATATTGAGTGTGGATGTGTTGGATGTACGCGCTTATTTCTCTGACTTAAAATCTTCAAAAAAACAAGACAAACGAACACAAAGTCGCAAACTTTCATCCTTACGTACATTTTATAAATTTTTATTCCGGGAAGAAAAAATTGGAGCTAATCCAATCTTACAGGTGAGTTTTCCCAAAACCAAAAAGAAATTACCAAAAAATTTTACACCAATTGAAACAGAAGACATTCTGGATTATGAAGATCCTGAAAAAAAGGAAGTCCTTGGGAAACGGGACAAAGCCATCGTGGAAGTTTTGTATAGCACTGGTCTTCGTGTATTCGAATTAGTCAATGCGAAGTTAAGCGATTTGAATGAAGAGTTAACATCGCTTAAAGTGATGGGAAAACGTAGAAAGGAAAGATTTGTTTTTATTGGACCAGAAGCAAGAGAAGCTCTCAAAGATTATTTGGAAGAACGTTGCAATAGTGGTCCTGATGAAATTTTTTTAAACCAAAGAGGTGGAAAATTAACAACTCGTGGAATTCGTTATATTTTATCGGAACGTAGGTCTGTGATGGGTATGGAAAAAGCAATTACACCTCACAAATTTAGACATACCTTTGCCACCGATTTATTGAACGCAGGTGCCGATATTCGCGCCGTACAAGAGTTACTTGGTCATTCATCTTTGTCATCGACGCAGGTGTATCTAAGTGTTTCGAGAGACCGATTGAAAGAAGTGTATCGAAATGCACATCCACATGCGAAGAAATGAATGCGCGTGAATTTAGTATCCCCGCCCTGAATTGGGTGGGGTTCTAGACCCGCCACCCAATACGTCCTCTCTATCACGTAGATGAATCTTACGCAAAACAAATCCACTCTTACGAAATTTTAATTTTAAAAAGTTCATAGTTTGGTCATAAAGTTTTATATGATGCGTATGAAATTTCTAGATGAAACAATCCAATCAAATGTAACATGATTCTGTAGAAGAATTCAAAATCATCCAATGATTTTAGTAGTCTCAAATTAGTGAGCTTACATCCATTTTATATTTACCTTTAGAGTAGAATTTAATCCATACTAATCATTCATTTTGAAATTTCTAGGTTATGAAATTCGCTATAGGCAAAGGAAAGATTCCCAAAGCAAAAATTTGAATTTTTGTTTTCTAATAGGCGCTAGTTCCTACTTTAAAATCCGATGTTAGGATTACCGACGAAATGAAATTTTAAAGAAACTTTGTAAAATTTCTTTCCATTATTCTCTGGTTAGGTGTGTGCGTTTTGATTTTCCTTGCGGTTTTCAAAATGACTCTTCATTCGTTCGGATTGCCTGGAGTTGGTTTTGGTATGTATAATGTTTGTGGAAGGACCAACTTGTTTCAAGCAAAGTATTAGGCGTGTTTGATTGTATTGGGGATTTTTGGGAATGTAATTTTTAGTTTTGTCATAAATATCGGGATAAAATAACAAAGTTCTTGATCACCTAATTCCATTCGTATATTAGAAAATTTCTAAATTATTGATTGAATTTAATATTCAATCGATCATCATTTGGAGTTCTGTATTTTTTTTCGCTTTGGATGAGGAATACAAAAGGATGAATGATGACCGTCATAGCAGACAAATCCATCTTACTTGTAGAAGATGAAGCTATTTTAGCTCTCTATGAAAAAAACCAGTTGGAGCAAGGTGGATACAAGGTAACACATGTCCCAAGTGGTGAAAATGCAATTCAATTAGTGATCAAAGAAGATAATCCTTTTGATTTGATTCTCATGGACATCGATTTAGGAAAAGGATTGGATGGAACAGAAACTGCCACTCACATCCTCAATCATAAAGAAATCCCTATTGTCTTTTTATCTTCTCATACCGAAAGGGAAATTGTTAAAAAAACAGAGAGTATCACATCCTACGGTTATGTGGTGAAAAATTCTGGATTCACAGTTTTAGATGCATCTATTAAAATGGCCTTCAAACTTTTTGAGGCAAATGAACTTACAAAAAGTAAAAAAGAACATTTAGAGACCGTATTACATTCCATTGGTGACGGAGTGATTGCTACTGATAGGGATGGTAAAGTGATGAGAATCAATCCAGTTGCTGAAAAATTGACAGGCTGGAGCCACGAAGATGGATTAGGACATGAAATCAATGAAGTCTTCAATATCATCAATGTCAAAACACGTCAAAAGGTTGAAAATCCAGTTGAGATTGTTTTAAAAACAAATTCAGTTGTTGCTTTAGCAAATCATACAGTTTTGATTGCAAAAAATGGATCTGAGTTCCAAATATCTGACTCAGGTTCTCCTATTAAAGATTTAAATGGTGATACAAAAGGTGTTGTTTTAGTTTTTCGAGACATCACTGCCGAATATAATGTGCAAAGTCAAATCGCCAAACAAGCAAATATGTTGGATAATGTATTGGATGCGGTGATAGGAACTGATTTTACGCAAAAAATTAATTATTGGAACAAAGCCGCTGAAAAAATTTTCCTTTGGAAAGCTGAAGAAGTGTTTGGAAAAAATATAATAGAGATCCTTAAAACACGGTATAGTATGTTTTCCAACCAACAAGTGATCGAAAAAGTAAATTTAGAAGGAAGTTTCATTGGGGAAGCAGTCCAAGAAGCCAAAGATGGAAGTATCAGAAATATAGAAATTAATTTGGTACTTTTGAATGATGAATCGGAACTTCCAATTGGTTATATATTTGTTGCAAGAGATATTTCTGATCGTTTAAAAGCACTCAATCAAATCCTAGAATCAGAAGCAAAATTAACACAGATCATCGATTCAGCGATGGACGCCATCATCAGTATCGATAATTCGAAAAAAATTGTTTTGTTTAATGGTGCTGCAGAAAAAATGTTTGGTTATGAATCGCAAGAGATTATAGGAAAACCATTAGACCAACTCATTCCTGAAACTTTCCGAAAACAACACGATAAACATATTGATCAATTTGGTAAAACTGGTGTTAGTAGAAGAGCGATGGGAGCATTGGGTCAAATTAGCGGACTTCGATTCAATGGTGAAGAATTTCCAATTGAAGCTTCTATTTCCCAGATATCTGTAAACGGCGAAGCTTTGTATACAGTAATTTTGAGAGACGTTAGCGTAAGGACTATTTCAGAATCCAGAATCCAGAGATTGTTACACGAAAAGGAAAACATCCTAAAAGAAATACACCATCGTGTAAAAAATAATATGAGTTCTTTGTTTACTTTACTAACCTTACAAGCAAAGTCACAAGATAATCTTTCGATCCAAACAATCCTTTATGAAGCTGCCGGTAGAATCAAAAGTATGATTGTATTGTATGATAAACTCTATCATTCAGAAACAGACAATAGTGTCTCAATTCAGGATTATTTTCCTTCCATATGTACAGAAATCGTTTCAATTTTCCCTAAGAATGTGGAAGTAAAGCTTGATATACTACAAGAGACGATAGAGTTAAATGCAAAATTGCTTTCGTCTGTTGGTATCATTTTAAACGAACTGATTACAAATTCTATGAAACATGCTTTTGCCGAAACTTCAATGCCTGAAATCCGACTCAGAATTTTTAAATCACAGAATCAATTGGTTTTGGAATACTCTGATAATGGTACAGGTATCCCTGATTCTATTTCATTTCAGAACACTCCTGGATTTGGTTTACAATTGATTGGTATGCTTGTAGAACAAATCGAAGGAAAGATTCAAATTGAACGGATCGATTTTCCAAAGTATGTATTAGAGCTTAAAATTTAAATTCTTACTTTTTTTAAGAAATCATTTAGAATATTAGTTTACCTTCTATAGGATTCCACTTCTATTCATTCATGGGCAAACTTCAATTTTTTGTCGTTTTATGTTATGCAATTCCTGTTTTAGTGATCCTATTTCCAGTTGGTCTGACATTTTCTTATTTATTTAAGATTACAAAACTTGACCGATGGTCTAACAGAATTAACAATTATTTAGGATATTTTTGGTATCGTTCTTTTTTCATTTTAACTGGTAGATCACTTGATTTTTCACAAGGAGATTGGAATCCAAATGGAAACAATCGTTTTCTCATTTGTAACCATACGAATGCATTAGAAGTACCTTTGATTGTATCATTACCGTATCTCACTAAATCGAAGGATGTTCGACTTTCATATTTAGGTGGTGATATCATCCAAAGGTATAAAATCATTCCGCTCATGATGCATAAAACTATTGTGGAAGCGGTTATTTATTCAGAAAAAAAACCAAATTTTCGAAATTTTAAAACTGATGTTCTTCGAGTTTTAAAAACTAGATCTATTTTTTTATATCCAGAAGGGGAACGAACTTTCACAGAAGAAATCCAACCTTTCCAAACGGGAGTGTTGAAAATTGCTTATAAATTTAATATCGATTTAGATGTGTTTGTTGTCAGCGGTTTTATGGGTTATTCCAGTTTGCCAAAATACCAACATCTATCAAAATCAAAAAAGATATATTTTCATTATTGTGGTTCAATCTTAGCAAAGGAGTATCCAACCTTTGAAGAATATCTCGCTAAGGCAGAAACCTTAATGAAAGAAAAAAAACAAATATTAGAATCTATGGAAAAATCATCCATTCTCCAAAATTAAAAGTCACTGGTTTCCTAAGCGATTGGGAAACCGAACATTTCTCGACCATATAAGCCATTGATTTGACCTTTTACCTTTTTGAGTATATTTCCTTTCCTTGAAAAATCATTCCCTCTGCATTTTTTCACTTTTTCAGAATGACCAGATCACGAATTCTAGTAACTGAATACTTTCTACAAATACAAGTGGGTGCCATTGGTGATCGATAACATTCGTTTTGGGCGAATCAAAGAATCTATTCCTTTTATGGTTCGTTGGTGCCTAATCATCATAACAATTGCAAGTATAGTGGGAAGTATTTCGGCTTTCTTTTTACATGCATTAGAATTTGTCTCTGAGGTAAGAGAAAACCACATCCAACTTTTATACTTTTTACCATTGGCAGGTTTTTTCATTGGATGGTTTTACCACCACTTCGGATCAAATGCAAACAAAGGGAACAATCTATTATTGGAAGAAATCAATTCTCCAAGCTCAGTGATTCCCATTCGAATGACTCCATTTGTGTTAGTGGGAACTCTCATCACTCACTTGTTTGGTGGATCGGCGGGTAGGGAAGGGACTGCAGTCCAAATGGGTGGTTCCATTGCCCACCAAATCGTTAGGGTCGTCCCGATGACAAGGAAAGAACAAGAGAGCCTAATCATTTTAGGGATGAGTGCTGGTTTTTCTGCTGTATTTGGTACACCAGTTACCGCGGCCATTTTTTCCATTGAAGTGATTTTGGTTGGTTCCTACCGATGGAAACTTTTTTTGCCTTCACTCATCACAGCATGGTTATCACATAAAGTGTGTTTGGCATGGAATGTGACTCATACACTCTTTCCAAATGTTTCCTTTGATTGGAATTTTACATCCATTGTAAGTATCTTCTTACTGGCGATTGTATCTGGTTTTGTTGCCAAGAGTTTCATTCATCTCCTCCATTTATTTTCCTCTTTCGGAAAAAGATGGATTTTATACCCACCCTTTCTGCCTCTCATCGGTGGAATCCTGTTAGTTTGTTTTTTTACCTTCGGATTGAGTTTGGATTATTTTGGGCTCGGTGTAAAAACCATACAAAACGCATTTTTAGAATCGTTACCAAAAGAGTCCTTTCTTTGGAAACTCCTCTTAACTACAATTACCATTGGTTTTGGATTCAAAGGTGGAGAAGTAACTCCGCTTTTTTTCATAGGAGCAACTTTAGGGAATTTATTTGCAACATTTGATCCAATGCATCTCGCATTATTTGCGAGTGTTGGTTTTATCTCTGTTTTTTCTGGTGCAACCAATACTCCTTTGGCCTGTGCCATTATGGGGATGGAATTATTTGGTTTTGAATGTGGAATCCTCTATTTGGTTGTAACGCAGATTGCCTTCATCATCTCAGGACACACAAGTATCTATTCCTCACAAATCATTGCCAAACGGAAATTATTTCATTCTGCAAAGGATGTTGGGAAACGAATTTCGGATTTGTAAGTTCACATTATTGTTTCGTCTAGCAACCAATCGACAAAAAACCCCTGTTTGATGGTGAGAAACATTTTTGTATCGAAATTTGTTCGAAAATTCCTTCGCAAAATGGGAAAATGAAGCCACTCACTCCCACTTTTTTTTAAAAATGTTTTACCTTTTCTGAGAATATGCCTTTTTTGATTTGTTGAATCTCATACAGACACATTTGGAAACTCATATGAAAAAACTGCTTATTATCATCCTCGTCACCATCACTTTCTTCCAATGCCAAAAATTTTCGTTTGGGCAAAAAGAATCAAAAGATGAAACTGCAGGTGCAGTTGTTACCTTCTTGCAAGGCCAAGTGGTCTTAATGAAGGAAGGTAAGGAAACGTATGCAAGCCTAGGCGATGTAGTAAAACCTGGTGATCGGATTTTATCCAAACTTGGGAAAGTTGACCTACAAACCTACCGCGGAGAAATCATTCGGATTAAGGAAAATTCCGATGTATTATTTCGAGATTTAGCAGGTGATAAACAACCGAATACCGACCTCTATATTTTAGCAGGAAACCTCTTAGTCAAATCTGTTAAATTAAAAGCGAATCAAAATTTATCCATCTCATCTCCAACCATGGTGGCGGGGGTAAGAGGAACTATCTTTTCATTTGAATTGGAAAAAGGTTCTGTTCCAAAAGTCAAAGTATACGAAGGGGCAGTTGCCGTTGCTTTTAAGACAGGTCCAAAACTAGTGGAGCTGAATGATGGACTATCCAAAGAAAACTATGACCAATTGGTGAAAACCTTAGAAGAAAATGAAATTGTTTTAGAATCAGGTGAAACCATGGAAGTGAATCCTTCCTTAAATGAAATGGTTTATATCATCAACGCAAAAATGGCAGCCTCTTCTATCACAAAAGATGAGTTAGCTGGACTGACAGATTTATATAAAGGAATCTCAAAAGTCGAAAGTCCAGTGACTCCAAAAGAAAAAGCGGAAGCAGAGACCCTTGTTGCGATTGATAATTCTCTTGTGCAAAAACAAGTGGAAAACAAAGCAGAAAACCAAACCGTTACCCAAGAAATTGTGGAAAACATAGAAAAAGAACATGAGAGTAAACGTAACGAAGCGTTGACTAACATCACGACAGAAGCAGAGAAAATGGGCCTTCAAAACGAAGAAGACATCCAAAATCATTACAGTGTCTTAGAAACGATCCATAAATCAAATGGTGAAGTTTTATCGGGTGCAGTGGTGGCTCAGTTAGGTGATATTTTTATCGTGCATTCCACCAAAGGAGTTTTCCAACTAAAAGTGGATGATATTGAATACGTAGAATATAAAAATTTCAAAGTGCTAACAAAAACCAAAAAATAATCCCACAATCAAAGTCACGATTCCTCTGAAAAGAGGGTCGTGCATTATGTATCTTACCTCTTTCAATTGGAAAACGCTGTTTATTTAGGCAGGAAATTTCCAAATCAATTACGCGAAACAATTTACAAAAATTTCCAAACACATAAGATCGATCCCTATGAGTATACGCCAGAGGGTTTCTCTTTTCATTGCTGGAATTTTATTTGTGGGATTTACGATCCTGACGTCGTTTCAGATCTACAGAACAATCACTGACCTTCGCTTAGAAATCCAAGAAAATGCAAAAATCACATCCGAAAAATGGTCCTTTCAAATCCAAGAACATTTGAATGCAATGATGGGAGTCATTCGTGGTTATCGATTTGCATTGTTTTATGCTTCACCTCCTAGGGAATCAATGGTGAGCAGCCTTCGTGAAATTTTAGAAAGGAATGATAATATTTTTGGAATTTGGCTTTGTTACGAACCGAATGCCTATGAAGGACGGGATGCGGCCTTTGTTTTGAAACCTGGTCATGATAAAACGGGTAGATTCATTCCTTATCTCCACCACACTCCCGATGGAAAAATTAACTTTGAACCTCTTGTTGATTATGATAATCCAAATGGTGCAGGTGATTTTTATCTTCAGGTAAAAAAGACAAATAAAGCAAAAGTTTTTGGTCCCTATGAATACCTTGCTGGAGGGAAAAAAATCCAAATGATTTCTTTGGTTGTGCCCATTTATCCTAAGGGAAAATTTTTAGGTGCAGCAGGAATTGATTTAGATATTGGAACTCTGCAGGAAAAAATTGGAGACAACCGACCTTTTCGTGGTCAGGGATATATTTCCTTCATTTCGGATAACGGAACATATGTGATGTATGGGCAAGACAAAGAGAAACTTGGGAAAAAGATCCAGAATCCGGAACATCTGAAAATTTATTTAGAAAAATTGAAATTAGGAGAAATGTTTACCATCCAACATGATGGATACACAGATTATTTTACTCCATTTCACATTGGAAAAGATCCACAATTTTGGGCATTACAGGTGAGTATTCCTGATTCAATTCTCACCGAACAAGTAACAAAAGTGATCATTAGTTCTGTGGCAATCTCTTTACTCATACTTTTTGTTGTATTGTTTTTCTTAAATTTTGTGTTTAAAAATTTGATCAGTAACCGCTTAAACAAAGCAATTCAATTTTCCTCACAAATTGCAAGTGGTAATCTATCAACATCTGCGGACGAAATCAATACTGATGAAATAGGTAGTTTGTTAGATTCAATGAATCAGATGAGAAATAGTTTGGTATCAATCATTGGAGATATTAAACAAACAGTCGAAAAATTGGGTAACCAATCAAAACAAATGGCTTCAACTTCTCAAAATTTATCAGATATTTCTCAAACTCAGGCAAGTGCAGCAGAGGAATCTTCAGCTGCAGTAGAAGAATTGTCTGCTTCTGCTGATAATGTTGGTAAATCAATGGAAGAAGCTGTACTTAAGATGAAAGAAATTGATAAGTCCGTTTTAACACTTCGAGAAGAAGTACAAAACATCAATAAAGAGATGGAATACTTAGCTAAGTTTGCATCGGAATCAAGAGAACACGCAGTGGTTGGTGAAACCGCGATGAACGATTCTACAAAAGCTATGGAAGATATTGGCGAAAAAGCAGAACGAATCAGTGAAGTATTGGATATCATTACAGAAATTTCAGAGAAAACCAATTTATTAGCACTCAATGCCGCCATAGAAGCGGCTAGGGCAGGGGATGCGGGACGAGGATTTGCTGTGGTAGCAGAAGAAATTGGGAAACTTGCATTACAAACTGGAACATCCGTGAAAGAAATTGGCGATTTAGTCATTTCAACGAATTCAGCAGTAGAAAATGGCAATCAAAAAGTAACAGAAGCAGCACAAGTTTTAAATCTATTGAATAACAGAGTAAAAGAATTTGAAACATCCGCAAAACGAGTGTTAAATTCTGTTCTTTTGCAGGAAAATAATGCAAAAGACATTGCACAAAATTCAAATTTACTGACAAACTTAAATTTACAAATTGAAGAAGCAGTGTTTGAGCAAAAACGGGCAACAGAAGAAATTTCTAAAACGATTATTAGTATTTCCAATGGGACTCAGGATGTTGCCTCAGGCTCTGACCAACTAACCATTGTTTCGGCTGAGATTGCCTCACAAGCTTCTTACCTATCCACTCAGGTAGAGAAATTCAAATTGAAGTAAAAAAAAAGCCCACATTAAGTGGGCTTTTTTAGAAAAATCTCTTTTTAGATTTAAAATCTATTTTGAGAAAAATCTTTTTTCAACTTCGTCTGGAAGTTTTTGTCCTGTGAGTTTTGCTCTTTGTACTAGTTCCCAGAAATAACGGTAAGTTGCTCGGTCATGAAGATCACCATCATGTTGGATTGGTCCCCAATCAGCATCTTGTGCTTTGATCAGAATATCACAAGCAGTTTGAGTTTCCGCAAAGTTAGGTGCCATAGCATCTAAAATCGATTGGATTTGTGCTGGATAAATTGACCACATACGTAAGAAACCAAATTCATCATGTGCCCGTTTTGCATCTTGGTAAGTTTGGTAAGTGTTTTTTAAATCTAAAGTTACGTTGTGTGCAGGGATCACTCCATTCATAAGAGCAGCTGCAACCATAGTTGATTTCGCACGTCTTAACAATTCATGATCAAACTGACCTGGTGATTTCATACATGAAGCAGGAATCGCACCATGGTGACCAGAGATAAAATCCATAAGTCCAAAATCTAAAACTTGTAACCATGGAAGGCTTGCGATTTCAAATACATCATTCAATGCACCGTGAGTTTCGATTAATACGTGAATTGGAATTTCTCTTTTGATCCCAGCTTTTTTGCAAGCATCTTGGATGTAAGTGATTTGTTCTTTCACTTGGCTTGCTTTTGTTGGTTTTGGAATTGTGATATAAGCGATTACGTTTCCCGCACCTGGAACGATGATATCAATATCACCTCTCCAATGTTCGTTGGTATAGTCATGAATTCGAACTCCACTCATTTTATGTTTGTTGAGTTCAGAGTTTTGAATGCGAACAATCATTTCTGCGTGTTCTTTTTCTTTCCCTGTTTGAGCACCGTCTTCACAGTCCATCGTGATGTCGAAAAGTCCGCCAAGTTTGTTTTGTAACTCGAGAGCCTTTGTGATGAGTTTTTCAGATCCAGCGAAGTGTTCACAAGCAGGGATGATAGGGAAAGGTTTTTCTCCTGCAAAGAGAGCTGATTGCGGGTGAGTCAGTGCCATTTAGTATACCTTTTTCGGATTTTTTTACCAAGTTTTGTGAATTTTGCCTGTCGTCCAGGATTTAATGGCAAAATCCGAACTGCACTAAGTCCCAAGAAACCCTTCTAGTAATATTACATGGGAAGTAATTCTTTCTCCATTCAGAACTTTCTGGGCGAACCCTTTGTGCCAAAGGGCCGGGCCAGTCCGGGCTCCGCCTTTCGGCTCCGGTCGAAAATCGACTTCCCCTTCCTGTCCCTTTCGCAATTCTGGAAATTGATTTGGATCCAAACGATATTTACACTCCTCCTGGTGGACCACCACCTACCAATCCCAACGTGAAACATCTTTTCGAAAAATGGGGAGAAACAAACATCCGCCAATTAGTTTCAGATTTTTATGATCTGATCCGTACTTCAGAGATCCGTTGGATGTTCAAGGGAGATTGGGATTTGGCAAAAGAGAAACAGTCTGATTTTTTGATTCAGGTGTTAGGTGGTCCAAGTTATTATATAGAAAAATGGGGTCCTGCAAGGATGAGGATGCGTCATTTTGTATTTCCCATCTCAGAAAAAGAAAGGACAACTTGGTTTCAATGTTATGATGAGGCCTTACAAAAATTTGATTTCGATCATGATGACAAAATCGACTTTCTTTATTTTCTCGATGGATTCAGTGGTTGGATGGTAAACAGAAAAGAACCACCGTGGGAAAAGTATACCGAATCAGACACCCAAGATAAGGGAAATAATTAACATTTTAACATTCCCTAAAAATTCATACTGAATGTAAATTCCAAGTCTCGATAGATTTCTAGCGTAGATATTGATATGTATTTGGCTGTTTGATTTAGTTATGATTTTCTAGTAGTTTTAAGATGATTGCTTTTTGTGCATCGAGTCTATTTTCAGCCTGAGTGAAAATAATCGAACGATCACTTTCCACCATTTCTCTCGTAATTTCATAACCTGCATGAATGGGCATGTCGTGCATCACTTTGGCCTTTGTGTGTTTCATAAGTTCCGCATTCACTTGATAAGGCATCATCATTTGAATCCGTTCTTCTTTTTCTTTTTGAAACTTTGGATCATTGAAAAATTCCATATCGACCCAAGTATCTGTGTAAACATAATCAGCATTCGATACTGCTTTTTTTACATCCATTTCCCAAGAAACAGTGCCTTTTTTCTTTGCTCTTTCAATTGCATCCGTAACAATCGATTCTTTGGACGCAATGGGTGTAACTAGAATCAAATGAATGCCTAATGCGGCGGTAATCTCAACAAGTGAATTGGCTACATTATTATGAACTCCGATATAACATAAGTTTTTCTTTTTCCAGTCATTGGGGGAGTCCATTACAATTGTTAGAATATCCGCTAAGGATTGACAGGGATGAAATAAATTACAACAGCCATTGATAACAGGAACAGTAGATCCCGATTTCAACACCAACAAATCTTCGTGTTTTTTTAAACGTGCCATAATGATGGCAACATTACTCGAAAGATACCTTCCCTCAAAATCAATGTCAGAAAGTAAAAAATTGGATGCCATCCAATCTAAGAATATTGCGTGACCACCAAGTTCAGTCATTCCAGCTTCGAAAGATACTCTTGTTCTCGTGGAAGTTTTTTGGAACAACATTGCAAGAGAACGTCCAGACATATGACCTGAAAAATACACCCGATTTTTCTTTACATACACTGCAAAGTCGAGGAGTTCCTGGATTTCTCCATCAGACCAATCTTGCCAGGATATCAAATGTTTCACTTGGGACATAGCTACCTTACAAGTATCGGATTGTATAGTTCCTAAATCGAGAGGAAAGTCATCTGATTGGAACGAAGAATTCGTTTTTTTATGCTGCCGATTCCGCCATTGATCTTGCGATGATAAAATTCGGTAAAATTAGCTCTTCTGCAAATTTGATCCCAAATTGGATTCCGTTTTCAGTTTCTTTCATCCAAGCGATTTTTCCTCTGAATGAAATTCTAGACCTTGTTAAATCACTTTCAATGACCCCAGTTACTTGATCCTTTTCTTTTACTCCAATTTCGTGTTGGATCCAACTGCTCACTCCAAGCTCAGAGATGTTCCCAATTTTTGTGACCAAAAACTCTGGTTTTTCATTGATAGAAAATAATTTTAAGACTAGGTCATCCCATTCGATCGATGGTATTCTTTCTGTTCTTCTAGTATTTAACATAATAAGCCCCCTAACGATTGTACAAACATTGGATGCAAAAATCGTGCCAATGAGCTTGGATTAGCATTCATTGCTGTTTTCATCGATAAAGCACGACTATGCCATGCATTTGCCTTCGAATGCCGATTCCATTAGCATCCCGAAAGGAACAAAAGAGGAAAAATGCCTTCATTTTACCAAGTTTTAACAAGGAAAGGTGGACTTCCTCCTTTCCTTTTCAATACAAGGAGGATAAATCTCACTTGCCCATATAATTGATTTCTCGGTATATAGCCGATAGAGGAAAGACATGCTTAAACAAATACTTACACCTTTTCTAATGACTGCTGTACTCTTTTCTTTGGTCTTTTGTGGCCCTTCAGAAGAGACAAAAGAAATCCAAGGAAAGGCGAAACAAATCATTGGTGCTTTACCCGAAAAAATGCCAGGGTCTGAAAATGATTCTGAAAAACTCATTTCACTCGGTAAAAAACTCTATTTTGAGAAAAAACTTTCAATGAATGAATCTCAGTCCTGTAATTCCTGTCACAATATTGAAGGAAAATCCGCAGGTGTAGACAATCTTCCCACTTCTCCTGGTGCATTCGGCAAAAATGGCGATCGTAATTCACCAACAGTGTTAAACGCTGGATTTCACTTTGTCCAATTTTGGGATGGAAGAGCGGCTGACTTAAAAGCACAAGCCAAAGGTCCTATTTTGAATCCAGTGGAAATGGCGATGCCATCCGAAAAAGACGTAATAAAACGAATCAATGAAGATGCTGAATACCCAAAGTTATTTGCGGAAGCATTTCCTGATGATAAAAATCCAGTTACTTATGATAATCTTGCAGGGGCAATTGCTGCTTTTGAAAGGACACTCGTAACTCCTTCTAGATTTGATGACTTTGTAAAAGGTGATTTTAAAGCAATTAGCAAAGCGGAACAGGAAGGGTTTAAGAGTTTTCTTGCTGCTGGTTGTACATCTTGCCACTCTGGAAATTTACTCGGAGGGAATTCTTACAGAAAAGTCGGTTTAGTAAATGAATACAAAACTGAAGATTTGGGACGATTTAATGTTACCAAAAAACCCGAAGATAAGTTTGTTTTTAAAGTTCCAAGTTTAAGAAATATCACTCTAACTGGACCTTATTTTCATGATGGAAAAATTGCTACGATTGAAGAAGCTGTTCAAAAAATGGCTTACCACCAATTAGGAATCAATCTTTCCGAAGAAGAAACAAAAAAGATCGTATTGTTTTTAGGAACTTTGGCAGACAAGAATCGCGCCAATTAGTCATTTTTCTGAAAATGGTCCCGGATCCCCGAAAGTAATTCGAAGGATCTTAGGGTCCATTTTTCCAGAGCTCGGTAACGAAGCGCCATTGGGATTGGTTTTAAATAGTTTTTAAAATCCTTGGAACTAAGTGTCCGTAATACAGACACCATTTGGCAGGCAATCACCCGCAATGTTGGATCGAATTCGACAAAACCAAATTCCAATTGTAAAGCATCAGTGATTCGCTTTTCATAATTTTCCCATAACTGAAGGTATCTTTGTTCCAAGGCAGGGTCATCCATCCAAGGATGAAATCCAGGCAAAGATTCAATGATTTGGTCCGGGTCGATGGACTGTATGAGAGACCAAATAAATTCCTGGAATGCATCAAAAACAGACTGATTTTCCTTTCGAGACAAAAGGCTAAGGATGAGTTGGTCACAGAATTGAATTTCGTCTCGAAAGGCTAATTCTTCCTTTGCACCAAAGTAATTAAAAATTGTTTTCACCGAGACATCGGCTTCATCTGCAATTTCAGGTACAGTAACCTGTGAGAATCCTTTTTTTTGGAACAATTGTTTCGCAACCAAAAGGATCATTTCTTCGGTATTTTGCTTTTTACGAATTCGCAGAGGCAATCGGTTCAACATCTTCTTTTCCATAGTTACTGGTCTGCCCCCTTTGGTTCTAAAAAACCTTCATTACCGAAGGAATTAAAGAAAACTGCCGTCATGTCCTCTCGAGAATTCGAAAATAGAATTCAAATCCATTCGGTTTTACTCTAATTTTTGTTGGAAATATAATCTAGTGACTGTAAATTTAGTGTATGCGTATAATTCCAGTCAATAAAATTTTACACTGACTGTAATTATACTTCGTATGTAAAACATAGGAATTTAAAATTGGATAATCTCCAATGCTTTACAAAATGGTTTCGTGTTAGGGAAGGGAGTCTCTGAATCGGTAAGGGAAGTGGGTCCCTTACCCTTAAATAAGTCGAGAATTGGGGATTGATATGGTTATTCCAATAACTCCTTTCTCAGTTGTGAAATTCTACATAGGCTTGAGCGATAAAATTTTGTATTCAGCACGATATAGGGAATATAATTAGAATATGTCCCATACTTATCGTGATCAATTATTTTCATGGATGAAGTCCTATGTGTATCGATTTTCTGAAACACCCTTTCGCCTCGCCAGTGGATTAGAATCTCAACATTATTTTAATTGTAAAGAGGTAACCCTCCATCCTGAACGATTAGCAATCATAGCAGACTGTTTCATTGATGAAATTATTCCAAAACTAAATGTTGAATTCCAAGCAATTGGAGGCTTAACTCTTGGTGCAGATCCCATAGCATATGCGATTTCTTTGGCTTATGGAAAGAGGGGCAAAACGATTTTTCCACTTGTTGTAAGAAAAGAGTACAAAGGACATGGAACAGGACAACAAATTGAAGGATTTTGGAAGGAAGTGAAATCTTGTTTGGTTGTTGATGATGTGATCACAACTGGTGGTTCCACATTAAAAGCTGTTAAAGTTTTGAGGGATGCGGGGATAACCGTCACAAATGGAATTTGTATTCTCGATCGAGAGGAAGGTGGAAGGGAAAATTTGGAGAAAGAAAATGTTTCCATGGCTTCCATTTTTACAAAGAGTGAGTTTTTCAAATGAGTGAAAAAAAGACATTTATTTATGATGTAACCTATTTTCGGAAAAAATTACTGACCCGCACTTGGACTATCGTTGTATTATTTCTGCTTTTTGTTACTTATAATAGTCTGCAAATTCCAGTTGAGGGACGTGTTCAGTTTCTCACTTTATTTGTTCCACTTCTGGCTCTTTTCTTTTGGTTTCTTCGTAGGAATTATTTGAAACAAATAGAAATTCTTTCGAGTGGAAAAGTGGAGTTAGACGGTGGATTACTCAAACAATTTGATTCAAATGGCAATTGTGCATCAATTCGAATCAAAGATTTAGAAAAAATCACATTAGATAAGTTCCGTGGATATGATCGTGTTATTTTGGAAACGAAGGAAAAAATCCATCCAATTGTAAATATTAAAAATCGAGAGGAATTGATTTCGATTTTAGAAAAGATTTCCGGAATTAAAAGAGATGAAGATTTAACGGAAGATAGTTTGTGGAATCGAAAAACTCCTATTTATTTCATACCAAGTGTGGTTGTACTTGTGATGCTCTACATACCTATAGTAAAAGTAAAGTTTCCAATTCTAAATCCAAATTTTCTTGGTTTATTTTTTAATGTTAATTTAATCATTTACTTACTTTATGCTCCAGAAAAGGAAAATCATATCGATAGTAAGTTTTCTTTAAAACGAAGATTGATCTTTATCAGTTTAGTTGTATTTTTCTTTCAAGTATACACGCAACTTGATAAAGTAGGCTGGTTTAAAAGTTAATACGGTTGCTATTTAAGCTCACTGTTTTGAACCAACTCCTTGGCGTATCATATTTAGCTTTGCTTGGGCATAACGCCTTAGTTCAATCATATCGTTAGCATATCGTTTTAATAGATTGTCTTGTTCCATTCTGCTTTCCATTAGTTGGATTGTATCTCTGACATATTTTATGTCTTTTTCTTCCTTTAGCTTTCCGCTTTGAATTAATTTTTTAACAATATCGAATTCATATTTTCTGAAATGAACTCTAAGTAAAAACTCAGTAGAAAAGTTTTCTTTTGCCTTTACCCAATTTGAATCAATTTTCTCTTTTGGTGCCTGGTCTTTTAATTGGTCTATCGCTCGCTTAGTTGGGTCATTCTCTCTAAAGTTTGCACTATTTGCTAATTCCTCTGCAATTAATACTTCGTCTTTATATATTTCTTGGAGTTTATTTCTTCTCCATTGGTCAGTATATTCGTAACTTTGTGCAGTTAACATCCTTTGGAATTCTTCCAACATTACTGATAAGTTAATCGAACGACCTAAAGGAGTGTTGTTAAATTCTTTTATTTTTGGGAACAGTTCTCGAGTGATTTGAAACGCGGATTTCCGCTTGTAATTACTCGCTTCATAAAGTTTTTCCAATGACTCTTCTGAATGTTTCTTTAATTCATTTAGAATGAATGGTTCAGCAAATAAGTAAGCATCCTCACCGTAAACAAACAAATTAGGGTCTGGTGATACAATTGATACTACAAATATATAGTGGCTATCTCGAAGTGAAGTTAAAAGTTTTCTTATATCTTCCTCGGTGCGAGCAAGTTGAGATGACCAAATTCTTAAATGAGTATCAGAAGTTGGGATTTTTTCTCGAGATTCTAAATTCTCTTTTCGAATCATGTCTGCAAGATCCAAACAAACTTTAATACTTCCTGCCATGTCTTAAAATTAAGTAAGGTAGATTTTTGGTAAAGAATTATTCGTAATTCAACTCATTTGAAATCTTCATTCTGTAAACAAAATAGAAAGGGATAATCGTTATTATCGTTGCATATAAAAGTATTAAGATCGGTAGATTTGCTACAAAGTGAACTGGGAAAGTAAATATCAAATCCCATCCAAATGCATTTTGGTTAATTCCGAATATGACAATAGGTGAGAGTATTAGGCTATTTAATATTCCAGACGTCATTCCAGCAATTAATAGAAATATAGTCTGGTAAAATAATAAGAAAAATAATTGTAAGAAATTCATTCCAATGGCCTTTAAACCAGCTAGAATTCGAGATTTTTCTTTTACATAATAAAAAATTGATGTGGCTAAGGATAAAAGTGAAATAAGAATTGCCGTGAGTTTTAGAGAATCAAGCACAGAAAACACTCGATTCATTCCTGATAAATAGAGTTCTTTTAATTTTTCTTGGTCCAAATAAATGAGCTCGTTTTCGCTTGCAATTTGTTGAATTGTTTGTAATGCTTCGTTTTTCTTGGATAAATCTGAGAAACTTAATCGAATAGAGTTTAATTCTTGGATTGGAAATAATGATTTGTATAATGAATAATCCATAATAATAGTTCCTCTCTCGGAGAAAAAATTTTCTTTTTCATCTTGCACTTTTAAGTTTATCATACCTTTGTTGGGAGTGCTGATTTTTATTAGATTCCCTTTGCAGATCTTTTCAAGGTAACATAAGTTTTTAGAAACAAAAATTTCTTCTTTGTTTTCGTTTTCTTTGAAGTTTAATACATGTAAGGTGAAATATTTGCCATTAATAATGAATTTGGAATTTATGAAAAATGGTTCTACCTGACTAAATAGATTTGTTTTTTCTAATTCATTTAGTAGGTGAATTGAAACTCCTGGTTCACCAGAATTTAATTTTTTTTCATTGACTAGTGAAAAATCGGATTGGTTCTCTTCCTCGATCCATTTTTTTAGTGAGCTCTCATAACTTAATGTCAAACTAGATAACGTAAATACTAAAGATGTTGCTAACATGATTGTCGAAATAGTTAAACCATTTTTCCAAGATTCCATTTCAATTTCTTTCATCGCTAGAAGGAAACTAGCTGATAAATTGAGTTTCTCTGAAAATTTTGTTACCCCTTTCACTATCAAGGGAATCGATACGTAATTTATCAAAATGAAACCTAGTATTACAAATGATACACCTGTTAGGCCTGGTAGAATTTGCTTTTGGATCTTTATGCACCCAATAGCGGTTCCTAAAAATATGAGGAAAAATGAGAAAAACCATTTTAATTGTAGGTTGAATTTCGTGTGCGTTTGTGATTCATCCCTGTCTTTCAGTAATTCGATTGGTAAAATGTGGTATGCCTTTAATGCGTTGAATAACGCGCTTACTGTTGAGCCAACAATGGATAACAATATTCCATACATTAAAATCACATTTGGGAATTCTCTGTATGATTCTAATTGCGAGGAATCAGTAAGTGTGGTTGATGTTTGAAAAAAATTAAAATTTGCTAATGTAATACCGAAAAAAGTTCCAATGATTCCTCCAATCAATCCCAAGAGTAAAGCGAGAGTCATAAATTGAAAAAAGTTGTTTAAACGAGATCCTCCAATCGAAAGTAAAATACCGAACTCTTTTTTTCGAGATAAAAAGATCCCTGTATAAATATTGGAAACCATAAAAAAAGAAATAAGGACAGAAACTAGAGAGATGATTGTTAAATTTATTTTCAATGAACCGAGAGCAACGCCAGCTCTGTCTTTGATTTCATTGATTGATTCAAATTTCCAATTTTGATTTTTGAGTAAATGAGAGAAGTCTAGATTCCAGGATTCAATTTTTGCTTCGTTTTGTATTAATATGTTGATTGTAGTATATGTATTTTTTAATTCACAAATAGTCTGTAATCGTTCAATATCTGTAACAATGAATAATCCATCACTGTCTATTGGAATCATATCATTAAGATTGATCGTTAGCAATTGATTACATAAATGAATGGAAACTTTCGGGGTTTTAGAATTGATTTTTTGTAGTAATGAATTACTGATAAAATATTTTGGAAAATTTTCTCTATTAACTTGGTTTTTAAAGTTGATATTGAATGAAATTAGGTCTCGGCCAATGATAGGAAGGCTTAATGATTGATTGTCTGTAAGACTAGTATATCCCTTTATGAATAATTCTGGTTCTATACGGAATGCGTCTGGCAAATTTGCATCTAAGGAAAATAATGTTTTTGAATCAACTTCACCTTGCGTTGCATTGGGTACATATCGCCCTATCAAATTTTGAGAATTGAAACCAATAGTTTGGTCTACTAAACTTTTTTCAGCTTTCCAGCCGTTAATTTGAGTACTGACAAATAATGCGATTCCAAGTGTTATGCTAACTAAATTAAAAAACACCTTGCTTGGATTATTTTTTAAATATCCAAAAATGAAATTCACATATAAATGAATCATTTTTTTATTAAAGATCCATCTAACATGTGATAGTTAGAATTTCCTGATTTTCCTATTTCTTCATTGTGAGTTACGATAAAAACTGTTATGCCTAAATCAGAGACACATTTTTGGAATAATTCTATTACTTGTTCGGAGGATTTTGAATCTAGATTTCCAGTGGGCTCATCACCAAAAATGATCTTTGGTTCATGAACTATCGATCTGGCAATCGATACTCTTTGTTTTTCACCTCCTGACATTTCTTTTGGTGTAAAATTCCACCGATGGTTTAATCCAACGATATCCAGAATTTCTTTGGATTTTTGCTCAGCGTATTTTTTGCTCTTTCCCGAAAGGAGGAGGGGGATTGATACATTTTCCACTGCAGTGAGATAGGGAAATAAATGAAAGAACTGGAAAACGATTCCAATTTGGTCCCTCCTGTATTCTGTTAGCTTACCTTCCGATACACCTACCATTTCCTGGCCAAAAATTTGAACACTTCCTTCATCAGCAGTTTCAATAGCTGAAAGGATATTTAATAAGGTAGATTTTCCACTCCCCGATGGTCCCATGAGTGTAACAAATTGTTTCGCAGGAATTTGTAGGTGGATGTTCTGTAACACAGAAATTGTGAGTGAACCTTGCTTGTAGCTTTTTTTCAGATTTTTTACATCAACTGCATAATTCATCTATGATTTGCCAATTTCATCGTTTAATTTTGTTATTCTAGAACCGCATCCCTAATATAAGACAGATGAAAACCCCATTTGGATCGGAAACCGCGAGTACCTATTTGGTTTTAGATCCTTTTTTGGGTTTTCAAAGCTAAGGGACTCCATTTTGTTATGATTCTAAAATCGTGCCAGGGAATTCTAAGTTTTTTTTCGGTCAGTGAAAAATTCCAAAAATTCGTTTGTGAATATGGAACTGATATGACTTCTATTGGCTAAGAGGTATTTTTAATCAATTTTTGGCGATCTAATGTATTTTTACTCCAAGAGAATTTGGAAAACGATACTTTCACTCGTCCCAATTTAGTTTAGAAGAACTCCTAAAAAATCAAATGATTCTCTATCCAGGATTTAAATTTTGGTCAATTTATGTTAGAAGATAAACGTATATCAATTTTGAGATCTTTCGTTGTTGGGATTGCCGCATTATCACCACTTCTCATATTGATCCTAAGTAACGAAGATATTCTATCTGTCGACTTCCCTATATTAGTTGGTCTGTTTATCCAAGCCTACATTGGTTTTTCATCGTTCATGCTTGTTCAATCATATGAACCCAAGGAAAAAAATAAAGTAACCGTTGGTTATGCAGTTTTTTGGTCTGCCTTGGGTATTTGTTATATATCTGGTAAATCATTAATGATGCCGATAGCTCTTGAAATTACATCATTTTCGACCATCCTCATTTATTCTGGAACTGAATATGGGAAAAAACAAATCGAGAGTTTAGGATCTTTACTTTTGGCTTCAGGTATTTCTGCTTTATTTTTATCTGCTTGGGTGATGTTGCCTGATGGTGATAATATTGGCATTATATTATTGTTAATCGGACTTTTAATTAAATCTGGATTTTCCGGTTTTCATATTTGGCTACCTAAGGTGAACGAAGGAGGGCCATCTCATGCTCTCGGATCTTTTGCAGGCGTCTTAGAAATATTTCCTTTATTGTTATTTTATCGTTATGTCCTACCAAATCAGTTGGATCCAATCATCTACCAAGTGTTATTTCCTTTAGCTGCCTTGGGTATTTTTTTTGGTGGAATTACAAGTTTCTTTCACAAAGATCCTAAAATATCCTTGGCATATAGTTCGATCGAATCACTTAATTTTTTATGGTTATGTTTAATTATAACTGGGATGTTCCAGTTTTCTGGTGATGTCGATTTAATGAATTTAAGCAATTCATTCAGGATTTTGTTTTTTCTTAGCTTATTTCATCATTCATTTTCAAAAACATTTCAACTTTTTTCAATAGGAATGGTTTCAAGACTTATCAGTTCAAATAACAGTGATGAATTGAAAGGTATTGGTAGATTACTTGGCATATCTCCTCTACTATTAGGAGCAGGAACTTTTAGTTATGCTGTTTTACCTGGGACCTTAGGTTTTGTTTCGGAAGCTACATACTTTTATTTAAATGCTAGAATACTAGATCTACCGATTGGTCGTTCTGTGTTTTTATTACCTTCAATGATATTCATTTTTTTTGGTATCGTTTTGGGTGGATTTACACATATTAAATTGTATATAACAATGTTTCTGTCTATTCCTCGAAACAATATGAACTTACTTCCGTTTGGAGATATGCAAAAACGTTGGTTATACATTTCTCTTTTGAGTCTTGCCTTAATGATTTATCTATTTCCATTGGCATTGCCATTTTTTATAGAGTTACCTATGTTAAAACCATTTGCCGATCAGCAATTGATCGATTGGTTTTGGAATATTTCTTTTGTATCAATGGTTACTATTTTTATCATAATCGTTTTTTATCTTTATGATCGTTGGAATCAGGTAAATATCGCGGACTTAAAACGAAAAACATGGGATTGTGGTGGTGGTTATTCGGGACACGAATTATCTGTTCCATCGACTGTTTTTTCAAAGCCATTAAAAAATTCTTTGGGAAGGTATTTTGTGAATAAGATGGGAGATTCAATCGTTGATAATTTGATCATCAATTCTCTAACATTTATATTTAATTTTGGTACAAAATTTGTTTCTTCAACAAATGAGCCTAAAGAGGAAGATATAAGTAAATATTTAGCGATTTCTTCTATGTTTTTGATTTTTATTTTTTCATTACTGATTTTCGGCGATTTTAAAGGATAACATCGTGGAGAGTTACATTCATTTTGTTTACTTAGTCATTTTATTTGTATGCCTTCCATTTTTGTTAACAGGTATTTTTCGCAAAGTAAGAGCCTATGCGCAAGGTAGGCGTGGACCAAGACTCATCCAATTTTATTTGGAGATTTGTAAATCCTTTCTGAAAGTTCCTGTTGTAAACAACTACTTTTCTTCGATCTCCAAGTTGGCTCCGAGAATTGTCATATATTCATCTTTAATGATATGGAGTATTGTTCTATTTGAATGGGCACCATTTATTCTGATCCCATTTTTTTTAGCACTTTATCGATTCGCTTATATTGGTTTTGCAATGGAAGGTGCAACTTCCTTCGGTGGTATGGCTTCGGGCAGAGAGATTTTATTGTCTGTTATGGTAGAGCCAACTTTTATACTCATGATACTCGCTGCGCAATCCCATATCGAAATTTCGGAAACACCTCAAGGTATATTAATCGGATTACTATTTTTATCGTTATCCTTTATTGCGATTCTTGCGGAATTAGCAAAACCTCCATTTGATGATCCGCGTACTCACTTAGAGTTAACCATGGTTCATGAGGCAATGATTTTGGAAGCGTCTGGTCGACAATTGGCATTTTTTGAATTAGCTAGTTCTATAAAACTTTCTGCATTACTTGTTTTTTTGGTAAAGTTAGCATTAGAACATTCAAAACTATTTAAATCAAACTACTTGAATGGAATCAATCAGGAATTTTTGATTTTGCCTGCAGTAGTTTTTTTGGCGATATTGATAGGTTTTTGGGAAGCAAATAGTGTTCGAAGAAAATGGACCTGGATACCTGAATTTATGGGATTGGCTTTTATTGCGATTTTGATTTTGGGGACACTTGTTAAACTTTCATAGGATAAATCAATGATATACGATTTTGTTTATTTATTATTACTCTTGTCTGGTATTGTTGTCTTAGTTGAAAATCGATTAAGTCGGATTATTTTGTTTTTAAGTCTTCAAGGTTTTTTGTTGATCTTTCCTGTGATCCAAACTCATGAAGGTGATTGGCAACATGCCATTTCACTAATTTTGTTGGTTGTACTTTTTAAGGGACTATTAACTCCATGGATTCTAAATTGGACTGCGAATAAATCAAAAATGAATGAGAGTACTACTCCGCGATTTGGTTATTTAGCAACTCTCTTATTTATGGTATTAGGATTGGTTCTTGCCGTTAAAATTACGGATGGTGTCCCTCTATTGTCGATACCAGTTCATAAAATCGCATTAATTTATGTAATTTTATTAGTATATGTTGGTATATTATGTTTTGTTGTTAGGCGGAATTGGTTGGCTTTAATTGCTGGTTTTTGTGTTTTTGAAAATGGGATTTTTGTTCTAACTATGGTTTTGGATAAGGGATTACCGTTTGGTTTGGAATTTGGATCCTTTTTGGATGCTATACTAGTAATAGTTTCTGGAGGAATATTGCAGCTTTCACCTCATATGCATGTAAAGGAAAGAAAGTTATGATGGAGATCGTTTTTTATGTATCCGGAATTTTTACCTTTGTAGTTATATTTTTAATTTCAATTTTTGCTCCAACGAAAGGACAAACAAGGATTTGGTTGTGGAGTTTACTCAAAATTTGTTTTTTTACCGTATTGTTTTATTCTTGGTTTACTGATAACATAGTACTAAAATGGATTTTAATTGAAGCTTCAACTTTATTTGGGGCGTTATTAATTTCTTCAAGTGGAACAGAACGATCCTTCCATGTTGGATGGAAATTTTTATTAATTAATTCCTATGCACTTGGTTTAGCCTTTTTAGGTATCGTGATACTACTTTTCGCATCCACTCCCTTACAAAACTTGGATTTTTCTTCCCTTAAACAAGGGTTAGAAGGTCAATCTGGTCTACTTATTGAAACAGGCATACTCTTAACGATTTATGGGTATAGTGGGAAGTTGGGTTTGGTGCCAAATCACTTTTGGGTTGGTGATACTTATGCAGAAAGCCCTAGCCAAATTTCTTCATTGATCGCTTCATTTGTCCCTGTTAGTGTAGTTCTTGCAATTCGACCTTTGATTAAATTGGAAAATGAATTAAATCTACATTTAATCAATGCTTCCAATGGATTATTATTCATTGGTATATTAACGATTTTATATTCAACTTTAATGTTAGTATCTCGTGATGATATTCGACGTATTTCGGCTAAAGTTGCACTTTTCCATACAGGAATGTTAACTCTATTTTTATGGTTGGATGTATCTGATGAAGTTTTTTACTTTTTACTCACTACAACTGTTTTGGTTAAACTTCTTGTCTTTTTATCTATGGGAATATTAAGAATGGATGCTGGGAAACGTAATATATCTCAGATCCTGAAGGGAACCACGTTAAGCCATAAAGCATTGTATGTTTATTTATTGGCATTGTTGATTGCATTTGTTTTTCCTCTTTCTCCGGTTTTTGTTTTGGATTTGAAAATCATAGAGATTGCAATCATGAAAAAACAATTTTACTTATTTATATTCCCGATTTTGGGATCCGTTTTCTTTTTTGTTTCATTGAATAAAGTATTACCTATGGTAAGGCTACAGAATCGAGATTTTAATTTTGAAGTATTAGGAACAGTACGATTGCGATTTTATTTTTTTTGGATTAGTTTGCTATTCACCATCTCTGTTGGTGCTTTTGGCATGTATTATTTGATGGCGAATTATATATGAAGAAAATTACAGGCATTACTCATTTTAACGGTTCGTATTTTCAATTCATTCAAGAGAATCAAAGTATAGTTATGGAAGAGGAAAAATCCAAAAAAAGTACAATTGATTTTTTATTAGATGATCAATATCCGATTTGGTTGGTGAGGCATTCTTTTGGACAAGACATGGGACATGAAGACTATTCTGATTTAAAGGAAGAGGATTATTTGTCCGACCAGAGAGGGAAAATTTTATCTTTACACCAAAAATCGGGTGTGATACGCGATTTAGCTTACCACGGTTTGTCTGTACCTTTCTCAATTGATCATTATTCACATGCTGTTGGTCCCATTCACGCAGGTATCATCGAACCAGGTCATTTTCGATTTGTTGTAGAGGGTGAAGTGATTCGTCATCTAACAATTCGCCTTGGTTATCAAAAACGAAGTATACGAGATTTTTTAGTTGGTAAATCTATGGAACAGGTTTTGCCATATTCAGAAATGATATCTGGTGATACAAGTGTTGGTTATGCATTAGCATTTTCAAAAATATATGAAGATATTCATAATATTGTAGTAACAAAAGACATTCGTTTATTCCGATCTTTGCTCGTTGAGTTGGAAAGAATTGCAGTTCACATTGGGGATTTAGGTGGAATATCGGAAGATATCGGCTATTACCCGTTATATGGTGTTTGTGTTACTGATAGGGGGGCTGCACTTGGACTTATGGAAACTTGGACAGGGCACCGGTTTGGGAAATCAGTAGTTCGTCCTGGTAAACTCTTACTCAATCATCGAATTAACGCCAAACAGGCTAAAGAAGCTTTTTACCAATTAAAAAAAGTTTATCAATCTAGAATTCGTCCTCAGATTCTAAGAGCTCTCTCCATTTCTACACTCAAGGAGAGGATGCAAGGTTGTGGGTTTATTTCGGAATCCGATGTTCAAAAACACGGGTTTGTTGGAATGGTTTCTCGAATGGCAGGAGTAGTGGAAGACCTACGGATCAATCATCCCGATTACCCCGATTGGAAACCACTTCCTATAAAGGAAGAACACCATCATTATAATGGTGATGTTTGGGCTCGTATGTACCTTCGATATGCTGAGATTGAACAGTCGTTACGTTGGATGGAGGAAAAAGTAGAGGAACTAGATTGGGATTTGATTTGGAAATCAAAAGAGAATAAAATACCGAAGGAACTAAAAGAAAAAAAATTACAATCTGGAATTTATTATTCTTCAGTGGAAGCATGGAGAGGGCCTTTGTTAGTTGCCCTAAACATCGATGAAAATGGTTTTGTAATTAATTCTTATATTCGCGATCCTTCAGTTTTAAACTGGCATGCACTTGAGTTAGCAGTTCGAGGAGAACAAGTAAGCGATTTCCCATTAAATAATAAATCATTTAATCTTAGTTATGTTGGATTTGACTTATGAGTTTTTTATTTGAATTAAAGAATTTTTTCACTAAAAAAAATGTTCTCAATTTCGAGAAAACTTCCTATGTACACCCGAATCAAAGAGGCATACCAATTCCCACGAAGGAAATGGTAAACGGATGTGGAAGCTGTAAGGAATGTGAAACCCTTTGTCCAACAAATGCGATCCAAAGGAATGGCGGAGACCTACTGACAATGGATTATGGAAAATGCCTGCAATGTGGGCTTTGCGTAGAAATTTGCCCGGAAGGAAAACTTCGTAATTCGGGATTTATATACACTTTCGTTTTACACCGAGAGGAATTTTATACAACCTACAAAAATGGAAAATTGGAGTTATCCAACCAAGCAAAATTTACACTCACTGAAAACCAAAAACGATTCCGTGCCTTAACACAAAACCGTGGGTTTTTGTACAGAGAAGTTGCCGCCGGTGGAAACAATACAGTCGAATCGGAACTGAATGCCTCTTACAATTCCGTGTTTGATTCCGAAAGAGAAGGGATTCGATGTGTTGCCAGTCCCAAACATGCTGACGCCATTGTATATTCCGGACCAGTCTCCGAAAATATGGCGGCTCCGTTGCAAACTGCATGGGATGTTATCAGTGAACCAAAAGCGTTGGTTGCCTGTGGGACAGAAGCAGTCAGTGGAGGTCTTTTCCCGCAAGGGAAGTTACCAAAAGAACCAGACCTTTTTATTTCAGGAGATCCCCCAAGACCAGATGTCATTTTACAAGCCTTTCGTTTGTTATTAGGAAGATTTTCCTTCCAATTCCAAGAGGCGCTTCACAAATTTTTAGAGAGTGAAAAATAAGGCGCGTGGAATTAGAAAAAGAAGAAATTGTCAGAGTGTTGGTTTTAGAACCACAGAAAAAATCATACGATACCATTTCGCAATTACTCGTGGAGTGGTTTGGTGAATACATTGATTTGACGTGGCGATCTGTTTTTGAGAATGGAGCCGAGGAAATTAAAAAAGTTCAATATGACCTTCTCATCACTGAAATTCAATTTCCTGAATTAGAGGAATCTTCAGAATCTATCTTAGAAAAAATAATGGATATGGCTGGTCCTTCCGAACTTCCAGTGGTTGTGTTTACCAAGGCCGAAGGAAAACAACTGCCAATCCTTGCGTTTCAATTAGGTATCAATGAATACTTCAGCAAACGTAGGTTAAAGAAAAATATTTTAGAACATCGATTCCGTAATTTGTTCCGGGAGATTTATCGTAAAAAAGTAGTATCCATCCAAATGGATGATAGTTTGAAACGTTTCCAAGATCTATATGGAATGAACCAATCAGAAATTCAAGATTTGAATACGATGGTTAAAAAGTTTAAAAAAGAACTTGAGAAAGAATATGAAGAAAAGTTAAACTTAGAGTTTGAAAAAAAGAAAATGCAAAACGTATTTGGGATGTATGTTGATCCTATCATTGTTGAAAGTTTAATGAATAATACATTATCATTAGATCAAAAAGGAAAGGAACAAGAAGTTTCTGTATTGTTTTCTGATATTCGTGGTTATACATCCTTATCTGAAAAAATGAAACCTGAACATGTGATTTCCTTTTTGAATGAATATTTCACTGCTATGACAGAAGTGATTTTGGGATATGGTGGGATGATCGATAAATACATAGGCGATTCCATCATGTGTTTGTTTGGAGCACCGGTTTTTCAAGAAGATCATAGACAAAACGCTCTCGATTGTGCATTAGAAATGTTGCAAGTATTTGAATTGTGGCAACCCAAATGGAATCAGATTTATGGTTTCACTCCGCAGATTGGAATCGGTGTGGCGTCAGGGAATGTGATTGTAGGAAACGTGGGTTCGTTTCAAAAACTTTCTTATACAGCAGTAGGGGATACAGTGAACATGGCAAGCCGATTGGAGTCCATGGCTAAGCCAATGCATGTTTATGTATCAGAAGGTTTATATAACCATCTACCAGAAGAGTATTCTAAAAAATACCGATATGAAGAATTGGAACCCGTGAAAATTAAAGGAAAAGAAGGTTTACACAGAATATTAAGTGTAAAACCAAATTAATGGTTTTATAGGGTGCTACAAAACTGATACAATTCGTTCGTTTTCAGTTTTTCATCCTTGGTTGTTACATACACTTTCATATCTTCAATTTCTAAACCCAAAACACTTCGGTATTCTTCAAATTTTTGAATTGTATCTGGTTCTTGTTTTCCATGGCCTGTTAGTTTGGCAATCACACCTGCAAAACCAATGATTTGACCGAGGGAGGTTTGTTCTGCAATTGGTTTTGCTAAATCTTCAATGGAAGAGATGATGATCGAAGGCATTTTCCAAAGTTTGGCTGCTGCACTTCCCATTTCATATGAATCCACACCATATGCTTTTTTTTCTAACGTGATGAGACTTACATCTGATGTTTGGAATTCTGTTAACACTTCTACATATTTTTTGCGATCTATTGTATTCAAAACAATACGACCCAAATCTTGCATAAGTCCACATGTAATGGCAAGTTCGGCTTCTTTTTTGAATTTTTTTTCTTCGCAGAGGATTTGAGCAAAAATTCCTTTTGCAACGGAATGATCCCAAACTTCATCACGGAATTTTTTATAATTCCCCTGGCTAAAAAGAGAATCTGTCATCGACATCGCCACCATACTGCGAACGGTTTTAAAACCGAGACGAGTGATGACCTGTTTCATATTGGCAACAGGATTTCCGCGGGAGAAAAAAGGAGAATTGGCTAATTTTAAAAGTCTTGCGACAAGGACTTGGTCGGATTGGACTTTTTTCTCTAACTCACCAAAGGAAAGTTCATTATCATCGTCTAGGGAAAGTACGGAAAGTAAGACTGGCGGAACAATCGTCAGATCTTTAATTTGGGATAAGTATTCTTCCAGTGTTGCCATAAGTTTTGGGACCTAAAGTCAGAATTTAAAATCTTCTGACGATGGAAACCAAAATCTAAGCTTTATCTGGCGACGATTCTTGCGAATTCAATTCCTTTGAAATAGTGTTGTAAAATTTCTTTGTGGTTGAACTGACTTTTTGCCATTGCAAAACTTCCCCATTGAGACATTCCCACACCATGACCAGAACCTAATCCTTTCACATAAAAATCACCCGACTCTTCTTTTCGAATTCCAAACCGAGTGGACTTTAGTTTTGTCGCTCCGATTTTTTTTCGAAATTCAGTAGCTTTGATTCTTTTGGTTCCAGATGTTCCTATAATTTCTAATTCATTCACACGAGACGTTGGAAATCGATTGGCAACAATGATATCTTGGATATCACCAACACCTAAGTCACGTAAGCTGTTATTAACATAATCAGTTTTCCATTTTTCTTCCCATGAATATTGATCTCCATCCTTATCATATTCAGATGGAACTGGTTTTAAATATTCAACAGAATTCCCCCATACATTTGCTGGATCTTCCGTGTAACCGCCAGCATTCGAATGGAAAAAACTTTGGATAGGTTGTCCTTTGTGAATGAGGATCAGGCCTTCCGTTTCAAATACAGCTTCGGATGTATTTTTATGTTCTTTGTTTTTACCTTTGTAAACTTGAGTATTCGTTGATGTGTCGACATCATACTCTTGTTTTTTTCGATTTAACATTTCTTTTACAACATACGTTCTCGCACAAATGGCTTGTGCTTTTAAAGCTTCTTTGGGCCAAGAAGCACTCACTTCAGAAGGTACAACCGATAGTAAATATAATTCTACTGGAACAATATTGATGATGAGAACTTTTCCATCAATGGGCTTTAGTAAAATACTGCCACGGTAACTCGCACCTTTGTAATCCACCCACTCTGAATTACTTTGAATGGATATAGGCGCTTTGATCGCTGTTGGATTTAAGGATAAAAAATCATATGCTTTTTTAATAGTGAGATCGTTTGCATCTTTAACTATGATTTCACCTGAGGATTTAAAAATTTCTTCATCACTCGCATAACCAAGGAGAACTCTTACTGGTCTCGATTTGAAGTTGGATTCATCTGGTGCCCAGTTTGTTACCATAACACTCGCACATCCGATTTGTCCTAAAATGACGATGCAAAAAAATAAAATCGCAGTCCGTTGTTTCATAGTTCCCTCCCTATTATTTTCGGAAGAAAGAGAAAATCGATAAAGGGATTTTATTGGTGTTTTCTGCGAAAGAAAAGGACGGATTCCGTATGCGGTGTATGCGGATAAGGATCGATCAAAATTCCATCTACATAGTCATAAGCCGACAAAAATAAAGTCACATCATCTTTTTGTGAATAAGGATTACAAGAGACATAGAATACAAATTCAGGTCCGAAGTCCCGGATCCAATGGTTCACTAGTTTTCCAGCACCGGCTCTTGGCGGGTCTAGAATCAAACTTGCATTTTCTTGTTTTTTGAGTCCGTCTGTAGAAAGAAATAAATTGGCCACTTGGAAGGAATGAGATTTTGTAGGGTAGGTTTCTTTGAATAATTGAGAAGCAGTTACGATCGAAGATTCTGTGAGTTCGTAACCATCAACATGTTGGAAATGTTCACCGTATAACAAAGAAAAGAAACCATTCCCACAAAACAAATCAATCAACGTTGACTGATCCTTCGCCATTCTTTCCTTTATGAAATTTAAAATAGGTAAAAATCCATTTGGGTTTGGTTGGAAAAAAGAATCAAATGGAACTTCAAATTGATGGCCAAGGACCATTTCAGTAAAACTATCTTTTCCTCGTAAAATTTCAGGTCGGCCCACTGCCGAAACTTCTGATTTGGGACGGTTGTAACAAAATAGCAGTGAAGGTTGTAACAATTGGGAAAGACATAAGTTTCGAAAGGATTCCATTTTGGGATTTGCTTCGTAACCTTCAGTGAATGTAAAAATGAGAATTCCATCCTCGGTATTTTGCGCCTTACGAATGGTTAGGTATTTTAATCCTCCAACTTCTGATTTTCTGTCCCATATGACTTCTGGCATTTGGTCGAGAACAGATTGTACATCCGCTAATGCTTGGTTCGCCCAAGCTGATTGGATGGAACAATGTTTGATGGGCACAACCTTTCTAAAATTCCCACGTTGCCTTTGGCCAATGATTGGACCTGGAAATACAGAAAAATCCATCCGCGAGCGGTAGGAATACGTTTCTGTTTGAGGGACTGGCTTTAAGGAAATTCCTAAATCTTTTTGGAATAATTGTAAGATCGGTTGGAATTTTAAGTCCAATTGGGTTTCGTATGGTATGTGTTGGCCTGTACAACCACCACAATTGCCAAACACATCGCATTGCACCAAATCCCAATTGTGGTTTCGGATGATTTCATGGATTTTTAAGGATCTCTGGCGTGGTCGTCTTTTGACATATTCCACTACGAGTTCGTCACCTGGATGGACAAAAAAAATGTCCACCTTTTTTCCGTTAGGTGCAGTAACGATGCCCGAAAAGTCGGAATTGAGTCCTTCTACTTTGACTTTGTCCAATGTTTTCTACTTGCCAGTTCCTTTTCTTTTGAATACGATTTCTGACATGGTTTTTTCGAAAAGACTCTTTTCCACATTTGTTCTTCCTTTCATTCTTCTTTTTTCCTTTTCGCAAGTTTCGGGACAAGTATTACTCACAAATCAAATCTTAGATTTAAGATCTGAATCTTCCTTCGGAAAGGAAATTCATAAATGGACTTTCAAACCAGGTGATTCACCTCGAGTGACGGAAAACACAGAGGATGATTTGTATTTGGATGAGGACGAAGGTGAAATCAAAGCACATGTTTTTTCGTATGCACAACCAAACTTAGATGAATCGGTTCGGACAGGATGGATATCTGGATTTCAAATTCAAACCGGTTGGGACAAGGTGACCGATGGTGATGGCGAATTGTATTTCCCCAGTTTTTTTGATTATATGGAGAAATACAAAGGTTATGGTTGGTATCGGACTGAGATCATTATCACGAGTAGTGACATCCAAAATAAATTCAAATCAAGAAATTTAAGCTTAAGGCTTGGGCAAATTAGCCAAGCAGATGCAGTGTATTGGAATGGTAAGTACATTGGTGGTACTGGATTACTTCTCGATACTGATACCAATGTTCAATTAGATGATAAATCTCTTTATAGTGATAAAATTAGATTTTATCGAATTCCGTTCCATTTATTAAAGATTGATGAACCGAACGTTCTTGCCGTCAGAGTGTATGCAAAATACCCGTTGAGTCCGGGTTTATCCCATGATAAATTTTATATATCTTCTTATAAATATTCAGAACGAGCTGAGTATTGGAATGATTTTAAGAAAATATTTGTCATCGTATTGACCATTTTACTTGGATGTTTCTATTTATATTGGCAATTTTTATTCCGAAATGAAGAAAATGCAACCATATACTTCTCATTAGGTTCTTTGTTTATGGCACTGAATACATTGTTCCAGAGCCAAATCATCTATTCAATATTGAGTGATGGATTTTGGATTAAAAAAATGGAATACGTGACGTGGGTTGGTCTGGTTCATTTTTTGTTTAACTTTATCGTACGATTTGCACATGTTCGGAGTGGTTGGATTAAGTTGACAAATCGATACATTGATGGTGCTGGCATTGTATCCGCAATTGTAGTTCTATTATCTCCCAATTTACTTTTTTTATCTAAATACTTTTTTTATTGGAGTTTCTTTACAATCCTTCTCGGAGGAGCTTTGTTTTACATTCTGTTCCTCGGTAGAAAAGTTCCTTCGATGGGAACGGTATCATTTGGTTTTATTGCATTCATAATGCTTATGTTAAATGATATTTTTGTGGAAATGCAATGGGAATGGTACCCAAGCCATACATTTGTGAAGGATTATGCATTTGCTGCCTTCACCATCTCAGTCGCTTTGTCCATTGTGAAAAACATGATTGATTCACGTAAGATGGTAGAAAAACAAAAGGAAGAAAAAGAAAGGTTGTCCCGCTATTTTTCACCAGCAGTGATGGAAACGATTGTAGCAGACAATATTAAGTTAGGTGGCGAAGAGAAAGACATTGCAACTTTGTTTTCAGATATAGTTGGTTTTACAACATTTGCTGAAAAAAATCCACCAGGAGTCGTTTTAAGCCACTTAAATACAATTTTTGAATCCTTATCGGATTTGATATTTCATTACTCTGCTACTTTAGATAAATTCATCGGTGATGCCATTATGGCATTTTGGGGAGCACCCAAACAAACGGACCTCGATGCTTATCATGCAATCGCTTGTGCAGTGGACATGCAAAAGAAAATGGTTGAGATCAATGAACAATTAGGTTTAGAACCAGGAACTTTCCGATTACGTATCGGTGTCAATTTTGGGGAAGCGATTGTTGGTAACATTGGATCAGTCAAAAGAATGGATTATACTGTCATCGGTGATGCAGTGAATACGGCAGCAAGACTGGAAAGTCATGGAATACCAGGAAAAGTCGCCGTATCGGAAGCTGCTTTCCTTGCTGCTGGCGGAGAAAAATACATCGAATTTGAAGATACTAAAGAGTTAAACTTAAAAGGGAAATCAGAACCTGTAAAGGTTTACTTTGTAACAAAAGTACTTCCTAGAGATTAGTTTTCTTTTTTTAGTTCTAACCACTTTTTCCTTTCAGAAGTGGTTAGTTTTTCGATGGCATAACGAAGCATCGTACGAGGCATTTTTGTTGCATGATTTTTGAGAAACATTCGAAGAGTTTGAATGTCTCGTTTGCCGATTTCACGTAACATCCACCCCGTTGCTTTATGAATCAAATCATGATGATGGTTTAAAAAATGTTCACATAACGATAGTGTTTCTTCAAATTTTCCTTTTCTGATCCAATGGAACGTACTGAGTATTGCAATTCGATTTTCCCATAAATCTTTCGAGTTCCTAAGTTTGTGAATTGTCACATTATTTTTATTAAAATAATAATCACCTATGATTTTATCGGCACTTACATCCACCAAGTCCCAGTTATTGATGTACTTTGTATTTTTTAGATAAAAATTGACTATTTTATCTTTTTCCATTTCTGTTATTTTTTTGGTTTGGTATTTTTGAATGAGGATGAGTAGGGTTGTGAGACGTACTTCGTGGTAAGGAGAAACAATCAGGGATTGTAAATCATCTAAGCTAAGGTTTTTTGAATATTTTTTGGCAACTAATCTTTGTTTGGGTACAGTAATACCAAGGAATTGGTCACCTTCGCCATATTCTCCTGGTCCTGTCTTAAAAAACCGAGGGAAAAATTTAGCCTTATCTAAATCTTTTTGTTTGTATAATTCCTCTAAAAAAATTTCTTTTAACTCTTTCATACACCAAAACTCACAGTGAGATTCGCGTTTGTCATATTTTCAGCAACTGTTTCACATTCTTCCATACTCCCTTGGAAACAAATGGCTTTACCTTTCGAATGAGCTTCCATTGCAATTTTTTTGGCATCTCGTTTTGTTTTGAAACATATTTTCATCAAACAGTCTTCAACATACGAAAACTCATGGATGGAATCATTGAATAAAATAACAAAATAATCGTAAACAGATTCACTTTTTAAATTGGTTTTCTCTTCAAATATCGGTTGGATCGGCTCTGTCATGGGAAGAGTGAGTTGGATTTTCCACTCAGTTCACCAATATACTCCATATAGGAATTCAATTTAAACTTCTTTTTTGTTGAATCGGAAGACATAAAACGCACATTTCCAAATACATTTCGTTCGGGAAACCATGGTCTATCAAAAAGTCCAAAACACCATAAAATTCCTGTGTATGAATTTGGATTCCTACCATCGTAAGCATATTTATTATTGAGATGTTCTAAGATCGTAAATGCTTCTTCATAAGTCTTGGACCATTCAATGACTTTTTTCCCCCATAACATACGCATATAGTTGTGCATTCTGCCAGTTTGGACCAGTTCAGTTTGTGCAGAATTCCAAATTTCATCATGGGTTTTTGCAGATTCAAATTGTTCTAATGTATAAATGTATTCCTTGTGATCTTTATTGTGTTTTTTGAAATTTTCTTTCACCCAATCTGGCAAATGGTTGAGTGTGATGTTGTTAGGTTTGTCTTTCCAGAAAAATAGATAACCAATGTCACGCCAAGTGACCAGTTCATCTAAAAAATGATTGGTGGCAACGGATGGAGAATAAAAATTTTCCCTGTCACCTGGTTTTGAATGACTCAATCGTTCCGGATTCCATTTTCCATTAGAACCATGTTTTAACACTGCATAAAAAATTTCTTCCAGACCAATCCAACCAAAGTGTAAATATGGGGAAAGTCCACTGGTTGCAGTTTGTTCGGGTCGATTTGGTTCTGATCGTTTTGTAAGATACAGATCCAACTTCTTTTTGATAAACACATCTAACAATCGCAAGGCTTCCTTTCGACCACCTTTCACATCTTTCACGGGAGAGACTTGGTTTTGGAAAGGAATTGTTTTTATGATAGATTCGATGGATTTTGGAAGCCCAATTTTTTGATTTGGTTTTGTTTTCCCTCTGGTATTTGTTAGGTCTTCATTTTTCCAAATGGGTTTACTGGGAGACGGAAAATTGGAGTTCAATTCTTTATGGATCCATAAACGAAGGATTCTTGCTGCACTTGCTGGTTTTTGAAACCGAGAGAAGGGGATGATCGAATTTCCATCTACCGAAAGTAATTGGCAGTCTATCTTTTGTGCTAACTTTGCTGTTTGTTCTGGTATGATAAAACATGGAAAGTCATCAGTGACGATCACACATGCGTTCTCGCATATCTCCTTGAGTAAACCTTTTCCTAAATTTTGTGGAGTTTCGACAAAGGGCCAATAGTTGATTCCGAGTTCGTCTGCTCTTGTTTGGTTCTCAAACATACCTTCCAAGATGAATTTGTGAATTCGTTCTGAATTCCACGGATAATCCATACGTAGGCCTTCATATACAATGAGTTCTTTACCCAACTCACGAGTAAGTTTTACTGCATGTTCGAAGGCATGGTTGGCATCAAATCGTCTGTAGGCTTGCATCCAATAGAGGACATAGGTTTTTTGGTTACGAATCGGTTTGTCGTTACAGATACGGATACGTTCAGAATTCACTCCTATTAGAGGGGGAATGGAGTCAGCTTGTAATGGTTTTTTTGGGCAGATCTTTTTTCATAAGGCGGATTGCTTATAATTTAATCATTCTGTTTTTGAAAACATCAGATTGAGTAAGAGTTCTAGAGAAGTTGGTTTCCTCTCCTAAATGGTCAGATTGGATTTTAAGGCATATTGGAGGGTTTTTAGGCACCACTTGATTTTTTTTGGACAATTTGAATCGATTTTTCTCATCGGGTACCAATCTTGCATCCTTCTTCAGCAAATAACATGGAAAGGATACATGGCAATATGAAACAATATTTCAAATCAATCGCCTTCCTTCTCCTGGTAGTTCCGATGTTCCTTTTTGCAGATGAAGCTGCAACCGTCGTGAACCCAGCAGAAGAAACCGCAAAAGCAATCCAAACATTAACTGTAGGACTAGATACATTATGGGTATTAGTTGCAGGTATGTTGGTGTTCTTTATGAATGCTGGTTTTGCTCTCGTTGAATCAGGTTTTGCACAATCAAAAAACACAGTGAACATCTTAGCAAAAAACTTTATCGTTTTTGCAGCGGCAACTTTCTCTTATTGGGCCATCGGATGGGGACTCATGTTTGGTGATGGAACTCCATTTTATGCAACAGATGGATTATTTTTCCTCGGTGGTCTTGATAACTCTCCTGCCATAGGAGATGAATACAAAGGTGTTTACTCTTCCATGAATTGGACGGGAGTTCCCCTTCTTGCAAAATTTTTCTTCCAACTCGTTTTCGCAGCTACTGCAGCTACCATTGTATCGGGAGCAGTTGCCGAACGAATTAAGTTTCATTCCTTTTTAATATTCTCTTTTATCCTTGTTGCTGTGATGTATCCTTTCACAGGCCATTGGGTTTGGGGTGGTGGTTGGTTATCTGGACTTGGTTTCCATGATTTTGCTGGTTCCACCGTCGTACACTCTGTAGGTGGTTGGGCTGCCCTTGCAGGAGCCATTGTTCTTGGTGCAAGAAAAGGAAAATTCTTACCAGATGGACGTATCAAACCAATCCTTGGTCACAACATGACTTCTGCTGCTTTAGGAACTCTAATCCTATGGCTAGGATGGTTTGGATTTAACCCTGGTTCAACGATGGGAGTTGGTGATGGTAGTGTAATGTCTCATGTCATTGTGACAACGAACATCTCTGCTGCACTTGGTGCACTTGCTTCAACCGTCACTGCTTGGATCATCTTAAAAAAACCAGACCTTGGTATGATTCTAAACGGAACACTTGCGGGTCTTGTGGGTATTACTGCTCCATGTGCGATTGTTAGCCCAACATCTGCTGCAATTATCGGTGCAGTTTCTGGTGTGTTAGTCGTATTATCAGTGTTATTTTTTGATAAAATGAAGATTGATGATCCTGTTGGAGCAACTTCTGTTCACTTAGTTTGTGGTATTTGGGGAACTTTAGCGGTTGCAATCTTTGGTTACGAAGGTGCCCCTGCTGGAGTAGAAGTTCCTTCAATCGTAACTCAACTTTATGGAATATTGGCAATTGGTGGATTCACTTTTGTTGTATCTCTTGTCCTTTGGTTTGTGTTAAAACTAGCTGGTGGAATCAGAGTGAGTGAAGAAGAAGAATTGAGTGGATTGGATCTTGGGGAACACGGAGCAGAAGCTTACCCAGATTTTAATATCCGAGTTCGTGGGTAAGGAAATAGGAGTTAAACATTATGAAAATGATCATTGCAATCATCCAACCACATAAGTTGGAAGAAGTTAAAGCAGAGTTAACGAAAAACGAAATCTATCGTTTAACAGTATCTGACGTTCAAGGTTATGGACAACAAAAAGGAAAAACTGAAGTTTTCCGTGGCCATGAATATACAGTGAACCTCCTTCGAAAAGTAAGATTGGAAATTGCTGTAAATGATGAATTCGTAAAACCAACTGTAGACGCTATCTTAAAGGCGGCTAAAAGTGGGGACGGAAAAATTGGTGACGGTAAGATTTTTATCACTCCATTAGAAGAAGTGATTCGAATCAGAACTGGCGAAAAAGGCAAAAACGCCATTTAACATTCCTTACTAAAAGGATAAATCGGAAAACGTATGGGTGTGAAAGATTCACTCATACGTTTTTTTTATTTAATTCGTATTAGAAAGGTATTTGTTCCTTCTTTTTTGTTCTTTAGAATCAATCCTAAATTTACTTTGAATCCACCTAGGCGATATGGGTTTGATAATCGTTCCAAAGGAATGTTGACACCATTGTAATGAATGGAGTTGATGCTTCCCTCATCTGACTTAATCTCGTAAGTGATTTCGAATTTTGTATCAAATCGTACAAAGTTGAATTGGAGACCATTGAAATCACTTAGCATCATCGGATCAAAAATAATACCATCATGGAAACATTGGATCCCAAGTAGCGACTCATAAAATAATTTTAAAAAAATTCCTGGACCACTGGAATAAACCCGCCAACCTCCTTCGAGTGGGATATCTCCTTTCCATAACATTTCGTAATTTTTTTCTGCATCTTCTCTATCCAAAAAACATACATCCGAACTCGAGTAATAACAATTAGATTGACGCAATCGACTTTGGGGTATGCGTTTTGTGATACCGATTGGGTTTGTTAGATTCAATTGTGTGAAAAATTCATTTGATTTGCCCATATAAGCTAAGGCTTCACAATACCGTAGATGTGCATGTGTGTACATGAGTCCAATTTCCCTTCCAAAGTAACTGGCTGTTTCTGCCCGCTTGAAAAAGGTAGACTTCCCTTTTTGGTATGGTACTGGCTTATTGAATAAACGAACTCCATCAGGTCCAGTTAAGTGTTGTTTGATGATTTCTAAATGATATTCTGCTTCCTCCAATGTGAAAACATTAGAAAGAATTCCATAAATCATTGGAAGGATACTGTATTCAATTTTGGTTATGTTGTCTTTGGGATGTAAGAAGAAAACTTTTTTTTCATTTGGGGGAAATTGAACAAGTCCAGCAATGGTATGATCTTCCATACATTCAGAATGGATCTGTTTTGTTAGAGTATGAAATAAGGTTTGGTATTCTGATTTTTTGGTTTCATTTCCGATCCAATCATAATACCAGATTAGTTTTTGAAAGAGTAAGGATTGAAGTTCCGCAGTCCATGTGCTCACAGCTTGGAATTGAAACGATGGTTCTTTTGGTTGCATCGAATCATTCCAATCACCATTTCCATATTTAGGTAAAATTGTATACTGGATGAACCGATTTTTGATTTCGAGTAATGTGATTTCAATTCCGTTTAAAATACTACGTTTTGAAGATCTTGTTGGGTTTGTCGTAAATTCATCTAATAAGGACCTGTCATTACTTCTTTCTAAATAGGTTAAAATGCAAATGATAGGCCAATAGAGTATGTCCCCATGGGAATCATTGGCTCTTATATGTTTGTCCCTTGCATATAACATAAACCATTGTGGCCAATCTCCGTCTTCATTTTGTTCACTGAATACATGGATGAGTAATTCACGTATGGCTAAAAAATTTCCAGATGATAATAGGAATTCAAAAGTCCCTTGGCATACATCTCTTGTTCCCCATCCTCCTCCTGAAAATTGTTCCAATCCTCTTGGGTTTAAAAAATGAATTTCAGCATTTTGTTTGAACCAAGGTAATATATCAATCATCTCTAAAAGTTTTACATTGTTGAGTGTCATTGCTGAATTCAGTAGGGATTGGTGTTCGATCCCATTATCTTTTTTTGGAATATAAGACTTTTTAGCTTCTATCGCATCATCCAATTCTCCGTATATTTGAAACTTAAGTTCGGAATGGATCTCTGTTTTGATAGTGAGATAAGGCAATCCAAGTGACTTTTCCGATTCAAATAAAAATCGATCGTCTGAGACTAACAATCGAGATATCTGATCAGAATGAATTCGAAATCCTTTTCCATCCAATCTTTCATAGAGGGAACTCTTTTGATTGGGAGTAATGATTATAACTTCGTTCTCGATGTTTATGTTAGGTGGTATTGGAAAATCTCCGTTTTCACCGTCAAGTCCTGTGGAAAAGGAAAATAAAACTTCCAATGGAGAACCAATCGAATGCAAAAATGATACTGAAAGTGAATCATCAAGGTTTGATTTCACTTGGATTCTAATTGTATTTTCCTCGAGAAGATACACCCATTCTATAACATTGGGAAGGTATGTTTGGTAGGATGGATTTCCTAATTTTTTCCAAACAGAATTTACCTTACAAAAAATACGAAGTCCTTTGGAGTTACTCGTTCCTAAGTCTCCTAATTTGCGTGATAACAAAAGGTTTAAGCCCGTGTGACCTTGTGTGAGTTGGGAAATAAAGATTCCATTAAAATAACAAGTGGCAGTAAGGGATGATTCTCTTGGTACAAACTCATTACCAGTTCGAAGGATTTGTCCTTGTGGTCTTAAGCAATGGATTTCTTTTTCTTTGAGAGTCACATGTTTTGATTGTTCGGTAAAAAAAGAAAGCAAACTTCCTTCTTGGCTGAATTCAATGTTCCGCCAAGGATTCGGAAATAGTTCCTTTAATTGACTCTTTGATACATGTTCACCCTCTATACTTTCTCCATGATGGAACAAACTAATGTTTGTTCCACTTCCTTTTGCTATTTCAGAATCATTTACCTCCCAACCATGTTGGCAGAGTTTGATTGTATCGGAGATAGAAGGTGACTGCTCTATGGTTTCCAAGTTTTCAAAGAGGAAAGAATAAAAATGGCAACCAAATGATTGGTTCGGTTTTAGATCCAGCTGTACTGTTCTAAGGCCCACCACCGAATGTTCTCCTTGGAGCCTTTTGTTGGGAAACTGAGACAATTTACCTTGGTAAAAAATATCCCTCCCATCTGTCGCATAAGAGTTGATTGTTTGGTCTGAAAAAGTAAGGCATGCTGGATTTTTTCCGAATACAGTTTCATTCTGTCTCGAAAGAATGGAAATACCAAATTCTTTTGTATTCAAAACTTCATGGTGGATGTATTGCGAAACAAAGGCCTCATTGAGTTTTGCAGAAGAAAGATCACAAAGACCAAGATCGCATGTATTCACAAAACCAATAGTCACAGTTTCATCAATCACATTAGTTACTTTTGAGTGCACTCTCCAACAACTCAGAGTTGGGTGTAATTGAAGTTTTGTGATGATTCCTAATCCATCAATGTTTCGTTGGATGGAAATTGAATTTTCTGAAGTTTTGATAATGGGAGAGCCTAGCGGTGAAAACAAAGGTAAAGTAAATCTGTGAGAATTTTTTTTATATTCGATTGTAAGATTGGTAATGCTTGTTTCTAATTCATTTCCCAAATACAAATTTATGAATATGTTCTTAAAAAAAATAGAATGGAACGAAAGATTGGATAAAATTTGAATTTTGAGTCCAGATTTGTTATGGAGTAAATACATCAATTTTCCTTTAAGAATGGACTCATTGGATTCAATGTCCATTTACCAAAATGACCAAAGTTTAAGTGGTAATCATATTCAAGTGCAGTTTCTTCCCCTTTTGCTAATATGATGGTAGTGATCCCAAGAGAATGGAAATTCTTTAATACTTTTGAAACTTCGAATTTTCCGACACTGGAAGTTGGTCTGTCAATGACAACAAACTTAGGTTTTGCAAATTGGATTCTGATTGTTGCTATTTTGAATTTTTCAGCTAATGACAGTTCGTCGTCCCATTCCTTGAGTGCCGACAATCCACCTAGTCGTTTGACAAGTGTATCTAAACCATGGTATTTTAATTCTTTCATCACTTTTGAGTCAGGAATTGTACTTCCTAAAATTGCGGGAACAATGACATTGCGTAACCGTCCCGGTGGAAGGTAAGGTTGTTCTGGTAAAAATAATACTTCGTCACGATTAGGTTTTAAGATTCGTCCTTCGTCTTCTTTGTTTAACCCCGCTAGAGTTCGAAAAAAAATCAGTTTTGTGTTTTCATCAATAGCCGTAATGAGCCAACGTTCCTTTCTCTTCATTTTAAGATTCAGGTTTTGGATGAGAAATTTGGATCTGTCAATTGCATACAAACTAAGTTGATCAAAAATGATCTCGTTTAAGTGGAAATTATCTTGTTCTTTCTGTTTTACAGTTCTAATTGATTCTTCCATTGCTGTATCTAATGATTGTAATCGTTTTACAACAGCACTAAACGAAGATATTGATTGGAATTGTGTGACGATTAGTGAAAATGCATTCAATAATGTAGTAAATGCAAGCCCTGCTTGTGTAATCACTCCAAATTGAATTTCTCCTCGCATATAACTTGGTGCAATCAGTAACATCGGTATGATTTGAATGAAATAATTGTAACTATTGGTAAAAAGACTTAATCGTAAGTTGACAGAGATTAATTTTTTGAAGTTAGTTATTAGTTTTTTCAATTTTGATTTTAAACGAACAGACATTCGTAATTCACGATGGGTTAGGGCAATGGACTCTGCATGTTGTTTGATATGAAGTAAATCAGACCTGTAGTTTGCTTCTAAATCGAGTTGGTTGTAGTTGATTCGAATCAAATCCTTACCTAAAAGAATTGTCGAAATGGTTCCGATCATTGCATATAGTATAGCAACAAAAAATAAAATTGGATTGATACTCCATAGTACACCTGCAAATGAAACCGCAGAGAAAACTCCTCCTAAAAAAAGTAAGATAAAAGACAATGTAGTGGTAGTGAAGGCTTTTACATCATCTGTGATCCTTTGGTCAGGATTTTCGATTCCTTTTTTGTTTAGTATGGAATGATAAGTTTTTTCACTTAAATATGATTCAGTAAATCTCCAAGTTAACTGCTCTCTCCATAATATTCCCAATCTTTCTTCAATAAATCGATAAATGGCCCCAATACCTGATGAAATGATAAATACAATTCCATACAGCAGAGCATAATGAAAAAAAGACTGCGATTTTTTTTGTTCTAAGGCTGAAATAAAATCTCTACCTACAAAACTATTTAGAACATTGAATCCATTGAATGTTATGACAAGAAAGAGCAAAAATACACTATATCGGATTGCTGTAGGTCCTTGTTTTGATTGAAACAATTGAGAAATGAATCGAAGTAAATGTTTAGTAATGGATGGTTTGTTAGGTTCTGTCAGCATGAATGAATTTTGATTTAATTTGAATCAAAATTCATTGGATTGCAAGGTTTATTTTAAGATTCTAATAATTGAATAGTGATATCGGTCCAAACTTCTTTTAAAACCAAAGAAATCTCATGATTCCAGAGCTCAGAAGATGTTTCTTCCAACGTAGTTAAAAATACAGGAACAAGTTTGGAGAAGTTTTCTCTCGGAATTGAACACATTTGGTAATAGTTTTCCAATTTAGAAATTTCTTTTTTTAAGGATTTTGGATTGCCCAGTTTATCAACTATCGATTCTATCACTTGGTGTAAAGAAATCAAATCTCCTTCATTAGTTGAATTCGAAATTCCCAAATTTACATTTTTGTTTCGAAAAGATTCAATTTTGTTTTCATAAATATGAATCCAACTGGGGTATTTAGCATTGATCTGATCAAAGTACTGTTGGGCGAACAGGATGGGATCTTTTTCTTTGAAGCCGATTACGGAGTATGCTTTCATCACATCCGATTTACCTCTCAGTTTTGTGACTACTTTTTTATCAATGGACAATGATTTACCAATCGTATCATAAATGACATCCGATACCAAAAAACGGGTGTTTGTTTTTTTATTTAATGCTTCGAGCCTACTTGCAACATTCACTACATCACCCAAAACAGTTTGGCTCTTAAACTCGGAGTGACCAATATCTCCATAGATGACATTCCCTGCATGTAGTCCCAATCGAATATCAAATGTAAAATTGAAACGATCTTTCATTTCTAAATTGAATTTCTGTAATTGATCAAACATTCGCAAACAAGCACGAAGGGCAGATTTCATTGTTTCTGTTTTGAGATTTTGGTTCTCTTTTGCTTGGGATTGTTTGGTGCCAGTTTCATTTGGGATTTGAAAAAATGCTAATATTCCATCACCAATGAATTTATCAATTTCTCCGCCGTTGTTGAGAATGGGTTCACTCATTTCATGAAAAAAACGATTCAATACAAATACAACATCATACGCTAAATTGGATTCTGTAAAAGACGTAAACCCTTTGATGTCCAAAAACAAAATCACAGCAAAACATTCTTCTCCAGTTTTCGAAGACTTCGACTCACTTGTGACTGTTTTTAAATCTTTATTATCACGAATGATCCTTCGCACTCCAATGTCTCCAAACACTTCGGTTTGGCAGGCCAATCGAATTTCACTTGGCCAACCTTTGCGGTCAGCGAGTAATTGTTCTCTTTCATTTCGGTTGCTTAAGTTGGAAATTCCTTCCGAAACATAAACGCGACAAGTGGTACACTTTGCGTTCCCACCACATAAATGATACAACGGATAATCATGTTTGAGTGCAGTTTCTAAGATGGTTGTCCCTTTTTTTTCAGATTTTAATTGGGTGGTTTCTTTGTCGTAAAATATGATCTGCAAATTTTTAAATCCAAGTATCAGGCGAATGAATTTAAAATACGGGAATTTTGGAACTGGAGCAAGTAAGAATTCTTGTTTTTGGCCAAAATTTAAACAATCGAAGACCAAAATTGGGAAAACTGATAATAAACTAATTATATTAGTTTTATGAAAATACACTACCACTATTTCCCCATTTTATTACCCATTCTCTTCCCAATCTGCCTTTGGGCAGATGATTTCCAAAAGAGCGAGAAATTGATCACTTCTTATTTCCCGTTAGAAGAAGGAAAAATTGCCTATACGAAGTCTGGATCAGGCAAACAGAATTTTATCTTATTACCTGGGATAGGTGATCGAAAGGAAAGTTATTCGGATTTGGTCCATTTATTAAACAAAGATGGGAACGTATATGCCTTTGATTTGCGAGGTATGGGAGAATCAGATGTTAGTTTTTCTTCCTATGGACCGAAGGAAACCGCTATGGACATTCTCTCCTTCATTCAGAGAAATAATCTGCAAAATGTTTACATCATTGCTAATTCGATGACAGCGGCATCTGCTGTTTACATCCAGTCGAAAGAGAAACAACGAGTGTTGGGAATGGTTTTATCAGGACCTTTTGTTAGAGACAAAGAACCTATGTCTTGGGGATTAAAATCGATATTACAAATTGCCTTTCGTGGTCCATGGGGCCCAAGTGCCTGGGTCAAATTTTATGAATCTCTTTTTCCGATCCAACCACCAAAAGATTTGGAAGCACGTAAGGAAAAACTCAAAGAAAATTTAAAAGAAAAAGGAAGGATGGCCGCACTTCGTTCTATGTTATTTGCACCAAAAGAAGAATGTGAAAATGAGCTTGTCCATGTAAAAGGGAATCACATCATCATCATGGGATTAAAGGATCCTGATTTCTCAAATCCGGAAGAGGAAACAAATTGGATACGGGATACTATTGGTGGAAAGGTTTATCTTTATGAAAATGTTGGACATTATCCTTTTGTAGAAGAACCCAATCGTTTTTATTCAGATTTAAAATCATTATGGCAAAAAAAATAAAAAACAAAATCGGAAGACCCAAAAAAGGCCAAACCCAAATCAGTCGTAGTTTGATTTTGGATTTAGCTTGGGAAACCATTCAAAACGTTGGGTTTTCCGAATTTCGTTTGGCAACTGTTGCAGAGGCACTTGGCATTCGAACACCTTCGCTTTATAACCATGTAAAGGACACAGAAGATATATTTGGAGAAATTAAAAAGAGGGCCTTGCAACTATTAGGTGACAGATTAGAAGAAAACTTAAAAAAAACCGATCCCACTAAGGAACGGATTCCAAACTTTTTAAAATCCTATCGAAGTTTTGCCAAAGAATTCCCTCATATGTACCCACTGGTCATCGTTTCTACCGAATCGGATCCGGAACTCAAATTACTGGGAGATCGAATTTTACAACTCTGTATGTTTGCATTCCAATTCGAAACTTTAGACAAAGAAGTGGTCCATCGAATTCGGATCATTCGTTCTCTCGTACATGGATTTATTGATCTGGAACGAGAGGGTGGTTTTGGCCGTAAGGAGTCAGTCGAAGAAAGTTTTGTGAAACTAACAGAATCTCTCGAAACAGGAAAACTCTGGTAAAACTTTACTTTTCGGGAGAATGAGCGTGCGAAAACTGGGATTACACTTATGGCAGCACTTACGATTACATTACCCGATGGAAGTTCCAAGGAACTCGAATCCGGAAAGTCATTTTCTGATTTTGTCCAAAACCAACTGCCTTTCTTAAAAGAGAAAGCTCTTGCCGTTGTCTTGTCCGATGGTCGGACTGTTGATTTATCTTTTGTTCCTACCGAAAACACGAGCGTCAAATTTCTCACCTTTGATGACAAAGATGGAAAAGAAGTTTTCCACCATTCCTCTGCCCACTTACTAGGGATGGCTGTCCAACGATTATGGCCTCATGCAAGACTCACTGTGGGTCCTGTCATCGAGAATGGTCCAGGGTTTTTCTTTTACGACATTGATTTTGGTGAAACCATTATCACTGTGGATGACCTACCTAAAATCGAAGTGGAGATGGGAAAAATTGTCAAGGAAGACCTTACCGTCAAACGTTGGGAACTTTCTAAAGAAGAAGCCATTGAAAAATTTAAAAAAGAAAATGAACCTTATAAAGTAGAACTCATCCAAGGGTTTGATGCCGCCTCTGTTTCGTTATACGGTCAAGGGGAATGGTATGACTTATGCCGTGGGCCACACGTGGCACGCACTGGCCAACTGAAAGCCTTCAAACTCACAGCCATTTCGGGCGCTTATTGGAAGGGTGATTCCAAAAACAAACAGCTCACTCGTATTTATGGAGTGTCTTTTCCCACCAAAAAACAGTTAGATGAATATATCTTTCTCATCGAAGAAGCCAAAAAAAGAGACCACAGAAAACTCGGGAAGGAACTTGACCTTTTTAGTTTCCAAGACGAAGCTCCCGGGTTTCCGTTTTGGCATCCAAAAGGTACTGTCCTTTGGAACACTCTTGCATCTTACATTCGAGAAGAGTGTTTTAGACGGGGCTACCAAGAAATCAAAACTCCTGCCATTTTAAACTCATCTCTTTGGAAAAAATCAGGTCACTGGGATAATTTTAAAGAAAACATGTACTTCACTGACATCGATGAAAGTGAGTTTGCCGTCAAACCGATGAACTGTCCTGGATGTTGTTTGATTTATAAATACCACATGCATTCCTATCGGGAATTACCCCTTCGGTTTATGGAACTCGGGAATGTTCATAGGCATGAAATGTCAGGAGTTCTACATGGGCTTTTCCGTGTTCGTGCATTCACACAAGATGATGCCCATATCTATGCACCATTGGAAAAAGTAGAATCCGAAGTCGAAGACATCATTGATTTTACCTTTGATGTGTACAAAAAATTTGGGTTTACCGAATTCAAAACTTTCATTGCAACTCGACCCGAAAAATCACAAGGAAGTGATGAAGATTGGAACCTCGCCACACAAGCATTACATGATGCTCTAAAGAAAAAAGGAATCGAATACGGGATCAAGGAAGGAGACGGAGCATTCTACGGACCAAAGATCGAGTTCAATATCAAAGATTCACTTGGTAGGTTATGGCAATGTGGAACTGTTCAAATTGACTTTTCAATGCCAAATCGTTTTGAACTCGACTTTACAGCGTCTGATGGAAAAAAACATGCACCGGTCATGATCCATAGAGCCATTTACGGATCGCTCGAACGTTTTATTGGAATTCTCATCGAACACTTTGAAGGAAAATTTCCACTTTGGTTAAATCCGATTCAAATTCGTGTCTTAACTGTGGCAGAAACACATAGTGATTATGCGAAAGAAGTATATCAAGATTTAGTAATGCATGGATTTCGAGTCGAACTCGATGTTCGGAATGAAAAAATCGGAAGTAAAATTAGGGATTCCATCATAAAGCGTAGCAGTTATACGCTCATCCTTGGGGATAAAGAAAAAGAAGCAGGGAATATTTCTTACAGAAGAATGGGAGAAGAAAAAACAGAAACAGTTTCTCGTGATGGTTTCCTCTCTCTTCTCAAAGGGGAATTGAACTAAAGAAATTTCTTGACTAACACTGGTGGGCACATAGTGTTCCTACCAGTGCTTATGAGTCAAATTGTATCTACATCGAAAGAACCAGTTACTCTTTATCTGGACCTTCCGATCCACCCACCGTATGACGTCTGTGATGCGTACGATGCCATTCCCATGATAAACCTTCCCATTACGGATGGTGTTACTCTCGGATGGAAGGTGAGTCATATGCAATTTGTGGATGGAATGCGGAAAGATGTTTCATTTGATTGCCCAAATATTGTCATCACTGGGGGACAAAATTTAGGGAACAAAGCTGTTTCTTTGTATGTAGTTGCTGCCTTTTACGATGTTTCCGATCGCTTATTGTCTTGCCAAACATCCGAACACTGCGTCCAACCTTGGGAACGTTTTGATGTCCCTGGTTTATGGAGCCGATTTCCTTTTTCTATTTCTGAAATTTCTCGAGTCTCCTTACGGATTACGATTTCCGGATGTGATACAAATGACAAAATCGAGAGCCCTATTCCAATCACTTCAGCGAAACCTTTCAAAAAAGAATCCAAACGAGAATGGAAACGAGCCGAACATGTGGTTGGCACTTACTGTTTCCAAAAATGGAATCCAGGCAAAGGGGAACTTTTGTATGCAACAGAGCCTCTCACCAAAGAAAATAAACTTCGATTCCGATTGGAACGAAAGGAAAACCAAGGGTTTCATTACCTAGCAATTGTTCCCACCACCAACCCGATTCCGAGTGACCGCAAGTATGACAACCTCATCCAATATGTGTTGTATGATGAGTTCGGTCAGATTTGCCATGGAGGATCTTGTATGGGAATGGGAAACCATGGGGAATACCTTTCCCTTGTCCCCATTTTACCTGAAATCCTCCAAAAAGAATCCCTTTCCATCGAATATGTGGTGTGGGAAGGGCCTTCAGGAACGCTTTAACCCCTGAACATGGGCATTTGCAAAGAAATGTACTTGCGTGCCTAGTTTTTCATCCGAAATTGGAAATTGAAAGAAATTTCGGAGACTGAATGCAGAAACGGCCCAACCCTAGAGGGAACCCAAACCAAGATAAATTCGCCCACATCAGAATTAACGAACAAATTACCAATGTAGCATCGATTCGACTCGTCAGTGACGAAGGATCTGATATCGTTACTCTGGAAGAGGCTCTGAGAAGAGCTAAGGAAGCTAACCTTGATTTGGTGGAAGTCTCGGGTGACCAGGATGTTCACGTCTGTAAGCTGATCGATTTTGGAAAATACAAATTCGAACTTCTTAAAAAAACGAAAGAAGCGAAAAAGAAACAACACGTAGTCACGGTAAAAGAAATCAAAATCCGCCCGCGGATTGATAACCATGACTTCGAGATAAAGAAGCGTCATGCTTTAGAATTCTTGCAAAAGGGTGATAAAGTAAAAGTGACACTTCGATTCCGAGGCAGAGAGATGGTTCACTCTGAAATTGGAATGAATATTGTTAACCGGTTTGTCGAGGACCTAAAAGAGCATGCCTCTCCCGAAAAAATGCCGGTACACGACGGAAAGACGATAGTTGTCGTGATGAACCCAATTAGTGAGAAAGCTAAAGGATAAAAAAACTATGTATAAACTAAAAACAAATAGGGCAGCAGCCAAACGTTTTAAGTTTACCAAATCTGGTAAAATCAAACGTGGTTGTGCGTTCCGAAGACATATCTTAGAGAAAAAATCTCCTAAGATGAAACACCAAAGCCGTGGAATGCATCTCATCCATGAAACCGATTATAACCGTGTAGAAAAACTTCTACCTTACGGAGGTTAAACGATGCCACGCGCAGTCAACGGAACCATTCATAAGAATCGTAGAAAGAAACTACTTGCGAAAGCAAAAGGTTTTAGAGGTGGACGTTCTAAACTATTCAGAACAGCAAAATCAGCTGTGATGAAAGCTGGTCAATGGGCATACCGTGACCGTAGAAAGAAAAAGTCCGAATTTCGTAAACTTTGGATTACGCGAATTAATGCTGCTGTTAGAGAAAATGGAATGTCTTATTCAAAATTCATCCACGCCCTCAAAACACAAGGCATCAACTTAGATCGTAAGACATTGGCTGATCTTGCTTACAACCACAAAGAAGTATTCAACGCCATCGTCGAAAAAACCAAAGTCGCTAAGTAAATTAGTGCTTGATAGGAATGGAATAGCTCGTCTATTCTATTCCATCGGATTGTTATCATGTTAAAAATCGAAACCATTGAAGAGCTAGAAAGTAAAGTTGTTAAGGCCCTTGAGCTTATCCAGGACCTAAGAACAGAAAATGCACGCCTAGAGACGGAAAACGAATCCCTCCGTGCGGAAAATGACCAAATGAAGCTCGCAATGGAGGAAAAAGAGCGCGAACTTAAAACACTTCGTTCTCAACTCCAAGACGCGACGGATGAATTAAACCAACTCAAAGAAAGAGAAGGTTTACTCGAATCCAAAGTCCACCAACTCCTTGGAAGATTAGATGGCCTCCCAACCACTGGAAGTTCCACTCCTAAAGCACCACAATCTGTGGATGCACCTGTTCCATCTGCGGAACCAGTGGCAGCTGCGGTTACACCAAGTCTCACAACAGAAGACGATGATGAGATTATCTTACTCGATGAAGATGAATCAGAATTCCATGGGGAAGATGTTTTGGAAAAAACTCCTGCCTCTGCATCCTTTGAAAAAGAAGAACTCGTTGTGGAAACTGACGACGAAGTTCCAACTGTTGAGATTGATGAGGATGACGATATCATCATCGATGATGAAGATGAAGCCATTAGCGTATTTGATGCGGATGATGATGATGATTTTCTCATCATCGAAGACGATCCTAAATAATCCATATGGCAGACTCTGCCCAAAACTCTCATAAAATCACCAAACAAATCTTTGGTGAAACGTATACAATCGTAGGGGAAGCATCTTCAGGGTATATTTCTGAAGTTGCTGATTACGTGGAAACACGCCTATTGGAATTGGGAAAAGTGTTACCCAATGCATCCAAAACCAAAATTGCCGTACTTTGTGCACTCAATTTAGCCGACGAGTTGTTCCAAATGAGGGATGTCACTGCCAAAGTGAATGAAAATCCTGAATTGGAAGAACGTACGAAAAAAATTATCTCTTTGTTGGAAGAGGGAATCATTGGGGACCATTTTTGAATTCGATTTCCAAACAAGACGCAAGGAAGATCCTCAAAACCAATATCCCAAAACTTGCTGATCGAGAAGAGATAGAATCAGCGATTCTCAAAAGACTATTCCCCTTATTACAAGGAAACTCCAAAATCATCACTTATGTTGCAGACCTGCAATGGGAAGTGGATGTGTTGCCCATCATCGAATCATGCCCTTTGCCAAGACCCACGAGTTTTATTGAATCCAGGCATTCGGCGAAGTGGTACTTTCCAAAAGTGGTGAAAGACAAGGGATTATGTTTCCTTCGTCCGTTCTCTTTTGAAAAAGGTCCATATGGAATCTTTGAACCGATAGGAGATGAGGAGATTTCCGTAGAGGATGCGGATTTGATTCTGGTTCCAGGTCTTGGTTACCATGAAAATGGATTTCGCCTTGGTCGAGGTGGTGGGTATTATGACCGCATTTTACACAAAGAATCTGTGCAAAAGAAAACAATAGGGTTTAGTTTTTCTAAATTTTTTCCCGTCCCATTCCAAGTAGAAGAACACGATGTTAAAGTCGGAAAAATGATTACGGAATTTCAGATTCATTCTTTTTTCGATTGAATCCACGTAGGATTCTGACACGATTCCAAGAAGCATATGGACCAAGAAAAACTCCTCACATCCCTTGCGGAAAAAACCAAAATGGAACAAGAGTCTGATTTAGGAGACCTTGAACAATTTCTTACCTTTACGATCGAAAAGGAATTTTTTGGGATCCGATTGCTACTGGTTCATGAAATTTTAAAACCTGTTCTCATCACTCGTATTCCAAATGTAGAAGATTATATTTTAGGAGTGATTAACTTAAGAGGGGAAATCATTCCAATTGTTGATTTGAAAAAAAGATTCCATAATACTGATTCTGACATTTATCCCATCTCGCGTATCGTAGTGGTTATGTTAGAGGAAAAACGAATTGGGGTTTTAGTGGATGAAGTCAAACAGGTTGTAAAAATCCAAAAGGATTTTATCAGTTATACAACTGATGACTTGTCGTTAAACTATAGTAAGATGGTTGAATCTGTATCACGTTACGAAGACCATTTGATTTTGAATTTGGATTTGGAACAAATTGTTAATTTTGTTTCTACCACAAAGTAAGGAATAGGGGATACGACATTGGCTGGAATTTTAGGTGAATACACAGAAGTTTTCCTGGAAGAGTCCGAGGACCAAATTGAAGAACTCAATTCCAATTTGGTAAAACTAGAGAAAGACCACGAAAATCCCGAAATCATCAATGATATCTTTCGTGCAGCTCATTCCTTAAAAAGTTCGTCAGCCTTTGTTGGTTTGTACAATTTATCCGACCTCGCTCACACGATGGAAAACCTTCTCCAAAAAATTAGAGAAGGTAGTTTAGAAATTAATGTTAAACTTGTAAATTTACTGTTTGAATGTTTTGATTTAATCAAACAAGTGATAGAAGGTGTTGCCAACGGTATCAAAGTGGAGACCCCATTCACTGACATGATCCAAAAACTCCAGGATTATGAAGTATCCGTTTCCGGTGGTGGAAGTTCCAATAAATCGACAGCCTCAACTTCTGGAACCAAACAAAGCCAAGTTGGAAACCAAATATCCGTTGGAAATTTGACTGAGGAAGAAATTTCTGAAATTAGAACTGCTCTGAAAGAAGAAGAAGGCCAAACTGCATTTACAGTTGACCTGCGTTTAAAAAATGAAACGCCGATGCAAAACCTAAGATTACTACTGATTTTACAGTCAGTCAAACAGTCAGGTGTTGTTATCCGTTGTAATCCATCCGAAGAAGCGTTGGATAATGGTCAAGGTAGTTTCGCACTTTCTTTTATTACAGTTACTAAATATTCAAAAGACGAACTTTATACACAATGTAACATTGATATGGTGGATACCCTTTCGGTAATGGAACTCCAAATCCCTCAAACGGAAATGGAAGCATTGGAAAAACGAGTGGAAACTACACCAATCGTAAACAATCCAGCGAGTCCAGTTTCCAATGATGTAGAAGAAAAGGTGGTTGTGAAGGGTTCTGCCAATTTTGAAAAGGCAGTTACCGATTCAAAGGTTGTGATGCGAACCATCAAAGTATCCTCAGATAAACTTGACCAACTCATGAACAATGTGGGTGAGCTTGTGATCACAAACTCTGGATTCCAAAAAATCTATGATGATTTGGTAGCACAGTTTGGGGAAGATTCTTTATTCAATGAACTAAAGGGTAAAATCGACCAAATCAATCGTATTTCCAAAGACTTACAAACAGGAATCATGAACATTCGAATGGTTCCCATTGGATCTGTGTTCAATCGTTTCACTAGGCTGATTCGTGATTTGTCACTTGAAACTGGCAAACAAGTGAATTTGGTTTTACGTGGTGAAAATACTGAACTAGATAAAAAAGTCATTGATGCGATTGGAGAACCACTCATCCACCTTATCCGAAATTCAGTTGATCATGGAATTGAATCGCCAGAAGAAAGAAAACTGTCAGGTAAATCGGAAGAAGGGACTGTCGAACTGAATGCATACCAAGGTGGATCCAATATCCTTGTGGAAATTCGGGATGATGGAAAGGGTCTTAATAAAAATAAAATCTTAAAAAAGGCCATCGAACGAGGGTTAGTCACTGAAGCTGATTCCCAAAACTTATCAGAGTCAGATATATTTCAGTTTATTTTTGCTCCAGGATTTTCAACAGCAGATAAAATTTCCGATATCTCTGGTCGTGGGGTTGGAATGAATGTGGTGAACAAACTCATTGAAGAGTTTAAAGGAAAAATCATCATCCATTCGGAAGAAGGAAAAGGATCTTCCTTTACTTTATCTTTCCCACAAGCACTTGCGATCATTCCATCCATCCTTGTGATCATGGAAGAAGAAGTGTATGCGTTCCCTTTATCTGAAGTATCTGAAACCATCAAAGTAAATCTCGACCAAATCACAACACTCGAAGGGCATGAGATCATCAACCTACGAGGGGAAGTCCTTCCGATCTACCGACTCAATCGAATTTTGGGTCTTGCCGACAAACAAGAAATGGTGGAAGTCCCTGTTGTGATTGTGAACTACAAAACAAGGAAACTTGGATTTATGGTCGATGATCTCATTGGAAAACATGAAACAGTGATCAAGTCACTTGGGAAAAATTTCCAAGACGTACAAGGATTAACTGGTGCCACCATCATGGGAGATGGAACCATTATTTTGGTCTTAGACATTCCAGGGCTTGTTGAGATTGCTGCTGATAAAGTAGATTGGACGGATAAGCTCGTATCTGGTGAGATGATGAAACGTTCATCCACAATTCGTTCCCTAGAAATGTCTGATTCTGAATACATATTCAAATCAAACCACCCTACAAATCGTTATAATGCGAAACTCATTGAGTTACGGGCAAAAGACAAATCGCGCATCAAAAAAGAAAAACATAAAATCGAAAAACACATCATTGTTCCAAAAGAAGAAGTGTTTACCGAAGAACCTGTTACCAACCAAAAAATTACAACAGAAGTAATCAAAAAAGAAACTATTGTGAATGGACACAGCGAAGATCATTCTTCTGCAAATGAATCCATTACTTCAACACTTGTATTGGATCATAAAACAGATGAGATCCATAGGCTTGCTGATGTTGCAAAAATAGAAAATGTAAAACTAACGGAAAGAGAACAGGCTGCCGAAATCATTAAAGGTTTTGTTGAACAAAAAGAAGAACGTCTAAACCAAGTTTCTGCCTTAAATTCAGATGCCATTAACGAAATCATGTCTTCCAAAGACATAAAAAAATTGGAAAACATTGTCAACACAGGTATGATGAATGCTGGTGTTGTGTTGTCTCAGTTAGTTGGGAAAGAAGTCGAGTTATTCATTCCGGAAATCAAACTCACTGATCGAGATGGTTTGGCGAAAGAATTCCGTTATTCGATGGACCAATTTTTTGGAATGAAAATCCGAATGACTGGTGATCTAAACGGAAATTTACTCATGATGTTTTCGGAAGAAAATGGTTCCGAAATTGCGAGAGAACTTCTTGGTTCTGAAGAAGCAAAATATGCAGATGGTAGCAATCATAAATTATCAGATGATATGATGTCTGTATTATCTGAAATTTCCAATATTGTTTGTTCGAGTGTTATGAATTCTCTATCCAACAAATTGAAAAAAGAAATTTTACCTTCTGTTCCTGAAATGATCACTGGTAGTTTTATGGAAGTAGTGGACATTGTAAAACCAGAAAGAACTAAATTTTTGTCCATGCATACAGAGTTTAACCACCAAGGTAGTAACCTAATCGGTGTTTTAGTATTTTTACCTGATTTTGACGAGTTAGTTGAGTTAATTCATAAATCATGAACAAAAAACCGACCGTTGTGATCATTGATGACTCACTCCTTGTGAGGAATATTTTAAGTGATGCTCTCACTAAAAAAGAGGAAGTTTCTGTGATTGCCACTGGCAAAACAGGGATGGACTGTATTGATCTTGCTGAAAAGTTAAAACCAGATTTTATCGTTTTGGATATCGAGATGCCCATCATGGATGGATTAACGGCTCTCGCAGAAATCAAAAAGAAAAAACTCCCAAGCCATGTGATCATGTTGTCGGTTCTTACGCAACATGGTGCCGATGCTACTTTTAAGGCACTGGAACTCGGTGCAGTTGATTTTATCCCAAAACCTTCTAGTGGGAATCAGTTTTCGCCAGAGGACATAGCAGCTGTTTTATCTCTCAAAATCAAAGGATTTTCGGATTCCAAACTCGTCAGTCCAGAACCCATTTCCCGTCCTGAACGGACCGAACGGCAATTAAATAAAAGTTTTCAAAAACCGATCCAAGTAGATGCTATCGGAATTGGAACCTCCACGGGGGGACCAAAAGCGTTACAAACCGTTTTTGCAGGGATTCCAGCTGATTTTGCAAAGCCCATTTTTGTTGTGCAACATATGCCAGCAGGATTTACAAAAGCTTTTGCAGACAGATTGAATTCTTTGTCTAAAATACATGTGAAAGAAGCAGAACAGGGTGATTTGGTGCAAGCCGGAACCGCTTACATTGCCCCTGGTGACTACCAAATGAAGGTAGTTTCAAAAGGAAAAGATCGTTTCATAGAGCTTACCCATTCAGAACAAGTGAATGGACATAGGCCTTCCATTGAAGTATTGTTTGATAGTTTGGTGGAAACATATGGAGGCGATCATTTATTATCCATGATCATGACAGGTATGGGTAAAGATGGTTCACATGCCATTTCCAACATACACGCGAAAGGTGGTATTACTTTGGCGCAAAATGAAGCAACTTCTGTTGTGTATGGAATGAACCGTGTGGCTGTAGAACTTGGGGGAATTGATTTTGTTCTCCCAGTGGATGAATTAGTACCAAAAATGATTGAATTATTAAAGTCGAGAGGGAATTAACATGGCAAGAATTTTGGTTGTAGATGATGCAAAATTCATGAGAACGCTCGTTAAAGATGCGTTAGTTGGAGCAGGTCACGAAATCGTTGGTGAAGCAGAAAATGGTAACATTGCGGTTGAGCAGTATAAAAATCTCAAACCGGACTTAGTCACCATGGACATTACCATGCGGGAAAAAGATGGGATTGAGGCAACAAAAGAGATTATCAAATTTGATGCTTCTGCTAAAATCATTATGGTTACGGCACTTGGACAAGAAGACCTTTTAGCAAAGGCAATCAAAATGGGTGTAAAGGATTTTGTTGTGAAACCTTTCCCACCAGAAAGATTGCAACAAGCTGCCGCAAAAGCATTAGGTTTATAAATGTCCCAAACCCCGGAGTTTATCGTCCGGTGGCAAAACCAGGACGGTGGATTGACTGAAGGACCTTTGACGGTTTTATGGTCTCTGATTGATAGTTATAAGGTGGATATCTTTGAAGTCTCCCTTTCGCGTATCACATCTGATTTCATTCAATTTTTGAGAACGAGTCAATCCTTGTCCATTGAGCTCACTTCCGAGTTTGCTGTGATGGCATCACATTTGGTATACCTAAAATCCAAGGCTCTTCTTCCAGACCCTGGGTTTGAAGAAGAAGACTATGATCCACCCCTTCCTAAGGAACTTGTGGACAAACTTTTGGAACACAAAAAATTCCAAATGGCGGGACAAAGATTAGCAGAACTGGACAGATTGACCGCAGGTATGTTCACGCGGGAAACAAACCAAGTTCTGGATGAAACCGAAAATTGGTTAGATGTGAGTCTTGTTGATCTCATTTCTGCCTTCAATTCTATCTTGGAACAAGAAAGTTCCAATGAAGCCGAAGAACAAATACCAATTTACGAAGGGGTATCCCAATATTCGGTCGAAGACAAAATGGCATACCTGCAAAATCTCCTAGAAAAAACGGGCGAAATTCACTTCATGGATTTGTTTGAAAATGACAAACCAGAAAAAAAAGAAATCGTCGCAGCCTTCCTTGCTGTATTAGAAGTTGTTAAAATCCGAGTTTGCAAAGTGATCCAACATGCAGTTTTCGGAGAAATCAAAATAGTCAAGGTTTAGATCAATTTGGAAGAAAGAAACTATACAAAGGGCCTTCTTGAGGCACTTCTCTTTTTATCTTCAGATCCAATCAAATTATCTGCACTGGCTAAGTCTTGTGGAATTGAAAAAACAGAAGCAAGAGAACTGTTAGATGAATTGATTCTTGATTACCAAGAAAGAGAAGGTGGTTTTTTACTCAGAGAAATTGCTGGTGGTTACCAATTCATTACAAACCAAAAATACAGCGAAATTTTATCTCATATTTTTAAAGATAAAAAAAGGGAAACTCTCTCACGGGGAACTCTCGACACGCTTGCCATCATCGCATACAAACAACCAATCACCTTGACTGAGTTAGATGAAATACGTGGAGTTTCTTCAAGGGCCATGGTGGCAAGTCTCATGTCCAAAAAATTGGTGAAAGCTGTCGGACAAAAAGAAGTTCCAGGTAGACCCACTTTATACGGAACCACAAACGAATTTTTATTACATTTTGGTTTGAGTAAATTGACAGACCTTCCAACACCAGTGGAAGTCAAGGAACTCAAATTTGAAGATTTTACACCTGAATCTATTTTGGTCACAGAAGAAACTGAAATGAATCCTGATTTTGATTTGGATTCGTTACCAGAAGAATTAAAAGAAGAGAATGCAAATGAGTAATGCAGAAGAAGAATTAAAAAAACTCCGTTCTGGTATTGACTCACTGGACACTCAAATCATTGATCTCATCCAAAAACGAGCAGGGTTTGCACAAGAGATTGGCCGTGTGAAAAAAGAATCGGGTGGTCCAATCTACCGACCTGATCGTGAAAAAGATGTCTATGAAAAAGTCACACAACTTTCGAAAGGACCTTTACCTGCTTCTGTGATACGAGCCATTTACCGGGAAATGATGTCTGGTACTATTGCCTTAGAACACCCGTTAAAGATTGGATTTTTAGGACCTGAAGGTAGTTTTTCTCATTCTGCATTACGTTCCAAATTTGGCACTTCCATTGAAGCGGTTCCACAGACTTCGATTCCCGATGTATTCCGAATGGTGGAAGAAGAAAAATTAGATTATGGAGTTGTTCCAGTTGAAAATTCAACAGAAGGACAAGTAAGTTCCACTTTGGATATGTTTCTTGAAACAGATCTCACTGTGTATTCGGAACTTTACCAAAGGATTTCTTTTTCATTATTAGGTTTTGAAACAGATCTTTCCGCAGTGAAACGAATTTATGGGATCCGAATTGGGAATGAACAATGTCGCAATTGGATTTCAGCTAACTTACCCAATGCGGAAGTTGTGGATACATCTTCAACTGCCATGGCAGCAAAATTAGTATCAGAACGAAAAGATGGTCTTGCCATAGCATCCAAAATTGCTGGAGAAATTTATAAACTGAACGTGATTGCAGAAGGGATTGAAGATTATTCAGGAAATACTACAAGGTTTTTAGTGATTGGGAAAACAGAGTCACCCGTGACAAAGGAAGATAAAACTTCGATTGTATTTTCCATTCCCAACCAAACAGGATCCTTGTTTCAAATACTCAAAACCTTCCATGATGCTTCCGTGAATTTAACAAAAATTGAATCTAGGCCACTCAAACGAAATTTATGGGAGTATCATTTTTTCATCGATTTCCTTGGACACAAAGAAGATCCAAAAATTAAGTCTCTACTCGAAACAGTAAAATCTCAATGTACAATTTTTAAACTACTTGGATCGTATCCCACTGCAGGATCTTTTCCTACATGAAACTCGATCGTATCCTCATTTATGGAATGGGGCTTATGGGTGGATCCTTATCGCTTGCCATTCGAGAAAAATATCCAAATGTAGAAATTAGTGCAGTTGTTCGTTCTAAAAAAAGTAAAACAACAATCCTTTCGAACAAATTAGCAAATCAAGTTTTCACTTTAGAAGAAAATCCAAAGATTGAATGGGATCATTTTGATTTAGTTGTATTTAGTACACCTGTTGCATCTGTTTTAAAACTCATTCCCAGTTTACCAAAATCGGGAAAAACGATTTATATCGATTTGGGATCCACCAAACAGTCTATTGTTGATCGTGTGAATAGTCATTTTGGTGATAACGAACATAATTATATTTCAACACATCCAATGTGTGGATCTGAACAAACTGGTCCGGAAGCTGCAGTGCCAAGTTTGTATGTTGATAAACTTTGTATTTTAACAAAACCTAAATTGGCGAGCCAAACAAGCTTTGATTTTGTGAAACAATTTTGGGAATTGATAGGTTCCTGGACCATACAAATGGATGCCAAGGTCCATGATGAAACATTGGCATATGTTTCCCATTTGCCACATGTGATTTCGACAATCCTTGTGAATGTTGCGGGTAAAAATCAAACAACGATGGACCAAGTGAATTCAATCCCAAAACCAATTACAGGTGGGGGGTTTCGTGATATGTCGAGGATTGCGGGCTCAAATGCGGAGATGTGGGTTTCTATTTTTAAAGAGAATCAATCCTTTCTCATCGACTCAATTGATCAATTCATTAAACAACTTACGGAATTTAGAAATTTATTTTTAGAAGATATTGGACTAGATGAATCCAAAATGATTTCCATTTGGGAATCAGCACTCGAGAAAAAAGAAACAATTCAAAAAAACAAATGAAGTTTCTGAAAAACATACAAAAGCTAAGTGGTTGTCAGGCAGGCATTTTAACGAACCAAAGTGCCTTTGGTTATCTCGGAAAGTATCATTTCCAAACCTATTCTGAAATCTTCCATTTAAAAACTATATTTTTACCCGAACACGGTTTGTTTGCTGAGTTACAAGACCAAGTGAGTGGAGATGAGTTGTCTTATCTTTTTGGAGACATGCAAATTGTAAATTTGTATGGTAAAGAAGAGAGTAGTTTAGTCCCACCGAAAGAGAGTTTGAAAAATTTAGATGTAGTGATCATCGATATTAAAGATGTTGGTTCACGTTATTATACATTTTTAACGACTGCCTATTATATCTTAGAAGAACTTTCTAAATTAAAAAAAGAAACAGGTAAATCACCAGTTTTTTTAGTAATCGATTCCCCCAATCCAATTGGAACAAAAGTGGAAGGAAGTCCCTTACAGGAAACTTACCAATCGTTTGTAGGAGTCAAATCAGTCCTCCATCGGCATGGTCTTACACCTGGTGGATTATTAACGTATTATAATGAAACTTTCCATTTGAATGTTGATGTTGTAGTAGTTCCAGTTGGTGTTTTCCATCCAAACAAGGTTACATCGTTTGAATGGGTTCCTCCATCTCCCAATATTCCAACACAAAATACTTGTTATGTGTATCCAGGCATGTGTTTATTAGAAGGGACAAACTTATCGGAAGGAAGAGGCACAACTAAACCATTCGAAACATTTGGCGCACCTTATCTATTGGGCAAAGAAAAGTTGGAATTGGATAAACGAATGTTATCTCACCAAAAGGGTAGGTTTATATTACGTAATTTACGTTTTTTGCCTACGTTTCATAAATATGCGGGAATCATTTGTGAGGGTTTCCAATTAATGGTTTTAAAACCCAAACAGTTTCACTCTTTGTACTTCACGTTGTATTTTTTAAAACAAGTGCATGAATTGTTTCCAAAACAATTTGAATTTTTAAACGGTGTATATGAGTTTCGATCAGACAGACCAGCAATTGAACTTCTCGCTGGTGATTCCTATTTGCTTGACTATCTGTACGGAAAACATTCAGATTCTGACCTAGAAAGGTATTTGGAAGAAAAAGAATCAGTTTGGAACAAGGTAATAAAACCGTTCCGATATTAATTTTTTTGACAAATTGGTGTTGCAGACCGACTAAAGGTTAGGTATACAATGACCATGACAAAACTGTTTCGAACCATCATTCTATTTTCCTTCATGGCAACTTTATTCACCAATTGTGGTTACAATCGAATCCAAGAGTTGGATGAAGAAGTTTCGGCTTCTTGGGCAGAAGTGCTCAACCAATACAAAAGAAGAGCTGATTTAGTTCCCAATTTAGTTTCAGCAGTGAAGGGTTTTGCAAACCAAGAAAAAGACATCATGAAAGGGATTGCAGAAGCAAGAGCAAAAATTGGATCCATCCAAGCGACTCCTGAGCTCATCAACAATCCTGAAAGTTTAAAACAATTCGACCAAGCACAAGGACAACTGGGTTCTGCATTGTCTAGACTCCTTATGATCCAAGAAAACTATCCACAGCTAAAATCAGACCAACATTTTTCCGATCTTATGGCACAACTAGAAGGTACTGAAAATCGGATCACTGTTGCTAGAAACAGATTCATCAAAGCTACAAAAGAGTTTAATGTTTACATCCGTCAATTCCCGGCAGTTTTAACCGCAAAGGCATTTGGATACGAAGCAAAAGCAACATTCACTGTCGAAGACCAAAAGACGATAGAAAATGCTCCCAAAGTGGAGTTCTAATTCAGATACATAATCATTACAGACTGAATTTGTGTAAGAAAAAACCGGTGAAAGCCGGTTTTTCTTTTTAGAATTGGAAGTATAAAAATGGACTAGATACTGTTACGCTGTATATGATAAACGATGTCACATAGAGCAATATACAAGTTGGAACCAGAAAATACAAATGATCTGTGATAAATGCAAATCGATCTTCTTTCTTATCCTGCATAATATCCACAAAGAATAAAAAGCCAACTAACATAACTAAGCTAAGACTCATCTGAGGGAATTGACCAACAGCACCAGTAAAAGCTCGTTCTAACATAATATTGGTGATACCCATTCCTGTGGGGACTTCTGGAGTTGCTTTCGCACGAAAGAAAAAACAGGACAGTACAAAAATACCCACTGGGTAAATAGGCTGGATGTATCTAGGGACTTTGTTCCAGGCATTACGCATAGTTTCAAATTTAAAAACAAATTTTTCAACCACCATCATTGTGGAGTGAAGAGTACCCCAAAATACAAAAGTCCAATCCGCACCATGCCAAATTCCAGAAACAAATGTCGTAATGAATAAATTGACATACGCTAAAATTTCACCTCTACGGTTGCCACCTAACGTAATGTATACGTAATCTCTCAACCAGGAACTAAACGAAATATGCCATCTTCTCCAAAGTTCGCTAAGGGTACCTGATAAAAAAGGTCGGTCAAAGTTTTTGGGAATATGAAAGCCAAGAATTCTTGCCGTACCAATTGCAATATCTGAGTAACCTGAAAAATCACAGTAAATTTGAACTGCGAATAAAAAGGCTGCAATCCACATCGCAATCCAATTGTATTCCGTTGGATTTGCATAGATTGGGTCGATCACATACGATACAGGATCTGCAATGAATGTTTTCTTAAAGATTCCCCAAAAGAGTTGTTTTAATCCATGTTTTAGATTGTCTTTTGTGAATTCCTTTGAATCTAAAAATTGGTGTAATACATCACTTGCGCGTAAGATAGGACCTGCCACAAGTTGTGGGAAAAATGACAAAAAGAGACCAAAGTGGAAAATGGATTTAGCTCTTTCTACAACACCTTTGTAAACATCTACCGCATACGAAACAGCTTGTAGGGTGAAAAAACTAATCCCCATGGGAAGTAAAATTCCCGATTTTTGAACAAACTCAGGATCACAGGGAGTGAAGGAAAAGGTTTGGTTCCATACCGTGATTGAGAAATCTAAATACTTAAATACAAATAATAAACTTAAATTACACCAAACCGCTACGTTTAACCAAAAAATCTTTTTATTTTTTGATTGGGTTTCTTCCATGTAATCGACTGCAAGTTTTGTGATGACAAAAGAGAAAACGAGTAAAATGAGAAATGGAATTCTGAAAATTGCATAAAAATACAAACTAACAATGAATAACCATAAACCTTGGAATCGTTTTGGAATCAGGAAATAAATGAATATTACTACTGGTGCGAAGATTAAATAATGAACTGAGTTAAAGAGCATTTTACTTTTTTTCCTTTAAGGCAGACCGAATGGATTCGGATGCCCAAAGATTTCCGAGTTTTGTTAGGTGGCCATCACCAGGAATATAATAATCTTGGATGCCTGCTTTTTTTGTTTTTCCATGTAAGGTAAATTCCCTTCCACACATATTGTCGGTGTATGGTAAAATTTCCAACGTTCTGATCCTTTTGGATTCTAAATACCGTTTTGCTCTAAGAGCATAATTTCCTAATCGATTGTATTTGCCAAGTTGACGGCAATACACCTCTTCAATTTGCATCGGTAATAACACTGGAATCCATTCGAAACCTTTGTCTTTCGAAAACTGAATCATCTGGTCATAGGCTCTTGTAGTAGTTTCAGGAAGTGGCTCTAGATCATTTGTATTGATCGGAGTATCTGAACATTGGATTTGTAAATTAGGAATGGGAGTGGGGCAAATGAATGTATCAGAATTTTCACATGTTACCTTTTTGACAGGGATTATAAATGCTTCTTTTAAATACTGAAGAGGGTATTCCATAATTTGATTGGAATCCACTTTCATGATGTATTTGGTTTGTGCCCATTTTACTTTTGTTTGTTCATAAGCAAGTTTCAATGCTTGTAATAAATAAGAAACACGAGTGAGTTCAAACTGAACTCGAAATTTATTTTTCCATTCAAGATCATTTTCATGTAGGGCATCATTTTCATCGTCAGGTAAAATCCCTTGTGCACGTAATTCCTCAGGCATCGTAAAGTCATTTGGCGAGATAAAAAAGAGAACCTTTTTGATATTTGGGATTTTGTTAGATAAATCTTTTAGGCGTTTGTAGGATCCAAGAGATCCGTAAGCATCAACTCCAAAATTTAAACTTTGGTACTCGGTTCCATTTTCTTCATATCCATTGAGTTTCGAACAAAAGGTATCTTCGTCAGAGACTCCAAATCCCATCACAAGACTATCACCTAGGCAAACGAGTTTGGGTTTTTCTGCGATCGGTTCCTCTAGACCTCGTAGTCCTAGGGAATTCGTTGTGAATTGCCCTTGCCAAAGGTCAGCATAATGGCGGACAAATCTGCTTTCATTCGGGGCAAGTGTGACACCGTATTCTGGGTGGTATGCATGCAAAAGTTTGACGTCGCGGTAATAACGTAAGGCAGGAGGGTTGGCAAGGCGAAAGATCCCTTCCAAGGACAATAAAGCGAACGGGAAAAGTAGGACAATGGCTCCCCATCGTTTCCAGTTTAAGATCATATCCCTCTAAACTTTAGAATGGGACTTAAGAATCAAGCATTTCTATTGGGACTTTTTGTAGTCATTGGCTATGGCCTCTGCAAACAGTTTTGCCAAATCTTCATCTGGGTGACCATCGTTTGGGATGTAGATTTGTTTTTTTTGAGAAAACAAAACCTCAGTCTCTGCGCGTAGGTCAATGGTAGCCATTCCTTCCGATGCAAAGAATCTTTTTGCAACATCATAATTCGGATCATTTGTATCAGGTGTTCCATTCGTGGCCATTCCCCAAGAGAATAAAATCTTCCATTGTTCTTTGTTTTGGATTCTGTTATGAATGAATTTTTTTAAAAACGAATAGGTGGGATGAGTCTTTGGATAAAGAGTCGGAATTCCATTTGTATACACATTCATTTGACGAGATGGTAGGAATGTGTCATAGAGTGATGAATTTCGTACGAGGTAAAAGTGGATGGGGTATAGGTATTTCTGAATTCCCTTTTTTTCCCTTACGTCATCGATAAAATCAGAAGGATTCCAAACCCAATAGATGAAGTTTGGTTTGTTATTAGTTTGATTGAAAGTATCCAAATACAAATTCGAAATTCCATTCGTGCCAATCGCATCCACAGCAACCACACGTGTTTTGATTTTGTATTTAGTTTCTAACAAAAACGCGATGGTTTTTTCAGTTGGTAATCCATAACCCATCGCCATTGAATCACCAAGTAACCAAACTTCTGTTTGATTTATCTCTGGAAAGTTCGAATTTGTTATCCTTTCTCCCATCTCATTCGTTTGGATGTCCCATGGTTTCCCATCTCGACGAGTGAACCCTTCCTTTACATTCGGACACAAACGGATTTCCGACCATTCTTTCAGGCAATGTATTTTTTTATATCGGAGTTCTTCGTTTGGAGATTTTTGTTGGAATCGAAAGTATCCCTCTCCCAAAAGGAGAAGGATACCAAAAACAAAACTAAATTTGAAGGTTAGATTAAAGAATTTTTTCAATGAGTAAGTAGAAAAAGGATAAGTTTCCGATATAAAGAACCATCACTAAAAAACCAATGGCAATTTGGAACAGGTAAGCGGAATAAGAAAATCCTTGGTACGCAAGATAGGTTGTAATTCCTAAAATCATCTCGGGAACCAGTACGTAATAAGCAACATGCCCCCACATCTTTACATTCTGTGCATACCAAGATCCAAAAATCCACATCGTCGCTTCAGACAATCCAAAGATGAATAAACTGACAAGCCCCACCCATATCCCTGTACCGATGATTGAGACAGATCTTTCTTCTAATTTGATTCCTGTATAAACACAAATAAAAAGAGGTATGACCCATAGACCTGCCATATAACCAGAGACAGTTCCTATTTTGAAAAATCCATCTTCAGGAAAAACTAATATCTGTAAAACGGCCGACAAAAACCAATCTGGAAATACCATAAAAATGGAAAGTGGTACTAAAAATTTCCAAATTCGATACGGAGTGTGCCAATGGAATACAATACAAATGGCAACAAAACTGACATGGAAAAAAGCCGTGAGGCCTGCGATTTTCACACCAGCTTCATAAGGAGCATAAAAGAGAACAATACCAGAGAGTATGGTAAATACAAAAAAGTACAAAGCGAGTAAAAATTCTTCAGCCAGGAACTTTGGTTTCATCGTTCTCGAATTTGAAAGGAATGGATTGGAAAGGCAAGTCGAAACTTTGTTTGGTGGTAAGAAAATTAAACAAGTGGAAGGAGGTCTAATTGAACCTAAATAAAAATGATCTTGGGAGATACTGGGTTCGAACCAGTGACCTCTACCATGTCAAGGTAGCGCTCTAACCAACTGAGCTAATCCCCCAAGGTAAAACCACTTCACCAGAGTCTTATCCACCGTAAAGTACGATTTCGCCACTTGTTCCAAAGGGAAAAATCTTCACTCAACCTGTCACAAAGACTTTTGGGATCGGAAGTATGGTTCATAAGAACAATTAAATTGTCTTTTGCCCTAGACAAAGCAACATAGAGAATCCTTCTTTCTTCTTCGAAGTCGATTGTATTTAGATCTTCACTCCATCCTTGGCATAAATCCACAATCACAGTCTTAAATTCTAGACCTTTTGCACTATGGATTGTCATCACTTGTTTTTTGGGCACTCCCACTTGGATCCATTCGTCTTTGCGAAAATTACTACGTGTGAGTAAAACAGACTCCGAATCAATCGAGTGGTATTTTTTCCAAATTGTTTCTAAGAATGGATCGTTTTCTTTTTTGACTTCCACTTGGAAAAATCCTTTTTCCTTTCGAAAGGAAATCGTTTTTTTTGGAATTTTGTCTTTGTTTTGTCTGATGGGTAATAAACTTTTTTGAATGATAGTTTCCGTTGATCGGTAGTTAGTTGGTAATTTGTATTGGATTACATTTGGGAAATGATTCGAAAATTCTAAAAATGGTTTGGGAGTGGCTCCTCGGAATCCATAAATTGCCTGCCAATCATCACCCACAACTGTGATGGTTTCAAACTCCATCCGTTTGATGATCTCCAATTGTTGTTCATCTGTGTCTTGGAATTCATCGATGATGAGGGATTTCCAATTTTTTTTGAGGGTTTGAGATTCTTCCGATTTTAAAAATTCTAAAAAATCTTGGATTAAGTCATCAAATTCAAAGTAATTGTTCTCTCGTTTCCAGTTTCGAAAGGAAGTGATGTAGTTTTCATACATCTCTATCGATAGGTTTCGTAAATACTTCCCATTTTGTTTTGTGAGTATGGAAAATGGAATTCCACCTATCAGTTCACGATTTGGTTCTAATATTTCTTTGGTCATTTCCCATTTTTTTGATTCTGGTAAGAGTTTGTATTTGGACCAATTTTTTTGAAAATGAGAATGTTTTAAGGAGTGATAACAAAACGAATGAAAGGTGGAAATATGATACAAGTGAGATAGGCCTTTTTTCTCACAACGTTCTTTGAATTCTCTTGTGGCTTTTTTGGTAAATGTGACAATGAGTGTTTTGTCAGGGTGGATGGTTTGGTTTTTTTCCCTTTCCTCTAAGAGTCCAATCATGGTCGCTGTTTTGCCAGAGCCAGCACCAGCGATCACTTGTATAACGGGGTTTTTACTAGTGATGATTTCCTTTTGTTCCAAACTCCACATAGAAACTTGAGGTAATGGATTGTTTGATTGGATCTAAAATTGATTCGAATTGTTTACCTAAACATCGATTGGATTAAATTTTAAAGACAGCAGTGTCTTCATCTTCTTCTTCTTTTAAATCATAATAACCATAAATAAAATGAGAACTGGCACGAACTTCCATTCCATAAAAATGTTCAGAGATCCTACCTGATTTTGTCACTTCGAGTTTGTATTCTTCTGCTAAAAATTTCATCTTATCCATGGAGATTTTTTCATTGATTTTAGGTCCAAATCCAGACTCTGTTTTTGACCAATCCACGATGAATAACCTGCCACCCGCTTTCATGGAACGGATGAGTCCATCCATCGCCAAACCTGGGTTTGGGAATGTGGATAAAGAAAGGGAGGCAAAAATAATTTCTGGAACTGGAACCCATTCGGGAAGGAGAGGGTGGTCAGATTGGTCCATATAAAACGGAGTGAGTTGTTCAATCCCTTCCATGAGTTTTCTACGGAGGATACGATCGATGATGTCTTGTTGGCATTCCGCAGCCCAAATCCAAACATTGGGAAACCATTTGCGGAAGTCCTGAAAATAAAACCCTAATCCACTTCCAAAATCAACCAAATTGGTTAGGCCCTTCCAATTAAAAAATGCATACACATCCTCTGGAGGACAAACCTCTCGTCTATGGCTTGAGAGCAAATACTCTTGGTAAGTTTGGGAACGGTAGTACTCCGTTTCAGACATAATGACAAATCTTCTAGAAAAGAGTGGAAAGTACAAACGAAAAATTCAATTCGAGGGAGATAACCACCGAAAATCTAAGTATGAAGTTCTCGATTCACCTCTGGACGGTTGTACTGCTACTTTCTCAATTCCCGGTTTGGGCAGACTCCGGATTTGAGGAAAGTCGTTACCCATCGATTGCAAAAGCAATTCATGCAAGTCTTTTGCCAGATAAAAAATCCATTCGCATTGATTGGGATTCACCCAAACAAGAAGGCGAAATCATTGTCGCTAGATCCAATGTGATGATTGATAGCCCAGATAAACTGTACATTGCCGATTCACTTGGTCGTTACAAAGCCTCTGGTCCTAATGCAACTCGTTTATACTTTGATTATAATTTAAAACCAGGAACATACTATTATGCGATTGTGATGGTTTCCGATGTTCGCAAACGTGAAGTCAAACTATTTGCCAATCAAAACTATACGATCATACCTGTAACCATTGCGGAAGAAAATGGAACACCTGTTGTAGGGCAAAATCCAGATTTCCCTGCGTTCCCACAAGATACCAATATACAATCCATGGTGGGTGGTGTATCTGGAATCACAGCTAATATCGAAAAACGATTCATTCGTTTGAATTGGAATCCACCACAAGGTGCCACTGCGGGTAGGACGATTTACACTGTGTATCGTTCCAACTCACCTCTCACAAGTCTTCCACTCATGCAAAGAGCAGAGAAACTCACTGAGCTCACACATCCTACAACTTCCTTTTTAGACCAAGACTTAAGTAAGTCCCAAACCTTGTATTATGGTGTTTCTGTGAAACAAGTGGGGAGTGAAGAAACACTTCCACTAGAAGATAAAAAATCGACATTACGTGTTTTTTATATCAAACAATCTGAAAAAGCAAATGCAGAAGTAATCGTTGAAGAGACTCCCAAAAAAGAAAACCCTGAAGTTGCTTCTAATACAGTGACACCTAACTTAACGGGAGCTCTACATGTGCGAGGATTAGGGTATGAACGTGTTGGCAAAGGAGCAGTGATTAGTTGGCTTAGTCCAGAAGCTGCCGATGAAACAACAATTTATACTTTGTATGCTTCCATTCGTCCCTTAAACCAAGGTGCCTCATCTTTTAACCAAGGAACAGTTGTTAAGGTTGCGACTGTTGTTCATCCTAAAACTAATTTTTTCATCAAAGAGTTAAAAGAAATTGATGAATTGTATTTTGGTGTGACCGCAAAATCAAGTTCCGTTCCAGAAGATTATAATCTAAAAGAAAACGTATCCTATTTTAAATATGATTTTTCTAAGGATAACCTTCCGAAAGAAGAACCAGATATTGTAGCGGAATCAAAACCTAAAAAAGAACCCGAAAAATCTGAAATTTATAAAAATGAACATGCTGTAACTCCAACTGAGTTAGCTCCACCTAAAGAAAACTTTGAACCTGTTAATGATTTTAAACAAGAAACGCAAGCAACAGTCACATATGATTTAGGACAAACAGAATTAAATCGGATCATCAAAGAAACGGTGATCCAAAAGAAATTCGAAACAGCCGTTTATCGTTTAGAAGAATATTTAAAATATGAAACTAGTTCTTACTTAAGAGGAAAAGCAATGTTTTTCTTAGGTGTTAGTGCATTAAAAACTGGTGATACAAAAAAGGCTTTAAAGTGTTTTTTGAAAAAGGAAACCAAATCCTATTCTCCATCAAGAGTTGAATTTTGGACGAATCAAACCCTAAATCAAGTGGGTAGAGGTAATTTATGAGTCGAGTGATCGTATCCTTAGCAGGTTTGTTATTTATTGTAGCTGGACTCTCCACTGCCTATTACCAAACCAATATTTCTGCAAAAGAAGACCAGTCTCAATTGGTATTAGAAAAAATTGCAGAAGGTGAAGAGTATCTAAAACAAACAAATCCACATAGCAAAGAGAAGGCGATTGTTATCTTTTCTGAATTAGCTGGTAAACAAGGTTTGGAAAAATATGAATTTCAAATTAAATACAACCAAGCAAGAGCTTTGGAAAAAAATTCAGATTTTTATCCAGCATTGGACATCTATAAAGATCTCAAAAAAAATTCAAACTGGAAACAAGAAGATCGAGATAAACTGAGTTATTCGCTTGGAAATTTGCTTTTAAAGATAGGAAATGAACCAGAAGGGAAGGCTCATTTGGAATCAGTTTTGCAGTCTAGTTCTGACAATAAACTTCGCTCCAAAACCTTCATGGCACTTGCTGACCATTATTACAAAATTGGGCAGTATGAAACCGCTCGTAAAAATTATGTATTGTCTTTGCAAGAAGATCCTAACCATACGGAATCGAGAATTGGTTGGGGGCGTACTTTACGTAAATTAGGAAAAGACTGGGCATCTTTTGATGTATTTGATGAATACATCGAAACCCAAGATGGACTTGCTGGCGCGGATGAAAAAGTTGTGGGTGAGTATAAAGACTCAGTATTCAAAGAAGCAAAAGACAATTATACTAAAAAACAATATGCGAAATCAATTGAATTGTTCCAAAAATCATTAACTGTAAATCCTTCTCCTAAAAAAGAAGAAGAGGCTTTGTATTATATTGCACTTGCTTATGATGCAATAGGAAAACAAACTGAATCACTTACATATATCAATAAGGTATTGAATAATAGTGATTATTCATTAGACCAAGCTTCACTTTATAAAAAGGGAACAATTTACTTCAGACAAGGTAAGTTTGAAAAAGCAGCCGGTATTTTCCAAACCATTGTAGACAAATACCCTAAAAACCAGATTACCGACAAGGCGATTGCATGGAAAAAAGAATCACTAGATCAGTTTACTGACCACAATGATTTAGAAGATTCTGATGTATCGTCAGATTCTAATTCAAATAAACCGAATTCTTATTCAGGGAAACCTGATTCGGGAAATGATTTAGAATTTTAGTTGGTTTCCATTAGAAACTCATTCGTGTGAGTATTGAATAGAGCTTCCTCTAATCCGAAAGTTTTATAAATTTCCGGAACAATATCAGCTAACGAATGTATATTTTCTGCGAAGCGGTCAGCATCCTTTCCATACAGGATGGTGGCCGCTGGGTTTTCGGTATGATTTTTTTGGCTTAAGTCTTCCATGTTTCCATGATCACTGGAAACAATTAACAGATCTTCGTCTGGGTTTAGATTCGTTAAAAGTCCTTTAAAAAATGACTCTAAATTAAAAATCACTTTTTCTGCTTTTTCCCAATCCATTGCATGACCCACTTTATCTGTTAAAAAATATTCATACAAAGTCAGTTGGTAGTTTGAAAATCTTTGGAAACATTTTGTACCAAGAAGGTATGGATCTCTTTTTTCTAATAGGGGATCACCTTCTTTTAACATATCTATCCCAAGTGTTCCCATAATTTCATGTGTGAGGTCCATATAGAGTCCTCTTTCACTACGAAGGTCCTCAAAATTTTTGAGAGGCCTACCGCTGGCAAGTTGGACAAGTGTGGAAGCTGAAACTAGTTTTGGTTTTTCTTCCACATGTTTTAAGTAAGGTGGCGAAAAACAGTTTAAAAAATCACTCAGGATTCCCTGTTCATTTAAAACTTTGATAAGAGAGTATTTTGCTATGATTTTTCGTAGGGTGATGGTTGGAAATCCACTGACATGGCGACCTAAAACTTTGGGTCCAGGAATTCCTGTCCAGAGTGCTGTTTGGCCCGTGGCTGATTGGGGGAGACCAGGAACACCCATATGGGCATCCGTTTTTACATAATGGATATGATTGGCATTGACAGGGAGATTTAGGTCGAATTTGGAAATCCCACCAACGGGTGCTAAAAACCCTTTTGCAAAACGGCTAAATGGATTGGTTTTTGGATCATAGTTTGCGATCCCAACCCCATCCAAAAATACATAAAAAATCATTCCTTTCCTTAGACCGATTGGTTTTTGCCTAGTGACAACCCGATAATAAGAATGATGAAACGAAATTTCGGAAACCTGTCTATTCTTTTTGGTCTCATTTCCGTTTCGTTGTTTGTAACCTTCCTTTTTTACGGTTATTTTGAATGGATTCGTCCCATCCAAAGGAAAACGAATTTGATCACCGCTCTTTTGCGTTATGATGAAAATCGAACCAATGAGTATTTGAATACAATTGAGTTTTTTGTTCGTGACTCCGAATTACCTTATCGTGCGAGTAAAGTCACACAACAAATTCAAAAATCCCTACATTTAGAATACGTAAGATTATATGATGATTCATTACGTTTGATTCATAGTACAAATGAAACCAACGAAATTTTTCAGGAAGAATTGAGACAGGACCCATCTGGATTACTAGAAGGTAAGATTAAAATTTTATCTAACGGTGATTATGTGTATCGGGTCACAACAGGAAAATTTTTCATTGTATTCCCAAAGTTTAATTTTTCGCATGGGTCTGTTCAAAATCCGAATTTAGAATATGGATATTTGTATTGGGTATTCCAACCGAATACCCAAAAAATCTTATATACCAATGATGAATCGATTCTTTCTGGCGACAGGGAAAGTAACGAATTATTAGGTTTGTTCCAAGGGAAAGAAGGTCAAGAAATCACTTGGCAAATCGATGGTGAATTTTCGAAATTATTTCTGGAAACAAAAGATCGGTTTTCCATTTATTTGTTAAGGCAAGCTGATTCGGAAGTGGAAGAAATTCGTTATGGTTGTTTTATCCTCTTTCTTGTAACGTTTACTGGTTTATTTTACATACGTTTTGTTTGGATGGTTGTTCATTTCGAACATTTTCATTTCAAAAAAAGGATAGTGATACCAATACTTGTTTATTTGGTTCTCCTTGTGTTTTACCAAAAAAGTTGGGAATTATTTCCTGACTATCGTTATTACAAACCATGGACCAAACACAGGTTCAATCAACTTGAAGACACTTTAATTGGTCTTGAAAAAAATATTAGATCAAATTACTTAAATCATACGAATGGGTTTGGGATCAGTGAATCGGTAATATCTGAAATTTATGAATGGAAAATGGAGCAAGTTGATGTAACACTTCAAAATCGATTTGGATCTGAAATTTTTCTATTATTACAAACGATGAAAGAAAATCCAAAATCCATTTTGATTGAATCCGAAATGGATTTAGTTTACATGATTCCCATTCAAAACAAGGAAGATAGTTTAAAAACGGTTCTTGTGACTGTTCTGAATCCTAATTTATTATATGCTAAAAAAGAAAAAGATAAGGATGAATTTTATTTTCCGTTTGTTGATATAAAATTATCTGATAACAAAAGTAAAGAACAAGTAATATTCAATCCTAGGTTATGGAATGGCTCTCATCTTTCAAAACTAAGGCATACAGATTCCAAAAAGGAATCGGTAGGATTTTTACAGCATAAATTCCAAACCTATTACCTAGATAAAGAAAAAGGAAAACCTGGCATTGTTTCTGGATTGTCTGTGTATCGATATGCTTCCTATCCAGCGTACATGCTAAGTTTTGGATTCGTTTTTATTGGTCCTTGGGTTTTATTTGTGTTTTGGGCAAATCTAAAACGAAGATGGTCAACTACTCCGATGTTAGGGGAATCCCTCCCTCATCATGCGGAGATTCACGAAGAGAAGGAATTGATAAAAAAAACTGAATTGAATCAAGAAGGAATTGAAACAAAAATAGAACCCATTATAAAGAATCAAATTCCTGTGAAAAAAACGAGTTTTAAAATTTTACCTCCTGCCACTTGGAAACGTGTTGCCATCTTAGATGCGGTCCAACGAAAAAGAGAAACAATTTTTAATCCAGAATTAGAACGATTGGTTTCCAATGTGACAAAACGTGAGGAAACACAACAACCAAAACAGAGCACCATCCCTGATAATATCTTTACCTCTATCCCTGAAGAAAAACGATTTGAGTATAGCCTTCTTGATAAAATCTACCGTGAAAATGAAATTTCCTATGATGGCATAGTCGGATATACCAAAAACTTTATCTCCCGTTTAGGTTCTCCTCGGTTTTCATATTTGTTTTTGAATGATTCACTCGGTTCTTTTCATAATCAAATTTCATCAGGTCTTGATTATAATACGCGATCCAATTTAATTTTTTTACACCATGATCCTTACTTACCATTTGATGAATCTGGTTTTGCTTCCCTGGAGATTGATGAAAATGTAAGACTTGATCGTTTTGTTTCAAAGAAATTCTCATGGGAAATTTTATTACAAACAGAGACCATCATAGCCTTTCATATGGAAACACTTGGATTCCCTGGAATTTTTCTCGTTTTATTAAATAAGGAAGAACGAGGAAAGTTTTTGGATTCTCATAAACGGATGATCCAAGAAAAATTAAAACAGGTAATCCCAGCTTTACATGTACTCGTTGATAAAGAAGAACGAAAACCTGAATTTTTAAAAGATAGTTTGTCATGGATGATTCGATCCTTTATGCAAGCAACCTTTGGTGGAAAAAGAGCAGCAAATGTTCTTCGAATCCATTGGCCTGAGTACCATCCATCTCCTGAATGGGAACGTAGCAAAAAACATTTTGTAGAGATGATCCAAACTTATTTGGAAAGTAAAGATCGATTGATTGAAACCTCACCAAATATGATGTTGATTGTTTCTGCAAAAGATTTATATTTAACTGTTGTTCAAAAATTACAAGAATTACCGTTTTCTCACGAACTCAAATCAATGAAATTTCCTGAAGATGGACAAAATTACTATTTATATTTTTAAATTAGTATCGGTTTGTTTAGTGATCGTTACTTCTATCTCCGCAGGCGGAAGTAAAAAAAAAGAAGAAACCATTGCCTTAAAAAAACAAATCTATGGTTTGCATAAAGTTGATGAAGAAACCAGCTCCATACCTTATTTAGAACGTTACCTTGAGTTAAGCCAAAACGAATTATACTTCAAATTATTATATGCAAAGGCCTTATTATATCGGAATGATTTGTCAGTACCAAAACCAGATGAACCAGCCGAGGATAGAATCAATAAAGCAAAAATCATTCAAAAAAACTATAATTTAGCCTCAAAACTTTTCCAAGAAAATGTATTACATTTGGAAAAAGTAAGACCAAGGGATCCAAATTTAGGAAGATGGTATTATTTGTGGGCTTTTAGTGAATGGTTCTCGGATAACAAAGAAAAGTCGATCAAACTCTTTTTGAAAGCAGTAAAACTGGATTATCGATTAACTGAATCTTATTATAATATTGCATCACTTTATGAATCACTTGGTCAATGGAAGGACGCAAGTTTGTATTGGCGAAAATTTGAAAAAGCCGAAAAGGAATTGGAAGAAGAAGATTAATGGCAAAAATTGATAAACGTTTTCAGATTTTACTTTCAGAAGAAGAACAAATTTTACTTAAGAATGAAGCAACTCGAAAGGGGATTTCGCAAGGAGAACTCATTCGTTTGGCTTTAAAAAATGAAATCATCCAAAAATCGGAACTACTGAGACGAAAAGCTGTGCAGAATCTCACGGAGATCTTGTCTTGAAAGTATACTTATCTGCTAGTTTTTTAGTTCCATTGATCCATTCCGATAAAAAGGAAACTTTAAAAAACTTACTACTTACTTCAATCGATTCCAATACACGTTTTTTTACTTCGGCATATTCTATTCATTTAGTGTTTACCACTCTTGGCATTGTGAGTGCTGAAAAAAAGAAGATGATCCTACGGAACTTAGAGGACCTAACCGATCAAATTTTCCCTATTTCCATGGATGAAATTCGATCGGAGTTACTTCTTTCGGAAGGACTAGGTTTGGAACAAGTCTCTGCCTTAAATGAAGGAATGGATGTCTTTTATCATTATGGAAAGGATGAAATGATAACTCATCCCTTACTTAAGATTCGTAACTTCCTTCGGGAAACTAATTGAAATAGGAGGGGAAAGAGCACTTCTTTGGTCTTTGGAATCCCATTCATTCAGATAACGATTGTAAGCTGAAATTCTGAAATAATAAGTCAAACCCGATTGGAACAAATGCCCTCGTTTTTCTTTTTTTGAAAAATCAACTTGGTCAGCCAGACTTCGATCTTCAGGTGATTCCAGTTGTCCTTCTGGGATATAAATATTTGAGATGAGTGTATCTTCATCGACACAAAATCGTTTATTGCGAAAACTACTAGTTTCATCGTTCCCATCAATTTTTCGAAGTTCATTCCCCTGGTTCTTTTTCACAAATATGGATCCAACCATTCGATTGGGTAAAAGGCCATAATGGATGATGTAACCACCACCATTTTGAACTTCCTTTTCATGATTGGAGTTCCACAAAAAACATACTTGATCTTCTTTTGAATTGTTTGGGTCCAAACGAAATAGAGTTGGAATGTCTGGAGGAGATTGTTCTGTGTAATCGAAACTCAGTGATTGAACGTTCGGAACCGTTTTTCCCATCGGATCTGGTCGAAACCAGATTTTCCATTGGTAGAATTTAAAACGATGTTTTGGTAAATCCGAAGTTAAGGAACGAATCCTTGTCCAAGAAAGGGAACTTGATTCATTGAATTTTTGATTCGAACCACGAAAGTACAATTCGATCATTGTGTCTTGTGGTTTGTCAATTTTCCATTGGATTTGTTGTAGAATTGAATTACTAAACTTTGTTTCTAAGATAGGGGAGATTGTAAGGTTTCCTTCCATCGAACCAATTTTTGTATCATCATCATACTTTACAGATTCAAATTTTGTATAACGAGTTTCTGGTTCCCCTTTGTGGATATGAAATCCATCTAAATTTCCATAGTAAGATTTTCCTAATACCAATGGTGTTGAATCATTTTCAGGAAAACCAAATCCAATGGTATCTGGTGAATTGTTTTCATATTCTGCAGTTTCAATTCCATTTTGGTATAAAACATAACGATGGTTCAGCGTATCAAAGTAAATAGAAATGACTTCCCATGTTTGACGTTTGATTTTCACAGAAGATTCTAAAACAAAACTACTTGTCCTTCCTTCCGTTTTTTGCAAAAGATTGTTCACAAAAAGAGTTGGTTTACCTTCGTTTAATTCAAGTGAGATGCCGTATTTTTTCCCTTTCACATAAACGGTTCGGTCCAAGATCACAGAACCTGCACCTTGTTCTCCCATACGGAGTGGAATGGAAATGCTAAATGGATCTGGGTGGGTTCCAAACACTGAGTTCCCTGAAACGGAAAGATGGATTTGGTTCCTTCTACCAGAAAAGTATGCAGATTTTTTACCAAAAAATTGTGTTTTGGTATCTTCTAAGTATGAAGAGGAAACAACAGAAATTGACTTGGAAGGGAAAGAGGTTCCCGATTCTGAAAGGTTTGGTTCGTTTGGTTCCCCTTCAAAATCAAAAAACAACTCACCATATTTGGGTGTGTTTTCTTTTGGTTTGAGAGTGTTTTTTTTGCCGGGTTCTTTGTGTTCGACAACACCAATTTTTTTCCAAAGGCTCAGGTTGACGGTCTCCTTTTTGGGGACTTCCCATGAGTATAGAGAGGTCCCTGCAAAAAGGAAACAAAGGGATATTAGGACTGTTCTTCGATAAGACCCAATCGTTTTTGGTGCCGGCCACCTTCGAAATCTGTTTCGATCCATTTTTTCACAATTCTCAGAGCTAAGTCTGTTCCGAGAACTCTTCCCCCTAAAACGAGTACATTGGCATTGTTATGGCGTTTGGACATTTCCGCCGTAAACTCATCATGGCAAAGGGCCGCTCGAATGCCTTTGAAGCGGTTTGCTGCAATGGATGCTCCAATGCCAGTACCACAAAGAGCGATGAGCCTTGGGACTTCGTTGGAAAGAACCTTTCGGCAGGCATCTCCAATGATGGTTGGGTAGTCGACGGACTCTTCGCTCTTAGTACCGTAATCGACCATTTCATACGATTCCTCGAGACTTTTCCTGAGGAATTCTTTGAGAGCAAATCCTCCATGATCAGAGGCGATTCCAATTTTTTCTTTCATTCGGATTTTTCCTTTCTTTGTTTTAGGGCATCGGTGTAAGACGTATAACTTTCGATCGAAAGTGAGAGTAGAAACTTATCTCTTTCTCTGAGTAAACTTCCATAATAACCAGTGAATAGGTCCAAATACCTTTCACGTTTGGAACTTGGATTTTTTTCTGATAAATATTCAATTGTCAGTGTGAAAATTTCTTGTTTGATTTCGTTGTGAGACTCTAGCCATTGTTTGGCGACCTGAATCTCACTTGGTGTCAGTGGGTAGGCCCTGTTGTCAGAAAGAAGGATCCTCCATTCCAATTGGAAATAGGACTCTTCCCACTTGAGTCCAGAGAGAAGTGATGGTGTTAACAGTTCGCCCAAATTGAAATCTTTTTCGGGAAGTGTTATCGAATCTTTGATACAATCCAAAGAATTGACTCTTAGTTCCGCAGATTCTCTTGCAAATAAAGCCATTTTGGTTCGATCTAAATTTTGGATGTCAGTGCTAATGGCTTTTGGTGGAATTTCTTTTTGCAAAGTCACATAACATTGTTTCGCTTCTTCCCAAGCAAAATTTCCTTCAGGGATCCAAACAGAATGTGCATAGAGAACACCTGTTGTGAGGCAAAAAAATACTCCTAATGCAAATTTAACCATTTGTCCTTTCAAACTCTTTGATAAAGGATACAAGTGCATCCACACCTTCTTCAGGCATTGCATTGTAGATACTTGCTCTAAATCCACCTACTTCACGGTATCCTTTGAGGCCAGCAAATCCTTGTTCTTCGGCAAGCGATAAAAATTTGGAATCTAAACTGTCATTATGGCTACGAAATACAACATTCATCGCAGAACGGAAAGCCTCTGGTACGGGAGCATAAAATAATGAAGAGGCATCAAGGGCATCGTACAATTTTTTTGCTTTTCTTTCATTGACTTCTTCCATTACAGAAAGTCCACCTTTCCGTTTTAGGTATTTGTAAACAAGTCCTGCTATGTAAATGGAATAGGTAGGAGGTGTGTTATAAAGAGAGCCATTTTTTTCCATCAATTCAAAATTCATAAGGTTTGGAATTGCATGAGAAACTTTTCCCAGTTTTTCCTTATCATAAATCACAACAGTGAGTCCAGAAGGGCCTATGTTTTTTTGAGCACCTGCAAAGATGACAGAAAAATCATCGATAGGAAGTTTCCGACTGAGTAACTCACTTGTCATGTCAGCAATGAGGGGAGCTTTTTTCAATTTGGGGAAAGATTTGTATCTTGTTCCATAAATTGTATTATTGGATGTGATATAAACATACTTTGCACCATCGTTGACAGAAGCATCCGTGATGGTTGGAAGTTCCATGTATTTGGAATCTGCGCCATTGAAGATGGATTTTACATTTGGGTAGAATTTTTTGGCTTCTTCGAAGGCTTTTTTTGCCCAAACGCCAGTTACTGCAAAATCAGCGGAATCACCTGATTCTAAATAATTAAAAGGAATCGCTGAAAATTGTAATGTCGCTCCGCCGGGAAAATAAACGACCGCATAACGAGACGGTAGGTTTAAGAGTTCTCGTAAATCAGCAATGGATTCATCTAAAATGTTCTGGAAATGTTTTTCTCTATGGCTCATTTCCATAACAGACATACCAGTTCCTCTAAAATTGAGGAATTCAGACTGAGCCTCCTCCATGACCTCGGTAGGGAGCATGGCGGGACCTGCATTAAAATTGTAGATTCTGTGTGTAAACGTAGGCATTCTCCCACAGAATTTTGAATGTCCACCCCCTGGTAAATAGATTTTTATTCGAAAACTTGCTTTGCAGAATCGGAAAGGTTGTTAATCTTGTGGGCATCTGAAACCTAATTTCGTGAGGAAACAATGAGAATCTCTCGTTCCATCATCATCTGTCTAATTGTTGTCGGTTTTTCACTGACAGCCCAATCCAAAGCCCCTCTCGGTGAATCCGAAATCAAGGGTTCCAAAAAAATTGAATTCATCAACCGTTCCCTACGTAAGGCTTCGGATGACATCATCCAAGAAAATACGGAAACGGGTAAAAAACTCGCAGAAACCTTGGCCAAAGAAAATTCGGCAAGTGTGGATGGGGTGAAAATCCAAAGGGTTTTGCCTGGTGCTGATGGAAAACTCGGAGCCGATATCCTCATTATCTCTGAATCCCAAAGTTTTGATCATATCAACTCCATTGCGAGGATCCTTGCTTCTTACATTGAAAAGTCTTTTCAATACAAAGTAGGAAATGCTGAGACCTTAGCGCAGTACATTCTGTACTACAACGCAACTCATAGAAAGGATTCCAAATTTTTTGGAAAAAAATACACTGCAGGAGTGATGGAAGTTACATCGCCTGATAAATTGGGGATTGATACCGTTTATAAAAATTGGCCAGGCAAAACACAAATCATCATTCCTATTGAAGGCAATATCTTAAAAGACAGTGGAAAAGATGTTACCACTGATGAATTGGAAAAAGATGTAAATCGTACGGTGAAGGACAAAGAAAAAGATCCTGCCACCAAACAAAAGATGGAAGACGAAGCCAAAAAAATGGACAAGTTGCAAACCGATAAAATCAAAGATGAAAAAAAGGTTTTGCAAGATAAAAAAGACGAAGTGTCCAAAGAAGGTAAGGATCTCCAAGACAAAAAAGAAGCTCTTAAAAAACAAGAAGCAGAAGCAGTTGCAAGTCTGAATGAACTCAAAAAAGATCCTGTAAAAAATAAAGCTGAGATTGATAAAAAAACGGAAGAAGTCAAAAAGATCGAACAAGAGAAAAAACAAACTGACGAGAAATCCCAAGCAGTTGAAGCAAAAAAAGAAGAGTTAAGCAAAAAAGAAGAACAACTTGCTAAAAAAGAGGAAGCAAGAACAGGAACCACTACTTCAAGTGATGGCGCAAAAAAAGATGACACGGTTCAAAAAGTTGAAGCGAAAGTTGAAGAATTAAAAACAGAACTCGCACAAACCAAAGAAGAACTGAAGAAAAAAGAAGAACAAAGTGATAATGTTGTGAACAACAAAATCCTTTTTATGAAGTTTATCAAATATGATACAGATGGTCACTATTCCAATGAACTTTGGGCCATCGATCCTGCAAAAGATGATGCTTTATTCAAAAGTCCTTACAATAATATATGTTCTAAGGAGTTTAAAGAAATTGCAAACCAAGGTGTACTCGTACTCGGTTATGACGGGGAAAAAGTAGAAACTCGTAAACACAAACTCGTGTTACTTGATCCAGATAAATTAGGTGTAAAAAAGACTAGTGAATCAGCGGATATTTTTTGGCGAACACCTATGATCAATCGTGAAGACAAAATTTATGTGATTGAAAAGGTAAAAGACAAATACCATGTATCACGTTTTAAGTCAGATCTAACGTTTGAAAAACGGACAGAAGAGCCAGTCGAAGAAAATTCAGAACTCACATTTTTTGGCGATAAAATTTACGTAACAGGAAAACCAAAAGAAGGAGACAAAACAACGATTAAAGTCTTCAAAAAAGAGGACTTAAGTTTACTCAAAACCATTGCTCCTTAAGGAGAGTGGTCAATTCTGATCCATCTAGTTTCATAAGAGTGATTCCCAAACGGATTCATTCTTATGAGCTGTTAGGTCTCTAAAAATTTGAAAACAATTTCCAAAACAGTTTGGATACTCTCGCTTGTGAGTCTTTTTACAGATATCGCAAGCGAAATGTTATACCCAATTTTACCCATTTACCTAAAGTCCATTGGGTATTCGATCCTCTTCATTGGATTTTTGGAAGGGGTTGCTGAGTTTGTCGCTGGTTATAGTAAAGGGTACTTTGGGAATCTCTCTGATATCCAAGGAAAACGAGTTCCTTTTGTGAGGTTTGGTTATGCACTGAGTGCCATCTCCAAACCCTTGTTAGCCATAAGTCGATTGCCATACCTTGTCTTTTTTTCCCGTACAATGGATCGGATTGGAAAGGGTGTTCGCACTGGAGCTCGGGATGCTTTATTATCAGAAGAGACCACATCTTCCTCAAAAGCACAGATTTTTGGATTCCACCGTTCCTTTGATACACTTGGTGCGGTGATTGGTCCAAGCATCGCTTTAATCTTTTTGGCAATTTATCCCAATCAATATGTCTATTTGTTTTATTTGGCGATAGTGCCAGGTTTCATTTCGATAGGACTTACTTTTTTATTAAAAGAGAGGGAAAATCAAACAAAACAAAAGGGAAAAACAACTAGTTTGTTTTCCTATCTTTCGTATTGGAAACAGACAAACTCCAATTATCGAAAGTTAGTTTTTGGATTACTTGTTTTTGCTTTATGGAATAGTTCCGATGTTTTTTTGATCCTGAAAGCCAAAGAAGTGGGGCTCACTGACACGACAGTCATTGGGATTTATATTTTTTATAATTTAGTGTATTCCATTTTTGCCTATCCATTTGGGATATTGGCAGATCGTTTCGGACTCAAACGAATGTTTTTATTCGGAATTTTTATGTTCATCCTTGTGTATTGGATCATGGGAACCTTCCAAACTGTAGTTTGGATTGTATGTGCCTTTTTTTTATATGGTCTTTTTGCAAGTGCAACAGAAGGAATTGGAAAAGCTTGGATTAGTAACCTTGTGCCTTCCGAGGAAGTAGGGACTGCCATTGGAATGTTCACTGGGTTACAGAGTTTTGCTACTTTTTTTGCAAGTCTGATTGCTGGTTGGATTTGGTTTACGTTTGGAGCAGGTGTTACTTTTTTAGTAACAGGAATGTTTGCCTTATTGGTATGGATGTATCTCAAATTCATACCAATAAGTGAAAGATAGTATTCTTAATCCTTTAAATACTCAATCCGTTCGCGAATTGCTTCGTTGGATGGATTTTTCTTTGCTAAATCCTCTAGCAGTTTGATAGCCTGGGATTTTTTTCCCATAATGTCCCAAAGGTCTGAAAGTTCAAGGGCTGGTCTTGGATCATTTGGAGATTTGGTAAGCAGTCCCAAATAAATTTCTTCCGCTTTTTCGAGATCACCAATAAGTCGTAATGCGGCAGCTTTTCCGAGAAGTGCAAAATAATCGTCTCCACTCGCGAGAATTTTGTTAAAACATTCGAGAGCTTTGTCGTAGTTGCCAAGACCTCTGAGAGAGTCCGCATAACGGTTGATAATGAGTTTATTTTCAGGGTCAGACTCAAGGATTTTTTCCCAATGAGTGATTGCGGTTTTAAAATCTTTTTTCCCGCGGTAAGACTCGGCAAGACCATAAAGAGCAAAGAAGTTTTTAGGATCTAGATTTTTGGCACGTTCATAATATAGAATTGCTTTATCAAAATCTTTGATCTTACGGTAACTGTTTCCAATTTCTGTTAGGATTTTAATATTATTTGGTTGGCTACTGAGAAGTTTTTCCCACCACAAAATCGCATCCGCATAACGTTGGCAGGCAAAATACAAATGCCCAAGTCCTACAATCACATATTGGTCGTTTGGATTAATTTGAAGAGCTTCCATATAATACACTTCTGATTCTTTGAAGTTTTTTAACTTTCTATGGGCATCAGCAACTCTCGATAAAATACTTGCATCTGTGATTGTTATGTGGTGAAATTCTTCCGCAACTTCGATGATTCTTTTTAAACTATTGAGATCTCGGTAGGCATTCATAAGTCCCATAAGGGAAAACTTATTTGTGGTATCACCACTCAAACATTTTCGATAGTATTGGATGGCTTGTTCTGGTTGTTTTGTTTTGGCATAATAATCGCCAAGACCAACAAGCCCATAGGTATTGGAAGGATCTTCATCAAGTAATATGTCTAATCGTTCTTTTGCTTCTTTGAAGCGACCTTGGTCGAGAAAACGATAAGCTTCTTTTGCAAGAGCTTTTATTTTTGTGAATTTTTCATCTTCTTGTGTTTTTTCAATCTCGGCGTTTTCCATTTTCTCTGTCCAATTTTCAGCATTCCTTTTTAGACAGTAAAAATCGACTCAAAAACGTGAGAACATTGACACCAGGCTCTTTTTTGCAGAAATGACAATGAGGGGGGATACGTATGACATCTACAACCGAAGCAATTACTGGCGGCCGGCTCATGGTCGAATTATTGGAAGAAGCGGGTGTTGAAATTGTCTTTGGATACCCTGGTGGTGCCATTCTCCCTTTCTACGACGAACTCTATCATAGTAAAAAAATCAAACACATCCTTGTGCGCCATGAACAAGGTGCCATCCATATGGCAGAAGGGTATGCTCGTTCCACAGGAAAGTTAGGTGTTTGTATCGCAACTTCTGGACCTGGAGCAACCAACTTGATCACTGGTCTGACTGATGCCAAAATGGATTCCATCCCGATTCTTGCCATCACAGGTCAGGTATCCACTGATGCCATTGGAACCGATGCTTTCCAAGAAGCAGATATTTTTGGAATCACAATCCCCATCACAAAATACAATGCACTGATCAAAAAGGCCGATGACCTTGCTCGTCATTTTGAAGAAGCTATCAAAATCGCAATGGGTGGTCGACCAGGCCCAGTATTACTCGATTTTCCAAAAGATGTTCAATTGGAAAAAACTTCCGTGCGAAAAGCTTCCGCTTTAAAAATTGCTCCCCATCATTATGAACGACCAAAGGTAAAAGGGGATCCACAAGAATTTGCGGATGCTTTGAACCAAGCCAAACGCCCGTTACTCTATGTAGGTGGTGGTGCAATCAACTCTTTTGCTTCTGCGGAAATCAAAGCTCTTGCAGAAAAAGCAAATGCACCAGTGACAACAACACTCATGGGATTGGGAGCATTTCCTGGAACCCATCCTCTCTCGGTTGGGATGTTAGGCATGCATGGAACGGCCTATGCCAACAAAGCCGTGTTAGAATGTGATTATATCCTCAATTTGGGGGCTCGTTTTGATGACCGTGTTGCCAAATACCAAGACTTTGCACCTACTGCAGTGAGAGCCCATGTTGATATTGATGCAGCTGAGTTTAATAAACGTATTAATGTGGATCATATTTTACATGGTGATCTGAAAGATTCCATTCGTGAGATCCTTCCTTTTGTGAAAGGTGGAGACCGCGCGGAATGGATTTCCAGAATCCAAACTCTCAAACAAAATCACCCACTCGATTTTGACAATAGTGGTGAGAGTATCAAACCCCAAGATTTTTTGAACAGGGTATACACAAAAACAAAGGGTGAGGCCATTGTTTCTACCGATGTTGGCCAACACCAAATGTGGGCAGCACAGTATTATCTCTTTGATAAACCGAATACTTGGCTAACTTCTGGTGGACTCGGTACAATGGGATTTGGATTACCTGCTGCGATCGGTGCCAAATTTGGTAACCCAGACAAAACAGTGATTTGTGTGACAGGGGACGGATCCTTCCAAATGTGTATCCAAGAACTTGCAACTATCGCACAATCCAAGTTAGGTGTTAAGATTTTACTTTTTAATAATAACTTTCTTGGTATGGTTCGCCAATGGCAGGAACTTTTTTATGAAGAACGTTTTAGTGAATCACAATGGTCTTATAATCCTAACTTTGTAAAACTTGCCGAAGCTTATGATATCCCAGCAATGAGGATTGAAAAAAAATCAGAGATCGATAAAGGGGTAGAGTTCTTTTTGAAAGACAGTGGTTCGGCACTCATTGAAGTGATGATCCCTGCAGAAGAAAAAGTTTTCCCTATGATCCCTGCTGGTAAATCACAACAAGATCTCATCGAATTCAAAGACTTGGGAAAATTGAAAAAATGAAACATACACTCAGTATATTAGTCAATAACCATCCAGGTGTCATGAGCCATGTCTCAGGTTTATTCACAAGACGTGGGTATAACATTGATTCAATTGCCGTAGGTGTTACAGATAACCCAGAAGTGTCTTCCATGACAATTGTTCTGAATGGGGATGATTTTGTTGTTGGTCAGGTGAAAAACCAATTATTAAAACTCCCTGATGTTTTAAGAGTACAAGATATGGCGTATGCAAGTTCTGTACAAAGGGAATTGGTTCTTGTTTCTTTTTCCATAACAGAAAGTAATCGAAGTGAAGCTCTTACAATTTGTAACGGATTTGATGTGAAAATTTTAGAAATGACAGAAGATTCCCTTCTCATTGAGTTTTCAGGAAATTCACGTCAGGTGACCAATATCATCGCCGTTTTAAAACCATTTGGGATCCGAGAAATTTCAAGAACAGGCCAAATCGCCATCGCTTATCGAAACCAAAACGCTGTTTAGAATGCTCTTGACAGTGGTCTCATTTTAGACCAAAATTGGGGCAATTGAGATTTGTCCCTATGAAACGTACTCTTGTTTTCCTAATTTCTTTCCTCTTAGGTTCTTTCCTTTATTCTGATGCTGAGAGAAAACCTGTTCCTTTAAAACGTGGGAGTGGGGCAGATGTACTGTATTTTGATTTTGGAGAAACCGCACCAACGAGTTTTTTCCAATCGGAAAAACTCCAAGAACCAAAACTGGAAGATTTGAAGTTAGGATTTTTGGACGCGGCCCCTGGGTATTATTCGGGACCAGATGGGGGAGAAGTCTACCAATGGGCCAAAAACCATTACCAATGGAAACGTGCTGATGGCAGTGTGTTTACAGAATGGCCTACAGGGATTTTTAAATTAGATTTTCCAACTGGGACTGGATTTGTTTTCGCACCTGCACCTATATCATGTAACGGATGTTCGCCGACATTGGTATGGAATTACCCAGACAATACCAAAATCACAAAGTATTGGATTTCTCACAGAAAAGAATACGATACCATCTACCAAAAACCACTCGAGTTCCAAAATTATCTACTCGTGAATGAATCCCAGTTTGGCAAACCAAAGTTAGAGGTAGGAAATCTTGTTTTTTATGGTTCTGACAAGTGGAACGAGTATTTACGCGTGTTTGGTGAAGAAGTCAAAACCAAATCTCTTTTTGCTTTTTTAAAAAATGAATTTGGTTTTGAAAATCGTGGGAAAATTCCTGTTTTACTCTTTGATGACTACCAAACGGCAAAAGAGTATGTAGGATTTGATCTCCCTGGTGCAAACCAAACAGAAATGGGACTTGGGGGTAGGGATGCCATTGTTTTATGTTGTGGCGAACAAATGCCTGAACGATCGGGCAATGCAAATTTTGATGCCGACTCACTGCGTCGGGTTAATTTTAGTATGGTTCTCCAAAAACTGACTAGAAACATTGAACAAGTATCTTGTTTAAAAACCATTGCGGAAACTGGAACCCAACCTTCCCAAGAAATCCTTGACCCTTGGTTTGAAGAAGGATTGGCATCTTATACTGAATCTCGAATGAGTGACCGTAAACGTGTTTGGGTTTATGCGGAAACAGAAAAATTAATCCGAGAAAATAAGGCTCCCAAATCCTTTAAATCTTTGTTAGATGCCAAATACAAAGACAACATTCCTTATCTTTTTGGAGCCATTTTAGTGAAACACATCCATGATGTGTATGGAAAAGAAGCGATCACTTCCTACCAAAAAGAAACTTGTTTGGGGCTTGAGTCCACTCTCGCCTTACAAAAGATTACTGGTGTAAGTGCAGATTCTATTTTGAAAGAGAGTACAAAAAGATTTGAATCAGACAAACTTCAGATTTTAAAAGATACAAAATCACTTTCACTTTCTGGGTATACAGTCATGAACCCACAATTTCCCAATGAATATTTATCCTTTTTAGAGAAAGGTTTTACTCTCAAAGAATCCGCAAAAGAGATCAAATCATATGATGAACTTCCTAACCTATACAAAATCTTCACTGCAAATGTGGAAGATTATACTGGGAAACGGGAAGGGGATTTTTTAGGACCCAAGGGAACTTATTTTTTCTTATGGAAAAAAGGGAATTACCGTTGGTTTGGAGATGGATGGGAAGCGAATGTATTTCCTGGAAACCAAATTGTATTCCGTGGATCCAATTACACGATTGTGGAATGGGAAAATGGAAAAAAACAATATGTGGCTCCAAGCGGAGATTCGGTGGTGTTCCCAAATCGTGAAACGGTTTTGTATCCAGACTGATATAAAAAACCGATTTGGCGATCTCCCACCAAATCGGTTTCTCTTCCAAAGGGACTAAACGGTTAAAGTCTAATGACCTTCTAACCAGCGTTCTGCTTCAAGTGCGGCCATACAACCACTACCTGCAGCGGTAATTGCTTGTCTGTACACTTTGTCCTGAACATCACCTGCAGCAAACACCCCCTCTACATTTGTTTGTGTGGTTCCTGGTTTTGTGATGATATAGCCTGTTTCATCTAAATTCAATTGGCCTTTGAAAATTTCAGTATTGGGAACGTGTCCGATGGCATAAAAGAGTCCACCCACTTCTAAGTCTTTTTGGGATTTATCTTTTGTACTTTCGAGTACGATAGAAGTAAGACCACCAGCACCACCTTTTGCTTCTACAACCGTTTGGTTCCATAGGATTTCAATTTTTGGGTGTTCCATGGCACGTTTTTGCATGATTTGGGATGCACGGAGTTGGTCACGTCTAACCACAAGATACACTTTGGAGGCAAATTTGGTTAGGTGATTTGCTTCTTCCACTGCGGAGTCCCCACCACCAACAACCGCAAGAGCTTTGTTTCGGTAAATCGGAAGGGCTCCGTCACAAACGGCACAAGCGGAAATCCCACGTTGCCAAAAAACATCTTCCCCTTTTACAAACATACGTTTGGCGGTTGCACCTGTCGCAATGATAATGGATTCTGCTTTGATTTCTTCGTCATCAGACCAAATGGTAAAAGGGCGTTTGGAAAAATCGACTTTGGTGATGGTTTGGGTGTGGATGGTGGTTCCATATTTTGCCGATTGTTCGCGGAAAAGTTGGGTGAGTTTGGTTCCATCGATCCCTTCTGGAAAACCAGGGAAATTTTCCACTTCTGTTGTGGTTGTGAGTTGTCCACCTGCGGCAACACCACCTGCCATAAATCCTTCATACATCACTGGGTTTAAATTGGCTCTCGCCGCGTAAATGGCTGCTGTGTGTCCTGCAGGTCCTGATCCAATGATGACAACTTTGTGGTTCATATTCTCTCCTAATCTGTATCTAGTTCGTTATTCTTTAGACTCGGTCTAAACGATTTGTGCCTATTTTGTTTCACACGCCCGCACCCAAGGTGCATAGTACGGGTCACCCGAAAGTGGGCTATTTTCTAAACTCTGGAGGTAGTCCTTTTGTTTGACCCCTCTCGTAAGACAGAGATAGGTAGCTTCAAAAAATTCCAAGGTTTCTTTTTTTCCTTGGAACCGAATTTCCTCTAAAATTTCCAGTGCTTCTTTTTCATACCCTGTGGTAAGATAGAGGCGGAAGAGTTCTCTTTGTACTTCTGTGTCGTCTTTTTTTTGTTTGTGGTATTTTTCCAAATAAAAGATGGCTGTGGCAATGGATTCCACACTGTCAGCAAGGAGAAGTCCCATTCGTTTGAGGACAGGATCATACTCAGGATTTTCCCGGAGCGAAAGTTCGTAATAATATAGGGCTTTTGTTTTTTCTCCTACCAATTCCCATTTTTTTCCTTCTTCGAAAAGAGTTCGTTCTTTTCGGCCGCAATTAACGACTAACAGGAAAGAAAGGATGAGTAAAAAAAAGGGAGTGATTCGATAAGACACATCTCCTTTTTTCCTGACATAGCCATTTGTGGCAAAAAAAATAATAAGTCTCTTTAAGCTTTTTGTCCGACTCTTTAAGTAACATAAGAGAGTAAAGATGGGTTCCAAATTGCCAGTTTCTCAAAATCAGCTTTTACAAACATTCCAAGAATACCTGTCCGTAGAAAAAGGACTGAGCGATAATTCGATTTATTCCTACGGATACGATCTCAACAAGTTCGCCATCTTTTTGGAAAAAGAACATATCAACTTTTTAGAAGTAAAAGCAAACGACATCATGCGTTTTCTCGAAGAAGAAAGAGAACGTAAAATCTCTGCAAAAACGCTCGCAAGAGAAGTTGTGGCAATCCGTCAGTTTTACAAATACTTACGAGATGAAAAACGTCTCGATTCGAATCCAACGGAAAAAATTGAAACCCCTGAAGTTGCAAGAACCATCCCCGATTACCTCACACAAGCGGAAATTGAGGAACTGTTTAAGAATATCAAAGAGGACAATTTGTACGAACTTCGTGACAAATGTATCTTTGAATTACTTTACTCTTCTGGTCTTCGGATTTCAGAAGCATGTAATTTAAAAATGTCTGATATTGATATGGAAAATATGACCATCACTGTCGAAGGAAAAGGGGGAAGACAACGCCTCGTTCCTTTTGGTGAAAAGTCTTTGGAAATCCTGAAACGTTACCTCACAGAAAGTCGCACTGAAATTTTGAAAAAAAGAACCTGTGACTTTGTATTTGTTTCTAAAAAAGGTTCGTATATCAATCGTAAGTCGGTATGGAGACTTCTCAACCACTACATCAAACGAACGAAAATTAAGAAAAAAGTCACTCCACACACTCTGCGCCACTCGTTTGCAACACATCTACTCGAAAACCACGCAGACCTTAAGTCAGTGCAAGAGTTACTTGGTCATATCGATATTTCTACCACACAGATCTATACACATATGGCAAATAAAACTCTGAAGGAAGTTCATAAGAAATTCCATCCGAGAGGATAATGTCGAACCCCACGAAACATGCGGACTACGGAAAAGTAGTCCGTATCCAAATTCCCTCCAATCCTCGTTTTGTTTCCCATACTCGTAATTATTTTTTCAATTTATGTTTAGAACATGGATTTTCCCTATTTGATTCCATGGACTTAAAATTGGTCATTGGGGAAGCCATCACCAATATCATTCGTCACGCCTATTCCAGTCGCACAGACAAACCCATCTTTATCGAAATCCAATTTGATAAAGACAGAGTGGAAATCAAACTCCGCGATTATGGGAAAAAAGTAGAACCCAAAGATTTACGCAGTTTCGACGTGAGTGATTACAGAGAACATGGTATTGGGTTATTTATGATCCGCGAACTTACCGATTATTATTTTTTAGACCAATCCTTTGAGGTTGGAAACCAGATGGTCCTCATCAAAAGAAAGTAACCTCCATTTTTCTCGACAACGGTTTCCCATTTGGAATTTTATCCGTATGGAAACAATTCACGCAACCACCATCCTCTCTGTTCGTAAAAATGGAAAAATTGCAGTCGGAGGTGATGGCCAAGTTTCGATGGGAAATACCGTCATGAAACATACAGCAAAAAAGGTACGTCGCCTTTACAATGGTAAGGTGATCGCTGGATTTGCTGGAAGTGCTGCCGATGCCTTCACACTCTTTGAACTCTTTGAAAAAAAATTAATTGAACATGGTGGATCAGTTTCTCGTGCTGCAGTAGAACTTGCACGTGAATGGAGGATGGACCGCATGTTACGTAGACTTGAGGCACTCCTCATTGTTTGTGATGCCAATGAATCCTTTCTCATTTCAGGAACAGGGGATGTGATCTCACCAGATGATGGTGTACTTGCGATTGGATCTGGTGGTAATTTTGCCCTGAGTGCTGCAAGAGCCCTTGTAGAAAACACAGACTTAGATCCAAAAGAAATCATCACAAGAGCCATGAAGATTACTGCTGACATCTGTATTTATACAAACCACAATTTAGTGATCGAGGAATTATAATATGACACTCAAAACCATTTTAGCAGAAGTGGCAAACGATCCAAACAAAACAGAGGATCTCACCCCACGCCAAATTGTAGAACGTTTGGATGAACACATCATTGGCCAAACAAAAGCAAAACGAGCTGTCGCAGTGGCCCTTCGCAATCGTTCCAGAAGGCGTAAATTAGAAGAATCATTACGAGAAGAAATTTATCCCAAAAACATCATCATGATTGGGCCAACCGGCGTTGGAAAAACAGAAATTGCTCGTCGTCTGTCAAAGTTATGTGGTGCTCCCTTTTTGAAAGTGGAAGCCACAAAATATACGGAAGTGGGATACGTGGGTCGGGATGTGGAATCTATGGTACGAGATTTGGCGATGGGTGCTTTAAACCTAGTGAAAGCGGAATTTCGGGAACGAGTGAAAGACAAAGCCGCTGAAAAAGCAGAAGAAATTATTTTAGATGTGATCCTTCCTCCTATCTTCCATAAAAAAGAATCTGAATTAAACCCTGAAGAAAAAGAACGATTTGAAAGTTATAAAGAATCCAGAGAAAAGTTTCGTGACAAGTTAAGGAAAGGTATCCTAAACGAACAAGAAATCGAAATCGATATTCCGAAACAATCCCCTCAATCAGGGATGCCCATGTTGCAGGTGTTTGGTGCTGGGAATATGGAAGAGATGGACAACCAAATCCAAAACCTACTTGGGGATTTGATGCCAAAAAAATCAGGCAAACGAAAGGTGAAAGTTTCAGATGCACAGAAAATTTTACTCGAATCGGAAGCTGAAAAACTCATTGATTCAGATAAAATCCAATCCGAAGCAGTGCGCCGAGTAGAAGAGATGGGTATTATCTTTCTGGATGAGATTGATAAAATTGCAGGAAGAGAAGGGCGCCAAGGAGCGGATGTTTCGAGAGAAGGGGTACAACGTGATTTGTTACCAATTGTAGAAGGATCAACTGTGAATACGAAACTGGGTCCCATTAAAACGGATCATATTTTGTTCATTGCCGCTGGTGCCTTCCACATGACAAAACCATCAGACCTAATTCCTGAATTACAAGGAAGATTTCCGATTCGTGTGGAATTGGAAACACTGACAGAGGGAGATTTTATCAAAATTCTCACCACTCCTAAGTCTTCTCTCACCAAACAATACGAAGCCCTTCTTGCCACAGAAGGTGTGAAGATTGAATACACTCAAGATGGAATTGCTGAAATTGCTAAACTTGCCTTCCAAATGAATGAAAAAAACGAAAACATTGGGGCAAGAAGGCTGAATACCATCATGGAAAAGTTATTGGAAGACACAAGTTTTGAAGCCCCCGATTTACCAGAGGACAAAAAACATGTGGTGATCAATGAAGAATATGTGTCGAACAAACTCAAAGGAATCATAGAGGACAAAGACCTAAGTCGATTTATTTTGTAACGAGCGTTACCCGTTCGAATCCTCGGACGGAATTCCCCACGAGGATGGCCTCTGCTTTCAGTAAGTCATCTTTGGTTGTGGGTTTTACCTTCACCCAATTTTTTTGGAGAAACCACTCTCGGAATACTCCAGGTAAACCACCTGTTTCCAAGGATGGTGTGTACCACTTTCCCTTTTCTTTGTAAAATAGGTTACGGATTGTCGTTTCCAATACTCTTCCATCTTTGTCATAAAGGATACAATCATCAATACCTAATTCTTTGCATACTTCTGTTAGTTGGTTATACACACTGCGGTTTGTTGTTTTGTGGTATAAAAATACATCATCTGAATTGATGGGTAATTTAGCAAAACCCAATCGTATCGTAGGTCGAATGGAACGTTTCGGAAGTGGAGTTGATTCCCAATGGAAGTTACCTTCTTCATTCAGTAAGAGGCGAATCCTCACCTTTCCTGTTACTTCTGTCTCGATCTTATGGAAAGTATCTTCCAGCTTTGTTTTGGAAAATGAAAATCCAAACCGTTTTGCTGTACTTTCCAATCGATTCCCATGTTGTTCCTTTAAAAATATTTTTCCGTGGGAGAGTTTCAAAGTCTCTAAGATTTGGAAACTGGGTGGTAATGGACTTGTCAGTACCTTTAGTTTAGAAAGGCATTCTTCATATTCTTCTTTGGGTGAGGATAATACTGTGACTCCACTTCCAATTCCATAAATGGCATTATGAGTTTCGCCATTCGATTCTGTTTCCAACGTACGAATTGTAACACTAGCGCGGATCCAAGGAACATAGTTTGTTTCCTCTGATGTAAAAAATACACCTGTATAAACTCCTCTGTTCCCAACCTCTAAAGAACGTAAAAGTTCATAGGAATTCCGTTTGGGAGCACCAATCACGGATCCTGATGGGAACAAGGAAGAGAGGACTGTATTCCAAGAAAATGGTTTGTCCAATTTTGCCGTTACTTTGGAAACCATTTGCCAAACAGTACTGAGCCCTCGGATCGAAAAAAGTTCTTCCACTTCGACAGTCCCTTGTTTGGCAATTCTTCCTAGATCATTTCGATACAAATCTGTGATCATTACATTTTCGGCTCTTTCCTTTTCAGAAGTTTGGAGGTGCGAAAAATTCTTTTGATCATCTTCTTTAGTATTCCCTCTAACAATGGTTCCTTTCATGGGTTCGCTGGTAATCGTTTCACCTTGAACTTCAAAAAAAAGTTCGGGTGAGAGGGAAACAATGGTTTTGTTTTTCCCTTCGTAAGGATAGAATACTGAAAATTTTGTTTTTTGTTTTGCTTTGAGGTTTTGGTAGAATGAAAACAAATCACCGTTTATCTGAAGTTCGACGGGAAAACACAAATTTAATTCATAACTTTCCCCAAGTTTCAGATACTCCAAAGTTTTATTCCATTGGTTTGTATATTCTTCCTTAGACCATTTTGGTTTTGGATATGAAATGGATACTGGTGTATCAACCTTCGGATCCGGATTTTTATATTTAGATCTTTTTTTGTTTTGGAAGATGGTGATATGAAGGAGAGGAGTTCCTTCTTTTAAGGGAGAAGATTCTAAATCCAATCCTTCTATGAAGTGATACCCAAGTTCATAATTGAGGATCCCACAAGGGTGGTTTCCTTTTTTTCTTTCTAAATCCAATCGATCGAATACAGATTGAATTTGTCCTTTTAGGTCTTGGTTTCGATATAATTTAAGCTGAATCTCTTCAATGGGATCAAAGTAATGATCGGAAATTGTATAACCAGGTTCTGATACACAATCTTCGAAGAGAAGGCCACCGAAGTTTCGGTAGTTCTCTTCGAATTGGATCCAAGAAATGAATTCGATAGGGATCAAAACTCCATTTTTTGGAGTGCTTCGAGTGGGTAATTCAAATAGACAGTAGTAGTTTTTTTACTGGTTTGGATATCAAAACACTCTAAAGGATCGAGTCCCAAGTTATAAAAACCTTCATCAATCATTGCAATTCCAAAACCGGCACTTTCTTTTTCATCTAAAAAGTCAGGGCGAAAAAACTCAGCACTATTCCCTTGTTTTGCAAGTTCTGCGTGACGTTCTCTACTTTTTCGAATCCTGTTTAAGTCCATTCCCATAATCGGTGAATCGTTACGAATCCGAATGTAAACAGAGTTGGGACGGATTTCGATTTTCATAGAAATCTTTAGATCATACTTTTTGACTTTTTCTCTAACAATTGTTAGGAATTCCCTTTCGTCTTCATTAAGATTGTGTTTTTTCGTTCTCTTTTTGTCTGAAAGGGTTAGAATTTTTTGAACCACTTTTTTGATTTTATCGGGCACAATGTAACGTTGCATTGCATCTCTGAGTGGTTCCGTTTCTAAAATGATATCAAGTAACTCTTCTGCTTCTTCTTCCGGAGTTTGGCCTTGGGCTTTCAATTTGTTTAAGAGTTCATCTTGGAAAATGACAAATCTTGTATTTGCTTTTACCGCATTGAGCAGGGCTTCCATGAGTCCACTAAAGAGGTGAAAAGAGGTGAGAGGGTTTGCACCCACGCGGTTTAAAATTCCTTGGACCACTTCGTTTACGATATCACGTGTCGATTTGGTTAGACCTTTTAATTCAAAATGGAAATAATCCTTTTGGATGAGGTGGTCTAAGTTTTCAAGGATTTCTGTGCCTTTGTATTTGATTTTCTCGTTTGCCATTGAGGTTCGCTAAACTTTTATGTATAAAAAACGGGAAAACAAGGTTTTGTAAACCAGTTTTCCGACCGAGGGAGCAGGTTTGTTTGTATATGAAAGAATTCCTTCTTAAAACTCCTGATTTAGGTGACACTGAAAAAATCGAACTCGTCCGTTGGTTATGCAAAGAAGGCCAATCTGTGAAGGAAGGGGACGAAGTGATCGAACTTGTGACAGATAAAGCCGCATTTCCTGTCGAATCCCCTTATTCTGGTACATTGAAAAAAATCATCATGGAACAAGGATCGGTGGTGAAAAAAGGAGATATCCTTGGAATCATGGATATTAACGAATGAAAATCCTTCATATCTCCGATTTACATTTCCCGAAAAAACTCTCATTGTTTTCACTTCGTGGGAAAGCCATTGTCGGATACCTCAATTACCATGTGAGGAGAAGGTCAAAACACCCGGTAGTTCTAATTGCTGCCATGGTGGACACCATCAAAAGTTTAGAATATGATGCACTTGTTATCTCTGGTGACCTAACAAACGTTTCACATCCAAGTGAATTCCAAAACGCAAAAGACATCTTAAAACCGATCTTAACGGACAAAACGTTCTTGATTCCAGGAAACCATGACCGTTACCAAAAAAGAGCCATGGGACCAAATCCTTTATTTGAGAAGGCATTTGCAGAATGGATGGGTGAGTCAGTTAGCCCCAATCATTATTTACGCACCAAACGGATTGCAGGAAAATTATTTGTAGGTTGGGATTCCAATTTAGCCATTCCTAGGATCACAGCAAACGGATATGTGGCTAAAGAAGTGGTCGAACAAACAGTGAAACTCTCTGAAGGACCATATGTACTTGTAGGACACCACCCACTTTGGAATCCCAAAACAGAAGTGGAATCTGCTTCCCACCGAATGTCCAACCGAAAGGATGTGGTGGATGGATTACAAACCAATCCTCCCGAATTGTACTTACATGGACACACACATACCAACTGGGTGAAACTTCCTGGGAAAGAAACTCCCTTCACCATTGTGAACTCAGCATCCAGTACACGGCTTTCCGATTCCAAACATGAGTGTGGATTCCATTTGATCGAACTGGGAAAACAAACTCATTACCGTCGTTTCATCTATTCAGATAATAAATTTACAGAGACAAATCCCATTCTTTACGAAGAGACAGAGGGAGTCGTCTAAAGGACATACCATGGCGAATGATAAAATTGATTTAACAACCATCCAACGACAACTCATGCAAGTGAAACACCCCGAACTCAAAAAAGACATTGTGAGTCTCGGAATGGTGGCTAAAGTCACTCCCACTGATGATGGAATTGAAATCCTCATCAAAACTCCGAATGCTGACCGCCGATTGCAAATTGGACTCGAAGCACAAACAAGGCAGTTAATTTCCAAAATTGAAGGTGCTGGTAAAGTCAAGATCAAGTTTGAAGTTGATCAAAACTTAAAGATGGAAGATGGAAACAGAATCTTCGGTGTGAAAAAAGTCATCGCTGTTGGATCTGGAAAAGGGGGAGTGGGGAAATCCACAGTCACTGCAAACTTAGCAAGCACCTTAGCACGTAACGGTAAGAAGGTGGGGATTATGGATGCAGACATCTATGGTCCATCCCTTGGAAAGATGTTTGGAATCAATGGCCGAGTGGCATTAAAATCCGAAGAAGATAAAATTTACCCAATTGAAAAACATGGAATCAAATTGATTTCCTTTTCCTTCCTTGTCACAGAAGACCAACCAGTGGTTTGGCGTGGACCAATGCTAGGAAAGGCCATTGAACAGTTCTTATACGATGTAGTTTGGGGAGAGTTAGATTACCTCTTTATTGATTTACCACCTGGCACTGGGGATGTTCAGTTATCCCTTGCCCAACTCATTGACCTGGATGGAGCTGTCATTGTCACCACACCACAAGAAGTGGCAGTGTTAGATGCAGGCCGCGCTGCTGCAATGTTCAAACAAGTAAAAGTACCAATCCTTGGGATTGTGGAAAACATGTCTGGGTTTGCATGTCCTAAATGTGGCCATGTGACGGATGTCTTTTCCAAAGGGGGAGGGGAAAAACTTTCCAAACAAGTGGGAGTTCCGGAACTTGGTGCGGTACCTCTCACACTTGATGTCATGAGTTCGGGAGAAGCTGGGAAACCTGCCTTACTTGACGCAAAAGACTCTCCTTTACAGCAGGCGTATTTTAAGATTGCAAAGAATTTAGAAGAACAAATTGCCAATTGGGAAGATTAAAAAATCACTTGTGTCTTCCTGCACATTTCTTAGTCTAAAGGATACACTATGAATTTTGAACGCGGTTCCAAACCAAATCCAACCGGGAATTTAATCGCATACTGCCATGTATTCGGAGAGAATCCGATTGCACCAGGTGGGAAAATCATAGCCTCCAATGTGGTGGTCAGTTTCTTAAAAATAGGGGACAACTACCCAGTGGTGACCTTTCCACCAGTGGCACTTCCCTCCAAAGAGGAACTCATGAAAATCCTCGCGGACAATATCCATTTGTATGATGTGGTGCAACTTCCAGACTTCCAAATGCCAGAAAACAAAGATTTGGCGAACCAATACATCCAAGAACGTATGGAACAATTTAATTCCATGGTGATGCGGTACGTAGAATTCTGTAAGGCTAAAGAAAAGAAAACCCAAACCACAAATCTCAGTGACCAACTGGAGCAAGTAAGTGAACCATTGGAAACCTTAGCCAATTTATCCATCGAGTTTCGCAATACTTCTGGAATTGCGAGGGAAGCAACAAGGCTCAAAATGGAACGAATTGTGGACTACTTCCATACAAACCATCCAACCCTCGATATTGATAATTTCAAAAAAGCACTTTCGGTACCAGGAAAGGTAGGGGATGAACTGGTTGGCCTTTACATCCAAAAATTCAATGCGATCCAAATTGAAAATTATGAAACGGCTTCTGATCTGAGAAAACGCATTTTAGAAATCGAAGAATCTACTGCTACATAAGACGGTCGTTAGGTTCCGATTCAGCCGAAAGATTCTAAACCCTTCTTTACAGGAAGGGTTGATTTCTTAGGATACTGTCTTAATCTGATATCTTTCACAAATCTCTAAGGCATCGGCCGAAAACCATTCCAATTTCCAACCTAAGAGTAACACTGTCATGGCACTTACCTTCCCAGTTTCCCCAGAAAAGAATGTTTCGCTTAAAAAACGAATGGAGACACTTGGGATTCGCGAATCTGATTTGAAAGAACAGTTTGTGAAGGCAAGTGGGAAAGGGGGGCAAAACGTCAATAAGGTAGCAACTGCTGTTGTGTTACTTCATATCCCTACAAGGAAACAGGTAAAGTGTTCGGTATACCGCACCCAAGGACTCAATCGTTATAAAGCGAGAGATTTACTCTGTTTGGAAATGGAGAGAGAATTGGAACCTTCAAAATTCGAATCCTCTATTCAAAAACTTCGTAAGAAAAAACAAAACAAATACAATAAGGCGCTAAAAAAGAAATTGGAGAAAGAAAAATTGGAAAGGAACGATCCTATCTAAATCGAATCTTCATTTTTATCCTTACTTTGTTTTCAATTTCCATCAGTTGTTTGTATTTTTTGAGAAGATTAATGAGTCTAGTCGTTGGAACGTCATTCAGTTGATGAGGCCATTCCATGTTTTGATTTCAATTGTGATCTTAACGTTAGCCTATACGGATACTATTTTGATGACCTAAAGAAACTTAATATTTGTTTGCTTATGGTTACAATCCCTATCATCCAAATCATTGTTTCCTTTTCCAATTGTGCTTTTTTAAACATTATAAACATTTGTTGAACCATAGGTTTTTGCTTTCGTCAATGAACGAGGATTTTGTGAAAATATCCTTTGACCGATTCACTACAGCCACTAATATTTCTTTTGATATAAAATATTATTTTAAATTTTGAAAAATTTCGAAATTTAAAAGTTTTATCCCCTCAATAATCAATTATAGTTTGTTAAATGGTGGAAAAGAGATACGATTTGAACGATGATTTTCTATTTCTATCGAAAAATTATACTTGCTGAATGAGAAATTATCATCTAACAATACCAAAAACTAATTCTTTGTATGCGATTATTTTAATGGTATGCAGGTACTTGATGGAGCAATAATGAAAAACCGCTTTTTTCGCTTCTTCCCAATAATTTTATTATTCGGGTTTATCCTATTTGGTTTGTCTCGGCAAACCCACCTTTTGGCTGAACCTATACCCTCTAAACTATCTTCTACCAATTATCCAATCATTCGTCAGTTTGGTGATTCGATAACCTTTGGTTACGGATTTGTTCAGTGTTATGGGATTCCAGGTATCTGTATGAACTACGGTAATAATGGTCAAAACTCATGTTCTCCCTGTGCTGTACAACTTTGGGGAGGTGGATACCGCAATTGGATGACAGTGATTGCCTTACAACCTGCAAATCAGTTTGTTTTTGGAACAGTTGGTTATCAATGTGGTGGATCAAATGCAAGTCAATGGAGTACGAATTCCATGTCACATGATGGTTATCCAGGGTTTCGAACAGATCAACTAGCACCAATTGCCTCCTTACCGAGTATAGCTGACATCACTTTAGTACATGCAGGAACAAACGATTTTATTCAAGGTATGACTGTTGACAGGGCAAAAGTTGGCTTGATAAACATTATGCAAAACCTAATAACACAAAATCCCTCTACAACGATTTACGTGGCACAAATCATACGTTACATGAAACCGGCTTCCACATGCACTTCTTGTAAAGATTATTCCGTTTTGAATCCAATCGTTGAACAATATAACCAATGGATTTCGAACCAATTGACAAAAACAATAATTGGTTTACCAAATCAAATTGTGATTGTTGATATGTATGATGCACTTACGTCTTCATCAGATTATTCATTTGATGGTGTCCATCCAAGTTCCGCTGGTTATCAAAAAATGGCTTGTTCTTGGGTTCGTGCCATTAAGAAAATGCCTTCTATGCCAGGTAGCCCTTGTTCCGATCTTACCTTGGGAGAAACGAAAAGTTTATCCACTCCATTAAATTCAGATGTGGAAAAGTCATTTCCTCAACCAGAAGAAATCCAACAAATCATGCAAGGAAAGTACAAAGGATTGTAATATAATCGATTTCCATCGATATGATTTTTATACAAAAAAAGCCTAAGCAGAATCCCACTTAGGCTTTTTAAATGAACAGATTGTTCAGAAGAGAATAGGGAAAATGATTTACATCATGCCGCCCATTCCTCCCATACCACCCATTCCTCCCATGCCGCCCATTCCAGCACCAGCAGCATCTTTCGGCTCAGGTTTGTCTGTAATGGTCACTTCAGTGGTGAGGATCATCGCACCAATCGAAGCTGCATTTTGAAGGGCAGAACGAACTACTTTCGCAGGGTCAACAACACCAGCTTTGATGAGGTCTTCCCAAACCATAGTAAGTGCATTAAATCCTTCGTTTCCTTTTTTCGCACGAGCTTGTTCCACAATCACAGATCCTTCAAGACCTGCATTGGAAGTAATCATACGAATAGGTTCTTCTAATGCGCGTAAGATGATATTCGCACCAGTTTGTTCGTCGCCAGAAAGTTTTAATCCTTTCACTGCGTCTTGTGCGCGTAGTAGTGTGAGTCCACCACCAGGAACAATTCCTTCTTCCACAGCAGCGCGAGTTGCAGAAAGAGCATCTTCTACACGAGCTTTTTTCTCTTTCATCTCTACTTCAGTCGCAGCACCAACGTGGATCACAGCAACACCACCAGCAAGTTTTGCAAGGCGTTCTTGGAGTTTTTCACGATCGTAATCAGAAGTTGTATCTTCGATTTGTTTTTTGATTTGGTTTACGCGGCCTTGGATGTCTTTAGAAGCACCAGCACCTTCGATGATGGTAGTGTTTTCTTTGTCCACTACCACTTTTTTCGCACGGCCTAACATCTTCACATCAGCGTTTTCAAGTTTCATTCCGAGGTCTTCAGAAATTACTTGTCCACCAGTGAGGATAGCGATGTCTTCGAGCATTGCTTTTCTTCTATCACCAAATCCTGGAGCTTTTACAGCCACACATTGGATGGTTTTACGAAGTGTGTTGACAACGATTGTTGCAAGAGCTTCGCCTTCCACTTCTTCAGCGATGATAACGAGTGGTCTTCCTGCTTGTGCAATTTTTTCGAGCACAGGGAGAAGGTCTTTCATCGAAGCAATTTTTTTGTCATAAATTAAGATGAATGGATCGTTAAAAGTAGCGATCATTGCTTCTGGATCTGTCACCATGTATGGAGACACATATCCACGATCAAATTGCATCCCTTCTACGATATCAAGAGTGGTTTCAATTGATTTAGCTTCATCAACAGTGATCACACCTTCTTTACCCACTTTGTCAAATGCTTGTGCAATGAGGTTACCGATTTCTGGATCATTGTTTGCAGAGATGGTTGCAACATTTGCGTATTCTGCTTTGCTATTGATTTTAATTGCGTGTTTTTTGATTTCTTCAACAGCAGCAAGAACTGCTTTGTCGATCCCATGTTTCAGAGCCATTGGGTTTGCGCCCGCAGTTACGTTTTTCAAACCTTCATTGATGATGGCTTGTGCAAGGATGGTTGCAGTTGTTGTTCCGTCGCCTGCGATGTCGTTAGTTTTTGTAGAAACTTCCTTCACCATTTGAGCGCCCATGTTTTCGATTGCATCTTCTAATTCGATTTCTTTCGCAACCGTTACACCATCTTTTGTGATGGTAGGAGATCCAAATTTTTTGTCGATGACTACGTTACGGCCTTTTGGTCCAAGAGTCACCTTTACTGCGTTAGCAAGTTTGTTCACTCCGCTAAGAAGTTTTCTACGTGCTGATTCATCAAATTCTATTGTTTTAGCCATGATTCTTTCCTTTTAGATTTAGTTTGTCACAACACCGAGGATGTCGCTTTCACGGATAATGAGTAATTCCTTTCCGCCTTGTTTGATTTCTGTTCCGGAATACTTTCCGTAAAGAACTGTGTCTCCTACCTTTACTTCTAAAGGAACGAGTTTACCGTCTTCATAACGGCCTTGTCCCACAGCGATGACTTTGCCTTCTTGTGGTTTTTCTTTGGCAGTGTCTGGTACGATGATGGATCCGATTTTTTCTTCCGACTCATTCTTTGGCTCTACGACTACTCGGTCGCCTAAAGGTTTGATTGATGCCATGAGTGACTCCTTGTATGCAATCTACTTATTAATACTAAGTTTAGCACCTTTTAAAAAAGAGTGCTAAACTCCAGTACCATAGAATGTTTAGAGGAGAAAGAGGTCAAGCACTTTCAAGTGAAGAGTGCTAAAAAAGGATTAGAACCCAAATAACCCTGTTTTTTTCCGTTTGGATCCCCGTTTAGGAGTGACCCCGAGCATTCCGAGTAGTCCCCTTGTGACTTCTTTTGCGACCGTCCTTCCGACTTCTCTGGCGAGAGGGTTTTTAGAAAGGGTTTCCACAAAACTTGGGTCTTCCTTTTCCTGGGCACGTTTGGATTTTGGTTTTTTTGCTCCAGTTTCTTCTTCCGCCGTTTCTGTTTCAGAAGCAATGGTTTCCATTTTTTTCGTGAGGATCTCGTGGGCACTTTCGCGGTCGAGAGAGGTTACGTATTTTTTGACTAAATCGGATTCCCCAATCAATTTTTCGAGTTCCTTTGGGGTTAAAGTCCCCATCCGAGATTTGGGAGGAGAAAGAAGCGTATGGACAAGGGGAGTGGGCGATCCTTTTTTACTAAGAGCTGTGATAAAAGCTTCACCAATTCCAAGTTCTGTGATCACTTCTTTGGTATCATAAAAGTCTGTTTCGGGATAATTTTCTGCGGCAGTTTTGATCGCCTTGCGGTCATTTGCTGTGAATGCACGGAGAGCATGTTGTACTTTAAGGCCAAGTTGCCCTAAAATTTCTTTTGGCAAATCGGTTGGTGATTGTGTACAAAAGATAATCCCAACTCCTTTGGAACGGATGAGGCGTACCATGGTTTCGAGTTGTTTTAGTAGATCACTCGAAGCTTCATCAAAAACTAAATGTGCCTCATCAATAAATAAAACTAGTTTCGGTTTCTCTAAATCTCCTTCTTCTGGAAAGTTTGCATAAATTTCAGTGAGTAGGGATAACATAAACGTCGAAAAAAGTCGGGGTTTTGTTTGGATGTCTGTTAGGCGGACAATCGAAATTTTTCCTTTTTTTGATTCTGTTTTTAATAGGTCTTCCACATCGAAAGACGGTTCACCAAAAAAATCATCTCCACCTTGGCTTTCCAAATCCATTAACTTGCGTAAAATGATGGAAACACTTTGGGAAGAAACAGTTCCATATTCTTTTTCTAATTCTTCTTTCCCTTCGTCGTTTATGTATTGTAGGGCTTTTTTAAAATCTTTGAGGTCAAGGATTGGTAATCCCAAATCGTCACAGTATTTAAACACTAACGAGACAACACTACTTTGTGTTTCGTTGAGTTCTAAAATCCGAGAGAGTAAAATGGGACCAAATTCAGCAACAGTTGCTCTTAGTCTCACTCCTGGTTCTTTGGAGATGGATAAAAATTCCACAGGGTAAGCACTCGGTTTCCAATCCACACCTAAGAGTTTTGTACGTTCTTTGACTTTATCGTTTTCTTCTCCTTCAGCTCCGAGACCAGAAAGGTCACCTTTGATGTCCATAAGCACCACTGGCACACCCACATCCGAAAGTGATTCAGTCAGAATTTGTAAGGTTTTTGTTTTCCCAGTACCCGTTGCACCAGCGATCAGACCATGGCGGTTTAAAGTCGAAAGTGGGATTTGTACTTTGGCCAGAGGGAGGGTATCCCCATCATATTTCCCACAACCAAGGAACAAGGATCCATCACTTGGGTATCCTTCCTCGATTTTTTTTGTAAATGCATCAGATTGTTTGGCCATTCGTTCCCTCGAAAATCCACTAGTTCGACTGATTTCCTACCGAAGTCAATGTTTTCTACTACGGGAAAATGGGATCGATGTCCGTGGGGAATCTGCTTCTTTGCCACAAATTTCTCGTAGTAATCCTAATATGATTTGAGTTTTTCCAAAATCTTTTTACTCTTTGGATGTGGAACGGATTCTCACAACCAAACGATTTGATCTACTTTTCGTAGTTTTTCTATTCATCCCCTTCGTACAATGTAATCGCGGGATTCCTTCATTAGCCACTGCCAAAACCATCCAAAATGGAGTTTTGGATCTCACCATGGAAGATCTCAATACCTTAGATCCCTTTCCTTTGGCTGGTGAATGGCATGCCTTTCCTGGTGAAATGCCAGAAACAGAAGCCGAGTTTAAAGCACTCGACCAAAAAACTCCAAAAACTTTAGCGGTACCAGGCTATTGGGTGAACCAAAACCTTCCCGCTCATGGAGTTGTCACATACCGACTCAGATTACAAGTAAAAGAGCCAATGAACCTAATGGTATACTTACGAGAAGCTTCGTCTGCGTACAAAATGTACTATCACAACCAGGAACGTGGCCTTGTTTTGTTAGGTTCTGCCGGTAAAGTTGCAAAAACGAAAGAGGAATCGATAGGTTATTATTTGGAAACTGGTAGATCCTTTCGAGCCACACCTTCTACTGTATTGTATTTACAAATCTCGAATTATTTGTATTCCCGTGGTGGTCCTTATTATTCTCCCATCCTTGGAGAAGTGGGTAAAACAATCTTATACCTTCGGTTCAAAGAAAGGAAAAAATCTTTTTTCTTCGGCGCCTTTTTGATTCTATTTGTAAGTCATTTGTTTTTATACATCCATCGAAGTAAAAATAAGTCCACACTTTGGTTTTCTCTACTTTGTTTCTCTTGGATGATTCGAATCCTTCTGTTTGAGCGTGTATCCAGGGATTGGTTTGTTGGAAGTGACTTTTTGGAAATGTTACAAATTCGCCTGGAATATTTGGCATTTTGTGGAATCCAAATGTTTAGCTTACTTTTCTTTTACGAAATCCAACTTCATTTTGTTCCTAATACATTCAAACGTTATTTGCTCATTCCAATCGTTGTTCAAATCTCAATCATCTTAACAACACCGTACGCAGTGTACACAAAACTTCTTGTGTTTAGTCAAGTTTATATGACGATTATCTTGATTTTTGCCTTGGTTGCTGCTATTCGTTCCACCTTCCACAGAGAATCACGTTACATCGGTGCATACATCACGTTTGGTACTTTGGTGATTCTTTTTGCAACCATATATGATTCAGTCGTGTTTTTCAAACGATGGGATCTACCACTTGTCACAGATCTTGGATTTGCTATTTTTTGTGTGTGCCTTGCCATTGTGATATCCAAACAAAACGCACATACTTGGGAGACAGCAGAGTACCTGACTCTTAATTTACGCAAAGAAGTGGAATGGAAAACTCTCGAACTCAAAAAAGAAAAAGACAAGGCAGAAAAAACGGGTGAATTAAAGGATAAATTTATCTCCATTGTTTCTCACGACATTCGCTCTCCTCTATTTGGAATTTCTTCCGTTGTCAATTTACTCACCGAATCACCACCTTCTCTTTCTCCCGAAAGAGCAAAACAGGTACTAGGTGAAGCATCCACTGGTCTTAAAAATATTTTGAGTATGGTGGAAGAACTCATCAAATACTCAAGGTTCCAAAATGCAGCTGTTTTCCCAGATTACCAACTGTTTGACTTCCGCCAAATCACAGACCAACTCATCGATCGTGTCCAAGAAATGGCAAAACCCAAAAACATCACTGTCATCACCCATATGGATGATTCCTCCATCGGGATAGGAGATCCGAACCTCATCGAACATTTAATTTGGAACCTTCTCACCAATGCAGTCAAATTCACAAAAGAATCAGGAACTGTAGAAGTTTCCCTTACCGAATCCAATAAACATTGGAGTTTAAAAGTCACAGACACTGGGATCGGAATGCCAAAGTATTGGACCGAACATGTGTTAGAAGAAGGTTTCCTTTTTGTTCGCAAAGGGACTGCCGATGAAATGGGAGCAGGGGTTGGTCTTGCATTTTGTCGGGAGGTGGCTGATCGCCATGGTGCTCATTTGGTGGTCCAATCAGAAGAAGAGAAAGGAACTTCAGTCGAACTTCTACTTCCTAATTTTGAAAAAATTGTCCTTATCTTGGATGACAATCCAGGTTATAGAAAACAAATCAGAAAGGTTTTAAAAGACCTGCCATGTATCATTTGGGAAGAAGAATACCCTGATCATGCTTTGTATTCGGTCTCACGACTCAAACCCGACCTTATCATCGTGGATTTTTCGATGCCTGAAAAAACAGGGATCGATTTTTTAAGGGATTTGTATTCGAATCCAGAGATGGAAGAAATTAGATCCTTACTTGTGTCAAGTTCCCATACAGATCCAAATACAGGTACTAAATTAGAAGCAGAAGTAATTGCACTAGGAGGAGATGCTTTTTTAACCAAAACATCTCCTGATGCAAAAATGGTCGAACTTGTCAAACGACTGCTCGACCTTTGAGGTTTAGATTAACATTTGTTCTTTGGCACGACCAATGAGTTCGGCAACGGTTTTTGCGTTAAAACGATCTTTGAGGCGTCCTACATGGTATTCCACGGTTCGTTTGGAAAGGCCAATTTCCGTTCCAATTTCTTGGTAGGTTTTTCCATGCCCAAGAAGAGTTAGGATTTGTTTTTCTTTTTTATTGGCCACCTTTCCATCTTGTGGTTTGCGATTGAAACTAAGTTTAAGGTTTTTGGAATAAACCGTTTTCCCAGATGCAATTTCATTTAGGTTTTTGGTAAGACTACTCAAATCATCACTTTTTAAAAGGTATCCATCGACCCCAGCTTCAATCGCCGAGTGGACAATGGGTTGTTCATCGAGCATGGTGAGAGTGACCACTTTTAATTGTGGTAAATCTTTTTTCCAATCCTTCACCATATTGAGAACATTTTCCCCTGGGATACGAAGGTCGAGTAAGACAAAATCCGGTTTTGTTTCCGAAAGTAGGCCCGCAATTTGCGACGAATGTTCCGCTTCGCCAACCACTTCAAAATCATTCGAAGCATTCACGACATGTTTAACGCCGACCCGGGTCACAGCATGGTCTTCAACGAGTAATAGCTTCTTTTTAGGTGTCATAAATTTCCCTTTATCTGGATCTAGGATTCTGTTTTCTTCCTAGCGTTTCCCCCTAGTAGACGAGGAGAACTGGAAATATTAGTACTATTCCGTTTCATTTGTCCAGAAAAAATCATGGGTCTTTCTACTTAATTTTCTCTTGCAAAAACAGGAAGTTTCCCCCATGTTCAGAAAGATCCTAGGAGAATGAATGAATACTAAAGTAGAGAGTCTCAAAAAAATATATCTCTTCCAAAAGTTAAACCAAGATGAACTATTACATATCGCTGAAAAGATTCGGGAAGTCCACCTACCTCCTAGAAATGTGTTGTACGACATGGGCGAAGATGCTGAATCTATGTACATTGTGAAGTATGGAACTTTACAAATCTCAACTTCTACAAGCCATGGGGACGATGTGAACCTCATCACTCTCGGAGAAGGGGACCACTTTGGAGAATTACCATTTTTTGATGATGAAAAACGGTCTGCCAAAGTCGAAGCCAAAGAAAATTCCGAACTCTACGAACTTCGTTACGCTGATTTACATGATATGTTTTCCAAAAATAAGGAAATGGAACTTAAATTTTACAAAGAAGTGACCCATTACTACATCCGAAGGCTGCGAAAACTAACGCACGATTTGGCGTACGCAAGGGAACTGCGCAAACGATTTGCGTAAAACCTTGTCTTAGAGACAAAATGATACTAAATTAGTATTTTTTATTGCGCACATTCGAAAAAACCTTTTCCATTCCTCAGTTTCTTCCTATTACAGCTAAGGAATGGGTTTCGCAAACCGATACTATTACCGTAGGCAGGGAGAAGGAATGCATGGTGGACCCCGAAATCCTAACCGAGAAGATCGTAACACAAAATAAGACTTTCTTGGTGGATTTGAAGAAAAACCAGGCTGGATTTTACCTGAAAGTATCGGAATGGTCGAATAGCAAAAAATCCTCGATCTTTCTTCCGGCGGAAGGAATCGATCGAATGATCGAAATCTTGCATCAATTTAAAAGCCGGATAGCCGATAATGAGAATACGAAAGACCCGGAGTTAGGAGCCTTTTAGGAGTGAGTTTCATGGGGAAATTAGGAATGACCAAACTGTTGTTAGGCCTCTTCCTTTCAATAGGAATGTTGTACGCACAGGCAGATACTGGCGGACAAAATACAGCTAACACTGCAAATGATGAGGATAGCCCTCTTAGAAAAATCGTTTTAGATGATTTCGAAGAGGCTGAGGATTGGAGAGTTAAAGCAACCACTCCACTCGGAGAAACAAGAACTTTGAAACTCGTTCAACGCGGGCTCATCAAAGATGTATTCGATGAAAAAACTGTTCCAGAAGATGGCGGTGACAAACTCGAAAAAAACCATATTTTAGGAGTCAAAACTCATTTTGCTGCTAAAGGGTTGGATCGTGTGGAACTTTACCCTCCGCATGAATACATCATCAAAGGAAAAGTAAGACAAATTTCTGTATGGGTTCTTGGAAGAAAATACAGACATACCTTATTTGCTAAATTCAGAGATTATAAAGACGTAACACATAATATCCGTTTGGGTCGTTTGGATTTTTTTGGATGGAGAAAGTTGACAGCTACTGTTCCTGGTTTCATCCCACAAAGTTCTAGATTTGCTCTTTTGGATAAAAACCTTCATTTTGTTTCACTTTTTGTGACATCCGATGTTCACGAAGTAGCAGGAGACTTTTACTTTTATGTAGATGACTTGCAAGTGAGAACAGACAGATCCGAAGCAAAATACCCTGGATCTGAAATTAAGGACAATTGGTAAGCGGGGAGACGGGAACAATGAAACACAAAAATACCAAAATCCTAACTTTAATAGCGCTAAGCTCGGTTGCACTCATCGGTTTTGCACAAGCACAATACAAAGTATCCAATGGAGTGGCAACACCTGTTGGAAACGATATTGGAGCTTTAGAACTAAAAGCGATTACCATTGAATCTTGGGACAATCCAGTCGCTTCCGCACCATATGGTTGGGAAGTTTTCACCGATAAAGACGGTGTGAACAAAGATGGATCAGGAGACATGAAATACGATGAGAATAATAAGTATTCACCCGTACTCAATGACTCTGTGAAGTCCCCACTCGTAATGAGAGAAGTGAAATTAGTGCCAGGAAAACCAGGTGACGTAAAGAATGTAGATGCTGGGAATGCAAAGGTATTGGCAGTCAAATTCCAATTTACCTTTCCTGGAAACAACATCGTAACAGTTCGTCCCCCTCGTGCACCTGAATACGAAATCACAAGAGCTCGTCCATATATTGACGCAGACAACAAAAAGAAATTGGAAAAGGTGTATGGAATTGAAGCACCTGGAAATGTAAAAGCAATTTCTGTTTGGGTTCTTGGCCGTGGAAATGAATATGACTTGGAAGGTTGGTTAGAGGATTATAATGGCAATAGCCATATTTTCCCTTTCGGATCCCTTGACTTTGTCGGATGGAGACCACTCCATATCATTATCCCTCCAGGAATCCCTCAAGAAGCAAATGCTTTCCCTGCAACGAGAAACTTGATCTTCAAACAGTTCAAAATTCGTTCCAGACACAATACAGGACCTGAAACCGTGTATCTTTTCTTTGATGAACTTCGTGTCCTAGCAGATACATTTGAAGTTCACTTTGATGGAGCAAACCTAGACTTTGATGAAGAGGATTGTAAAAACAAAGTGAAGTTGGAGCAAATGCTTCAAAAATCGGGAGCGATCTCCACTGGCGCAAAAGTGCGTGATTGTGGGGGAAGTAACGGTTCTTCCCAAAACAAATAGATCCCTTTTCACTCCAAGGGAATCTACTTGGACCAGGAAAACCCAGCCAATCGGCTGGGTTTTTTGGCTTTACAGAATCGAATGGACCTGGAAAATGAACCCTAGGACTGTTCTTTTCGCGGATTCATCGCTAAATTTACCGTAACAACTTTATAGGAACTATGAACACCCTTTATTGGAAATACGAAGAGGGAGATTCTTTTCATGCCTGAGACTATTACCGAAGACAAATCAAACAAAATTGCCGATAACGACAAACTAACACCTCTATTTAATGAGGAAATTTATGTTCGTGCTGATGCAGGAACGGTGCCCGTTTCTAAATTCAAAATCTTTGACGATGTCATTGATGCATATAAGGCAGAAAATCGTTTAGCAGAAGCTAAACAAAAAATCGAAGACCATTTCAAAGAACACCCTGAATCAATCTCCGCCAAATACATGTTAATGATCATTTCTTTCATGGAAGATTCCATGGGTGATGCGAATTTGGTGAAGAATATTTTGGATTCTTTTAAAGCTCATGCAAAATGGACAATCATTGAATACATTACTGATTCTATTTTACGTTTTGGAGACCATAGACTTGCTCTCCGCGTGAAAGCAGAAGCGCTTGATAAACTTAAAAAAAATAAAGAACTCAAAGTTGTTTTAGAAAAATTAGCAAAACAAGACCGCAAAAATCCTGAGATCGCAAAGAAGTATGGATTCTCCATTATGGAAGAAGACAAACCAAAAGCGATGTCTTATCTCAAACTTGCGGTTGAGATGTATGCAAAAAACAAAGAATACGTTCCGATGGAAGAAATTTGGCCTACCATCGTTCAAAACAATTATGAAGACGTAGCCTTTTTTGACAAAATTGAAAGGATCCTTCTTGGCCAAAGAGAAAAAACTCGGTTAGTTGGTCTTCTTTACCCAATTGTTGAGCCTTTTAAGGCAATGGAAGATTGGGATCATGTTATTTACTTCTTAAAGAAAATTTTAGAACACGAACCTGCTTCGCAAAAAGCAAGAAACGAACTCATTCGTTCTTACAAACAAAAATATGCGGCTCACTCGTTGCTTGAAGACTTCCTCAAGATGAGTGAACTTGGAAACAACCGTAAGCCTGTTAAACTTTGTATCACTAATTTCGAACGTAACATTGTGTTTGATACTGGTAACTATGTAATGCATAGAAACTGGGGTGTTGGTAAAATTACATCCATCTCTCAAACGGGAGATTCTATCTTTGTTGATTTTGAAGAAAAGAAAGACCACAAACTTTCGATCCAAATGGCGATCACTTCTCTCAAACCATTGAAGAAAGATCATATTTGGGTTCAACATTACGAAGATAAAAAAGGCATCACTACCATGTTCCAAGAGAACTTGGCTGAATTCCTCAAACAACTCCTCACTTCTTACGAAAACCGAATGCTCATTTCTGATATGAAGAATGAACTCATTGGAACTTTTTTGAAAGCAGATGAGTGGTCAAAATGGTGGGCAAAAGTCAAAACCGTTCTCAAAAAAGAAGCCAACATCGGAATGAATCCTAAGAAAAAGGATGAAGTGGTTTACCATGAAAAACCGATCACTCACTCCGAAACTCTCACACAAAAATTCCAAGCTAGCAATGATGTGAATAAAAAATTGGAAATCGCAATGGAAGCAGTGCGTGATTCTGATGAAGCTGCTGAAGCTGGTGAATTTTTTATCTCCCATTATGTGGAAGAAGAATCAGCAAGAGATATCATTCGCAAAATTTCTGCTTACCTTTATTTGGAAGAAGCAGGAAAAGCTTGGCCAACGGAAGAGTTTTCTCATAAAATCCGTGAACCAGAATTAAAAACCCTCATCCAAACTTTAACAAAAGAAGATGCTCTGAAAATTTCTAAGTCCTTAGAAAACACAGATATCAAAAAAGGGTTTAAAGATCTCATTCGTGCGCACCACCCAGAAGCAATCAATATCCTCATTGGATTACTTTTCGAAGTTCCAGTGAAGGTTAACAGATCTGTATTCCAAAACTTGGTAGCTGATGAAAAGTATGCTGAACTCAATTTGTTTGTAGAAACTGTCTCTAACAAATCAAAAGAGAACCCTGAAGTTTTCCTTTGGGTAGCAAAATCGATTTTATCTCATACTTGGAAATTTGATTGGTTAAAGGTAAGTGAAGAAGACTTAGTTCTTCGTGTATTCCGTATCTTAAAACCTCTAGCCAAAATTGAGGACAAGGGAACCAAACTCAAAAACCAAGCAATGGACATTTTGTTCGGAAAAGACAATAGCCTTCTTCGTGACATCTTAACCAATGCAGACGATGAGTATGTTCGTAAATTGTTTGCTCTATTCAAAGAAGTTCCTTATGTGACTGATTTAGAAAAAGACCAATTGTATGCTCTCATTAATGAACTCAAACCAAACATTGTATGGGATGAGTATGATTCAGAAGAAGATGCAGATGATGATCCGTTAGCAAACCTTCCGAACGATGTGGTTCTTGTAACAAGACGCGCATTTAATGGAAAAAAACTTGAATTTGAACACCTTGTAAATGTTGAGATGGCTGAGAACTCTCGTGATATCGGTGAGGCCCAAGAAAAAGGGGACTTACGTGAGAACGCAGAATACAAAGCAGCGATGGAAAAACAAGCACAACTCCAAGCAGCAATTAAACGTTTAGAAGCAGAACTAAAAAGTGCTCGTATCTTAGATTTAAGTGATGTGAAAACAGAAAAAGTAGGAATTGGAACCACAGTTCGTTTGAAAAACAAACAAACTGGTGAAGTTGTCACTTACTCTATCTTAGGTGCATGGGATGCTGATACTGAAAAGAATATCATTTCTTACCAATCACCACTTGCGAAGTCTTTACTAGGTAAACACACTGGCAACGAAGCGACTCTTGTTTTCGGTGCAACAGAAACTGTATACGAGGTATTGGATATCGCTCGTTACTCAATGACTGGACAGGAAGCCTGAAGGTCTTCCCTCCAACCATTTGTAGAAATTAGATCCAAAAACGGTTCGGAATTGTTTCCGGCAAAATCAGAGGCCTTAACTTCCAAAAGAAGATAAGGCCTTTCTTTTTGTAAACTCTTGGGAATCAAAACCCTGATGGCACTCCTATCAGGATCGTATTCATAGGGAAAACTTTGCCCATCTACCAGTAGTTCTACATTGGTTCGAAATCCACTCCCCACGTCAGATAATCCATAGTATTTTTCTTCCAGACAATGGTTTCGTACTTCTGGTAGTTCAATGTATCTTGCAATTGATGTCATAGGAAAAACGTTAGGTGGTGTTTCGTCTGATAGAACCATGAGAAAACCAACTTTTGTTAATTTGAAACTAAAACCGTTGGGTTTTCGTTTTGGTTGTATGCCTTGGAATTTACCGATGGAAGAATCAAAAAAATATAAAGAATCTTTGATAGAAGGAGTAAATCCTAAATTCATCTCTCCTTGGCCTTCGCCTTTCCAACTCATTCGTTTGGTATCAACTTGGTAAATTTTGCCTTTTAATGGAAGTCCTTTGGGAATTTTAAACGGAATTTCCTTTTCGAGTATCTCTGTAATGAGTAAACTTCCTTCACCAGAAATTTCAGCTTTTGTTAGATCAATGGAGATAACACCATCCAATGATTTGTATTTGTTTCCTGTTTTTTTGCTAATTGGTTTTGTGCTGAGATCTGGTGTTTGTTCTTCATGGATGAGATCAAAAAATACAGAAGATACATTTCCTGTAGCATCCCGTAAGGAGGCCTGGACTTGGACCTTATCTTTTTTCGGAAACGAACTAAGATTAATTGAATAACCTTCCTCTTTGAAGAGTTTTGGTTGTTCATACATATGATAAAAATAAACAGGCGGTGACAACGAAGACCGATTGATATCGTAAAATTGGTGTTTTTGTGATTTATCTTCAAAGGACAAAAAATCAAAGTTTCTTGAGAAAACGGATTTCCCGTTCACAAAAAGATCCATTCCATACACATTGTTTTTGTTTCTAGATCGAATTTTGTCATAACCGCTTAAACGGATTCGAATTTTGCCTGTTAGTTGGATCGAAGTGAATTTATCTCCTTGTTCTGTATACAATTCAAACTTCCCTTTCCCAATTTCTTTTGCAGTGAGGAGGAGAGGTTTTTCTAATCCGTCTCCTTCTAAAAACATAGATATGATAGTGGGGGGAGTGACATCCTTTTGGTGGATTTCAGCAAAGTAGAGCGGATTGATATTTCCTTTTTCGGACCTAAATTCTAAATGAAGGTGAGGAGGGCCAGATCCTGTTTCCCCTGTTTTTCCAATAGCATTCCCCTTTTTGGTAACAAACATTCCTGGTGGAAGTTTGAGTTGGAATCCTGTTGGGTCTCCCATCAGGAGTAAGGCTCTTCTTAAGAGTTCTAATTCATACAAGGTTCCACCAAAGGAGTGTAAGTGGGCATACTTTGATTTGATTTTGTATTTAGGATTGTATAAATTTAATGAAAGTCCATAACCTGTTTTGGAATAACTGATTTCTTCCACATAACCGTCAAAAGTGGCTAGGATATTGTGGCCGTTTAAGCCATAGGATTTAAAATCTGAACCTAAATGTAGGTTATGGTTTCTGATTTCCGCAAAAGTTCCTGAAACAGGAGAATAATAGGGTAACGGAAATCCAACTTCTGAATGAGGGATTTCTGGAATTTTTGTTTCCGCAAATAAGGTGGGTGCAAAAAAAACTAAGGATAGTCCAAACGTAAAAATCTCTCTAGGCCGCATGGGAAAAGTAGAAACCTACCACATACTTTGTCATGCCTTTCCTTTAGGAAAAGGAAATTCTCTATGGTTTCGATTCCCTTGACAAACTAGACTTGAGACCTAGTATGACAGGGAACAAATTTCCATGAAACAAGGTGTCATCTTTTTACTCTTTCTTACCGTCTCTGGCTGTTCTTTTCTATTTAAGGAACCTGGTAGACCACCAAAAATCGATGGAGTTCCCGTACCTGATTCCAAAAGACTTTTGTATGTTCAAAACGTAAGAAACAACACCTATTCACCTGGGATGCACACGAGACTCACACAAATGATCATGGAAGAGATTGATCGCAGAGGTAGGTTCATCACAACTCGTGAAAAAACTCTCGCGAAATACCGCTTGTATGCGGAAATTGTCCACTACCAAAAAGTGGGGGATCTCATGGATTTGGCTGACCAACACATCACCTCTGAATTATTTGTGGTCACTCGAGTGGAAATCATTGAAGCCGAAACTGGAGTCAAAATTCCCATGGAACGAAGTGAAATTCCGGGAAGAGTGCATTTTTCTACCCAAATTGGGTACAGAGAATCAGAATTGGAAGCTCAAAATCGATTGTTACGTGTGATGGCCCTTCGGATAGCGGAAGAAGCAGAAAGGGCTTGGTATTATTCTCTCTCTGGTGTATTGAATTAATTTATTTATTTAGGAGATCTAACCCTTGCAAAACGATCCTATTTCCAATGAAGACACAAAAAAAGAGATGCTCGCCTTTGAAGAATATCTCAAAGAAAAAGGTTTAAAAATTACAAACCAACGTTTGTTAGTTGCGCAAAAGATTTTTTCTTCTCATAACCACTTTACAGCGGAAGGTTTGCTCGACGAACTGAAAGACAATAAAGACCGAATTTCAAAGGCTACCATCTACCGAATCCTTGCGATTATGGTAGAAGCTGGGCTTCTCGAAGAACATGACTTCGGCAAAGATTATAAATATTACGAACACATCATTGGCCACGAACACCATGACCATATCATTTGTATGCAATGTGGTCGAATCGTTGAGTTCATCGACGAACGTATTGAAGAATTACAAAACAAAGCAGCTTCTGAAAATGGGTTTACCATCACTGGGCATAGTTTGAATATTTTCGGGAATTGTTTGAACTTTGCAACCTGCGAACATAAGAACAAAAAGTAGTGACTTCGATATTTAAAGAAGGAGTCTATGATACCGGCTCCTATGCAAGGACTGGTACATTAACTTTAGGTGGGGTTCAAATCCCAACACCGATTTTTATGCCGGTTGGTACTCGGGGAAGTATCAAGTCACTTACTTCCGAAGACATAAATGAGCTGGGTTATGAACTCATCCTTGCCAATACTTACCATCTGTATTTAAAACCAGGGAAAGAAGTTTTGGACCATTTTTCAGGTCTCAAAAATTTCATGTCTTACAAAAAAGCATTACTCACTGACTCTGGTGGGTTTCAAGTTTTTAGTCTTGCGAGTCTCTTTAAATTTGAAGACGACGGTGTTCGATTCCAATCCCATATTGATGGGAGTTATCATAAATTTACACCTGCCTCTGTCATTGATGTGCAACGCTCCATTGGTTCTGATATCATGATGGTACTCGACGACTGTGCCCCATACGGAAGTGATACCAAACGTTTGGAACTTGCCCTCGAAAGAACACATAGATGGGCCAAAGAATCCTATCAGTATTGGATGGAGAATCCGAATGGGCAAAATGTATTCCCAATTGTCCAAGGTGGGGTGAACGAATCTTTGCGTCTTAGGAGCTTAGAAACCCTTCAAAACATAGCTTTCCCTGGGATCGCCATTGGGGGACTAAGTGTTGGGGAACCAAGGCCGGAATACATTCGCATTTTGGAATGTATGGCACCCTATTTGGACAAACAGAGGCCACATTACCTGATGGGTGTTGGAACTGTTGTGGACATCCTAGAAGGAGTCAAAAACGGGATCGATATGTTTGATTGTGTTTTGCCGACACGAAATGCAAGAAATGGCCAAGTATTTACATCTAGAGGTAAAATCAACCTACGAAATGAATCCCATCGATTGAGTGAGATGCCCATTGATCCAGAATGTGAATGTAAAGTATGTAAAACATATAGTCTTGGTTACATTCGTCATTTACATAAAGTAAAGGAATTAACAGCGTTTTCCTTATCCACCTACCATAACTTATTTTTTATGCAAAGCTTCATGGAAAAGATGCGAAAGTCCATAGAAACAGGCAATTTTAGGCCATTTTATGACCATTGGAAAAATTTGTTTGGTAGCTAAAATTATTAGGTTGACGTACCTATTTTTTTTGAATGCAATTGTACCGTCATTTCTACATTGATTGTAGCTTCATTGAGGAGTCTCTAGACACACATGGAAATCACCAGAAGGGAAAAAGATAAAATCGTAGTACTCGATATTAACGGGGAAATCGACCTTTATAACGCGCCTGAGATCAAGGATGTAATTGCCAAATTGATCGAAGAACAAAAGTATTGCATCGTCATCAATCTCGAGAAGGTATCTTATATCGACTCTTCCGGAATTGGAGCTTTAATTTCAAGTTTGTCCAACCTGAAAAAATACCAAGGTGGATTAAAGATCATCAACGTGGCAGGTTCTGTCCGTAAGGTATTTGAACTCACAAAGTTGACTTCATTTTTTGAAATTTTCGATAGCGAAGACGAAGCAGTCACGGCTTTCAAATAAAAGAGGAAGCGTATATGCGCTTCTCTCTTTTTTTCACCCCCCTACCAAACATTAAGGAGTTTGTTATGTTAAGAAAGAAAAAGACATCTGTCTTTCTCTCCGCTTTGGTATTGTTCTCAGCAGGTTTTGTAAACTGCTCCCAAGAACTACCTCTCAAAGAATTAGCTTTGGCAAAATCTCAAGTAGAAAGAGCTGAAAGACTTTCCGCAGAAGAATATGCACCAGAAGAATACACTGAGGCGAAAAAAAGTTTAGTTTCTGCAAATGAATTTGCTGCTGAAGAAAAAGCATCGGACTCCAAAAAGAGTGCTGATTATGCAATTTCCAAAGCATATGATGCATTAGAAAAAACATTACCGAAGTTAGCTGCAAAATCAAGAGAAGAAGCAGTTGCTGCCATTGACGCAGCAGACGAAGCTTACGCTTCTGAATACACTCCAGAAGAATATAAAAAGGCAGTGAGTGCAAGAGATGCAGGTGAAACCAAATTAGCACAAGCTGATGCTAGCCTTGCTTCTTACTTACGTGAAGATAAAGACGAAACTGCAAAAGAATTAAAAAGAACTGTTGCTTTACAAGAATATGAAGATGCTCATAACCAATTCCAAGAAGCGTCAAAAATCAGTTCAGACGCAAGGAAAGTTGCACTTGAGAAATCAGGTGGGGCACTTGTCAAATCTGCAGACGAAGTAGATGCATTACTCGACAAAGCAGCTTCTTATTCAAAAGCGGGAAACCCTGCCATTGATGAAGAAAAAGCGAGAGTGGCTTCTGCAAGAGAAGACATTCAAGCAGGTAAATTAAAATCAGCGGACGAAAAAATCAAGGCTGCTCGATTGGCATCTGCATCTTTATTGCAAGATTCAATTAAAGACCATGCAAAAAAACGCAATGCACAAGCACGTGAAGTGGTTGAAGATGCAAACGTTCGATTTGGTGAGTTAAATGCTGAAACCTATCTTAAATCAAATGCAAAAGAATCATATGCAAGCACACAAGAAAACCTTGGAGCTTCCAATGAATCTTTACAAGCATCTGGGAACTTATTAGAACAAGATAAGTTTGAGGATTCTATTGCTCAATCCGAAGAAGCAATCCGTTTGGCTGAAATTTCAATCGACCAAATCGAAACTCTCAAAGGAAAAAATAACGTTGCTAAGAAAGATCGCAAAACAGTAGAAACAACTGAGACAACAAGCACTGAAACAAAAGATACAAAAGCATCTTCTTCTCAAGTAGAAGAATTGTCTGGTGGTTGGAAACGATACACTGTAGAAAAATCTAATCCTGCAGATTGCCTCTGGAGAATCGCAGATCGTGAAGATATCTATAGTGATGCAAAACTTTGGCCACGTATTTTTGAAGCGAATCGTAAATCCATTCGTAACAAAAATCTAATCTATCCAAAACAAAAACTCAATATCCCACCAAAAACGGGAAAAATCGGAAAAGCTCCTAAACAATAAACATTGTTTAGGTGATGTGAAAAAAGCTGTCGTAAAGACAGCTTTTTTTTTGTCTAAATTATAGGATGAATATGAATAGAGGATATACAACTCCCATAACATCAATCACAGAAAAAGACTTTGAAAGCTTGGTGGAATTGGCTTTGGAAGAAGATTTGCCTGCGGGAGACATTACAACGGATACTTTGTTTTCTGTTGATGAATCTTGTACTGCTATCCTACTTGCGAAAGAAGAAGGTGTGTTATGTGGACTCTCTGTGATTCCTTGCTTAATCCAAAAATCAAAAACAAAGGTAACATGGAATCAAATTTTGGAAGATGGTGCCCCTTTATCCAAAGGGACTATCATTGGTGAGTTAAAAGGATCTCTCGTTGGTATTTTAAAAATGGAACGAATTTTACTCAATTTCATCCAATACCTTTCGGGAATTGCTACGAATGCCAATCGAGTTTCCAAACAGTTTCCAAATCTTCTTATTCTAGATACTAGAAAAACTTTACCTGGTTATCGAAAATTAGCAAAATATGCAGTGTATACAGGTGGCGGTGCTAACCATAGAATCAATTTGTCGGACATGGCGATGTTAAAAGATAACCACATAACAAAAGCAGGTTCGATTCAATCAGCCGTTCAAATGGTAAGGCAGAAAAATCCAGGGAAAAAAATTGAATTGGAAATTGATGGGCTCTCCCAACTAGAAGATGCCATCGATTCCAGGCCAGATATCCTTCTTTTGGATAATTTTTCCGATGGAGATACCGAAAAAGCAATTTATATCTTAAAAGAAAAAGCTCCAGAGATTAGTATCGAATGTTCAGGTGGCATAACACCTGATAAATTAAAATTTTTATCTAAGTTTGATGGAATTGGAGTGAGTATGGGATATTTAACTCATACTGTGAAATTTTTGGACATTAGTTTGGATATCAAATAATGGGACTTTATCAAGATATAAAGGACAAACAAGAGTTATTCGATGCAGTCCAAAAAAGACTCGGTTCCGAAAAAGCACAACTTATCGAAAAAGCTTATCACATTGCCAATAAAATGCATGAAGGACAAAAAAGGCTTTCTGGCGAACCATATATCATCCATCCAATGAATGTTGCTTCTGTATTGGATGACTTAGGTCTAGATGAAAGGGCAATCGCTGCAGGATTATTGCATGATGTTGTAGAGGATACAAGTTACACCAAAGAAGATATGGCTAGAGAGTTTGGTGAGGATATTGCCGCTCTTGTAGAAGGTGTTACAAAAATTTCCGAAATTAAATCACAATCGAAAGAAACAGAAGCAGCAGAAAACATTCGAAAGATGTTACTTGCTACGATAAAAGATGTACGTGTGATGTTAATTAAACTGGCAGATAAAACACATAATGTCAGAACGTTAAAATTCCAACCAGAAGAGAAACAGAAACGTATCGCCAAAGAAGTGTTATCTTTGTATGCTCCCATTGCGGGAAGACTCGGTGTTTACAAGGTAAAATTTGAATTGGAAGATTTAGCCTTTCAGTCTTTGCATCCAGAAGAATACCAAGAAATCAAAAAAAGAGTTTCGGCTAAAAAATCGGAACGTGATGAATACATTGAAAAAATTAAAATTATATTAAAACAACGATTAGCAGAAATCAATATTGATGCAAGGATAGACGGAAGGGCCAAACATTTTTACTCAATTTATCGTAAGATGGTAACCAAGGAAAAATCTTTTTCTGAAATTTTTGATCTTCGTGCCGTTCGAATCATTGCAAATGAAATCAAAGATTGTTATGGTGTACTTGGAATCGTACATACCTTATGGACTCCAATTCCTGGAAGATTCAAAGATTATATTGCCACTCCCAAAACAAACCTATACCAATCTTTACATACAACTGTGTTTGGACCCGATGGTCGTCCTATGGAAGTACAAATTCGTACAAAAGAGATGAATGCCATAGCTGAAAACGGAGTGGCTGCTCATTGGGCATACAAAGAATCGACTAACCTTTCTCGTTCCTCGGTTATCTTACAAAATGGTGTGGAAAATGCCTTCCGCATGAAATGGTTGGAGATATTGAAATCTTGGCAAGATCCAAGTTTAGACTCAAAAGAGTTTATGGAAGAACTCCAATATGACCTTCATGAAGATGAGGTTTTTGTTTTCACACCAAAAGGTGAAATCATCGAAATGCCAAAAGGTGCAACGGTTTTGGACTATGCATTTCGTATACACACTGATGTAGGCCTACACGCGCGTGGTGGCAAAGTGAATGGTAGGATGGTTACACTTCGTACGGAATTGAAGTCGGGTGACCAAGTAGAAATCATTACAGAAAAAAATTCGAAACCATCACCAATTTGGCTTCGGATTGTGAAAACCTCTGGCGCCAGACAAAAGTTACGTGCCTATTTTCGAAAACTCCAGGAAGATTCCCAAAAAGAAACCATTGGTTCTGTTTTAGAAGCTTCCAATCCAACCTTTGATGAAAATACGATCAAAGAAATCAAAAAAGTTAAGATTAAAAAACCGACAAAACCGAACCAAAACCAAGAAGAATCAAAAGAGTTTGGGATATCGGTTGCTGGTTGGAATGATGTACCAGTTCGAGTTGCCTCTTGTTGTACACCAATTCCAGGGGATGAAATCATTGGTTTTATCACACGTGGAAGAGGGGTTAGCGTTCACAAAAAAGACTGCACAACTGCAACCAAACAGTTAGAGTGGATGAAAACTATTCCCGTTCGTTGGGAAGGACCAGGGGAGCCAATCCCAATTCAAATAGAAGTCCGTGCCAAAGACGTACAAGGAATTTATCTATCGATGGTGGAGTCTATTTCGAGTACGGAAACTAATATATTGGAGGCAGGTGCTTCTTCACATCCAAATGGTACACTTACCGCCAAATTCATGTTAGAAGTTGATCACTTAGACCAACTAAAAGAAATATTAGAAAATTTGAGAATGATCCAAGGTGTTGTGTTTGCCGAAAGGGTTAAAAAGTAAACCACTGTAACTCATTAGGTTCTAATTTGAAATACATTCCTTCTTTTTGAGGTTTGCCTTGCGGGTAAATCTGATTCGAAACAATATTGATTACTGTTTCTTGATACTGTATTTTTTCCTCATAAGGAATCCATCCTGAACAAGGTACTTGGTTGTAATTCCAAAGGAATAGTTCTGTCTGATTGTTTGAGATCAGTAACCTCATAAAAACAGGCAATTGGTTCATTTCCGAATAATTTACAGTTTGGTATTCCATCAGATTGGAACGTTTGGAGAATGTGCTGAAGGCTCTTTTGTAAAATTCTTCAATGTCTCTGTCAAATGGTTCTTCATCTACTTTTTTCAATTGGACAGGAATTTTTTTGAGAGAACCAGTTTCTTGTCCATCAAAAAGAAGTAGTATGCCTGGTAAACACGATAATAAACTAAAGTATGTTTTGGAATGTTCGCCAAATGTATGTTTGGCTCTGTTTTCGTCGTGGTTTTCCAGAAAACGAATTAGGTTTGGTTTTGATATTTGTCCAGTTTCATTTGAAATAAGTTCTGCTACCTGCTCGAATCGATGATGCACCAAATCGTCATAAAGTGATTTATCATATGTAGCATCAAAACCTAGTGAACGTAATGTAGCATCCAATCCCCAATACACTTCTGCATAAAATCGAAAATGTGGGAATTCACTTTTGACGGAATGAATCACCTTATCCCAGTGGTATACGGATCGTTTCCCATGAGTTTTTTCAAATACATCAGGTAAAGGTAACATTGCCATATCGCATCTAACACCATCACAGTGTTTGGCGATCCTTTTTAAGATTTGAATGTGGCAGTTTTCTACTTCAGGGTTTGAAAAATCCCATTGGATTGTGTCCGTCCATCCATCAAAATATGGATCTTTGCCATGTTTGTAACGATTTCCATTTGGGTGTAAAAAACTATTTTGATCTTCTTCTGTAAGGAATGATTTGAGAAATAAATTAGGAAATTCGGAAACCAGTGGTGAATCAATTGCCATATGGTTGGGTACAAAATCGAGAATGAGTTTTTTGTTTTTGGATTGGAACCATTCGTATATTGCTGTTAGGTCTGTATCTCCACCGATCAGAGGGTCCAAGTTGTATTCATAAATGGAATAGGGAGATCCGTAAATATCAGTGTTTGCCAGTTGTGATCTGACAGCATGGTAACCTGGTTTTAGTTCAGGCATTGTTTGAGCGATTCTTTGTGAGCTTGGACTATTTTTCCAAACTCCCATAAGCCAAATTTCATCTGCCCAAGCAAAGGGAGTTTTTTTTTCTAATTCATTGAAAATTACAGGAAGTTGTTCCCCCTTTTTTCCACAAAAAAGCCTTGAGCCTATCTCGTACAAATGGATTTGATGGAAGGGATGTTTCATAAATTAGTTCAATACCATATGGTTCGTTCCCAAGTAATCAAGTTTGTTTTGGTAGGTTTTACCTGTCTTTTACCAATTCTTTTCTTTCAAAATTGTTCAGAAGAGGACAATAAAGAAAGCCTGAGTCGTGTGCTTGACCTTCCTTGGGAAGGTGATCCAAATTCCATACCCAAAGCCTTACAACTGAAAAATCCTGTCGCAGACCCAAAGGCTAAAAAGGGAGGTAGGATACGGATTTACTCTCACCAATTTCCAAAATCATTGAACTATTATTTAGACCAGTTCACGACAACTGCAAGAATTTTCACAAGTTTATACGAACCTCTCACTGCTTACCATCCACTTACATTGGAAACCATCCCACACCTTGCAAAGGAATGGAAAATATCTTCAGACAAAAAGAAATTCACTTTTTATTTGGATCCCAATGCACGTTGGTCTGATGGGAAACCTGTTACAGCAGATGATGTCATTTTTACTTATGATACAATCATGAATCCCAAAAATGGAACTGCAGTTTTTAGGATTTCTCTTTCACGTTTTTTAAAACCAGTTAAAGTCGATGACCTAACAGTTGTTTTTGAGGCAAAAGAAGTTCATTGGAATAATTTTAATGATATCGCATCGTCCATCTTCATTTTACCAAAACATCATTTTGAAGGGAAAGATTTTAATAAAGAAAATATGGAATTTCCTATTGTTTCTGGTCCATATAAAATAACTGAAGTCAAAAAGAACCGATACATCAAATTAGAAAGAAGAGGAGATTGGTGGCAAAGGGCTTATCCGTTTAACGAAGGTCGAAACAATTTTGATCAAATTGTATACAAAGTTTATAATGAAGAAGCAGTCGCGTTACAAGCATTCAAAAAAGGTGATATCGACATTTATCCTGTTTATTCTGCATTTGTATGGGTTGAAGAAGCAAAAGGGGAAGCTTTTGATCAAAATTGGATCGCTAAACAAAGGATTTTTAATTTAAAACCAATTGGATTCCAAGGTTGGGCAATGAACTCACGAAGATCTATATTTGCTGATAAACGAGTGAGAGAAGCGATGAACTTACTTGTGGATCGAAAATTAATGATCGATAAACTAGCATATGGTGAATATGATCCAACAAATAGTTATTATCCAGATTTTTATCTAGGTGGTGAAAAAAATCCAAACATTCCAACAGAGTTTAATATTGAAAAGGCGAGGAAGTTATTAGCTGAAGCTGGTTGGAAACCTAATTCGGAAGGGATTTTGGAAAAAGATGGAAAACCATTCCAGTTTTCAATCCTTGATCGAGATAAAAAAACTGAAAAATATTTTACTGTGTTTCTAGAAAAAGCCAAAGAAGTGGGTATCCGAGCATCGATTGATACATTGGATTTGGCTGCTTGGAGTGAACGAGTTGATAAATATGATTTTGATATGACTTGGGCTGCTTGGGGCTCCGGGATCTTTAAAGATCCTGAATCTCAATGGTTATCAAAGTATGCAGATGAAGAAGGGCAACCCAATTTACCTGGACTAAAATTACCAGAAGTGGACAAACTGATTGAAAAACAAAAAACGGAATTTTCAGTATCCAAACGAAACGAGATTCTCAAACAAATTGATCGAGTTGTTTATAAAGAATATCCATATGTATTACTTTGGCATTTGCCAAGTACGCGACTTTTGTATTGGCAAAAATATGGAATGCCTAGTTTACCACTTGGTAAATATGGAGATGAGAGTTTTTCATCTGATTACTGGTGGTATGATGAAGAAAAAGATAAAAAATTGACTGAAAGCCTTTCTAAAAAAGAAAAGTTTTTAGATTACGAAGCCATTGTTCGTTGGAAGTAATCTTAGTTAGTGGCAGATAAAAAAGGTCCAATCAAAGGGATCCGTGATCGGATCTCACAACTTTGGAATCAATATCCTAGTTGGGGGAAAATACCGCAATTTTTGGAATTGTTGGAGAAGGGTCTCGACAAAGAGCTGTTTGTTGATCCAAATAAAAATGAAGAACCCATTCCACTGGAGGACTTACCAGTGGATGAAGTTCTCCGGAAATCTGGTTTTATTCGAAATTTATACGAGAAGTTATTCCCTGTCTCGCATGTCTTTCGAATGACCTATCGTTACAATCGTGAATTTTTAGATAATTTTATGCCTCTGTCCTTAGATGATTATATAGGACGAGGTTCTTATAAATTTGTTTATAAACTTCCCTGGAACCAAGTTGTCAAAATCGGAAAATCAAAATTACCTTCCGATGTGATTTTTGGTTCCCTATTTAAAGAAGTGGGTAGGGATTTATCTAGATTTTTAAAACCAGAGGAAATTGAACTTAGGGATTTTTTAAAAAAACAGACTTTTCGAGATTCTAAAAAAGATGAAATCGATTTTAAGTTCAAACGTTTAGGATTGGAACGGTTACACTATTGGAAATTAAAATCACTGATTCCTGATTTAGTCGTACCCACTCGTTTTTTTATGGGATTACGAATGAGGAAAAATCCATTTGGTATTCCAAACGTTACTCTCACACCATGTGACCAACAACCGCTTCTTGCAGGGAAACATTTAAAAGAGTTTACCATCCGAAATGAAAAATTAGACCAAAATCCGATTTTGGATAAACTTTTCCCAAAATGGAAATTAAATTTTGATTCTCACAGGTTTGGAGTCATTTCAAAATCAAAACTCAAAAAAATTGCAGTGGATTTTAATCGTGTGATTGAAGTCACAAAGTATTTGGCAGAAGAAGAAAAATTAATATTTGATATCCATGCAGAAAACATCATCATCACGTTACCTGATTTTGAATTAAAAATTTTTGACTTTCATGTATTTGACGACTATCTTTATGAACCTTCATTAGAAAATCCTACTCCTGAGATGGACCACATCCTAATCATTGAAGAATTTATCAAATCATTTGAATTGGATTAGTCCATGTTGGATTTAAAACGTAATTTTATTTCTTATTATCTATTAGCAGCCCTGATGTTTTTGTATGCGATTTACCAAGCATACCACTGGAGATGGATTTGTGATGATGCCTATATTAGTTTTGTATATGCTAGAAATTTCTTCGAAGGGAATGGGTTGGTATTTAATCTTGGGGAAAAAGTAGAAGGATATACGAATTTTCTTTGGACTCTCTATTTATCGCTTGGTTATTTTGTAGGTATTAAACCACAACTGTTGTCTGTATTCACAGGAATCTTTTTTTATATTCTAATATTGTGTTTGTTTTTTAGTGCTGAAAATAAAATTTCCTTTGGTAATATTTACCCACTCCTCATTGTCCATTTGGCATTTTTATTCCACTTATACATATTCGCTAGTTCGGGTTTGGAAACTTCTGTATTTACCTTTTTTTTAAGTTGGGGATTGTTACTTTGGGAAAAACAAAACAAACGAGTGTTTGTCGTTTTTTTTCTCGCAGCCCTCATTCGCCCTGAAGGGGCTTTGTTTTTGGTGTTCGCATCACTGGATTGGATACGAAAAAAACAGTTTAAAGAACCTATTGTTTTTGGAGTTTTGTTTTTATTTTTTTGTGGGTTACGTTTTTTTTATTACGAAGATTTTTTTCCGAATACCTTTTATGCCAAAGGGAATAAAGGAAGTTACTTTTCACAAGGGTTCTATTATCTTTTGTATTTCTTAAGATCCTATCCATTGTTTCCGTTTCTAATTTTAATCACTGGTATTCAAATCTTTCATATCTTTCGAACAAAAAAAGAAAATCGATTCCTTATTTATACACTCTTACTATATATCTTTTATGTGTTATATGTTGGTGGTGATTTTATGGGGAATCGGTTTTGGATTCCGATATTACCATTTTTCTCATATTTGGCCTTCCAAAGGATCCAGTTTTGGACAACCGAGTCTCAAATTGAGTCCAATCAAAAATATCGTTTTTATCTAATCTATTCCAAAAATTCGATTTTGTTTGCCTTGCTCTTTATCCTTTCTTCTGCGATTTATACCGACCCATTAAAATCCGATGGCAAACGTGTGCCTGATTGGCATGGAATTGGGGAAGAACGAATGTTTTATGAACAACTTTTAATGGATCAGAGTGGGTATGATGATGGTGCTTTAGAGAATTTTCGAGTGGCATTTTTTGGAGCACAGGCTCATTTCATTTATTATTTGAAACCCAATTTTGCGTTTGAAGCAGAGTCAGGGCTTACTGATAAATTTTTTGCGAAAAAACAAATTGATGTTAGGGGGAGGGTTGGTCACGAAACAAAACTTTCTTATGAGGATTTGAATTTTCGTAAAATCGATCTTTTACTTGATCATCGTCTACCTGAATTAAATCTTCCCTTTATTACTTATAGATGGCGTTCTATGCAACTTAAGTTTTACATTTGGAATTATGATCCAATCAAAATGAATCCACTCTGCCAAAGGAAGGATTGGAACTGTGATGACCTAACGAAACGTTTTTTATCGGAAGGATTGGATTTGAAACAAATAGTCTTTTTTGGGGAAGAAGATTCAAAATGAAACAATCTGTATTCCTTCCGTATGGAAAGATTACCTATGGCACTTTCGGGAAAAAGGAACTTCTAGATCCGATCCAGGGAAACCAAGAGTTTCCAAAATCAGCGAAGGATTGGCTTACATATACAAGAGAGGTTTTTTCAGAAACCTATTCCAATCCATTGTATCAGATCCATAGTTTAGGACAAGTTCATGGTGATCACATTGAAAAGTTTCCTTCTGAAACAAATCAAATATCAGTTAACCAAGTGAAAGAAGGGGATGGACTTTTTTCCTTACAAAAAAACCAAGTTCTTGTGGTGCGAACTGCAGATTGTGTGCCCGTATTCCTCTATTCCACACAACGCCCGTTTGTATCGGTCCTGCATTCAGGTTGGAAAGGCACACAATTAGGAATTACTGAGAAAATGATCGAAAAACTTATCCGTGAAGGTTATTCATTTGAGGAGTTATCTCTCGAACTAGGGCCTTATATCCAAAGGAACCATTATGAAGTGGGAGAAGATGTTGCTGTTTTATTTGCTGAATTAGGAAATGAGGTTTGTATGCCCAGAGGTGGTGGTAAGTTTCTTTTGGATGTGGGACTTGCGATTACAAAGAGAGTGGAACAGCGCTTTGGTGAGAACATCCGAATTGTCAATCGACATACAGATGTATTCCAAAGCCCTCTCTACTTTAGTCATAGGACCAAAGAAGAGGGTCGGAATTTGAACTTTATACTTTGGGAATCTTAATCAGAGTTTCTTTGATTTTTTCTAAGATTTTTTCCCGTTTGATGGGTTTTACAATATAGTCCATCGCTCCGTTTTCTAAAAGTGCTTTGATGACAGAAGGAGTGTTTTCTTCCGAGATAAAAAGAATCCTCGGTAATACTCCCATCTCTTTCATATCCCAAAATGCAGCATAACCATCTACTTCTGGTAAAAAGATTTCAATGGTGACAAGGTCAATTTGTTGGCGATTTTCCTTATACAGTTTAAGAAGTTCTTTTCCCGTTTCCGCAATTCCGATGATTTTGAAACCTTCCGATTCCAAAATCTGTTGGAGTTGTTTCGACTGAAATTTGGAATTCTCAGCAATGAGAATCTGATATGGTCTACCTGTCGGTCCTATGCCAGCTTGCATGATGTTCTACGTACCTTATCCAAGTGCCTTTTCGATTTCAACACCAATTTCTTTCGTTCCAAGGACTGTTGTTCCTTCCTCGGCGATGTCTCGGGTGCGGAGCCCTTTTTTGAGAACTGTGCGGATGGCATTTTCGATGGCCACTGCCTCTTTTTCCATGGAGAAAGAATATCGTAACATCAGAGCCCCTGAAAGAATTTGAGCAATCGGATTAGCGATTCCTTTACCTGCGATATCAGGTGCAGACCCACCAGATGGTTCATAGAGTCCAAACCCAGATTCGGATAAGGAAGCAGAAGGTAACATACCAATTGAACCTGTGATGATAGAGGCTTCGTCAGAAAGGATATCTCCAAACATATTCTCACATAACATTACATCAAATTGTTTTGGTTTTACGATGAGCTGCATAGCTGCGTTGTCCACATAGAGGTGTTCCAAAATACAATCAGAGTATTCTTTTTTATGAAGTTCCACTACAACTTCTCTCCATAAAACGGAAGTGGTGAGAACGTTTGCTTTATCAATGCTTGTTACTTTTTTATTTCGTTTTTTTGCTGCTTCGAATGCGGTGCGTGCAATACGTTCAATTTCCCTTCTGGAATAACGCATGGTATCATAAGCAAATTCTTCAGCACCACTTCCTTCTCGGCCTTTTGGTTTTCCAAAATAGATTCCAGAAGTTAACTCGCGTAAGATGAGTATGTCGAGGCCATCACCGATGATGTCGCCTCGGATGGGACTTGCTTTTTTTAGCTCTGGGTATATGATCGCAGGTCGAAGGTTGGCGAACAAATCAAAATGTTTGCGAAGGGGAAGTAGGGCACCTCGTTCTGGTTGTCTGTCTGGAGGAAGGCCTTCCCATTTTGGTCCACCTACTGATCCAAAAAAAATAGCACTGGATGATTCACAAAGTTTTAAAGTTTCTTCCGGTAGCGGAAATCCAGTGGCATCAATCGCTGCTCCACCAACTAATGCGTGTTCAAAGCTAAAATCACTTGCTTTGTTTCCCAATGCTTTCCCTACGACTTGTAGGGCCACTTCCATTACTTCTGGGCCGATTCCATCACCGGCAAGTACTGCTACTTTTTTCATTTCATTTCCTTTAAAACTGATTCTAAAATATCCAACCCTTCTGTCGCTTTTTCGATGCTTAAGATGAGCGGAGGGATAATACGAATGACTTTTCCTGCTGTGCTATTAACCACTAGACCACGTTTTAAACATTCTTCCACAACGGGTCTTGATTCTGTAAAGAGTTCTACACCTATATGGAGTCCACGACCACGGACTTCTTTGATTTTACCCGTAGATTCCATCATTTGTTTTAAACGAAGGAACATTTGTTCCGAAATCGTTGTGACATGATCGAGCAAATTACGTGATAGGATGATCTTAAATGTTTCATAGGCAGCAACACATGCTAGGTGGTTTCCACCGAAAGTAGACCCGTGCATCCCTTTTTCCAAAACAGATTCATATTCTTTCGATACAACGAGTGCACCCATCGGAAATCCAGATCCTAGTGCTTTTGCGAGAGTAAACGCATCTGGATACATGCCGTAATGTTCAAAACAAAACATCTTTCCAGTTCTACCCATACCTGTTTGGATTTCATCAAACACAAGCAGGGAATTGGTTTCTTCAGTTAGTTTACGAGCAAGGTTTACAAACGACTGGGAAAGTGGGATCACACCACCTTCACCGATGATGAGTTCCATGATGATCCCAGCAATGGATCCACCGTATTGTTCAAAAGCTTGGATGAGAGAATCTTCGTTATTGGCTTCCACAAAATGAATGTCAGCTGCAAGTTCTCCAAAACCATTCCGCACAGATTCATTCCCCGTCATGGACATGGCAGACAAAGTTCTTCCATGAAAACTAGATTGTAGGGCTAAAATGACTGGTTTGTCTATGTTTTGGTTTACCCCATGGCGACGCATGAGTTTGAAAGCAGCCTCGTTTGCCTCAGTTCCTGAATTGCATAAAAACACTTTTCCAGGGATACTATTTTCAATGATGACTTCCGCAAGTTTTGCTTGTTCTTCCGAATAATACAAGTTTGACGAATGGAATATTTTATCCATTTGATTTCGAATGGCTTCGATGAGATCTGCTTCCCCATGACCTAAATTGGAAACAGCAATGCCAGCTAAAAAGTCGATATAACCTTTGTTATCTTGGTCAAAGAGCATTTCTCCAACACCATATTGAAAGGCAACTGGGTATCTGTTGTAGGTATTGAGAAGGTATTTATCAGAAAGTGTTTTGATACTTTCAAATTTGGTTTTGGTTTCGGAACTCATAATAGGCCTGCTAGTTTTAAAAATTCGGTTTCAGCGAGGGAAATTTCAGATCCAAGTGTTTCCCAAAGGGATGGGATCTCGGAAGTTTTTTTCGGTTTTTTCTGGGAAGCAAATGAAGAATATACTTTTACCTTAGGTTCTGTTCCTGAAGGACGGATGGTGAGTTTTGCATTTCCTTCCAATTCTACTTGGATCACATTGGACTTTGGCATTCCTTTGAAAACAGATGTTTTGTTTTTACCGGAAGCAGTTTGTGTTTCATAGTCTAAGACACCCACAACCTTTCTTCCTCCAATCATTTTTCCAATGAGGTTTTCTTTTCGTAAGGCCTCAATTGATTCTTTGATTTTGGTTTGTCCCGAACTCCCTTCCAAGGTAAGTGAATACAAACTTTCGCGGTAAAGTCCATACTTTAGATAAATTTCATTCAGGTAACTGAGTAGGTCTCCTTTTTCTGCGAGGATCTCTACAAACAAAAGTGCACTGGAAAGGGAGTCTTTGTCGCGAACAAATGGTACGGGAAGGTATCCATACGATTCTTCTCCACCGAATAGAAACAAATTGTTTTTCTTTGTTTCTATTTGTTTCATTTCTTCTGCGATGTATTTGAATCCAGTGAGGACATTTTTGATTTTGATTCCATTTTTTTTGGCAATGGCTTCTTGTAAGTCGGTTGTGACAATGGTTTTCACTAAGTGGTATACTTTGCCTTTTGCTTTTTTTTGTTCACAAAGGTAAGCTGCCATGATGGAACCAATTTGGTTTCCATTCAGATATTCATATTCCCCATCGGACTTTCGAACACCGACACCTAATCTGTCAGCGTCTGGGTCAGTGGCAATGAACACTTCCGCTTTTTTCTTTTTAGCGTGAAACTCACATAAGGCGAGGGCTTCCTTTTCTTCTGGGTTTGGGTATTTGACCGTTGGAAATTCACCATCAGGTTTTTTTTGTTCTGGCACTAAAAATACAGATTTGTATCCAAAATAGGATAACATTTCTTTCATATACTCTCCACCAGTCCCGTGTAACGGAGAGTATACGATTTTTAAATTGGTGCGAGTTTTTGGTTTAGCTTTGGATTGGATTTTAGCGTTTTTTAAATCCTTTAAGTAACTTTTAAAACAATCAGTTCCTACAGACTTCACATATTTTTTATAAACTTTGTCTGTTTTGGATAACATTGGAATGGAAGACCAATCCTCAATTTCACCAATTCGTTTGATAATGAGTGCATCGTCTGGTGGAACAAGTTGTCCTCCATCGGCAAGGTATGCTTTGAATCCATTATATTCAGGTGGATTATGGGAAGCTGTGATGACTATCCCGCCACTTGCTTTGTAATAACGAATGGCATAAGACAATAGTGGGGTAGGTGTTACCTTCGGAAATAAATGAACGGTTACTCCAAGTGTAGCACCAATGCCTGCAGAAAGTTCAGCGAATTCTTTTGATAACCTTCTGGAATCATACGCGATGACAATTGATGGTTTTTCTTTTGTGTCTCGTAAGTAACTAAGAAAACCAAGAGCAGCACGACCCACTGTATAGAGGTTCATTTTGCCAATTCCATTTCCGATTTTCCCTCGGATCCCCCCTGTACCAAAACTGAGAGGGTGTGCATATGAATCGACGAGTTCCGAGGTGATTCCTTTTTGCCAATCTTCGTATGCCTTTTTGGCTTCGGATTGGATTTCTGTAGAAAAAGGTGATTTCGTCCAAGATAGGATATTGTCTTCTGGTTTCAACATAGCTTACATACTAATCTTTTGAAGCTAAGTTGTCTGGAAATCAATTTTGGAACCAAGAGAATTTTTCATAGAAGATCGACTGGAACGATTCCGTCTGACCGCATTTTGTAATTTAGGGGAAAGTGGACTGTCCCACTTTACGATGGAGGAAATGCTTGCGATGGCAGGTCTTCATTGGAAAGATCTTTCCCCAATTCCGATGTATGATGCACCAAACCAAGGCTCATACGAACTCCGTGAGGCAATCGCGAATTTGTATCCAGGTGTTTCTCCAGAAGAGGTGCTTGTGACAACGGGAACGGGGGAGGCCTTGTACCTTACCTTCCAACTTTTGGTGAAACCAAGTGAGTCCCTTGCTTTGGTTTGGCCTGCCTTCCAAGCCTTGTATGAAATCCCAAAAATGTTAGGAGCAAAGATCATCTCAATCCCATATACAAATGCATTTTCCGCATCCACTTGGGAAGGTATCGATGCTGATCTCTATTTGATCAACCACCCTCATAATCCGTCTGGTAGAACATTTGACACGAGTGAGTGGGACTCACTCCTTACTATCTTACGAAGAAAAAGGAAAACCGTCGTCTTCGATGAACACTACCGATTTTTGCCTAAAGGTGGCGGAATGGGGAAAACAGGAGTGGATCCCAAACAGAGTTTTTATGGTACTGGTTCCTTTACAAAATGTTTTGGTGTAACAGGGCTTAGGGTAGGATGGCTCATCGCAGACAAAGACTTTATCAAACGCGCAAGGTCGTTTAAGGATTATCTCACACACACAGTAAACCCGATTTCCGAACGAATTGCTTTAGGACTTCTAAAGGAAAAAGAAACATTCCTCCCAAAGATTCAATCACGTGTACAAAATAATATAAGCCATTTTACTTCTGTTTGGCGGGACTTGCCGAAGGTGGAATCCTTTTCCCCACCAGAAGGTGGTCTTGTCGGGTGGTTACAAATCCAAAATGGCATCAGATCTGAGGACTATGCAGACAAACTGTTTGATCGCACAGGTGTATTTGTTTTACCTGGATCCAATTTTGAAATGGAAGGTTTTCTTCGGATTGGATTTGGTGCTAAGGAAGATGTGTTTTTAGAAGGACTGAAACGGTGGAAATCATGTACGGATCTCATTTAAGACAAAGCCTCCAACTGTTTCCAGGCATTGGAGAAAAAAAAGAAAAACAATTGTTTGGTGTTGGTGTGTATGATTGGCCTTCTCTTATCCAATTCCAAAAAACAACAAACGATCCACTTTTACCCTCAGTTTCCATTTTAGAAGAACGTTTAGAACAATTGGAAATGGAATTTCAAGAAGCTAATTTTACATTTTTTACTAATGAACTTCCAAGCCTTGAGTATTGGAGGTTATGGCAAAACTTTCCGGAACGATTTTGTTTTTTAGACATTGAGACCACGGGGATATCGGAATCTTCTGTGACAACAGTCGTGAGTTTGTTTCAAAACGAAACCATTCGCACCTTTGAACGAGGAAAAGACCTCGAGTTTTTATTTGATTCTATTTTTCCTGAAGACATCATCGTTACTTATAATGGCAGGCGATTTGATATTCCCTTTTTAGAAAGAGAATTCCACTACCGTGTGAAAAATCCGCAACTAGATCTGATGAACCTCTTACATTCCATTGGGATCAAAGGAGGATTAAAAAAATCAGAAATCCAATTAGGCCTTGTGCGACCCGAAGCCATCGCCGGGATGGATGGAAGGGAAGCACCTCTCCTTTGGTATTCCTACCAACAAACAAACAACAAAGAAGCTCTTGAAAAATTAATCGCGTATAACAGAGAAGATACGAAAAATCTTAAAATTGTGTTAGAGAAAACAATTGATTTGTTAACGGAGAACCGACTGTTTTAATGTGGGCCATACATATACTCTCTGAGGATATGCATCTCGGCTTGTGTTTTATTCAGTTTGGTTTTGACCGCATCTCCAATGGAAATGAGTCCTATAATTTTGTCCCCGTCAAGTACAGGCATATGGCGGAAACGTTTTGTGATCATATTATTTAAAATATCATCCACATCTTCGTCTGGACCAGCAACCGTGAGTTGAGTGGTCATCACATCTTTTAATTTGATTTTATCTAAATTGGCATGGTCTTTCGCAACCACACGCATTAGGTCTCTCTCAGTAAAGATACCAACAAGTTTTCCTTGGAAGGTCACAATGAGTGATCCCACTTTGGCACCCACCATCATTTGAGTGGCTTCCAATACATTTCTATCTTCTTCGATGGAAAGAACGGAGGAGGCTTTGTCTTTGAGGATTTCTTTTACGGACATGACACACTTGGTGTACCGGAATCAGGGGAGATAGCAAGAAATTTTTAAAAGAGAAGGGAAGAGAAAACGGGTTTTTGGAGCGTATCGGGATCGAACCGATGACCTTCTGAATGCAAATCAGATGCTCTCCCAGCTGAGCTAACGCCCCGTTTCTTTTCTTGGGCCTGACAAGACTTGAACTTGTGACCCCTCGCTTATCAAGCGAGTGCTCTAACCAACTGAGCTACAGGCCCGGGATACGAACAGTATTTTTCGAGAGGGGTCTATGGGCAATCTTTTTTTAGGATTATTTTGCAAACCCAAAGAGAATTTTCATTCGGCAATTTCTATGATTAAATCATCTAACAAAAGTAATGCTTCCTTTTTCCATTGGAAAACTCCACTTGCGATGGAACAGAGCCCTTGTTTTTCCCATTTATGAATGGTTTGGATGTATTTGGTTTGTGTGGGAACATCTAAATAGGTATGAATAAACTCTAAATATTGAAAGGGCGAAAACAACCGAAAAAGGGTAAGTGCAAGTTCTGTGTTGGGAGTTGCCACTTCGTATTGATTTTTTGGCGGTTTTTTTTGGTAGGACATCGCATTTCTTGGATTCCCATACCGAGAACCTTCGATGAAACCATGGGCACCAGGTCCAATGCCAAGATAGGGTTCATAGGTCCAATACTTAAGGTTGTGTTTGGATTCAAAACCTGGTTTGGCATAATTGGAAACTTCATACCATTGGTATCCATTTTTTCCCATTAACTCGGGTAAGGTGAGTAAAATTTCCGATTGGATGCTTTCTTCGGGTTCTGTTTTTTTCTGATCCTTTACATCTCGTGAATACTGAGTCCCTTTTTCCAAAGTGAGCGAATACAAACTCAAATGGGGTAAACCCGCCTCTAAAAAATATGCTAAGTCGGAAAAAAAATCAGACTCTTGTAAACCTGGAATTCCATACATCAAATCAATTCCCACACGTTTGATGGGGGAATTTGTTAATGTACTACGAAGAGAGTCGTATTTTTCTTTGTCGTAATGCCTTCCTAAAAATTCCAAACCAATTGGATTCCGTGTTTGGACACCCACATTCACGCGGTTGATCCCAATCCTTGCATACTCGTCGAGTAAGTTTGGACTTAGGTCTTCTGGGTTTACTTCGATCGAAATCTCAGATTCTTGGGCAAACTCAAATTCGGATCGAAGGAAGTGGAGGAAGTTTTCCCAAAGTTTTGTTGTGGCCTTCGATGGAGTCCCACCTCCGAAAAAAACAGTATCAATGGTTTTGTTTTTTAGGTTTGGAAAATGGGAAATTCGTTCTAAAACTTCTTTTTGATAAGAAGAAAAGAGCGTTGATTCGTCGTTAGCTGGTCCTTTGCCAATTCCTTCTGAATAAAAATCACAATAATCACATTTTTTGAAACAATAAGGGAAATGTACATAGATCCCTAAAACGGAATTTCTGACTTGCCAGATGGTTTCATTTGTTGTTTGTTTCATGTGATGAAAGGTATTTCGATTCCTTTATTTTTTGTATTGGCCTTATCTAATACGATTCTTTCCCAGACTCTTGTGGAACCAAACCAAAACTTTTTATGGGAATCGTTTTCATTTCAATTTCCAGAACCTGTTGTTGTCAAAATCGAGTCCACGAGCCAAAAAAAACTCACAGTGTATCCTGCCAAACGAGATGGATTTTTTATGGTCGTCAGGATTTTACCTTGGAGTGAACCCATTACGGACAAAAACCTTTGGGTTGGGTCCGTTTTTCATCAACCCATAGAGCCAAAACAATATGAGAGAGTCATCCTTGGCAAAACTTTCCAAGTGTATGAAGCAGGCCAAGTTCGAAACCAAAATGCATTACGTAACCAAGTTTGGGTGCGAATGGATGCGAAACCCTATCTTTGGATTTGGATCCAATGGAAATCCGATCGTAAGGACCTCACCGATTTTTTTGAATCCAACCGCTTTCTTTCGCTTTAATGACCAGTCACTTGTTTTGTGCTTGTCTCTCCTTATTTCCTCGAAAGATTGGAAGTCAGTGGGGCCTATAGCTCAGTTGGTTAGAGCAGCAGACTCATAATCTGCGGGTCGAAGGTTCGAGCCCTTCTGGGCCCACAAAACAGGAAAGGGAACGATATTGTATGGAGTTTTATGAAGTAAAAATTTCTGATATCAGCCTGACCAATGTTGGTTTTGCCGTTTTCCTACGCCCGAAGGATTCGGAAGACAAACGTGTGGTTCCGATTTTCATCGGACCTCTCGAAACCCATTCTATCACCACAGTCATTGATGGCACAAAACCGCCACGACCTATGACACATGATTTGATGTTGTATATGTTAACATCTCTTGGTGCCACTGTTCAGAGAATCACAATCGAAGAGATTGTTGACAGTACGTTTTATGCAAAAATCCAACTGCGCCGAGATGAAGAAATCATCACTTTGGATGCAAGGCCTTCTGACTCAATTGCCCTTGCCTTACGTGCCAATGCACCGATCTTTATCGCAAAATCTGTGTTAGATGAAACTGGCATCATCATGAAAGAAGATGAAATCCAAGGGGAAAACATTTCATCTGAGAAAAAAATCCAGGCCTTACCCAAATCGAACCTGCAGATTTTAGAAGAGACTTTGGAAAATGCTCTGAAAACCGAAGATTATGAAACTGCGGCCAAAATCCGCGACCAAATCAAAAAACTCATCGAAAACAGTTGATTCGATTTAACTGAATCAACCTGATCATCAACTGAATCATTAATCCGACCAAAAACCAAGTCAATGTCCAATTTTGACTATGTCTCATAGAAATCGGAAGAGTTGGAATTTTTTTATTGTAATCCCTGTTTTTCCTTCGTAGACTTGGAATCCAAAATCTAGGGTGTATCCCTTCGATAGGAATGTTGTATGGAAAAATTGGTTATGGATGTCGTAAACGCTGGAATCGCATTGTTTCGTTCTGGTGAAGAAAAATTAAAAACTGCAGTTGTGGATTTAGAGAAAGTCTATAATGAGTTAAAATCAAAAGGGGAACTTGATAAATCAGCGGAAACTCAAAAAATCCGTGACCTATTAAGCAAAACCATTGCTGATGCTCAAGGTGCACTTGGAAAAACTAACGCAAGTTATGATGAAATTGTAGCTAAATTACAAACAAACTACCAATCAATTTACCAACAAATTGACACTGCAATTCCTCCTCAAGTGAAAGAGAAATTGAAACAAACGTTAGATGAACTAAAGGTTCTCATCGACAAAGCAAAATCAAAATAATTGTTTCAAGAAATTGATGAAAATCACCAAAAGCCACAGAGTTTTCTGTGGCTTTTTTTATTTGTTCTCAGAGAGTAGCCCTGATGAGTCAGTCTCCTAAAAAAATACAATTCATTTTGTTTTTAATTGTTTTTACCGATATGATGGGGTTTTCCCTTTTGTTTCCTCTGTTCCCAAAGACCTTAGAGTTTTTTCTATCGAAGGGAGATGATGTATTCTTTCGAACATTTTATTCATTCGCAAATTTTTTATCATTTGGTGGTGAAACCAAATACACCTTTGTTCTGTTTGGTGGAATTTTAGGAAGTATTTATAGTTTTTTACAATTTATGGCAGCACCTGTTTGGGGTAGGTTGTCAGACCATTCCGGAAGGCGTACTATATTACTTTTCACAACGTTTGGAAATACAATTGGGTATGTGTTATGGTTGTTTTCTTCCCAGTTTTGGATGTTTGTTGTGAGCCGAGTCATTACAGGGATGATGGGAGGAAATTTATCTGTCGCATCAGCTGCAATGGCTGACCAAACGGACGAAAAATCGAGAGCTGCAGGAATGGGTTTTTTAGGAGCAGGGATCGGACTTGGTTTTGTGATGGGTCCACTTCTTGGTGGTATTAGTTCCCAATGGACGTTTTTAGATTCGATGTATGAGGAAGGGACGTTTGTGATTTTCCCTGCTTCTGCATTTTTTTCCATTTTAGTTTCGCTTGTTTCGATGGTGCTCGTGTATTTGTTTTTGCCTGCTTCCAAACCAGAAAAGGTTCAAGAAAAAGAAATCCATCCATTTTTATCCTTAAAAAAAATCGAATCTAGGAATTTGGTTCGGATTTCCTTACTCAACCTTTTATTTGTGTTAAGTTTTTCAGGTTTTGAATTTGTTGTGAATTTTTTTCTTTCCGATACATTTCAGTTTTCCCCCAAACAAATCGGATTTACGTTTTTATACATTGGAATCATCATCATACTTGTGCAAGGTGGTGTCGTGAGACGTTTGTCTGGTAAAATTTCAGAAAAGAAAATCTCACTATATGGTGGTGTTTTAGTGGTATTGGGAATGGCACTCTTAGTACTTTTTGGATCTGAATTTGTGGGGTTATTCGTTTCCCTTTTCTTTTTAGCATTTGGAAGTGCCCTAGTGAACCCAGGGCTTTCTTCGTTTGCTTCATTAGAAAGTGGAAAAGGAGATCTCGGAAGGTCTCTTGGGCTCTTTAGGAGTTTTGGATCCCTAGGAAGAGCTGTTTCTCCCATCGTATTCTCTCTGTTATACTTTCAGAAAGGCCCTAGTTTTGCTTTTTTTGTTTCCTTACTTCTCCTCTGCGGATTTATAATTTTACTCGGGAAACAAAAAGAACGAACTACTTAAAGAAAAGATTCTAATTTTGCTCGTAACATCGGAAACATAAGTTTCTCATCTAACTTCTCTCCTGTGAGAGAAGTGCGGAGTAAAAAACTATCTCGGATTTTTCCGTCAAAACTATTCGCTGTAAAACTAATGATATCAATTCCCAAATGATACAATGCTTCTGTGATTTGGAATAAAATCCCAGGAGTGTCTTTCATTCGTAAATCCATGACTGTAAAATCAGAAGAAATAGGATTGTAGAGTTTGAGTGATGCTTCTGAGTCTCCAATTTTGCGTACAAGGATTTCTTCTTTTGCATTTTCGCGCAGGTACATCGCTACCGATTTCCCTTCATAAAAAAGAGCATATAAATCAGAACGAATTTGGGAGAGAAGGCTTTCTGTCATCTCAGCACCATCCCAACTGCGGATCACAAACAAGTCTTGCACATGCCCATCACTTGCTGTCTCCGCTACGGCTTCCAAAATATCCCAACGGTGGTTGAAGAGAACCGAAGTCACTCGGTATAAGATCCCCAAATCATCTTGGGAAAGGGAGATTTTGAGGAGAGTTGTGTCCTTTCTTGGTACACAGGATATATGGAGGATCGGTTTTTTGATTTCTTGTATGACAGGTGCCATAACACTCTCCTAAAACTTTTGCATTTTGCTTAGAACTTAAACAATCCGTGTCAGGAAATGCCTGCACTGGTTCTAAAACGGAATCAATCAGTAAGATGCAAAAAGAATGCCAAAGAGTCTCTTAGAAGGTAAATTTTGCCCCTACCATAACAGATTGGACATTTTGTGCGACGACAGCTTCCACAGTGAGTTTGGTGATGAGTGCATTGATTTCCACACCTGCAATGAGAAAGTTAGTGGTGTTAGGTGTTTGTGCCTTTCCGCTGATATTCATGGTGAGTGTTCCTGTCTTCGTTTGGCCAAGTGCAGAGGTAGGGATAAGAGCTGCAATCTCTGGAGACAAGGATGCTGTAATTGCATTGGAATCAAGAGCAAGGACAAGAGGTCCTGAACGTGACAAGTTTAGAGTGGAACTTCCAAAATTCATAGAAGTTCCCCCTCCTGCAAATAGAGTAAAAAAGTAAAACAAACGAAATCCTGTACGGATATCTATGGGTACACTTGTGACTGTACTCGAATAATTGAAGGTAGTGGAACCTCCCCAAGTACCAACAGCGGGACCTAACGTCAGTGATTGTGTTTTGTTGTCGTTATAAGTGACATCAATGACTTGCCTTTGGTAATGTAATCCAAGTCCCATGGAGATTCCAGAAAACTCAAAGAGTCCAATTCCGTCAGAATAGTTTTCAATTAAATGGTAACGAAGGGTAAATCCACCGGAAGTGATGTCTCCCCCTAAATCTACATTTTTGTTTTGTGCTTCGATAGCTTTTTGTACATCACCTTGGGCAAAGTTAAATTTAAAACCATGTAAATACAAATTAAATCGATGTAAAAAGGTTTTGAGTTCTGGTTCTGTATCAGAAGGTCCACCACCCATCAGCCATCCTAAGTTGACCGCAACAACAAAGTTAGGTGCAAGTGATGCACCCACATTTGGTAATTTTTGAAAACTTAAGTTTTGGTACGCTACGTTGATGTCTTCTTTTTGTTGGCCCGCGAGGGATACACCAAGTCCTACTTGGAATCTGTTCACAAGCCCAGGTCCCATCATGGAAGAATTGATGTTAGAGACAACCGCTGCTTCTGACATCGTTGCTAGAACTTTGTCTGTGTACTGTAATTTTAAGGCTTGGTCTAAATTGTTGATTTGGGATTGGATGGAGGCTGGTAAAATCGTACAGGCATCCCCAGAACAGGTAACACCTGCGTCCATTCGGTTAGGGGAAAACAAGGTTGTTCCCAGAATTAGAAGGATTGTGAGTGTACGATTTCTCATGAGGGTCCTATTTTACCATATATCGGAGTTCGGTCTACGTTTTCTTAACAAGTGGGAAGCAGAGAATTTCCGAGTTTACAAGGAGGAAAAACCGTGCCAAATTTCACATATGGCTCCTATCCAAGAAAAACGGAAATATGTCCGCGTAAAACCCCTAGAAAACGAACCCGTTGAGATCCATTTGATGGGAACGGCGTTATTAGATGTTTTACATGCAAGTGACATTAGTATGGGTGGGGTGGGAATTGTGGCCCCTAACCATTTTGATGAATGGGATATGAATGAAACAGTGGAAATCCTTGTCGCACTTCCTGGAGATTTGGCAGATTTTTTGGCAAAGGGTGTGATCAAACAAATTGGCAAAAAATCTAAAGAATCAGGAGTTTACGGTGTCCAATTTACTGCCATGGGACCAAAAGGCAAACAAGACCTACAAGTGTACATCAACCGGATGGTTAGGCAAAATCGTGTTTTGAATTGAGCATAAAAGAAACAACGTTCGGATAAGACAAATTCATACCCTCGAATGATTTCCCACATATTTAGATCTATGGTTTGTAGCATTCGAAAATTCGTTTTTACTTATATTCTAAAATTCCAATTGTAATTTAGAATAATTCTATATAAATTGAATCCATCTTTAAGATAATAAGCTTGTTTCATTCAAGTTTGTAGGTGGATTTATGACGTTATTCCGGCTTTCGGGAGTTTCTCGCTTAGACCAACTGAAAATATACACACCCATTTTTTTAGATCGTTTGTTTGACTCCCATAAACGTGAACTGATGTTAACTGACCAGGCGGCAAAGGTATTGTCTACCTTACGTAAGTTATGTGTTCCAGATCTCAATCAGAGTTATTTTGCTTTCCAACTCAATTCCGATACCATTAAAGAAAATGAACTGAAGGTATATGGGAAAGGTATGGTCTCACTCATTCAAAATCTTTTGGATAACGATTTGGCTATGCCTATTTTTTATTTCATTCGTAAAGAGGAAGAACCTTCAGCAAATGAAATTCCTTCTTTTTCAAACTTATTCGAACCACTCCAAGTAGAACTTGCAGTTGTTTCTTATTCGGGTGATAGGATTGAAGAAAAGTATGCTTTTGCTTATAACGCGATTGCAGCCCGATCTTTTGTGAACATACAGAATTTTTTAGTTGATAATTGTAAAAAGGAAACAAGTGACTTCCACCAAATTCCAGTAGAAAATTTAAATTCTCCTCCCATATCCATTATTAAAACAATGTTAAGCGAATTCGAGACACCATTTTCCACCAAGGATGTGTTTGTTGATGAATTGGTAAACTATTTAGAAGGTGGATTTGCCAATTCCGAAATTTACTTTTTTTTACCAACTCTTGGTTGGATTTATTATGATACAACTGAAGCTATAGAAAAAGAATTAGAATACTCTTCTTTTTTTGAAGAAAAAATCATTCCTAAGCTCATTGAATTGAAGCCGGATTTAAAGAATGGTTTCTTAGAAATGAAAGAAAAGGTAGTGGGAACAAAATTTGATGAATTAAGAAACAAATCCTACCTCCCTCAAATTGAATATCTGGAAACCATCCAATCTACTTTGTCTCATGAAATGTTTCCTATACTAGAATATGTGAAAATTTACCAGATTGTATCGACAAAAGCAGAAAAAATTTCTGAAGAAAAAGCAATCAAGGAAGCCAAACAACATTTTGAAATTTTATATACTATGTTAAAAATGGGGGATAATTTTATCAGTCGGTTCCTTCTCATTGACCAAAGTATGTATACAGGGAATGACCGAGTGATCTCCGAATTACAAAATGCAGATGATGTAATGTTTTGTGAATATTATTATAACTCTACTTTTTTTTGGGTATTTTTATCAAAAGATATCAGCTCAGCAAATATGGTGATGGAAAAAATTATCGAACACCATTATGAAGGAGATCATACATTATTTATATTCGAAACATTACTTGAAAAATACCCAATTGTTAAAAAAAGTTTCTTAACAAACCAAAGATTTAAAAATCTTTACAGAGATGCAAAAAACCTTGTGTACTGGAAACAAATGTCATTTGTTTATCGATTGTTTCGGTTTTTTGTTGGGGAAGAATTCCCCAAGGAATGGGAAAAAAACATTCTGTCCAAAGTGAAATACAACCAAATGAAAGCGAAGTATTTACCAAGAAAAAATAAAACAAAAGGGAATGTTGCGAAACCGTAACGAACAATTGAATATTTTGTTGTCAAAAAATTTGAATCCTATAGGATAAGAGATAACCGTTAGGGGTGCCTAAGGTTTTTGGTTTACCAAAAATTCGGCTGAGAAATACCCTTTTTGAACCTGATCTTGGTAATGCTTGCGAAGGGAAACGGAACGTAACTTTACAAGAGCCAAATTCGTTTGGTGATTGATCCAGCATCAATTAACAAAAGTTACACACCTTTTCTTCTTCAAAAAACCAAACATCAGAGATTCCGGCCAAGGAAGTCTCATGAATCCAAACCAAATCGAAGAAATCAAAGTCCCTGAAACAACCATTCCTTTATCGAATGGAACCGAATACAAAGGTTACCGCACAGAAGGTATGTTTTGTATTCATGAAGAAACATACGATTATAAACAAGGTATCCCCAAATTACGCAAATCTTGGATCAGTTCTCGTGAATCTAGGGGAGATCAAAATTTTTCCCAACTCTATTATGCAAAACGAGATATCATCACAGAAGAGATGTCATACGTGGCGAAACGTGAAGGAATGTCGCCAGAATTTGTGATGAATGAAGTAAAAATTGGTAGAGCTATTATTCCATCAAACAAACGCCATTTAGAGCTCGAACCCATGATCATCGGGAAAAAGTTTTTAGTGAAAATTAATGCTAATATAGGAAATTCTGCGATTCTTTCTTCGATTGAAGATGAAGTGGAAAAACTCCGTTGGGCTTTACATTGGGGAGCTGATACTGTGATGGATTTGTCTACAGGCAAAAACATTCATGAAACTAGAGAATGGATCATTCGCAATTCTCCTGTTCCCATTGGAACCGTACCTTTGTACCAAACCTTAGAGAAGGTAAAAGGAAAAGTAGAAGATTTAAACATCAATGTATTTTTAGAAACACTGGAAGAACAAGCAGAACAAGGTGTTGATTATTTTACCATTCACGCTGGGGTGTTGCGCGATTACGTCAAACTGACTGAAAAACGTATCACAGGAATTGTTTCCAGAGGTGGTTCCATCTTAGCGAAGTGGTGTAACCACCATAAGAAGGAAAACTTTCTGTATGAACATTTTGATGCCATTTCCAAAGTGATGCAGAAATACGGAGTTTCTTATTCGTTAGGTGATGGTTTGCGGCCAGGTTGTATCAATGATGCAAACGATGCAGCCCAATTTGCGGAATTAAAAACCTTAGGAGAACTGACAAAAAGAGCTTGGGCAGATGACATCCAAGTGATGGTGGAAGGACCAGGCCATGTTCCTATGCACCTCATCCAGGAAAACGTCCGGTTACAAGAAGAGATTTGTATGGAAGCACCATTTTATACGCTGGGACCACTCGTGACCGACATTGCTCCTGGATATGACCATATCACTTCTGCCATCGGTGCGGCGATGATTGCTTGGTATGGAACAGCTATGCTTTGTTATGTGACTCCAAAAGAACATTTGGGTCTTCCAAATAAACAAGATGTAAAAGATGGGGTAATTGCTTATAAAATTGCTGCCCATGCCGCAGATCTTGCCAAAGGCCACCCTGGTGCTAAAGAAAGGGATGATTTACTTAGCAAGGCTCGTTTTGAATTTCGTTGGGAAGACCAGTTTGCCCTTTCTCTTGATCCAGAACTTGCTAGGTCGTATCATGATGAATCCTTACCACAAGATGGAATGAAAAAAGCTCATTTCTGTTCGATGTGTGGACCTCATTTTTGTTCGATGCGACTCACATCCGATTTACGGAAAGATTCGGTGGGAGTAGGTGCGGAAGAATTGAAAGATTAATTTGTAGAGATTGTCTGTTTTACAAAACAAAAAAACCCGATCATTTGACCGGGTTCTCTAAAAGATATTCGCTTGGTTTCAGTTTGAAACTGATAAATCTTTGTTGGAACTAAAGACCTAAACTTCTACCAATGATTTCTTTCATAATTTCAGTGGTTCCTGCATAAATGGTTTGGATCCTTGCATCGAGGTAAGCTCTTGCAATTGGATACTCCATCATATAACCATATCCTCCAAAGAATTGTAAACATTCATCGGTATGGCGTTTTTGCATTTCTGTTGCATACCATTTGCACATAGAAGCTTCAGCAGTAGTGTTTTCACCTTTCATGTGTTCCATGACCACTTTGTCACAGAATACTTGTGCCATTTCTAACTCAGTTGCCATTTCTGCCATTTTGAATTTTGTGTTTTGGAAAGACCCAATCTTTTGACCGAATGCTTTTCTTTCTTTGATGTATTGCAGAGTGATGGTTTGCACAAGTCTTGTTGCTTCCACTGCTGCAACTGCAAGAACCAAACGTTCTTGTGCAAGTTTTTGCATGAGGTAACGAAACCCTTGTCCTTGTTTGCCGATGAGGTTTGTTTTAGGAACAATCACATCATTAAAATACAATTCAGAAGTATCTTGGGCTTTGAGTCCGATCTTGTCTAAATTACGACCGCGTTCAAAACCTTTCATTCCTTCTTCAATCATAACAAGGGAAATGGTTCCGTTATCATGTTTCACAGCAGTGATGATGAGGTCTGCTAATTGACCGTTCGAGATGAAGGTTTTTTGTCCATTAACAACAAAGTGATCACCCTTATCGACTGCACTCGTACGAAGGGATTTTAAATCAGATCCTGCACCAGGTTCCGTCATCGCAACTGCAAGGATGGATTCTCCTGAAGCACATTTTGGCAACCAACGTTTCTTTTGTTCGTCACTTGCATAGGTCGAAATGTACGGAGCGATCACGTCATTGTGCAAAGAGATAAAAAATCCACTGTTTCCAACACGAGAAGATTCTTCGATGATGATGATGTTGTACAGAAAGTCAGCTCCAGAGCCGCCGTATTCTGTAGGTACATCGGGGCAGAGAAGTCCGTTTTCACCGGCCTTTCTCCATACTTCTTTGGGTACGATATGGTTTTTTTCCCATGTTTCGTGGTGAGGTTTTACTTCTGTTTCAAAAAATTTCCGAGCCATCTCGCGGAATTGGTGGTGTTCTTCAGTAAAGGGGAGGATACGCTCCATAAAATTTGTGACTCCTTGATATGGAAATGTTACAGAAATGGCGAAATGAGGTCAATTATAAACAGTGTTCAGCTTCATGTAGACACCAGGATTTTTCTTGATGTACTGGATGGCGTCTTCTTGGGAAAGAACGTAAAGTTCCGTCCCTGGCCAAGCGATGAAACTGAAATGAGACGGGAGGCCTTTGGTGAGTGAATAAATTTCTCCTACAAAATCACCAGCACCGAGTTCTCTGATCGTTTTGTGGTTTTGCATGACCACAACGGTGCCTGAGCGAACAATGTAGGCATTTTGAAAGGTTTGGCCTTCTTCAATAAGAACTGCTTCCTTTTTCACGGTTTCCAGTTTCAGTATGAGTTCGAGTTGGGTAACCTGGTAACTGGTGAGCCCTCGGAATGTTTGGGATTCTGTTAGGGTTTTCCATGTGTTGGTCTCTCGGATGCTATTCAGTTTGATTAGGTTTTCGTGGAGTTTGGATCCACGGATGAATTGGAAAAAACGTGTTTTTTCAATGGTGAGGGCAAGCACGTCGGTTTCAGCATACACATCTGCTTGGCGCACGGTATCTAAGATGAGAGAGGCTTCCCCAAAGTATTCGTAGGTTCCGTATCGTTTGACAGCCGAGTGGTCACTGGAAAGCCCTTCGAACCTGACGTTCCCAGAAGCAATGATAAAAAAGCGATCTCCATGGGTTCCTTTTTTGATGATTTGTTCCCCACGTCGGAATCGTTCCTCTTTGACAATTTGTAAGAACTCTTTTGCCTTTTCGATGGGGAAACCAGAGAAAATATCAATTTGTGATAAGATTTCAAGGAGTTGGAAAGCTTCCTGGTGTTTAGGAGGAGTGATTTCCGGATACAAAGTATTTTCAATACCAAACTTAGCAAGAGTTAGGTGGTTTCCCTTTGGCATATCTTTTGCGGCAATGTGATATACCGTGATTCGTTTTTGTACTTCTTCTGGAAGGGATGCCAAATAACTAATTTTGGTGTGAAGGGGAGGGACTCCTGCTTCGTGGTAAATGATATTACGATCCCATGGAAAGTCTTTGAGGAACTGGTATCTTGTTTCTGGTAAGACACCTTTTTTGTACATATCTTCGAAGGCTTCGGGATCATTTAAATGGTCTGAAGTATAATAAAAGGATTGGTCTTGGAAAAAAAATTCGAACCCAACGGACGGAATCGAATGCAGCGCATAATGAAAATAAAACTCACCACCATTGATGATGGTTGGTCTACCAATGACAACTGGGATAAAATCAAATAAATCTGTGATTTCTTTTCGTGGAATCTTTGTTAGACTGCAATATTTTTTGAGGAAAGATTCCATCACGGTTGCCGTTGCATAAATGGTGATTTTGGATTCTTCTAATATTTTTTGGAAGGTTCCAGCATCATGGTCTGCATGGCAGTGGGTGAGGATGATGGAGTTGATGAACTTAGGATTTACATTCGATTCTCGTAACCACTCAGTTGAGTTTACAGGAGGATCCACCATAATCCCTTGTCCATTCAGCCAAATGATAAAACCGGATGTGTTGTCGGATGGGTCAAATCCATGTGATGGTCCAAGGCAAGTGATTCCGATGAGCGGTGGTTGGAATGGTTCTTCCAATCGTTTTCCAATATCATATTTGACATGGAAGTCCACTTCGCCAGGGATTTTGATTTTTTTCTCTCCATCCACAACTAGGAATTCGTTGGAAGGTAGTTGTTCGATGGTGATGCCACCAAACTTTGCTTTGTGGGAGTCATCAAATAAAACAAACTCCACCACTTCTTCCATCGTTTTGTAACTACGAAAGTATGCCATTTCTGCCTTGATGTCAGGGAAACCAAAACTTTCTGCACCATCGATGAATTCGGAAGATAAGTTTACTTCTTGTGGTCCCATCAGGGATTCCCCAAGAACAATAGTTAGCTGTTCTTTTTGTTCTGCAGAACAGATGATGAAGGTTTTTTTGCCACCACGAAAGAAAAAATTGAAGTAAATGGGGAATTCAAGTTCGGCAATGGAAATGCCTTTTTCCACATGGAAGAACTTGTTGGGGAGGACAAACACCAAAGGGGTCTTTTTTTCGAGCCCCATGGTGTCCTTAATTGTCTCAGGAGGGGATCCAAATTGGATGTACCCTTCTGATGTATCGACTAAATATCCCCCTCTAGGGAGTGCTGTAAAACCATTCGGTTCGGAACTGACCATTAGGGGATAATTTATTTCCTACTTGTGATTTTCTATAAATTTTTTAATTTGCGGTTTTGGTAAAGCACCAATTGCTTTGTCTACTAAAACTCCATCTTTATAGAGTAGAAGGGTAGGGATGGATTGGATTCCCAACTCTTGCGCTGTCTTTTGGTTGAAATCAACATTGAGTTTTGTAATTTTGATATCCGCCATTTCTTGCGAAAGTTCGTCAAGAACAGGAGCCACCATCCTGCATGGTCCACACCATTCTGCCCAACAATCTACTAAAACCACGCCATTTGCAGTCTCTGCTTTGAAATTGGCGTCATTGATTTCTGTAAGTGCCATATTTCGAAATCTCCTTTTGAAACGTATAACCTTTCTATAAACTAGACTGGATATTCTAGGGAAAAACGTCGATTATTGTTTCTTTTTTTTCTTTTTATCGTCGGATTCGAGGTCGGCGATCTTTTGTTGGAAGGACTCAATGAGTGTTTTGGTTTTTTCCAAATCCTCTGTTTCGCCCGTAATTTGGAATATTTTACGGTTCATCTCCAACATTTCCACGGAATGTTTCAAATCTGTGGAATCTTGTGTTGACATCTCAAATTTGGAACGATAGTCCTGCGCCGCTTGGTTGGCAAGTTCGATGATGAGATTAAAATGTTCCTTACGGATATAATAATAAGGATTTTCTAAATCTTGTTCTTTTTCATACGCAATAAAATCAAATAAATTCTTCGTACAAGCGGCAACGCGGAAATTGATATCAGGCCATGACCATTTCCATTTCGAATTTGTACCAAAGGCGGTTACTGTTTTTTTCATCGCTTGCAGTAAACCTTTGATGAGATTCAATCGTTGGGTTGGTGTGAACCTTTCAATTTTCGAAAGTTGTTCTTTGTTTTCGGATAAAGAACCATCCACATTATTCCCTACTGTTTTTTCAATGTAGGAGATGCAGTTATAAATTTCTTTTCTGGCAGTCTCTAAGTAGTTGTTATTATTGATCTCTAAGATGGCAGTGGAAAGTTCATTGATCACAATACAGGTGTTAATGGTTTTGATGGAATTGATCGCAAGGGAGATATTAAAATAAGGTTCCATGTCCTTACTTTTTTTGGCTTGTACTTTGAAAATATTGGCTTCTTTTTTTAACTCTTCTAGGTAGTTTTTGAAATCTACCAATTTGTCATTGAAGTCAGCTTTTTTTTCCTTCGTGATTGCCATGTCTGTTTCATTTTCGGCAGAAAGACCTGGTTTTGTCCATAAAAAACGTCGACCTGGACTAGAGTTTGCCGAAACTGGAACAGAATGGACAATACCCCCCGCAAACGAAGGGACCTGCTCGATTTACTCGACACCTACAAATACATGAACCAGGCAATTTTCTGGGATTTTTTGGATTTGGACGGTCGTTGGGACTTTGCCAATGGATGGTTGCACCTAAACCACCCTGAGGACGAGTGGAGGGTTCGTGCATCGGAACAATTCCCCCCAATCCGCCCAGAAGGCACAGACCACTAATCCTGTTTTTTTAAGATTCATATCCATCAATTTCTCGACCGAAACGATGTCTCTTGTGGGATATTTGGGAAAAAGAATGATTGGATAAAAAGTGGGGTAGGCTTTCTCTCCAAGACTCGTGTTTAGCCTTGGAGATTTGGAACAGAATACAATGTTTGCTTAGTAAGTAATTTTTAAATCAGAGATATCAATGAACTTACGGAATAACAAACTGTTTGTTGGTTTTTTTGTATCAAACACGAGAACTGCTACTTTGTTAAAACTCAGGAAATTTGGTCTGTACTGAGTGTAGTGGTGGCTTGTAATCGTTGTCTTGTATTTGTTATTGTAAATCGTATACGTGTGTTTTGGTAACGTTTCGTGTACTTGACGCTTTTTTTCATCAGCAGTTTGGGCCACGTAGTTATAAATCACTTGTTTTTCTTTTGAAGGTCCAGTTTCACCAAACAGAGTGAAGGGGAGTGCCTTCGCATTGTTTTTACAAAGATAATCAACTACTTCAGTAAATGTAGGTTCTGGCATTTCTGCTTCAAAACCAGCAAAATGGCGTTTTTCCATTTCTGCTTTTTTCTTTGCATATGTTTCTTCACCCCAAATTTCTTTCGCAGTGAAAGGAGTTGGCATGATGTTAGAGAAGTATAATGTTCGTTCGTCTTTTTCAGGGTCTGCTTTACGCCAAGCAGGGTAAGGAACAAGTCTTCTTTCATCTTGGTTCACTCGGTCCCCTTCAAAACCAGCTAATACAAAAATCGAATATTCATTGTCTTCTGGAACTCTTGATTCCAATTCTATTTGGACATCTAAAAATTCGCCTTTCCCTGTGTCTGCATGTCGTCTAACAAAACTTACGTTCTTTAAACGGATCCTTGCATCATACATGGATAGTGGATATAAGTCCCTATTGTCCTTGGAAGACGCCGCGGAAACTTGTGTCCCTTGTTGGTTCCCTGATTCTTGGGCAAAAAGTGCACAAGTGAGGAGGGTGAATGAAAGAGCGAATATTGTTTTGTTCATGTTCCGACTACCAATTTGGTTTATACAGTTAGTATCGAAGAAATGCCCTAGAAAAATTAGGGAAATTAGGCTTTTTTCGGCCGATTGTTCTCATCCACGAAGACAACTTTCGGTTTGTAGTCGCTTGGGAGCTCCTTTTCTTCCACTTGGCCATAAGTGATGATGATGACCTTGTCCCCTTTCATCCCAAGCCGTGCTGCAGCTCCATTCAAACAAATGGTTCCCGAACCCCTTTCTCCCACGATGAGGTAGGTTTCGAATCTGGCACCGTTATTCACGTTCACCACGCTCACTTGTTCATACGGTTTCATACCGGCCATTTCCATTAAGTCTAGGTCAACAGTGAGACTACCTTCGTAGTGGAGTTCAGCCTCGGTAACGACGGCTCTATGGATTTTGCCTTTGCAAACAGTGATGATCATTCTGACCTCTCAAATAAAACTCTAAACATTTTGCCCGATAGATTCAAAAGGCTTTTTTGTACAAGGATGTGGATTTTCGTATTGATCCTTGCGACTGAAAACGGAATGGAATCAAATAGGGGGGTAACGACATAATTTTCATATAAATTGGGATAATGGCGGTTTTCGTCTACCACTCGCCCCCGGAAGGCTTCCACAACTTTCATCATCACTCGTTTTTCTTCCCTAGAAAGGATGAGTCCTTCCATTGGTTTGAGAAAACGTAGGGCAAATCCTTGGATACCGTTCCCTTCTATCTTCGGAACTACATCGATATGGCCTTTCTCTTTTAAAAACAAAAGGGCTTCGTTCAGTTTGACGGGGTAAGGTGAGTCTTCTAAGTGGATATAGTCTCCTCTTGTGATCATTTCCGCATGTTTTTGGAAATGAACACCATCCGAATAGTAAAGGAGCTTCGCCAAATCCAAGCGGGCTCTTCCATTCGGTGATTTTTCGAGGATCCAAAGGATCGCATGCAAAAGTTTCTCCATCAAAAAGGACTACCTTCCTATCTGTTTCCTTCAATTGTTCCGTACCAACGATACTTGGATTTCCAGGAAAATGCCAGGAAAAATCGAAGAGAATCCATGCTCTTTTTAGAACACAGTCCATGTTTGACAGGGGGCATAGGTGCGAAAGCGGAAAATCTTTTGGTACCGGAGGTGAGACTTAAAGAACTTGGTGTGGACTTTGTCAGTCTGCCAAGAGGTGGGGATTTTACCGCCCATGAACCAGGGCAAATTGTCGGTTACCTCCACATTGATTTAAAAAAAAGGGGATTAAGTTTAGGAGATTTTTTGAGAAACTTGAATGAAAGTTTGGTGGTCGCTGTAAAAGATACTTGGGGTTTGGAGGTGGAAGAGAATCCAAAGTCACCAGGTTTGTATACGAAGGATTCGAAGAAAAAACTGATCTCAGAAGGAATTTATGCCAAATCTTATTTCACAAGTTTTGGTTTTGCCTTAAATGGAATCAATTCCCTCTTTACCTTTTCTCTCATCAACCCATGTGGGGCGAGGTCTGAGGACATGGTTTCTTTATCTGCCTTGGGACTTTCCGAAGGGTATCCCGAAAAACGAAAAGAATTTGTGTACCGATTCTCAAAACACTTCCTCTCCCTTCTCCCATAACCTCGAATTTCTTATGTCCTTTTTATGGATTTGGCCGAAAAGTAAAAGGGGGATCCATGAAATATTCACGTTTTTTTCTATCCTTTATACTCTTTTTTATCCTCTCGGAAACCCTTGCGCTGAGTGGGGTGGTTTGGACATTTTATGAGTCCTTACAAAATGCACTTGTCCAAGAACAGTTTATTTCTGACCACAGAGCAAGGGACTTAAGCCTTGCACTCGCAAAAAGTGCAGAGCAAAGATTGAATAACGATGGTTATGTGGAAATTGAAAAGATGTTCCATCGTTATGTGGAACAATCAAAAAATGATCCAGAAGAGTTTCGTTTTTTAAAGATTAGTTTGTATGCTCCTGATGCCACGTTACTTGTTTCCACTGATACAATTTATACTTTGGAAGAACTCCGAAAACGAAAACCTGATGAAGAGTTAGCAAAATCTACATTCTTTCGTAAGGGCATTCGAATGAAAAAATGGGAATGGTCTGAGCCAGAAAACGGTGAAAATCCGATTCTCAATTCCAAACGAGATCCGAAAGTTCGAGATGGTTTTGAATGGGTTTTAAACTACCTTCCATTAGCAAAATCAAATACAGTTCGTTTGACAACACCATTGTACAAACCAGGTACTTTGGATGTATCGGGACTTGTGATCCTTGTGTATGAACGTGGGAATTTAGGTTTATTATTTCAAAACCAATGGAAACTTGTGGAATGGATGGTATTGAACTACTTACTGATTGCACTTGTTGTGAGTTTACTCCTAACTGGGGCATTTGTTGTGTATTCCTTAGTCCTCACAAAAGACCAGTTAACTGAAAAAGAATCAGGGGAAACCTTACCTTTTGTTCAGAAAAAAACATTAGAACCAGTGGAAAGTTCCATCCAAGCAGTGAGTGAAGTGCAGGAAGAAAATCCATCTATAGAAGGTAATCCAACAATTCCTTCACCCGATGTTGAAGTACTGCCTGGTGGACCGGTGATTGACCAAATGAATGATCGGCCAAATGAAACAAATACAGTTAGAGATGCAATTTTCTTAGGATAAATTATGGAATCAAAAGACAAAGTATTTTCCATTCAATTAAAAGGTGGTTTAGACGGAAGTAGTGCTGATGATTTTTATCGTTACTTCGAATCACAATTGAACAAAGGGTATCGAAAATTTTTATTCCAATTAGGATCACTTGAATTCATCACATCGAATGGAATTAGTACCCTTGTCAAAATTCACAAACAGATTGTGAAATCAAATGCAGTGTATGCGATTTATGGATTAAAATCGGAAGTAGAAGATGTATTAAAATTGGTAGGTCTTTTTGATAAATTTCCTATCTTTCGAAGTCATAATGCGGCTGAATCCTTCTTATTGCAGATGGATGTTTCTGGAATGGAACCAAGTACAAAAGAACCTACTTCCCATTCACGAACTTTCGATCATAAAAAACTGGGAGAGGAAACAAAATCAGAAACTAACAAAATCCGATTTTATTTTTCAGGTAAGTCGAGAGAAGACGGAAAATCGAACCTAGAGAAAGAACCTGTTTCTACTTTAGAATCTTTGAAAGACGAAACATCTGAAACAAAAACAACTCCTTCTCCGATGGAAGTTGTACTCGAAGAAAAAATAAACCAACTCCGATTGGAAATCAAAGAATCATTGAGTTCCGAATTGGAAAGACGATTTTCCCATTATAAATCAGGGACTTCCGTAGTTGAGTCGACCCAATTGGATAAAATTCCAAATTACATCCAATCGAAAACCAAACAATTGGAGACTGTCGAAAGGATCATCCAATGTGAAGTGTGTGGGACAAGGCTAAGGTTATTCAAATTTGGTAAACATGAATGTCCAAGTTGTAAAACGCAGTTCCAGTTGAGTCCCAACGGTTCTATCCGTTTTCTTGAAAAATTAAATCCAATCTAAAATCTGGTCGTATGACAAACAAAGTCCCAGGGAACGAATCGAGTACAAAACGATCCCTTGCTTTATCTTTTTATACATTTTTATCAAGAATTTTAGGGCTCATCCGTGACCACTTTATGGCTGTTAGTTTCGGAACAGGAATGGTGGCATCTGCCTTTAGTGTTGCTTACAGACTTCCCAATATGTTTCGAAATCTCCTGGCAGAAGGAACCTTAAGCCAATCCTTTATGCCTATTTTTTCCGAGTACGAAAAAATGGGTGTGATGGAAGCTCGTGTGATGGCAGGAACTGTCCTTAGTTTTCTATTCCTTTGTTTGTCACTTTTTGTGGCCTTTTTTTGGCTATTTGCGGCTCAGTTTTTGCCCACTCTTGTGGGTGGTACACCCGAATATGGGAATTTGGTAGTAGAACTTTCGTTAGTTCTATTTTTTCTCATCATGACAGCAAGTTTATCTTCGATTTTTATGTCGATTTCGAACTCACATCACAAATATTTTGTTCCCTCATTATCCCCGATCATCCTTAACTTTAGTTATTTGGCAGTATTTCTCTTTGTGTTTCCCTTTTACTATGAAATTAAGGACCGAGTGTTTTACCTTGCCTACGGGATTGTTTGTGGTGGGGTATTACAACTCCTTGTACAAGGATGGTTTGTTTACAAAAACGGATTTGGTCCCATCTTTCGTTTGGATTTCAAACACCCAGCCATCAAAAAAATTTTTAAACTCATGTTACCTGCGGCCCTTGGCGGGAGTTTTTACCAAATTGGACTCCTTGTGGATATCTTTCTTGCCAACTACATACAAAACCAAAACCCAGGACTTGGTGCTGTTGTTAGTTTGGATTATTCCCAGAGGCTCGTCCAACTCCCCACAGGGATCATTGGAGTTGCTCTTGCGACTACCATCCTTCCTTCTTTACTCAAAGATTTACGAGAAGGAAGGGAAGAAAATGTTCCTAAAGAAATTGCGGATGTATTATCGTTTGCGTTTTTTTTAACACTACCGGCAAGCATTGGTTTGGCGGTTCTTGGGGAAACAGTTTTGGATTCTATTTATTATGGGGGACGTTGGGACCATCTGGCCACTCTCACCGCATTTTTCCCACTCGTGTTTTATTCACTTGCGATCCCTTTTTACAGCATCAACAAAGTACTTGTTTCTTCCTATTATGCATTTTCCGATACAAAAACTCCACTTCGTATCCAATTGATTTCTTTTGTTTTAAGTGTGGTTGTGAGTATTAGTTTGATGTTTTTTTTAAAACACTCTGCTATTGCCCTTGCATCAGCCTTAAGTGCAATTGTCACCTCATCTCTATTATTGTATTATTTAAAAGCACACCAAGTGCGAATTCCTTTTGTGACTGTTGGGAAACGAATTTTGAAAATGGTACCTGCACTCTTTGGACTTTTCTTTTGGCTTTTGTTTTCAGAATGGGTGATCAAACCAAACTTACAAAATTGGGGAACCAACACACTTGGTCTGAGTTATGCCAATCTCAGTCGTTTGAGTTTATCTCTTTCGATGGTTCCTGCGGTTATTTTGTATTTTGGAATTGCTACTTACACTGGCCTTTCGGAATCCGAAATCATTTTGGGTAGGTTCCTACGAAGGTGGAAACAAAAAAAGGAAAACAAATAAAAAACCTGCCATCCGCATGAGAGTAGACAGGTTTTTTTTTGCTGAGCTTAATTTCTGTATTCTGAAATCAATCTCCTAACTTTATTTAGGGGAAAGTTTTGAAACCACTTCCTCACAACGTTTGCACAAAGTTCCTTCTTTTTCTGAAACATGGCGCCAACATCTTGGACACTCTTCGTGGTGAGGTTTTCGAATTTGGATGGTTCCCGTTTCTCCTTTCCATTCCGAAAATACTTCACTGATTTCTTTTTGGTCAAACGATACTTCCGATACCACAAAGAATAAACTCAGGTCGTCTTTGGTAAACTTTGAGTCTTTTAAAGATCCAGTAGAAAGTAAAACTTCTGCTTCAAGGGACTTACCCAGTTTTCCGAGTTTCCTTGCTTCCTCTAAGGCTTTTTGGACATCTTCCTTTGTTGCAAACACAGGTTTGAATTCTGCTTCAAGGGATTCATCCACCCATTCGCTTAGGTCAGAAAAATCGGTATAAAAAACAGAATCTTTTTTCCCAAAGGTAGACCAAACTTCTTCGGTGGTAAAGGAAAGGATAGGTGCAAGAAGTTTGGAGAGCACTTCCAAAATCACTGCGAGTGTGTATTCAGAAGAACGTCTTGTTTTGGATTCTTTCGCATCACAATACATACGATCACGAATGATTTCAAAGTAATCTTGTGATAAATCTACCGTACAGAACACAAGCACCTTGTGGTACACTTGGTGGAACTGGTAGGTTTCATATAGTTTTTTCACTTCTTCATTGAGTTTTGCTAGTTTGTGAAGGTAGTACCTGTCAATGGTTTCTAGGTCATCTTTTTTCAGATTCCATTCGAGTGTTGAGGCACTTGTATTTCCCAGTAAATACCGGAAGGTATTACGGATTTTACGATAGGCTTCTGAGACAGTTTTGATCGAGTCTTTTCCGATTTTCACATCATCCCTGAAGTCTTGTGTGCTCACCCAAAGACGTAAAATATCAGCACCGTATTGGTTGATGATATCGGTTGTTGGATTGATTACGTTGCCAAGAGACTTGGACATAGCATGTCCTTTTTCATCCAACACATACCCATGGGTAAGAACGGATTTATAAGGGGGAGTTTTACGGATGGCCATGGATGGCCAAAGTGAAGATTGGAACCAACCTCTATGTTGGTCAGAACCTTCCAAATACAAATCAGCTGGTTCTTTTCCAATGGAATCACCAAACACAGCAAAGCTGGAAACACCAGAATCAAACCAAACATCTAGGATGTCTTTGTCTTGTTTGAGATCATCTGATCCACATTTGTTACATTTTGTCCCTGGTGGAAGTAAGTCTTTTGCTTCTTTTTCATACCAAACTTCGATTCCTTCTTGTTTCACAATTTGGATGAAGTGTTGGATGGTTTTGTCATCCAAATGGGTCTGTCCACAAGACTTACAAGTAAAGGAAGGGATTGGTACTCCCCAATTCCTTTGTCTCGACAAACACCAGTCAGGTCTTGATTCCACCATGGAACGAATCCTTGTGATCCCCCAATCAGGAATCCACTGCACTTTGTCAATGGCCTTCAGTGATTCTTCACGGAGACCATTATGGTCGATAGAAAAAAACCATTGCGGTGTGGCACGGAAGATGAGTGGTTTTTTACTCCTCCAACTATGAGGGTAGGAGTGAGTGAATTCAGAAAAATGGACAAGGGCATTTTTTTCTTTTAGGAGTTCCACAATCTTTGGATTGGCATCCCAAATTTTTACACCCTTCATCATTTCGAACTCGTCCGTATAACGGCCGTAATCATCTACTGGGGAAAGGGTAGGAAGTCCTGCAGCCGTTCCAACGCGGTAGTCGTCTGTTCCATGTCCTGGTGCTGTGTGTACACAACCAGTTCCTGCATCGAGTGTGACATGGTTTCCAAAAAGGGGAATGGATTCTCGTTCTAAAAAGGGATGGAGGAATACCATCTGTTTTAAGTCGGCATTGGATAGGGATTTGATTTTGGTAAGAGTGATCCCTGTTTTTTGTTCCACTGCTTCTTTTAATCCATCAGCAAGAATGAGTCGGCCATGGTTGTCTGATTGGAAAAGAGAGTAGGGTAGTTCTTCGTTAAAACAAATTGCAAGGTTTGCTGGGAGTGTCCAAGGAGTTGTTGTCCAGATCAGGCAATATGTATCGGTCTCACCTTTCACAGCAAACTTAACATAAATGGAAGGAGAGACATGGTTTTGGTATTCGATCTCTGCTTCCGCATGGGCCGTTGCCAAATCAATACACCAATACACAGGTTTTTTTCCTTTGTAGATGTAACCTTTTTCAAAAAGAGAACCAAAGACTTCCACAATCCTTGCTTCAAATTCAGGAGCCATGGTGAGGTATTTGTGATCCTCATCCCAAAAACAAAGGAAACGATTTAAGTCTTCTCCTTGTTTGCCAACAAACTCGGCTGCATACTCTCTGCATTTTTTTCGAAGATCACTTGGGCTTGTGTTCCTTGCTTCTTTTCCAAGATTCTTTAACACCTGTACTTCGATCGGAAGTCCATGGCAATCCCAACCAGGGATCATATCCGTTTGGAAACCAGAAAGGGTTTTTGATTTAATAATGATGTCTTTTAAAATTTTATTGAGAGAGTGGCCAACATGGAAATTACCATTCGCATAAGGAGGCCCGTCATGCAAAACAAAGGATGGTTTGTTTTTTCGAATTTCTCTCATCTTTTGGAACACTTTTTCTGTTTTCCAAATTTGTATTTGGCCTGGCTCACGTTTTGCCAGGTCGGCTTTCATGGGAAAATTGGTCTCAGGAAGGAGAACTGTTTTAGAATAAGGATTTTCCGTTTCTGGTTTGGCCATAGTAAGACCAGTGTTTGAACTCTAGGCCAAAGAGAAAACGGAAAAAATAATCAAATTGTTTATAGTTTTACGCGAACTTTCGGTAACTCGTCTCGCAGTCGTGCAACATCAGATTTCTCCAAAAGAGTTTTTTGTAAGATGAGTTGTTTCAAAAAGGAAAGTTTTGCCAAGTTTTTAGGGAGAGTTTTGTACTCTCTCATGAGGCTTAGGTCAAGGATTTCCAAAGAAGGGAGGTTTGCGATCACTTCCACGTCGGCTTCTGTTAGTTGCACTTTCGTTTCGTCTAGTGCCAGGGTTTTTAGATGTTTTAATTTTGAAATGACTGGGGGGATTTCTTTCAGTTCGGTTCTGCCAAGTAGTAATACTTCCAAGTTTTCCAAATTTCCCAGTTCTTCTGGAAGAGTTGTGAGTGGGTTTCCAAAAAGATTGAGAATCTTCAGTTGTTTTAAGTTTCCAATCTCTTTTGGTAATGCAGTGAGTGAATCGTATTGCAGGGTGAGTTCTTCTACGTTGTTTAGGTTTCCTATCGAAGTTGGTAAAACTCCTACTTCTTTATTGGAAAGATTTAGGACTCGGTCTTCTTTGTGTTCTTCAAACCAAATGTTTGCATCCACTACTTCCTTTTTACAACCAAAGGAAAACATAACTGCTAGGAACAAATAATAAATGGGAAAAACATTCAACTTCATAAGACCAGAATTTTTACTTTAAATATTTATTATAGCCAAATTCCAATTCGCGGATGATAAACTGAATGTAATCCATTTGGTCGCGGTCGGATTTATACAAACTGGCTTCTTTACGATAGTATTCTGCAAGTTGTGTGCGAAATAAAATCGTACGAAAGTCTGCTTTGGAAAGGATGAGTTCCTTGGACCGGTTTTTTAATTGGATGGCTTCTGGAATTTTCATCACCACAGAGATTTGTAAAATGGCATGTTCGATTTCAGCGACAATTTTGTTAGTGTCTTTTTTTTGGTCAGCTGGTGAAAGTTCTAATTTGATATCTTCCACACATTCTTCTATGTGGTTACGCAATCGTTTTGTATCGTATACTTTTTCTGCGATACTATTGAATTTTTTTGGATAGATAAAAGCTTCTGCCACCTTAGCAATCGTAAGTGATCGATTTTCTTTAGGGACACCAGTTTTTTGTTTTTCTAGATTTGGTTTTGGTTTTCCATCTTTTCTATACAAATAACCCAATATCAGTCCAAGGAAAAAACTGAATAAAAATCCACTACCTATGTATTCTAAACTTCCAATGAGTAGGGAAATGATTGTGACAATGGAGGCCAGTGTTAAAAAACTAAACACACCTATTGGGACATGGAATTTTTCTTGCAAAGCAGAGAATGAAATCCTTGGTTCTTTTGGAGTTTCCGCAATTTCTTCTGTATCTACTTCTTTGGATACATCTTCTATATCTGCTTTGTCAATGGATACATCTGATCTGTTTTTTAAGATGATTCGGATTTGGTCGAGGATGGGAAGTTCGTTTCGATATTCAGGACTGGTTTTTGCTAAGAGAAAAGTGTTTTCTTCTACTTTGGTTAGATACTTTTGGTCGAGTGCAAAGAGGACATGGTAATCTTCTTCTTTCATTTCCAAACAACCATACGTATCAGATAAAGTTTTTACTATTTTTTCGATGGCCCTTTTTTTTTCTGAATCGGATTTTAAATTTAATGTTTTGATTTCGGCGACTAAGTTTAGTTTGGTGAGAGTAAGTGTATTTTTTGTGTTTTCTTCGATTTTTGTACTTAATAATTGGATGAGCGAAAATAATTCGTCTTCAGCATCTTCTTTTTTTTGTTCAGTTAAAAAACGAGAAAGTTTGTTTAAAATGATGATACTATCTTGGATTCCATTTTTGACACGCATTGATTCTTCGTTTGTGATTTTATCAAATGGAAAATCTCCTAGTAAGGAACTTAATTCTTGGATGTAGTTTTGTGCTGAATTCAAAAGTTCTTCTGTTTTTTTAGGAAGTTTTGTTTCGAGTTCAATTAGTTTTTCTAAGTAACCTTCATATTTGTTTTCTTTTGCAAATCGTTTTAAGTAGGGAAAGGCAAATTGTTTGAGTCCATCCAATTGTACTGCTAAATGTTTTATGTATTCGGGGTGATGAGAACTATTTGGTAATACAAAATGGTATCCCGGTACAATCTCCACCAATTTGGCAGTTTCTTTCCCTCTTGTAACAACATCTAAAATAAAATCTTTCGTTGGTAAGGGTCCAAACGGTTCCATACTCGAACGAAGGATCATTTCCAACTCCGATTCAAAACTTAGTTTGGTTGGGAAAAAGTACACGTTCCCTTTTTGGTCAGTTCGAAGTAATGTACTTCCTGGATTTTCTTCTTCTAAGATGAGATCTCGATTGGATCGATTCTTTAGTAAGATATCCACCAAATCAATGCTATATTTAAAACAAGACCTGCGAAAGGGAACTACATCTGTTTTTTCTTTGGATTGTGGAGAGATCATACTCAAACGAAACACTAATTTTTGGTCCACAAGTAATATAAATGGATAAAAATAAACGACAGGTTCTTTATTGTGTTCTGTGAGTCCTGCTAATTCTTTTAACGCTTCTTTGATTGCTACATTGGTTTTGTGTGATTCGGTTAATTGGACTTGTTTGGATAAAAGTTCTGGAATAGAATCCAAAGTGAGAAATAAGGTAGGAGTGATTTCTGCACTTCCATGCATTTCGAGTCGTCTATGGCGCACACGTAACTCTTCTAAAATCGCTTGGGAAGTGAGGGAATAACTCGCTATATTCTTTGGTAATGAGATAAAGTATGAAGGTTCTGAAACATTGTTTGAAAGAGGACTTTCCGTTTCGCCGAAATCTGAGATTGGTTCCAAAATGTACCTGCTAAGACACAAGTTTACAGGAGATTTTCCGAACGGCAAGAGAGAAAGTGGACGTCTTAGATAGAAAATGAAAGAATTTGAAAGATTCTACGACTCAGTTTGTGGTTCATAACAAGATCCATCCATACCAATTACAACCATTGATCCAATCAGTACATTCACTGAAGTAGAATATAATTAATTAACCAAAATCAAAAAAGAGGAGTCTATATGCATTTATTGACTGGTATTTTTTCTCATTCATTCGTCTCATAGCCTATGGATTTAAGATTGGCAGCGGTTCTAATGGAACGCCAAAAAAAAGTTGATACGTTTTTTGTCTGGGCAATTTTCGCTCACATTCCCCTTGTTTTTTTACTTTCTCTTGGTTACGGTGCCACTTTAGTTGTCACAATCTCTGCTATCATCATTGCGACTATTTCGTTTTTGTTTTATCGATTTTTACGTGGAAGTTTTTTCTTAAGGGCATGGAATGGAGCAGCTCTTATGTTATTCAGTGCTCTGCTCATCCAAGCTCAATTTGGTCGCATTGAAATGCATTTTCATGTATTCAGTGCCCTTGCTGTTTTGTTTGTTTATGAGGACTGGCGTGTATTACTTGTTGCCGCATTGACAATCGCCATACACCACTTAGTTGGAAATTACCTCCAAGAATTCGGTGTTGTATTTTTGAATACCAAAGTGATTGTTTACAGTTATGGTACTGGATTAGAAATTGTAATCACACATGCACTATTTGTTGTAATGGAAACTGGAATTCTCATTTATTTTTCCTACCTTTCTGTTCTAGACCTTAGGTTACAAATCGAAACCCAAACAAATTTAGAAACGGTGATGGCGGGAGTTACCGCAGCAATTGATGAAGTTTCGCAAGGAACAAAATCCTACATCGAAAATTCAAATTTGATCACAACCGCTGTCAGAAAGTTTGAATCTTCTTTCCAAGACCAATCTTCCTCCATCGAAGCAATTTCAGCAGCAACAGAAGAAACCACTGCCTCTAGCCAATTGATATTGGAAGGATCCAATCGCCAAATAAACGAAGTAAAAACAGTAGAAGAACTCAATCGAAACTTATTCAATTTAAATGAAGGTTTTGTGAAATCATTGGAAGTGATGAGAGCAAAAATACAAGAATCTGCTGAGAGTGTCAAAAAAACGGAAACAGAATTTTCTACGTTGTACCAATCAATGGAAGTGGCAGTGGATGATTCTGAAAAAATGGAAGAAATTTTGGATTTGATTTCGGATATTGCTGAGAAGGTCAACTTACTTTCGTTAAATGCTTCTATTGAGGCTGCAAGAGCAGGTGATGCGGGAAGAGGATTTGCAGTTGTAGCATCGGAAATTTCAAAACTTGCCGATTCTACAGCGGATGCAACAAAGAATATTTCAACGATCTCTGGTAAAATTAAATCTGCCATCCAAGTTAGTTTTAAACAATCAAATCAAATCAACCAAACGGTCCAAGGGTTTGTGAGATCCATTTTGGCATCGGAAGTGGGAATGGGTGAGTTAACTGAAAAAATTTCGGGAACTCTCTCTGCTTTTGAAAAACAAGAAAATGCATTAACCACTCTGGATCAAATTGCACAGGAAATGCAACTTTCTAGCAAAGAACAATCATCCAGTATGGTTGAAATTTCAGATTCGATTATGGATTTAAATTTGAAAACACAAACCAATTTGAATACAAGTTCGGAAATGATTTCTTTTATCGATAAAGGAAATGTGATCTTTGAAAATTTAAAAGATTCAGTCGAAACACTTTCCGCAATGATTGAAACAGGAAATGGAACTTAAAAAATGGATCCAAAGACTTCTTTGGGTCTTTGTTATTTTTCTTTTTGTCGGACTTAGTTCCTTACTACATTTTTTTTCCAGTACGTATCGAAAGATTCCATGTGAGATCTGTGAAGTCCGATTTGAATCGGAACCAAAATCAAATTGGATCATCATTTATACTGGGTTAGTTGGCTGCGGAAAAAAATGTCCTATGGCCTTGGAAAATCTCAGGCAATTTCAATTACGATTCCCAAACTCAAACTTTTCTTTTTATTTTTTGGTTACTGATCCTAAAGAAACGGAAGAAGTCATTCAAAATTATTTAGCGTATTATCAAACTTCTTTGGCAATCAAAGCCCTACGGCCAAAATCAATTGATGAAGTTCAGTTTTATAGAAGGCTCGGGGCTTATTTGCCGGAACACCCCGTTCTCAAACAAAAAGATGAACATGGAACTCAATTTTTTCTCATCCCACCAAATCGGAAAGTTGTGTATGCCCTTCCCAAACTTGGAGAAAATGATTGGATCCAAATCCAAAAAGAAATTAGCAAAGAGTAAAAAAATCCAATTAATGGATCATATGATACACTTCTTTCATTTCTTCTCTTAGGAGTTTCATTTTGTTTGGAACATCAGGATGAGAGATGTCCTCAGGGTTTAACAAATAATTTTCAGGTCCAAGTTCTCGGATCATCATTTTAGTTTGCCAAGTGTTATCTTGAGGCATGTTGATGTCTGAAAGATAGGTATAATTTCTTTTGATTTCTGGTTTGATAAAATCTAAAATCGAATTGAAGTGATGATCGTTATAGATCTTTTTACCATCTGCAAGTCGAGTATAACCTCTTACCACATAGTCAATATAAACTACATCACATTCAAATGCTTCAAATAGGAAATTGATAGAGTCAAGTGGAATGATCTCTCCACAAGTCGAAATGTCAATGTCCACTCTGAAGGAACAGATCCCATCTGGATCAGCTGCATCAGGGTAGGTGTGAACAGTGATATGCGATTTATCCAAATGCATACTAACCTGTGTCGATGGGATTGGATTTCCTCCACCCTTTACATCACTCATAAGAACCATAGCAGATGCACCCACAGGATCGTAATCTTGTGCGGAAACAGAGAGGATATTGGCATCAATGCGTTTGACAATCTCTTTGGAGATTTCTGTAATTTTACTCGCATTGTACTTGTCGTGGATATATGTTACATATCTACCTTTTTGTTCGTCATCGAGTGTGATGCAAAAATCGTAGAGGTTAAAACTCAAAACTTTTGTCAGATTGTTAAAACCGGAAAGTTTGATTTTTTCTTTATCCATTGCTACCTGCTTGTATAAAGAACAGAAATTTGGTATTTAGGTAAGAGGCAACTGAAATAACAAGGCAGTTTTAGAAAAGTCATGGAAAACAAAATGGAATGGTGGAAACAAACTTCAATTTATCAAATTTACCCTTGGTCCTTCCAGGATTCCAATGGCGATGGAATTGGCGATTTAAAGGGAATCCTCAGACGATTGGACGAGATCCAATCCTTAGGAGTGGAAACCATTTGGTTTTCCCCATTTTATGTCAGTCCTGGCGAAGATTTTGGTTATGATATTGCAGATTATACAAATATTGATCCCAGATTTGGGACGATGGCCGATTGTGAACAACTGATTCGCGAAATCCATAAACGTAAAATGAAAGTGGTTTTGGATATGGTGATGAACCATACTTCTGATAAACATCCATGGTTTTTAGAATCAAAATCATCCACTTCGAATCCCAAACGAGATTTTTACATTTGGAAAAAGGGGACTAAAAAACCACCGAATAACTGGATCTCGATGGTTGGGAAATCAGGATGGAATTATGATAAAGGAACAGATGAATACTATTATAGTAATTTTTTATCTTTCCAACCAGACTTAAATTACAGGAATCCAAAAGTCAAAAAAACCATGTTTGGTGTTCTGGATTTTTGGTTAAAAAAAGGTGTCGATGGGTTTCGTCTGGATATCTTCAATTCCATTTATAAAGATGAGAGTTTTCGGGATAATCCTTTTAGTCTCAGATTTTTTCCAACACCAGATAACCATGATGAGGCGTTCTTCCAAAAAAAACAGTATAACCTAAATCTACCGGAATCATTTTCGTTTGCAAAGGAAGTAAGGAAACACATTTCCAAATACAAACAAAAACCATTCCTCATCGGTGAAGTGAGTGGAAGTGACCAAGTATTAAAATCATTTTTAGGTGAAAAAACTGATGGTCTCAATTTGGTATTTCAATTTGAGTTAATTCACTTTTCGTACGATGCGGATTTTTTTCGTAAACTACTCCAAAAAAATGAAGAAGTTTTCCCAAGTCCTTTTGCTCCAACTTATGTTTTAGGTAATCATGATCAAAGGAGATACATTGATCGGTTAGGTGGTGACATACGCAAAGCAAAACTTCTTGTTTGTTTCCAATTTATGGCAAGAGGAGTTCCCATTGTTTATTATGGTGAAGAAATTGGTAGAAAAGAAGGAAAACTCTCCAACTTTTTTGGGAAAGATCCCATTGCCAAGATGAATCGATTTGTTCCTTTGTTTTTAACGAAACTTTTGGGAATTTACATCAATCGAGATAATTGCCGGTTTCCCATGTTATGGGATGATTCTCAAAATGCTGGGTTCACAAATGGTAAACCTTGGTTACCTATCGAAACCTTTCAAGTTAGTGATACTGTATTGGGACAAAAAAACGATCCAAACTCATTGTGGAAACATTACCAAACAATGTTTCGTTTACGAAAAGATTTAGATGTCCTAAGAGTTGGTAGTTTGGAAATCATCCATACAGACGAACCAACTATTTTGAGTTTTGAAAGAAGGTTTAAGAAAAAACGACTTCGTGTTTTACTCAACTTTGGTAAAAGTCAAAAGGATTTGAATGTAGATTTGCAAGGAAAAAAAATCTATGCTTTTGGTGGAGTGGAATGGGACGGGAAAAAGATGCTCTTACCAGAACATTCTGGTATCATCATTGATTTGTGATTTGCAAAGAGATCAAACAAGTAAATGGCCACTCAGGTTTAAGATTTTTAAGATTTTTTGAATCTGAGGTTTTACATTTGTCAGAAAGAGTCTCACACCTTGTTTTTGGAACATCATTTTTTTGTATAAAAGTAGACCAAGTACGGCAGAGGAAACTTCTTCCACATTGGAGAAATCAATATAAATCACACTCAAATCATTTTGAAAGAGTTTTGTCATGTCCTCTTCTAGGCTTTGTGCAGAATACAAATCCAAACTACTCACTTCGATTCGGTAACATTTTTCTTTTGTAAGTTCAGAAACCATTTTGCCCCTCACAGAAAGATCTACGGAATCCAATTGAAATACATTAGAGTACAAGAGAAAAAAACAGTTTTAATTTTTTTACATTTCCCATCCATTTTTGATCCAAACACTAAAGTTTGTTTAGGGATGGATGTGGGAATTCCTTCCTTTTGATCCTAGGAAAAGGTGATGAGATTGCCTCCACTGGTACCATTTGATCGAAATCAAATCCCAAAGGAAATAAAAGATCACACCTGAATCTAATTTGGAATGGCCCCAAGTTCGAAGTCCAAATGTATAACCAATTTCTGCGATTTTATCTGTTTTTACGATACCCAAAATTTCAAATAGGATTTTGTATCCTCTTGGGTGTAATTTATCTTTAGTGTCTAAGTAGACTGTTTTGCGAATTCCAAAAAATCCACTCATAGGATCTGATATTTTTACAGGAAATAACCATTCGGAAATTTTTGTAGCAAAAAGACTTGCTAACTTCCGTAAGATGGGAAAATTTCCATATCCACCATCCTTACTCCTTCTTGTCGCAACAACGATATCATTGTCTCTTAAAAGTCGAATTACATCTGGAATTTTGGAGTAATCATGTTGGAAATCCGCATCAACAACAACAAATTTGTCACCTTCCGCTTGGTTGTAACCAAAGGTAACTGCTGAACTTAAACCCTTTTCTGTGAGTCGAACAAATGGTTTCACTCGTGAATCATATTTTGCTAAAACTTTGGAGACTTCATAGGTTCCATCAGGTGAATTATCATCAACAATAATAATCTCAAATGGAAGGCCATTTGTTTCTAAGACCTTCGTAATAGTTTCAACGCAGTTTTTGATATTACCTGCTTCGTTGTAAGTTGGGAGTATTATACTTGTTTTATCTTTCATGACTGGTCATTCAACTTTATACTCTTAAAAAAGCCCCTTTGTTAAGTTTTTAATACATACTTCTCCTGCATGACAGGAAGTTAGGATTGATTTGGAACATTCATTAAACAATTGGTATTGTTTTGAACAGAGAATTTCACAGGCAAATTGAACTAATTTTGGATCTTGTTGTTTTTTTTGATCTTCACTCAAACAGTTGTTAATCTTTTCACACATGTATTTGCATTGAGGAGCTTCCATTTTTGAAACTTTTTGTCCGAACTTGGGAAGATTATCTTTGGAAAAATCCCAAATTGAAACAAAAAATAAGAGTAGTAGAAGGATTCCGTATTTTTTCATTCCAAATTTCCTTTTTTCCATAAACTAATTTCCGTTTGGAATTTATATTTTTCCATTTTAAAAAGAGAAGATACAAATGATTTTACATTCATTTGTAGGTGTTGTTTCCATTGGAACCAAGAGTTAACTCGATGAAATTCATTCGGAACATAAGTATCAATGAAACTGATCAGATAGTTTGATTCGGAACAATTTTCCTCTATTGTAAGTGGCAATGCAAATTTGACCTTTGCATTGATGAGTTTGTTTTGAACATCCATGGCAGTCCATGGATTCTCGGCCACAACACAAACAGAATTTTCACCAACTTCTTTAGCCACCTCACGTAGATCTGGATCGGAAAGTGGTTTTAATAGGAAAAAGATAAGAATTGGGATCACTAAGATTTGTGTGATGAGTATAGCTCTCCATTGGGTTTTAATACTTTGGAAAAAACAAAGTGAACTAACGATGATAAGAACACCTAATATAGAAAAAATAAACAAAGTATGTAATCGTAAAACAATAGAAAGTAATAATAAGATAAAATATATAATGAGTATACTGTATCGATTTAACTTAGCCAGAAGAAGTGTTTGCCATGATATCTTTTGCATCGCCGGTAGAAGGAATAAAAAGCTAATAAATGGAGTTACATAGTATGGATCTTTTCTGTTTGGAAGTAGATGTAAACAAGTAACCATTGCGAAAAAAACAAGTAGTGTTGATACATAAATTTGGTGTTTGATTTGTTTAGGGGAACGGATTAAATTCCAAACTAACATAACCAGTGGAATGGTAAATGGTATTGTGTAAATAAGCCATCCCAGCCAAATTCGTAATCCTGATTGGTTTGAGGAATAAAACTTTCCAATGTTTTCAGTGATAAAGAAAAAGCGGAGTAAATCTTTACCCGATGGAATTTGAAAATACAAAAAAGATATCCAGAGTAGTGGTATAATAAAGGTCAAAACATAAGAGAAAAGAACGAATTTTTCGCGGTATATCCAGTTCCACTGAAAAGTGATTTTCCCACTTCGAATACGAATCAGTTTTACATAAAAATAACTGAGAAGTATAAAAAGGACGTAAACATGTATAATCGGTCCTTTTAGTAAATAACCAATCCCAGTAACCAAACTACCAATGATTAAATAAGAAGTTTGTTTTGTTTGTTTGTAAAAATAAAATGAATAAAAATAAAAAAGTAAAAAGAATACCATTGGTCCTTCCATCATGAGAAGTCCAAAAAATTTAAGTGATAAAAATGAGAAACCAAAGAGTAGAGTGGTGAGTAAAGTTTCTGATCTGGATTTACTGATGGTAAATACCAAACGATACAGTAACACCATAGTACCAATTCCAAAAGCGAAAGCAACCAATCGTTCAGAAAGATAATCCACTCCAAAGAACGAATCTGAGGCCATTCCCATCCAAAAAAGCAGAGGTGGTTTGTAAGGATTCGGTAAACCAGAAAGAGAAGGTAAAAGGTAACTTCCTAGCTCTAAACTCTCTCGAATGGATCTAATGTGCATGATTTCATCCCCTTGAGGGAAGGGGGCATCCGGGACACCCAGTAAGGATCCAAAAATTACGAGAAGTAATCCAAAAAGAAGATAAACCATATTAGTCTTAAATACCATAAACAAAGATACTGACTAGTCAGTCAATATGATTAACCTGAAGAATTCGCAAAAATCTTGCGAAAATAGAAGGAAAGGATTGGTTCGATAGTTCATTGGATTTGAAACTGGGGTATTTTTGTTTCGATTCCATTTGAAACTTCAAAGAAAAAATAGAAAAAAATACGAGATGAAAGAAATTACACTTTCCACCCTGATCAAAAGCAGTCTAAACTAGTCGTGATGTCATCATGGGGAAACGATAATGGAATTCTTTTGCAACAAGGAATTACTTTACTTGCTTCCCTTTCTGATCGATTGTATCTTCAAAAACAAAATAATTCTGAATCGAGTGTCGGTGAACATATACGCCATGTGATAGAACATTACCAAATGTTCCTAGAAGGAATTCAAATAGGTCATATTGATTATGATAAAAGGAAACGTGACCTTTCGCTTGAAGTGGACCGAATCCTTGCAATCAATCGTTTACAAGAATTATTCACTTTTTTCGAAACAAAGTATTTGCCACTTGGGCAAGTATTAATTTCACAAAACTATAATCCAGACGCTCCAACTCCGATTGTCACATCCACAATTGAGAGGGAACTATTATTTTTGGTTTCTCACACTGTTCATCACTATGCAATCATTGCATTAGTATTAAAAGATGAAGAAGGTGTCATTCCACCATATTTTGGTTACTCACCTGCAACATTGTATGCAAAATTACAAAGTAAATAGATTTAGATTTCACCAGTCGATAGGGAAATAGTCCTTTAAAAACTTACCAATCCAATGTTTGCCTGAATTGACTCCGTCAAACAACGGATCAACGACACGTGCAGCCCCATCCACAATATCTAGGGGAGGTTGGAAATCATGAAGGTCTTGTTTTCGTTTTGCAAGTTCAATGGGATCTTCATCGGTCACCCAACCAGTATCAACAGCATTCATAAAAATGCCATCTTTTGCAAAGTCTTCTGCTGAGGTATGAGTCATCATATTCAACGCGGCTTTCGCCATGTTTGTATGTGGATGACGGTCTTCTTTTTTAAATCGATGGAATTTTCCTTCCATTGCTGAGACATTGATGATGTGTTTTTTGCCAGTATTATCCTTACGCATAATACCCACCAGTCGATTGCAAAGAACAAAAGGCGCCACCGCATTTACAAGTTGTACTTCTAACATTTCAGAAGTATTAATTTCTCCAAGTTTCAATCGCCAACTATTTGTTTTTCTGAGGTCTACCTGTTGTAAATCAGCATCTAATTTGCCTTCAGGGAATACGGATTCCAATTCATGTGAATTGTCATGTGAATATGGGATTTGCGAAAGTGCAGCAGAAGAACGGATCCCAACACCTGGAGTTTTATGATTCCAGCTAACGGCTAACGCAGTTGCAGTGTCTTTCATTTCAGAGTCGGAGCGGTAAGAATCCAATTCATTTTTACAGTGTTGGTAAAAACTTAATAGTTTTTGTGCCTCGGATTGTAAGTCGGTAATTGAAATTTTTTCTGTTTCTAGTAAATGGGAATAAAAGCCTGGTGGTCTTCTTACTGTTTGTGCTGCATTATTGATCAGGATATCCAATCTTTCTAGGTGGTTTTCTAAGAATTTACAAAAAATTTCCACACTTGGTGTATGTCGTAAATCTAAACCAAAGATTTGTAATCGGTCTTTCCATAAGTGAAAATCAGATTCCTTTGAAAAACGAATCGCTGAATCATTTGGAAATCTAGTTGTCGCGATGACCCGAGCACCTGATCGTAATAATAACAAAGTGGCTTGGTATCCAATTTTTAATCGCGAACCAGTAATGACGGCAACAGTTCCTCTTAAATCGGCAGTTTGGTATCGTTTGGAGTAATTGAGTTCCGCACAACTTGGACACATTGAGTCGTAAAAAAAATGTAATTTTGTAAAGGGAGTTTTGCAGATATAACAAGGTTTAGGTTGGGGTAATTCGGTGGCATTATCCCATGACCATCCAGCTGAATTGGAAATTTGTAGTGGTGCCTTAAAGACTGCGGACTCCCTTGCTCTCCTAATGCCTGTCAATGCAGTCTTTTGTTTTTCTTGGGTTTTTAAACTTTCTTTTTTTTCAATACGAACAGTTCGATTTCGTTTTCGAACTTCATTTCGATCCGGTCTTGAAATTTTCCCACATAGGATCATTAACTCAAGACGTTTTTCTTCTGGTATGGTAACAAGATTTTTTGGTGAATCTAAAAGTGTTTTTAGTTCACGAATTAATGAATCTATGTCCATAAAACCAGAATTTTTGGAACTTTGGGGTAAGCAACTCTCTTTGGAATTAGATTTTTTGAATTCTAATCTTTCGATTGCCAGTAAACCGAATTGTACCATCCAAAATGCATGAATTTTCCATTTCAGAATGAAGGTTTTTTACCTGCTCTCTCATATTTTGGACAAGTGAAATCACTTCAAGCGTACTATTGCATTGTAATTGAGTGAATAATTTTTCTTTGTCGTAGTAGAGTGCCTGTAACTGTTGTTCCAAGAGATTCAAAAGAGAATCTTCATGAATATTTTGACGATTATCAGTGGAAGTTTCCTCTATCATCAATTCACGAATTGGTTTGGTTAAGAATTCTTGGATTTCGTTTAGATCTTCATCATGGATGAGTGGTTCTAATGCGATAAGAATGTAAGTTGTTAGAGATGCTTTAATGATTAGATTTGGATCAGCTTCTCCAGTATTAAAATTTTGGTATTGGATTTGAGTGTTGAGTTGTTTCCAATAACATTTGAGTTCCACATATTTAGAGAAAATTAGAACACTCAATTCTTCCTTAATTTCAACATCATTCAATATATCCAAAAATTGATGGATCAGAGAATCAAACCAAAGATGAATTTTGTTTTTATGTTCTTCGGTTTGTTCAAATCCAATCATCCATTCATTTATGTTTTCAGAGACTGATGTTTTAAAGTTTTGATTCGAAAGTTTTTCTTTAATAAATTGTAATTCCATAAGTGTACCTATTGGTTTGAATTTTTATGGAATCGATGATTCGGTATGTAAGCTGACGAAATTGATTCAATCTGAATTCGATTTGTGTCTACTTTTCTGTAATTTTCTTTAAACGAGTAAAGGTAAGTTAATTCCCTTTGTAGGTTTTGGAATTCATGGATGATTGTGTCTATGTCAGAAGAACCTAATTCTAATTCCAGTTCTTCTTTTTCCTTGTACAATGCGACAATTTGAGATTCTAGATGTTCTTCTAATGTTGGATCCATTATAGATTAGACGAATTACTTTTTCAAAACAGAAATAATATTGAATTCGACAAGTATACTCCAGGAACGTTTACTTTGGCCAATTCGCACTGGTTTTAAAATTCGAACTAAGTGATTTGCGTCCATTTGTGTGTAGGACTCTCCTCTTTGGATGGCAAGTAATGCTTCGGTATTGAGTCCCTCCACTTTGGAACCCAATTGATCAATTTCGGGATGTGAAGCAAAATTACCCTCATACGTCACAAGAGAGGTGGTTCCCATTCCAAATATCTTTTTGGGAGATAATTCTTTTTGGAGTTGTTCCAATGAAAAATCTGCTCCTAAAATCCCTGCAAATTTCGAATGTAAAAACAAATTGGTCATCAAACTAGTCATCTTGACAGTTTTGCCTTCGATAGGATAGTCATAAGGTTCCATCATCACGTCTTCACCTAAATCACGTGGTAAGACATACCATTCATTTTCACCGGAAACATCATAACCTTGTAATGGCTCAATTGAAATTCGGCCAGCGTGTCGATGGCAATAGGGAACAAACCTACCTTTGGCATCGTGGCCTTCTTTGTTTTGGTATTCAGAATCCTTTTCGTCAATGACATTGGGCTCACAACAGATTGCATAAGCTAACTGTTGTTCATTTTGAATTAAATATTCTTGTAGGATGAGTAGTAGGTGTTCTCGTTTCATACCTATATTTGCATGCACCAAACTTTGGATTAAAAATTTTAAGCCATACAATGAGGTAGCCATGATATAGAATTTTGATTCTAATTCTTTTGCAATATTGTTTGTCCAAAGATCTGCATATTCGATGATGGATTGTTTTTCCATTTCTTGGACATCAGCATTGGCCTCTGAGTTTTCTAAATTGATTCTAGATAAAATTTCAGAGATTTTTTTAGTTGCTTCCGAAGTTTGAAAAGACAATTTTGTGACTTCGTTTGCAACTATTTCAAAACCACGTCCGTGTTCACCGGCTCTAGCTGCTTCAATCGAAGCATTTAATGCCAGTAAGTTGGTTTGTTTTGCAACTTGTTGGATGGAGGATGCAACGGAACCTATTTCTTTTGATCTTTCACCAAATGAATCAATCAGTTCTTTGAGTTTTTTCATACCCAAATTTGAATATTTGTCATCCATCCTTAAGCCATCCTGAAATCAGATTCTGTTCTTTAATGAATATCGGAGTTACCTGTAATCTTATTGATATCCAGCCTGTTGCAATCGAAATAGTTTCTCATATTTTCCTTTTTTCGATAGTAAGGTTTCGTGATCTCCCCATTCCGTTTTTTTACCTTGTTCTAAAACTAGAATTTTATCCGCCATTCTTACCGTTGAAAATCGATGAGAAATCAAAATGACTGTTTTCCCCATTGTGTGTTCTCTAAAGTGTTCGAATACTTTCATTTCCGCTTCCGCATCAATAGCAGAAGTTGGTTCATCCAATATTAAAATGTCAGCTTTTGATCTCATAAATGCTCTCGACAAAGCAATCTTTTGCCATTGCCCGCCAGAAAGTTCTCTACCATCTTGGAACCATTTTCCTAAACGTGTTTGGTATCCCAAATCCAAACGAGTGACAAATTCGTGAGCCATCCCTAATTTTGCTGCACTTATCCATTGTGATTCTGTTTGAATTTGTTTTACATCTCCCATCCCAATATTGTCACCAACCTTAAACTGGTATTGAACAAAATTTTGAAAGATAACACCAAATCGTTCTCTTAATGATTCTTCTTCCCAATCTACAAGATTGATTCCATCCAAATAAATATTTCCTTTGGTAGGTGAATACAAACGAGTCAACAATTTGATTAATGTAGTTTTCCCAGATCCATTTTCTCCAACAATTGCTAATTTTTCACCTGCCGGAATTTCGAAACTAATATCTGTTAGAGAATCATTGGTTGATCCAGGATATAAAAATGATACTTGGTCAAATACGATGCCAGTTTTGTTATTTGTACTTTTATGGATGCCTATTTTTTTCGGTATCGGTAAGTTTAAAAATTCCATAAGGTTATCAATATACAAATGATCTTCGTAAATTCCACCGAAAGCAGACAATGCATTTGCAAAAGTCGATTGTCCTTGGCGAAATATGACCAAATACATTGTCATTTCACCTAGAGTAATTTGTTTTTGTAAGGCGAGACTGACAATCCAAATGTAAGAACCATAAAATGCCAATTGGCTAATTAATCCTAAGAAAAAACTGACAACACTTTTTTTAACCGTTAGTTTCTTATCTTCAGCATAGATTTTTTGGAAATTATTTTTGTATCGATTTAAAAATTCTTTTCCTAAGTTAAAGAGTAAAATTTCTTTTGCGTTATCTTCTCTTGCCATTAATGTTTCTAGATAAACTTGTTCTCTAGTTTCTTTTGCCTTCCATCGAAAGAGTCTGAAATTATGATTTGAGAACTTAGTTTCAGCTATGAAAGTGGGTATAGCAGCTATGATCAAAATTATCGAAGCTAATGGAGAAAGTTTTACGAGTAATCCAAAAAAGCTAACAATTGTGATTGAGGATTGTGCGATTGTAAAAAATCGATTTACCATCGATAGAGGTTTGGAAGATGCCTCTGATCTTGCTTGTGTCATCTGATCGTAAGTTTCAGAATTTTCAAATTGTGAAAGTTCTAGTGTGATTGCTTTTGAAAGGATCCTTTCATTGACCTCTTGGCCTAGTTTAATCCTTAGTAGGGTTGTGCAAAGATAGTATAATTTTTGAGCTCCAAAATAGATAACAGTAATGATTCCCTCAATGTAAACATAGGTTGCAGTTTCAGAATAAACTAGGTCATACCAATTTCCAGATTCAATTTTCGAGTGTAAGATGGAATCGATGATTAGTTTTCCGATCCAGACCAAACTTGAAGGAAACAATCCATTTAAGATTGTCAAAATTGTAATGAGTAATGTTAAGGTAGGGGAACTGTGATAAGCGAGTCGAAACGCAATTTTGGATGATTGAACAATGCGGAAAAAAGTACCCAACATACAGGTTAGATTGTTTTCGGAGGGATGTTTCGATAGCTTTTTTTAAGAAATTACATTGAAAACATTGAATTCCACTTTCCGAATTTTAATTCACTTGTTTCGATGTTACTCGTATGCCAAAGGAAAGATTGGATAAAGTTCTGGGAAATTTTGGATTAGGATCTAGGTCCGATGTAAAAAAGGAAATTTACCAAGGGAACGTAAAAGTAAATGGAATCGTTGTTAAGGACCCCGGTTTTAAAATCACAATCAATGATGTAGTTGTTTTTTATGACGAAACTTTGATTCGCAAAGATTTTTATTATTTTATGATGAATAAAGCTCCCGATTGTATCACTGCTACGGAAGACCCTCAAGAAAAGACTGTTATGGATTATCTAAGTGAAAGGCATCAAAACATGAATTTGTTTCCTGTCGGAAGATTGGATAAAGAGACAGAAGGGCTGTTACTGTTTACAACAGATGGAACTTTGGCTCATTATTATACTTCTCCTAAACATTTTGTTGAGAAAGAATACTATGCAGAAATTTCAGAACCAGTGACAAAAGAGGACATCTTGAGTTTTGAAACTGGAATAGTGTTAGATGATGGATACAAAACTTTGCCTGCTCGTCTGGCGATAACTGATGAAACAAAACCTCATATAGTCACTGTTTGGTTAAAAGAAGGGAAGTATCGTCAAATCAGAAGGATGTTCCAAAGTTTGAGTAAAGAAGTTTTGTATCTAAAACGAGTGAGAATGGGAAATTTAAAGTTAGATCCAACAATTCCTCTAGGAAGTTACCGAGAGTTGACAAACGAAGAAGAAACTCTTCTTAAACAAAAAATACCAATCATTCAATAAATCTTTCTATTTTGTCAAAAAAAGCAGCAGGTGCTCGCCTTGGCCTTGAGTTTGAAAGAGAGACAAACAACTGTTCGTCTTTCATACTTGCAAGTAAGCTTCCTTTTGAATCTAAAATATCTTGTCTGAAATAAAACCGGATTTTTTCAAAACTTTCGATCCAACTTAAGATTTTCACATGAGTTCCGGGATCTATTGGTTTGTAGATCTGTATTTCACCGCCCATAAAAAAAGTAGTAGAGTCAGTTTCTTTGATTAAATTGAGATCTACAATTTCTTTAAAAAATAGGAAACGGCCTTCTTCAAAAATTTTCCAAATGGAATCAGAAGGTAAATTCCAAAAACAATTCATATCACTGTAAGGAATGTAATAATCATGTTCCACAATGTTTTGATTGATTGGTTTGGGATGGATTGTAAATTGATAGGGGGTGACACTTAATTTGGGAAGGTCCAGAATTTTGATGATAATTCCATCCTTCACCAAGGTTGATGTGGATTCCATTTCACATGCTTTTTTTCCATTGGAGCCTACTATGGATTGTTTCCATAAAAGATTTCCATCATCCATGCCATAAATTTCTGTTTCAACTGTCATTTCTGAATTTACAAATTGTTGGTTGAGGAATCTTACATTTGTGGATCCAGGAATATAACTAATATTTGTGTTTAACATTAGTTCAATGGGGTAACCATATTCTCTTAATACTTCACATCGTGCATCGTAAGCGAACCGTTCATAAGTTCGACTCGTGACATGTCGATTCCAATCTAAATCAAAGTGACGAGTAGACAATGTTTTGCGGAAAATTTGATTCATTCCACCTTTCTTTCCATTGGAATGGATAGGTAAAGAAAAAATCTAATGTTGATTAAGGTGATCTTTCTGTTATTTGGAGAACACCAAAAGTGATCGAACACTGAATCAATTCTAAGCCTCAAATTATGTTTTTCTGAAATTATTTCATAAAAATGTCAGATAAAAATTTAAGATAATGATCATCTATAGTTTTATTATTTGATGCAAGGAAAAAAGGTGATTGCCATTTTTGCGTTAATATTCCCTGTTTGTTATTGGGTTTGTCCCATCGAGGGTAAACTCTGAAACCTAGTTTCCCTTTTAGTTTGCCAAAAAGAATTCCTCTTTCATTTAAAATTTCTTTGTTAAATAAAAAATATCCAATATTGTCTTTATGAATCGTTTCAATGATAGTAAGATCAAAAGAGTCTTTATATTGATAAGGTTCGATAGGTCCATTTTTACTTCTTTTCCAAAGAGTAACAAAAAGTCCATTTTTTTTGGGTGTGTTATTTGCTGTTCGAAAAATCACCTTCTGATTGTTACATAGAAAACTACAGGCATTGTAATTTTTGCTCTCCTTTTCAATGACGAGATTTTCAATTTTTAATTCTAATGGATCAAAAAGATCTTTTTGTATGTTAACTAAATAATCAGGGAACATGTGAATGAATTTGTTTGTTGTAGGTAAATTTCAGGATTAGTGAGAAAGAAACTTAAGTCCAATGATAGATACCACCAAAGTGGCAAGGAAAAAAATCCTCCAAAATTCTATTGGTTCTTTGAAGAAAATTATTCCAACAATGACGGTTCCAACTGCTCCTATCCCCGTCCAAACTGCGTAACTAGTTCCTATTGGTAAAGATTTGGTAACATGTATCAGTAAACCCATACTGAAACAAAGTGAAACAAAAAAACCTAAATACCAATAATAAACCAAATTACCAAAGGAATCCTTTGCCTTTCCTAAGCAAAAAGCAAACAGAACTTCAAATAAACCCGCAAGAAACAGTAATACCCAGTTCATACAAACTCCACTAGAACCGATATACCATGTTCTCTTTCAAATGTAAATTGGTTTATTCTTAAGATTATCCCGATAGATCACATTAAATATTTATTCAACTATTTGGTTTAGTAATTGACTAAAAAAAATCAAACTAGATGTTATGCCAAATGATTGAATATAAGAAAAAAGAACAGATGTTGAACAGGGTATTTGCGGCGCTTGCTGACCATACAAGAAGACAAATGTTGGCAAGGCTTAGAAAGGGTTCTTTGAGTATTTCGGAACTTGCTGAGCCAATTTCGATGTCGTTTGCTGGAGTCGCAAAACACATCGAAGTTTTGACAGAAGCAAAGTTGGTTCGAAAAGTTCGTGCACAAGAAGACGGGCGAAGTTATCGATTGGAACTTGAAAACCAAACATTATCAGAAGCAAGTCATTGGATACTATATCACCAAGAGTTTTGGACGAATAAATTAGCAAGGTTAGAGGCATTCTTAGAGGAGAAAGAACATGAACCCCCAAGTAATAAAAGTCGAAAGAGAAATTAATGCAGATTTAAATCGAATTTTTCAAGCATGGTTAAATGCAGAACATCTTTCACGTTGGTTTCTGTCAGGAGAAAATATTGGCATTGAATCTGTTTTTATCGATCCAAGACCTGGTGGAAAATTTTCAATTAACATGAGTATAGATGGAAAAATATTCCCACATACAGGTGAATATATAACCATTGAAGAGCCACACAAATTGGTATTTACTTGGTGTTCTCATGCAACAGATAACAGATTAACGCTAGTTACTGTTACATTAAAGGATATATCAAAAAAAACAAATGATATAAATGTAACATCGAATCAGCCAAGAACTTTAATAACCTTGGTTCATGAAAAATTAATCAGCGATATTGAAATTAAAAACCATAATCATGGCTGGACAAATGTACTGGAAGCCTTAGATATTTGGTTCCGTGACTAGATTTAATAAAGATATAATAAAATTATTTAAATAAGGAGTGTTGTATGGGAATTTATCACAAAATCGGAGTTAAAGCTTCCATTGATGAGGTAATGAGTGCATTGACCACAAAGTTAGGTTTGTCTAATTGGTGGACAAAAGATGTAGGCGGAATTTTTGCAAACGGAGTTTCCGCTATAGGTGAAGTGATTACTTTTGAGTTTGGTCACGGGAATGCAATTGAGATGAAAGTACAGGAGATTTCTCCTAAACAAGTTATCTGGGAATGTGTTTCAGGACCAATGGATTGGATTGGTTCTCATATTGATTTCCAATTGAATTTAGGAAAAGCAACAAAAGGCGAAGAGATGACAATCCTTTACTTTCGGCATCATGATTGGAAAAACGAATCTGAGTTTACTGCGCATTGTAGTATGAAGTGGGCTACGTTTCTTTTGAGTCTCAAAAATTTACTGGAAACTGGAAATGGTAGACCCGCGCCGGATGATATTAAAATTGATGATATGAACTGATTTTCAATCATACTATTATATCTTCATTTGTTCTTTGTCATGATGCAAACTTCATTCCTTACATTCTTATTTAAACATAGAATTGTAAAAATCTTAAGTTAAAATGTGAATCAAGGTTTATCATTCAATTTGCATCCTGATTAGGCGAAGGATAGTTCCATCCAATAAGTTAAAAATGGGGTTAAAATAAATTATAATACATTGATAAATTGAATTTTATCAATGTATAGAAATTAGTTAAATTCTAGCAATAAAATTGAAGAAATTATTGCCAATTGTATCTTCTTTTCTTTGATATCAAGATTAAGATGGAATTATATGAATTTGCGTTGTCTGGAAATTGTTACAAAGTTAGATTGATGTTGTCTTTATTGAATTTAGAATATGTTAGTCGAATTGTTAATGGTCCCGAAAAAGAACAAAAATCTTCTTCCTTCTTGGAAATGAATCCTTTTGGCCAAGTGCCAGTATTCAGAGATAATGATATTGTTTTAAGAGATAGCCAAGCTATATTAGTATACTTATCGAAAGCTTATGGTGGAAACGATTGGTTCCCTGAGAATTCTGTCGATGCAGCGGAAATTGTAGGATGGTTATCAACAGCTGCAAACGAAGTATCACGAGGTCCGAGTGCATTACGTGCACATTTTATATTAGGACGTCCCATAAATTTGGAAGAAGCCAAATCTGTAACAACAATTCTTCTGAATGTTTTAGAGAAACGATTATCAGAATTTCAATGGTTGGCTACAAATAAGGTTACTATTGCTGATATAGCAATTTATCCTTATATTGCGCTCGCTCATCAAGGTAATGTCAGTTTATTAGAATATAAATTTGTTCGAGAGTGGATGAACCGAATTCAAAATTTACCTGGATATATAGGTATGTTAGGATTGACTTCTTAAATTAAGTTTTCTAATGATTGGTAAGTGCAATGTCGGGAATTTTATTGTAGTTTTTCGCCGTTTTCCAGTTTTATAATGATTTCCTTTATGCGTTTTTCTCTTGTCTCAGCTTTTTTTGCTGTGTGTAGTTTGAATGCAATTGAGTATAAATTTGTTTTATTGAGGTTTTTGTAAACTTCAGTTGCTTTTTTATTCTTTTGAAGTTCTTTCAGAAAGTCTTCAGGAACAGACATTTTGCTTGGAGAATCATATGCTTTTTCCCATCTACCATCAGCTTTTGCTTTTTCGACAGCTTCTAAACCTGCTGGTTTCATTTTTCCTTCATTGATTAGCCTTTCCACATGTCCTATATTGATTTTTGACCAAATACTTTTTGTTGTTCTTGGAGAAAATTTTTGTAACCATGCTTGTTCATCATACGATTGTTTTTGGCTATCTATCCACCCGTAACATAATGCCACATCAAGTGCTTCTGCATATGTAATTGTTTTTTTTCCTGATTCTTTTTTGAAAATCTTGATCCAAATTCCAATAGAACTTTTATGATTTTTGCGAAGCCAAATTTCGAATGATTTTGATGTCGAAAATTCAATTATAGGTAAAGTATTTGTTATAGCCATAAGATTTCGATCCGACAGGAAATGTATTGAGATTCTATCTTTTCAAAAGTTTCGTTTCCATCAATATTTTGTCATTACCAATTATTGGATAACGTTCTTAGAGGAGAGTTTTAAGTTTATTAATTTTCATAATTATGATTTCGAAACTTTGTAGATAAAGTGAGAGTTCCCTTGGAAGCTTTTTTTACTTTATTGTGATCATTTTGAATACAAATATTGAAACCTAGCAGTTTCATCTTTAAAAATATCTTCCGGTATGAAAGTTAGGTTAAAATCTCCATTATTCATACAATTTTGATCACTTGCATAATTATTTTTTCCTAATGGATCTTTAGGAGTTTTTATGCCTTTAATCATAGCAATTTTGTTTTCAAACCAAAAGATGATGTTTACAGTATCGTCAACAGGCACATTGGCATATATGGAATTTGAGTAACTCCATTTAAAATTAATCCTTAATTTAGAAGTGCTGAATACAGAGTAGAATATAGAATTTTTTTCATCAAATTTTAATGATTTTAAGTTAATCTTAATACAAGCATTATCCACTGGAAGATCAAAATTCCAGAGTGTAAATTTATCAATATTGTCAAATTTTCTATATTGAATGACGTTGGGTAAGGATTCAGAGAATCTTTCTTGGTTAGATCCAGCATACTTCCATTCATTATCTATAACTTTATAGAGATTGTATGATTTTCCTGGGTTAATATTGGTAAATTTTACAGATATATTCTTGTTAAGATTTAATTCCGCATTTTTAAAATAGGCATGAATTTCAAACATACCTGCAGAATCTAATTGTAAATGTGAATTTCTTTCAATATATTCTAAAGAATATCCTGATGATAAAAAATGAATCGGAGTATTGT
>JACVCB010000032.1 GCA_016742255.1 Leptospira sp.
AAAAAGCTGATTTAGAAAAAGCTACAAGGAATCGGGTATTAAAAAATCCGGTGATAAAGGATGAGTATTTTTTTATTTTTAGGTGTATGTCGGTAGAAGGATATGCTACTGACTCAATTTAAATTGGCAACTGCTAATAACATGAAATCCCTCTTAACAGTGAAAAAATAGTATTCGGAGGAAGTTCTCGCGAAGACATTGATGGAAACGAAATATTCGATTGCTGTTCAAAGAAGATAGGAGAGGAATTTATATGTCACGTCCATTTAAAGTGTTAGGCATCCAACAAGTGGCCATTGGTGGAGAATCAAAAGAAAAATTATCCAAATTCTGGGTTGAAGTGATGGGACTGACTAAAGTTTCCGATTACAAAAGTGAAAAAGAGAATGTCGACGAGGACATCCTTTCCATGGGAAAAGGACCATACAAAGTTGAAATTGATCTGATGCAACCGATTGATCCAAACAAAAGTCCGAAAGTCCACGATCCAAAACTCAACCACATTGGCCTTTGGATTGATAATTTGGAAGCCTGTGTGGAATACCTCACCAAACAAGGCGTCAGGTTCACACCTGGTGGAATTCGAAAAGGTGCAGCTGGTTATAACGTTTGTTTCATCCACCCAAAAGGAAACGAAGAATTTCCACTTTGCAGTGAAGGCGTTCTTGTAGAATTAGTGCAAGCACCAGAGGATGTGATCAAAGCTCTCGGTTAAACCTTAGAATTTTTGCAAACGGTTGGTATCATAACCAATCGTTTGTGCATACAAAGTATATTCAGTTTCGATCGATTGCGAAATTGTTTTTTCTCTGGAAAAAATCCACAAAAAATTAGATTCTGGCCCACCAATAAGGGCTGTTTGGTACCCTTGGCGGTCAATTTTAAGAATCAAATAATCACCAAAAAAAATTGGGTATAAAAAACTGACCTTTAATTTTCCGAGATTCGGATCTGGCAATAGAGCAATTCCTTCGATCGTCGTTGGACCCATAGAGGATGTTCCTTGGTTTTTCACTCGGATATTCCCATCTTCTCGTAGTGAGTATTCTGCTGAGACATTCGTGAGCCCAGATTGGAATGGATTGTCTATGCGTTTGATCTCATACCATGTTCCTAAAAACCGATTCCAATCTATATTATTTTCTGCATAGGCATCAAAACGAGAGGGAGAAAGGTAAGTTCCTAAACTAACAGAAACTAGTGGGAGAAAGGGGTTTTCCAAATTAGAAGAGTTCTTTTCATTTGGAAAATAAGAAGGAGAACATTGGAAGAATGTTATGATTAAAATGTAGAAACTAAAATGGATCCATTTTTGTTTGAATGGTAAATTCCCTTCCATCTCCTTTTAGAGTGGAAGAGAAACGGTATTTGTTTTAAAAATAATTGAATTTATATAATTTTTTTATGCAAAAAACGCCAATGAAGGTAAGCAAAACAAGCTAAGAATGTTGTGATGAGAAACTGTGTTAGATGGACAACAGTTGCATACACAAGTCCTTCCCCTGGGTCTCTTCCTAAGATGATAAAGCCTGAAATGATTGCCGCATGGAATACTCCGATTCCAGAGGGAGCAGAGGGGATTGCCACTCCCATTCCACCTAAAAACATAAAGAGTAAGGCCTCAGGAAAACGTATTGGCATGCCGATGAGCATACCTGCTAAGTAATAAGAGATCGCATAACCAAAAATCCATGTTGGAAGTGAATAGGCCAATGGTTTGATCAGTTTGTCACCTTGCAAAAATTCTGAAAATTCTACAAGGTGGTGGTCTAGTTTTGATTCATACAAGGATTGTTTTCCAATCAGAGAAAAACAATTTAGCAAGAGTTTTTGTAGTGTGGACAGGAAGTATTTGACTAAAACTAAACCAACTAACATCGCCAAGATGACGAGTGCAGAAATGAGTAATAAGCTAAGGTTTTTTGACTGGCCAAGTCCCATATAAAAAAGAGCTCCCGCACCAATCACAACCACGGCACCCAAATCCATGACTTTTTCCAAAAAAATGCGGCTTAATAGGTGAGTGAGAGGTAAATCAGAATCTCGTTTGTTCATGAGTAGTCTTACCAAATCACCCCCACGAGCTGGTAATACCATATTCAATCCAACTCCAATGATTGCGGTAGTGAAGGATTGAGTGAAGGTGATCTTTTCTTCTAAAAGATGGAACCAACGAATGGAAAATGGAACAAAGGCCCAAAGGTTGGAAAGGATGAGGAGTGGGAATATCCACCAATTGACTTTTCCTTCCAACCGTTTGAATTCACTGATATCAAAGTTTTTTTGTAAAAAATAAATCGCAATGCCTGAAACGATGATTCCAAAAATTAATTTTCTCATTTTGTAATTACCCTGGTGGCCATTGTAAATGCCTTCCACCTAATAGATGGAAGTGGAGGTGTCCTACTGTTTGGCCACCATAACTTCCGCAGTTATTGACCAATCGGTATCCTTTTTCATGGATTCCATTTTTTTCGGCTAGTTTTGGAATCACTTGGAAAATTTCATTCGTCACCTTTGGATCCAATGCTGCAATTTCATTCATGCTATTGATATGAACTTTGGGAATGATGAGTAAATGAATTGGCGCTTGGGGAGTGATGTCGTGAAAGACAAAGATAGAATCAGATTCATATTCTTTTTTGGCAGGGATTTCACCCTTAATGATTTTACAAAAAATACAGTTTTCCATCTTACTTTTTCTCCTTTGCGAATACTAGAGAGGCGGCACCTAACGTACCAGATAAATTGCCACCGGGTCCTATTTGTAATCGATCGTTTAATACTGGGAAGATGGTGGAACGGATTTCTTTTTCCAATGCACTTCCAAATAAATTATAAGACTTGGTAATACCACCCACAAAAACTACCGCTTCTGGATTGAGTAGATGGACTGCACCACGTACTGCGTGTGCAAGTGCCCTGGTTCCAAATTCTAAAATATCCTTTGCTACTGGGTCACCATTTTTGACCAATTGGAAAAAAACTTCAGCATTGGTGAGTTTGGTATTTGTTTTATCAAAATATCGATTCAGAAATCCGATTGTGGAAAAATAACTTTCAACACAACCTTTCACTCCACACCCACATAATGCTCCACCAATGACAGATGTGGTATGGCCAATTTCAATTCCATTGCCTAAATACCCTGAATACAAGTGACCATTTAATACAAATCCTCCACCAATTCCTGTACCTAAGGTTAGGATCAGTTGGGACTCACAATGTTTGTACTTACCAAAAATAGCTTCGCCTAATGCTGCACAGTTTGCGTCATTTTCGTAAAATACGGGGAGAGAAAATTTAGCTTCTAAAGAAGATTTGATAGGTAGGTTATTTAAACCAATCATATTGGCACTTTTGAGCATAACGCCTGTTTTGTTATTCAATGGGCCAGGGGAACCAACTCCAATCCCCATACTTTCTTTTGCCAAAGGTTGGATGGCTTCGATTAAAACAGATAAAAAGGAATCATTGTCTAAGTGGTCTGGTGTTTTTTTGTGGTTGGAATTCAGTTCTTCCCCTTTATCATTAAAGAGGGAAACTCGGATACTCCCACCACCAATATCAACACCAATTGCCTGTTTCAAAACGTCACTCGCCCTTGATCACTTGTTCGAACCTTCCGTTTTTCATTTCATAAACGGTTTGGGCATCAAAGGCAAGTTTCATATCATGTGTGACAAGTATGATCGAATGATTTCGTTTATTGTATTCATTGAGTAATAATTGTACTAAATAACTATTTTCTGGATCCAAATCTCCAGATGGTTCATCCGCAAAAAGAATCGCAGGATCGTTGATGAGAGAACGTGCAATGGCTGCCTTTTGGATTTGGCCGCCTGACAAAGTCCTAGGCAATGAATTCTGGATATCACCTAATTTTAGGTGTTCGATGAGATAATCACATTTACGGATGTAATCATCATTCGGAAATTTTTTAGTAAACAAAGCAGGGAGTAGGATATTTTCTTTGATGGTTAAGTTTCCAACTAACTCTGAAAATTGAAACACAAGTCCCAAGTCACGAGCTCTAATTTCCGCTAGTTCCTGTTTGGATATTTGAGAGAGTTTGATTTGGTCGTACAAAATGTCCCCTTCCGTTGGAGACAACATTCCCGTTAACATCGAAAGGAGAGTTGTTTTTCCAGATCCGGATGGACCGATGATGGCAACATAATCTCCCTGGTTCACATCAAAACTTACCGAACTCACTGCCTCTTCGTTTCCAAAACGTTTGGTAAGATTGTGGACACGGAGTAACATTATTTTTGCCTCCGTATGGACTGGTAAGGATCAATGAAGGTGCTAATCCCAACAGTGGGAAATGAGACTAGGATTCCTAAAAAGAGAAAAAACACCAAACAGGTGAAAATGGATTTTACTTCTGAAAATAAACCAAAATCTGGTGGAGGCGAAAGCAGACCTAAATTTAGTACGACCGCCAGTAGGAAACTTGGTAAAAATAGGAAAAATAAGGACAAAGAATGGAGTAGGATACATCCAAAACGATTGCCTCCGACTGCCATCATCACACCGATATCACCGAGGGAATGAAGGCAATGGAAGAAAAATAAAGTCATGAGTGCAAAGCTAGTAGCGTAAAAAAGAATCTGAGGAGACTTGTCAAAGGAAACGATACTAGTAAGAGACACTCCCGCATACAAATGGAAGTGGATCCTGACTGCTAGGACGAGGAAAGTAAAAACAAGAGTTCCCACAAGGCCATAGGCCAAGGAATAGAGACGATCTCTAACGAGAAGTCGAAGAGCAAACGAAATGTAGGTGAGTTGTATCACTTCCAGGACAGAATTGACGTAAGACTCTTTTTTACCAACCAAAATAGGAAAATAGGAAGTATTCGAAATTGGCATTTTTTATCTTTGTAGGAGCCGCAGTGATTTTACTTGGGTTTCTTTTGACCTTTGTCATTGGACAGAGGCGGGATAGTTATGCAAAAGCCTTAAGCCTCGCCACTTTAGGGAATTTTCTAGATGCAAGGGCCCTGGTTAGGGAAAAACTAGAAGAAGACCACCAAAATCCCTACGGTCATTACGTGATGGCAAAAATTTATGCCATGGAGAATGACCCACTCAACGAAGCAAAACACCTGGAAATCATCAAAAAAAATAACCGATACACCAAGGAAATTGATCCTGTCACAGTTTCCAACCGGATTGCTGAGATTTATTATAACAAAGATTTTTTTGAAGAAGCGTTTTTCCATTACCTAGACACACTCCAAGTGGACAGATCCAATCCGATTGCTTGTATTCGTTTGGGTTTTATGGCACTCGGACAAAAAGAATTCAAAATCGCTGAACATTTTTTTGCGAGGATCCCTGAAGAGAAGGTCAATCTCACATCGTATTATATCGCCAAAGGTGTGATCTCCGGAGTGACCGGTGGTGGAAAAGAAAGAGAATACTTTGAAAAAGCATATAAAATTGAAAAAACCCCAGTATCAGGATTTTTATACGCTCTATCCCTTTCGAGGGAAAACAAACACAAAGATGCAGTGAAAACTGCCATCGCCATCAGTGAACAAATAGAAGATGAATTTGTGAGATTCACCTTATTCCAGTTCCTAATGACAGAAGCCATCCTCATGCAAAATTTTCCAGAAGCCTTAAAGTATGGAAGGTTATGTCTGGAAATGGCAAAACTCAATGCTTGGCAAAGTGAAATTACAGAGTGTAGCATTCATTTTGCGATGATCACAACATATATGGGACGTTATGAAGAAGGTGCTGAATACTTAATTGAAGCCGAAGCAGAACGAATGGATGATCCCGATGTGGTTGCTTTAGCAAATTTAAAATACCGCTTGGAACGAGGAACAGGAACTGTTGAATCGTTAACTCATGAATATGACTTAACACGTGAATTGAATTTATTATCCGTGAATTTATTTCCAAACTCACGTTATTTTGAGTTAAGTGGGATGCGTTCCTCCAAACCATTCAATATCAAAGGTATGGTGGATGAAAATGGAAAAAAACTTACATCCAAATTGGATATGTTGGGTCTCGACAAATTTGAAAAATTCATAAGTTTACCAGGGACCAATTTTAAAAACCAAGCCACTCGGATGGTGATGAGTCTTGGTTATCGGGTCACTAAGGAAATTGCGAACCCAGAAGCAGATGGAGTCAATTTACTAGCTTCTTCCAAAGAGGATGTGAACAAACGTGCTCTCTTTCGTGTGCGTAAATGGAAAGATGCAAAGGTTTCCGATGTTTTTTTACGAGAGATGACAAACCAAATGGAAGATATGGGTGCAACCAAAGGGTATGTGATTGGGAATTTTGATGTAACAGAAGCAGGCAAAAAAATCATCGCAGCAAGTAATGGAGCACTTGAGATGTATTCGGGGGATTTGTTTGAGGATCTTCTCAACAAAACAATGTAATGTGGTCACCAATCCTCAAACAAATCTATTTATTAAATGTAATCTTCCTAATCGTCATATTTTTTTCCACATGTGTTGGTAAAAACATTACCAGTGTAATACAAAATCCACAATCACGAAATATAGGAAAACTTAGCTGTCCTTTTCCTGTCAAACAAGGGGTTGTGTATGGAAAAGGAATTTCTCAATTTGATACAACTCTGGTATTCTATATAACAAAACAATTGTTACTTGATTTGTGTGAGGGGCATTTTTCCCACCTTTTGGACTTTGTTGATATGGAAACTGGTTTATTTGTTGATGCCAAAGGGTATTGGTCCAAAGAGGAAGTGGCTTTGGACTTAAAAGATCCAAATGGTTATTTTTCACTGTATTATTTTGATGGGAAAAAACTAGATCTAAAAAAAGGAAACCAGGGCAATCTTACCATCCGTGATGTATTTTACCAAGCGGGCCTTGTGGTGATTGATGTTTACATTGGATCAAAAGAAGAGGTAGAACTCAAATTTCGATTTGATTCAAATCCCAAACTGGAACGTTATTTAATCAACCCAAGTTTCATCAAAATCGGAAACAATTGGTACTTACATAGAATGTTCTGATTTATTTGGTCCCAGTAATCACTTGTTTTACGATATCAGATGCAGATAGACCTGGATTTGATTTTTTTGCATCAGATACTTGTTTGGTGGCAGTTTTTTCATCAAAACCAAGTTGGATGAGGGCAAGGGTTGCTAAATCTGTTTCTCGGTCTACGATACTAAATTCAGTTGTTCCCTCATTTAAAAACATTTCAAATTTTTTGAGATTTTGTTTGATTTCGAATAAAATCTTTTCAGAAGTTTTCCCTTTTACTTTGGGAATTTTTTCCAAAGTTTTTTTGTCATCGGCTTTTGCGATTTGGTAAAGATCATCTGCTTGGAAAAAAGATAATATTTTTAAAGCGGTCAGTTCGCCAATTCCGTGTAGGGATTTAATGAGTTCAAATAATTCGCGGTCTTTTTTTGAAGAAAATCCAAATAACCTTTGTCCACGGTCTGTGATGGAATGGAAGGTATGTAAAAAAATCTCAGAAGAAATTTTATCCTTACATTCTAAATGCAGAGGAAAAGGGATCATCACTTCATAACCCACGCCAGACACTTCCACCACCAAACGATCAATTTCTAATTGGAGTAATTTCCCACGTAAACTTGCGATCATAAGCCTCTTCTCCTTTCCCATTGTAAGGAAGGATGAATTATGACTACTCTTCTTTTTTCAATCGAATCCGTTCGCGTTACCCAAAATAGAGAAAAGGTTGCTTGAAATTTGTTTTAAATCCTACTAAAACCTTTGTTGTGAAACGGATCCGAAAATCTAGAATTCCGACTCTTGCACAGTATTTGACACTGGCGGATTTGTTTAAAAACCTCCCTCATTCCGTGTTACGCGAAATGATGTCACATACTGTTCGCGAATTTTTAAAAGGAGGAGAGATTCTCTTTTTGGAACATTCAGATGGAAATGATCTGTACATTTTGGCGGCAGGAAAACTTCGTTACGAAAAACGAAGTGCCGATGGCAGTATCCGAGATGTAGGTGAATTCAAACGTCTCGATATCATTGGAGAGTTGAGTTTATTTACGGGAGAAAAACGTTCTGCCACAGTGAAAGCTGTGAGAGACTCAGAACTCATCCGAGTTCCTAGAGACGTGGCATTGTCCATTCTTGTAAAATACCCTGAGAGTTTACTTCAAATTACGAAAATCATCGCAGAACGATTGGCTCACGCCAAAACGGAAACAAAAGGATTTGTCCCACAGGCAAAAACCTTCACGTTACTATCCTCACTTCCTGAAAAAGTCATTTTAGATATGATTCATTATCTCGGAATTGTAATCCTTCGGCATGGATCTTTTTATGTTGTCGATGAATCAATGTTCAACGATCGAATGAAAGAATTGGAAAAATTAGAAGAAGTAGATAGGGAACCTTGGATCATTCGATTTTTCACTCAAATTGAAGCCGAATACGATTATATTTTTTATCTTGTGAAGGATGATGGCAAATTAAGTCCTTATGTCGAAAGGACACTGCGCCAGTCTGATACCTTTGTTTATATCAAAGATGCAAATGAGGATCCAAATTGTATCCAAATGGAATCACTCATCGATAAACGTAAGTTTAGTGACCGTAATCATGTTCTTGTCCTCTTGCAATCAAATCGAGAAATGGTTCGCCCAGGTACAATCAACCACCTTGAAAAAAGGAGATTCCAACGTCATTTTCATGTCCATTTAGAACGAATGGACACTTGGGAAAGATTGGGCAGAGGTTTACTTGGAAAATCCATAGGACTTGCATTAGGTGGCGGTGGTGCCAAAGGGTTTTCCCATTTAGGTGTGCTCAAAGCGTTAGAAGAAAATACAATCCCCATTGATATGGTTTCTGGTACAAGTGCGGGTTCCATTTTTGCTGCACTCATTGCGATGGGTGAATCTAGTGAGGGAAGTAAAGTAAAAGCAAAGGAATTTTGGGTATCAAAAGACCTTTTAAATGAATATACAATTCCCATTTTATCCCTAACAACAGGGAAAAAATACACGGAAGCCATTCGGAATTTTTTTGGTGACATCCAAATTGAAGATTTGTGGATTCCTTATTTCTCGGTTGCAACAAACCTTTCCCATTCAGAAATCCACGTACAAGAAGTGGGAAGTTTATGGAAAGCTGTCCGTGCGAGTACTTCCATTCCTGGAATTGTACCACCTTTCATTGATGATGGAATTGTCTATGTGGATGGGGGAGTTCTTGATAATGTTCCTGGTATCACACTCAAGGAGAAGGGTGTCGGGAAAGTAATTTCGGTAGATGTATTTGGTGACATTTATCCAGACCAAGACCGTGAACTTTGTGAATACTTTGATGTGAACAAACCAGGTGTGATGACAAACCCAATCTTCCAAATGACTAATCTCATCAATTTCCAAGACATCTTAAAACCAAAATTTCCTCCTATAGGAGATATCATCATCCGTTCGATTTTAGCATCGAGCCGAGAACGAATCCGCCAAACAGAAAAAATCTCAGATTTGTTTTTGCAAATCCCTACCAATAATTTTGGATTACTTGATTGGTTTGCGTATGAACGTTTGATTGAACTTGGATATGTTTCGTCATTTGAGAAAATCAAAATGAACCGAGAGAAATTCTTAAATCCTTCTTTACAATCAGTGTAGATACCTTTATTCCTTGGTTCATGTTTTCAAAAGAGTATCATCTATCTATTATTCTATTGGTTTTCCTTTTCCCCTGTTTTTTACATTCTCAAAATTTAGACACACTTTTAGAATCTGGTTATAACAAACAAGAGACCTTACTCATTCGAAGTGAAATTCGAAAAAAACTAGGTGACCGAGCAAACCAAAAAGAAATCCAAAACATCATCCAATCCTTACGGGTGTGGGCTGTGTTTGAATCGATGTCACCTTCGGAATTTGCATTGGAAGTAGAACGGTTTGTTATTTTACGTGACCATGGATATGAATGGGAGGAAACGGAAGAACTAATTCCTTACCTCATCACAACCAAACCTAACAAAAAAGAAATTCCATTTTTAGGTAAGTTTTATCGGGAGATGAAATTAAGCCAAGTGCCTGAAGATGAATTGTTAAATCTTTTTTCAGTTGCAAAAAGCAAATCTTGGACGGGGGAAACATTGTTTGTGGTTGGTCGATTGTATGTTCTCATGCGAAAACAAGAATCCAATCTGGTTGTCATTCTCAAACAATTAGAAAAAAAAATACCTAAAAATATGCAAACACTCAGTTCAGAAAAACAAAAGAAACTGATGAATGAAATGAAACCTGAATCAAAGAATTCTGATTTGGTTGTGCGTTGGAATTCTGTCATTGAAGATACAATCTCTGTTCTTTCAGGGAAAAACACCATTGACGATTTTAAAGTTTCAGATCGTAGAACCGAAATCATTTGGAATGAAGAAGGAGAATGGATCACAAAAGAAAGACCTAAATTAGATCCGAATCTCATTTTTATAGAAGAACAGATTACTTCTCAACCTACACAAACAGAAAATTCCTCCAAACGTAAGTTAGTTGATCCTGTCGGTAGGTTATGGATTGGAACTCCTTATTTGTATGGTGGGTATTCCAAACGTGGTGTTGATTGTTCAGGATTGACAAAATCCATCCTAACCGATCCAAAAATTGGAATGAAGGAAAAGGCAATTCCTAGATCAGCAAAAGACCAATCACAAATCGGAAAATTTGTCACGAAAGAAAAACAGGAAATTGGGAATTTAGTATTTTTCTCTGCGTCTCCCAATACCAAAAAGATCACACATGTGGGTATGGTACTAGAGAACGGAAATTTTATCCATGCTTCAACGAGTAGAGGTGTTGTCATCCAATCCCTAAATGAAAAATGGTGGAAGGAAAGGTATGTAACAGGAAGAGATATCTTTCCTTAGTGGTAATTACTATGGCAAAAAAGAAAGCATTGGTTTTATCTGGAGGTGGTGCCAGAGGTGCCTACCAAGCAGGTGTATTACGATATTTAGAAGAAATCAATTGGAAGCCGGACATTATTTGTGGAACTTCTGTTGGAGCGATCAATGCATGTGCCATTGGTTCTGGGATGGATTCAAAAAAATTATCCGACCTATGGTTAAAATTGAATCAAAAACATATCATGCGTTATTCGGTATGGAATATGCTGAAAGGTTTGTTCCGAAGGAAATACTATCCATTGGTTGAAACTTACCCATTAAAAAAATTCATCCATGAACATTTAGACTTTAGTCAATTAAACGAGTCAAAAACAAAGGTCATCATATCAGCCGTTAATATTTTAACATCAGAACTTAAATTCTTTGAAAATCCGAAACTTCGGATCGAACATCTACTAGCTTCTTCAGCCATACCGATGATTTTTCCATGGCAGATGATTGATGGAGAACCCTATTGGGATGGTGGAGTGATGGCAAATACTCCGATCTTACCAGCGTTAACTCATGAAGCTTCCGATATCGTTGTGGTATTACTTTCACCTGTTGGGGGTTCGGCGATTATGGAAACACCTGTTACAAAGGATGAGGCATTAGAAAGGTTATTTGAACTCTACTTACTTGGTTCCTATAAGAGTGTCGAACAAGGATTAGAATACAGAAAATCTGTGATCAATGGTCTCACTGCGATTGAAAATTTTTTCCTAAACCTACGGACACAATTTACAAGTGCTAAAATTTCAGTTATAGCTCCAAAACAAATGTTAGGTTTTGGTAGCATACTTAATTTTAAGAAAGAACAAGCTGAAAAACTGCTAATACAGGGTTATGATGATGCTAAAGATTTTTTCCAATCCAAATCTAAGAAAAAATGATCAATTCCTGGAACTGACCATGATGTAAATAGACTGAGCCATATATTCGAAGGATTGTGCCAATGAATTTGGGTCGATCCTAGAATTTCCGTACCCCGTTTCACGGATGTAGGTAACCGAAACTGATGATTTGGAAGTTACCCATGAAAAACCCAAACTGAATCCTTTGTTCCTTGAATATTCATTTCGAGGATTTGTTCCTGACCGAGCAACTTTGTAAATCAAACTCGCATCGCCAGAAGTCGCAGTAACTTGGTTACCAAATGTATTTTGAAGGTATAAATCAACTGCTGATTCTGTCCATGAGATTGGTTTTGTATTGGGTTCGTTTGTGTAAATTCCACCTAATACAGAAAATGTGTCAGCCAAATAGTATTCCATTCCAGCAGCAAAATTCGTTGTGGAATACCGAGTTAGTTCTCTCACCTCTGTATCATTGATTGTGTAAGTGACACGTCGACCGAAGGTACTAATTTCATCTTGGTTCCTTCTGACTTTATAACCAGAGGTGTGAATCATATCAAAGGAAGCTAAAAATCTTGCCGTTGGGAAAAAGGCGACTCCAAATCGCATTTCTTGTGTTTGCGGAATGGAGGTGACAAGTTTTGGTTTTTGTGTTAAGACTCCTTGTTCAATGGAGGAGGCACCGCCCCCAGTCCCTTCAATGAAGTCAACAGCAGAGGAACCCGGTCTACGTGTAGAATCTACATAAACTTCATTGAACAAACGATCCCCACCAGTAACAAAAATACGACGATAACTAAATCCAAGAGAGAGTTTAGGATTCGGTTGGTATTGGATACCAAGGACTGGCATAAGTCCAGATGTGCGACGATTGTCTACATAAGAGCGCATCACATAACTTAGATCCGAGAATTGTTGGAATTGGGTTCTCGAAACTTCCTTCGTATCATTCATGTAATAAAGAGTGGCACCAAGAGAAAGTTTATCATTGAGAAGGTATGCCAAACTGGGACCAACTAATAATTGGTTACAACGTTCTTTTGTATAATTTCGTGTCGAATTGATGGAAGGAGAAACAAGAGGGTAGTTCACCTGATCCACTCGATTGTAGGAATAGTTATAAGTATTCACAATTGAAAAGGCAAACTTCCATCGATCAAAGTTCTTGAGTAGGCCAATGAAATTGGGATCAAATCCTTGGTGGGTTTGGTTGTATCTTTGGCCTGGTGTGTCTATATTGATATAACTACGTTTCACATCTTTAAAGTTACTAGCAGAAATAGAAATCCCATCATTATGAGTAAACCCTAGTCCTGCTGGATTGTAATAGGCTCCCGATGGGTCGTCAGCAATGGCAGTAAACGCTCCTGCCAGTCCCGCCGCTCTTTCCCCGTAAAACCCTTGTATGTTGTTAAATGGTTCTGATGGGAAAAGTGAGACAGGTGATAGGCAGATACTCGATAATAAAATAAATCGATTGATTAATTTCTTAAGTGTATTTGAGCAGTTGTTAGGTTTTTTTTTAATGATTAACATATAGATTTCTTTTTGTTTAGTTTCAAATATACGAACTTCAATTAGATTTGAACAACAGTATTTGCTCGAACTGTGTATACTTCGTTTCCGTTTGTATCTATAGCATACCGCCAGACAACAGCCGAAGGAATTTGATTGGCTGTCCCATAAAAGTCTATATAATAAACGGGACCACCACTATTGACATTATTATAAAATTCTCCCCAACCTATATACTCATCTGGATATATATTTGGATCAACTCCAGCCGGCATGATAACATAAGCATCATATTCAGTAAACCCAGCTCCTTGGCCAATTCCTCCTCCTGGGAGTGCAGTTGTAAAATCAACATAAGCATCCCATTCAAAGGTATATGTAGTTTCGATGAACTCACCATAAATATCAGTATCAAGAACACCTAATTCTTCATAATCATCGTTAGCTGGAGTACCGATGTCATAATAATCCACGGCAAAATAAGTGATGTCACCATTCGGATCATAAGTTTCGGTTAAGTAGTATTCGTAGTTGTTGCCATTGTCAATGTATTCAGTCAGGACATAACCACCTAAGTCATTGGTTCTACCTTTGACTGAGGTGGTGACTTTATTCCCTGCAGCGTCATCGTAAACATTGCTATAATTTAATGTGACACAATTATTTGCATTGGCACTTGTATCCTTCTCACATTCTTCGAAGGTAAATCGTGTTGTGGATTTGTCTGTATTCCCAGAACCACTTGTCACTTGTTTGATATTGAGGATGGCTTTGTCTTTTTTTCCAGCTTGTGTGATGTAAGTGATGGATGCTTCTACACTTAAAGAAATTCCAAATACTTTTAAGGAACGATTGATGGAACTAAAAACTTTTGATTTATCTGTTTTGAATTTGATTGCCTTTTGGAATTTATTATTGGAAGGACAAGGTTGAGGGGTTCCTATGGCATCGGCAAAGGAATATTCAATTTCAACATCATATTCGTCATTACTCAAACGTTTGTAAACCATCGCAGGTGTAGGCACTGATTGTCCCGTAAATGGCAAAATCCCTTCGTTTTGCAGACTTACTAGTTCACCTCTTGCTTCTTCGGGACTCAGACCTAGCCTTTCAATCCCTTCCAGGAACTCTTCTTCCATACTTTGGGTGATACGCACGGTTCCCGTTCCACCGGGAATACAAACTCCCGGACTTGCTTTGGCAATGAGATAAGATCCGCTGATGAGTACTAAGTCTTTTTTAGAATCTCTTAATATCTCAGCGACAATACTTGTACCTTCTGTTAAAAAATTTTGTCCTGTAAATCCATAATCCAAAGTATCTTGTGCGATTCCTTTATTAGAAAAAGCCATTTTGGTAGAACGGTTTTGGCGCAGAAAACTTGCACCTAAACCGCTCGAAGGTTTCCGAATAGACCTTGGCACAGCCACACTTAAATTGGATGGGAGTTCTGTATTGATATTGGAAGAAAATAATGTACGAATGAAAAACCGAGTGGCTAATGCACTGAGCGTATTACTTTCATCTTTTTCTTTTTTACAACCTTCGAACGTCATAAACAATATGATGAGAAGTAGAAAAAAATGTTTCATTGCCCGTTCATAACAATGGATGGATAGGAATTGTCAATTCGAAAGTCAAAATTAAAAAAAGAGTTTTCAAAGATTGATGAGACCCAACACTCATTGGTAATGAAGTATAACACTTTATCCTATTTATTGCTTTTTGTCAGTGTTTCACTCCTTGCAAAAGGAAATGTTTATGTGCAAAGCAACAAAGCAAAGTTACTTTCACAACCTAAGTTAAATGCAGAAGGAAGTCTTTTAAAAATAGGAGAAGTACTAACGCCTATCACCGAACAAGGACTTTTTGTCCAAGTTCGAGTCGAAGAGAAAACAGGTTGGGTCTCAAAATTATTTGTATCTCCACTCCCACCTGGAACCCAAATGAAATTAGGGATCACTTCTAATTCATCGGAAGCCGTTGTCGCAAGACAACGTGCCTCTGATTTCACAAAAACCGCTGCTGCAAGAGGACTCTCAGAAACTCAGAAAATGAGAGTGCGTGGAGAAGGAGACTTGTATGATTTTGAATCTTTACGTTGGCTCGAATCCGTACCATTGGCCTTTGAAGAAACATCTCCTAAGGAAATAAATAAGACTGGGATCACACAAAGTCCGAGTTTTTTTTCATTCTCATCTAATTCTGGATTGCCTGTACTTGGGGAAACAAAAGCAGAAGTGAAGATGGGCCGTTCGCTTGCAGCAAAGCTTTTGAAAAAGTATAATTTGGTTCGTGATTTAGAATTCACGAGGTATCTCAATTCCATCGCATCAAAGTTAGGTTCTGTTTCTTCCCGTAAGGATTTGGAATTTCGGGTTGGGATCATCGATTCACAAGAGGTAAATGCATTTTCCTGTCCTGGTGGTTATTTGTTTATCACTACAGGCACTCTAAAAAAAATCCAAACAGAAGCTGAGTTAGCTGGTATCATTGCACATGAAATGGGCCATGTGATCTTATTTCATAGTGGAGAATTCAAAGAATCAAATGTATTTGTTGATATTCTATCTGGCTTATTATCTCCTCCAGGCAGTGAGGTTGTCAACACAGCGATGGCAACTGCGATAAGCGAAATGGAAAAACAATTTTTTGAAACTGGCCGAGATGCTAAGGTGGAATTGGAAGCGGATGAGGCAGCCGTTGGTCTTGTTTCTCAGGTGGGATATTCACCACTTGGTTTGTCTAGTTATTTGAATACAATGTCCAAATCAGAAGGTACTGACCTTATGAAAAAAACACATCCTGATACAAATTTGAGAATCGCAAAACTCGTGTTTATTGAATCTTCGGTTTCTATGGAAGGATCTCCTGTCATCATTGACCGATGGAGTGATTACAAAAAACGATTAACAACAAATGAAACAAAATAAAATACTATTCCCGATTTTTCTAATGGTGGTGATTCCGACTTTACTCACTACTTTCATTTCCTTTTTTCGATTTTCTACGACATTAGATCGTAAATTGTCGGATGCTTTGTTTCACCTTTTACCTTCCCATCATACATTTTCAAAAGATATTGTGATTATTGATATCGATGAACAGAGTATTGCCAAATATGCTGACCATCCTGAACTTGGGCAGTGGCCTTGGAAACGGCATATTTATCCCACTCTTATCGGATACACAAAACTTCTCACTCCGCCTAAATTTACAATCATCGATATCATGTTCACAGAAAGGTCGGATTATGATGATGCACTGGTGGTCGCAAACGAGACATTGGGGGAGATATCTCATGCTGCCAATTTTCGAAATGGCGGGATTGTGATTCCAAGAAAAAGTATCGAGGTCATTAGTCAAAAATTCAGCGTTCCATTAAATACAAATATTCCTTTCCCAAAATATGAGAATGCTTCTTTTCCGATTGGTCAAATTGCAGAAACAGCACCGATGGTCCATGTGGTGAATGTGATTTCTGATAGTGATGGAATTTTAAGGAGATTTTCTCCCTTTGTTCGTTGGAATGGATTGTATTTTCCAACCTTAGCTTTGCAAGCGTTTTCGTTAGGCGGAACTTACAAGGTAGAAACTAAAGATTTTAATGTATACTTAGAAAAAGAGGGATCAAAACGCATCATTCCCGTCGGAAGGGATGGCCTAGTCAGAGCTTATTTTTATACAGAAGAAGAGTTGAGAAATATTCCGAGGTATTCCGCTGCAGGGATCATCGAATCATTGGAAAAGTTAAACACTGGTGAGGTGGAAGATCCAAACACTCTCCTTGTTCCTCCCAAACTCTTTGAAAATAAAATTGTCCTCATTGGTACATCAGCTGCTGCCACACATGATGATGTGGTAACTCCTCATGGATTGTTTCCTGGTGTGATTGCACAGGCTGTGTTCGCATCGAATTTAACAGAAGGACATTTATTAAAAGAATTACCTGTGACGTATGGGTTTGTATTTACAATCTTAGTTCTGTTTGTTGGTGTTCTTGTTTTATTCATTAACCAATGGCATTTATTGAAGAATCTTTATCCAGTATTTGCAATCTCTTTGTTTATCGGATTGTTTTATTTCCTTTATCGGATGGATTATGTTTTGTCTACGTATTCGTTCGTATTTGGTTTCCCAGTTTCTTACTTACTTGGATTTGCCTATTTAACGTACACTGAAGGAAAGGAAAAAAGAAAATTCAATCACATCTTACGGAACTTAGTCGATCCAGAAGTGGTAAGTGTGGCTCTCGAGAATATGGAATCCTTAAAACAAGGAGGGGAGTGGGAAATCACTGCATTTTTTTCAGATGTAGCTGGATTTTCCTCTATCAGTGAAGAACTAAGTGCAACAGATTTAGCAAAATTGTTAAATGAATACCTTTCTGTTATGACCAATGTTTTAAAAGCTAATTCTGGAACTTTGGATAAATACATAGGTGATGCAATTGTAGGAATATTCGGTGCTCCCATACAAAACAAGGAACACCCAAAACTTGCTTGTAAAACAGCTCTTGAGATGGTGAAAGAGTTGGAAGTGTTAAGAAAAGAATGGAATGAAAGAGGGGATTACACACCACTTGCACGTGCTATGGTATTTCGTATCGGTCTTAATTGTGGTTTGGCTAAAGTTGGATTTATGGGAACAGATAGTTTGGCATCCTACACAATGATGGGTGATACTGTTAACTTAGCTGCTAGGTTAGAAGCCGCTGCCAAAGATTATGGTGTTTCGATTTTGGTATCAGAAAACATTGAATTAGCTTGTCGGGATACATTTTCTTTTCGATTTTTAGATTGGATCCGTGTGAAGGGAAAAGAAGCACCTGTGAAAATCTATAGTTTAGAATCATTTAAAAATGAAATCTCCCCAATGTCTGTAAAAGCATTCGAAGAGTATGAGTTAGGTTTTTCCGAATACTCAAAACGAAATTGGGAAGTTGCCATCGAACATTTTAAGAATGTTTCTAAAATATTAGGAAAAGAAGATGTGAGTAGCCACTTGCTCATCAAACGTTGCCAAACTCTTTTCCAAAACCCACCACCTGTCGGCTGGGATGGCGTTTATACGCGTACTTCAAAATAATACTATACGATTCTCCGCTTTTCCTACACTGTCCTGAAAAAGGAAAAAGCGGAAATGAATGAAGCCAAAATTAAATCTTTATGTTGGCGATTGACAATCGGATTAGAATTACTGACAGCGGTGCTTGCTGTACCAACTGCAGTCTTATTTATTGTCATTGCAGGTGTTTATTCATTCGATAAGTCGGTGCTAGTTGTATTAGGTGCAACCATTGCACTTTTTACCTCTTATGTTATCCCTACCATTCGTTTCATAAGACTTAAAAAATTACTCACAAATACCATTCCTGATTTCTTTCAATCGTTATCACTCGAAGAAAAACAAAAGATCAAATTAACACTTTTGAAATTTCCAAAACATAATTTGGGATATTTTTTGACTCAATGGAGTTTCGGAATTCCATTTGCTGCTTTTGTCACATTTCAATTTTTTACTCCAACGCTCGCGGAATACCTTCCTTATGTCATTTTGCCAATTCTCATATATCCAGTATTAGGTGTTTCACACTTTTTTTTAAGTGAACTAGTGATTTCAGAAGTTTTAATTACACCTGAGTTAAAAGATTTGCCGTTAAATGCTGATATGATTCCGAAGGTTGGAATTTACGCACGAATCTTTTTTACAATGTCTGCTGTATTTAGTATGACACTCACTGCATTAGGATACCTTCTTTTAGCGGAAGTAACAAAATTTGTACAAATCCAAAATGCAGAAGTGACTTTGGTGTTGATGGCAGCATTTATCACCATCAATATATTTGTACTCACCTCACTTTTTGTAAAAGCAATGAAGTTTAATACCATCCAAATGGCAAATCGTTATAAATCTTTAGCAAGTGGGGATTTAAGTGAATCCGTTCCCATCATTTCTACGGATGAACTAGGACATGGATCTATTTCTCTCAATTCTTTCATCACAAGCATCCGAAAAATTACATCCACTGTCATTGAAGAGTCAGATAAAGTGAATTCGGATGCAAAGATCATTGCAACACAAACCCAAGGATTAACCCAGGCAATGATGGAACAAGCTTCGTCTTCGGAAGAGATGTCAGCAGGTGTTGAGGAAATGTCAGCAAGCATTCGTTCTACGGCTTTTGGAGCCAAAAAACAACATGATATTACTAAAGATGCACAAGACTTAGTAATCGATATGGAGTCTTCGATTGTATCCATCCATGATATGATGAACTTAACACAAACCGAAACCAAACAAATGGAAGAGGAAACGAAGTTGGGACAATCAGCACTTCATTCTACCTTAGTTGCTATGTCTGATATAGAATTGAGTGTCGAAAACACATCAAATGTAATCCAGGTGATTGGCGAAATTTCAGATAAAATTGGTTTATTATCTCTCAATGCTTCGATTGAAGCGGCAAGAGCAGGGGATGCAGGAAGAGGATTTGCAGTAGTTGCCAGTGAAATTTCGAAATTAGGGGAACAAACTCTTTCCAATACAAAACGAATTCTGGAAGCAGTATCAAAAGCTTCCTCTTCTACAAAATCAGGAAGACTTGCCGTATCCAATACAGAAAAAACCTTCACTCAAATTGGGAAGTCTGTCCACACCACAATTGAACTGATCAAACAATCAAGTGACATGACAAAACAACAATTGGAACTTGTGAAAAATGTAAAAGAGAATATTGAAAAATTGACAATGTCTGCAATGGAAATTGAACAAAACACCAATGAGCAGGCAAGTACTTCAGAAGAACTTGCAAAAAGTATAGCAACCATTACTGAAGGTACTGAATATCTAAATCAGTTTGTGAACGATATTGATAAGTTGTGTTCGGCGTTGTCCGAGAAAGCTTCTAATTTAAGACAAACGATCGATTTCTTCAAAATCTAAAAGACGTGACTAAAGTTTACGAATAATTGTTCGTCTTCTCTTGATTTGGCATAATCAATCATAATGATGGTTGCTTGGTTCCATGCAATACGTAATCCAATCCCTTTGGAATAAAAATAATTTTTTAAGTTAATTTTATGTTCATCATCCCAAACCCTTCCATAATCAAAAAACGGTACGATATTAAAGGCAAAAAACTCTGAACCTAATTTTGCTTCGGCAAATTTCCATCGTATTTCGGAATTTCCCCATCCCATCGCTCGTCCAACAAAACGATCCTGTTTGAATCCACGTAACGTACGAAGTCCACCAAGTCCTCCCACTAGTCCTTCCGTTCCCCACATATTTCTATATTCGAAAAAAGGAGCATCTCCTTCAGTAACACCAAGTCCAAATCGATTTGCGACAACTAATTTATCAACTAACTTGGGAAAGGGGCTCCAAAACATTTTTGTTTGGGCAAAATACTTTTGGTACTGAAAGTCCGACCCCAATGCTTTACTATGTTTTTCGTAAGTTACTTCTGCAAAAATTCCCGAATTCGGATCTGGTTCAAAATCACGTGTATCGTACACAATTCCCAGTCGTAATGCGTTTACATACCCACCTTGGTAACCAATTATTTTTTTCCCTTCGTGGTCTTCTGTAAGTCTAGTTTTTCCATTTGGAACGTCTGCAGATAATTGGTCAAACGTTGGATCCACACCTCTTACCATTTTCCCATCATACGTTCGAATGATATTGTTTGAAAATTTTAAACCCGATACCAATCGAACTGTCCCACCAACAAATGATCTCTCTCCACTCACTGTTGCCATTGGAGTTTCAATGGTATACCGATTGTACATTTTGTCTGTCACCACATAACCAGGCATTTGCGGAATTCCTGAAAAAGTTTTTCCGCCGACAGAAAAAGGATCAGAACTTGTCCCTGGACGATAAAAAGTTAAATTGGTTTCTTGGTCGACGAAACTAGCATTGTTCACCTGACGATTGTAAGGTTGGTTCCTCTCTAAATAGGATAGGGACCTCATGCTTGATTCACCAATACCAAAGTACAAGGTTGTTGGAGTGATGGTTAAAAATGCATCCGCACGTAACCTCCATTGTGTGTCGGCGATAAAAGGCATATCCAAACTGATCTGATGGTATTGTGCATTTTTATTTGTATTAAAATACTGAGCGAAAAGTCGCATTCTGTAAGGTGTGTAATGAAAAAGGGGATCAGTTTTTGGTCCATTATTGTAGATGTAGGCTCTTGCACCGTATCCGATCCCTTCATTTGGATCGGAATTGATAAGGGGAAGGCCAGTTGGATACCAACCATCTTTTTTGTCTTCAATGTCCTTTTTACAAAGTTGTTTGGAAACATCCATCGGGAAGGGAAGATTTTTAGGTGGAGGGTCTTTGATGCAACCAGGTTCAGGGATGGCTTCTTGTCCTTTTAGTCCGGCAGTGAGTCCCAAACAGACAATAACGAACACAGACAATCCTTTTTTTGCCAATCGAACAACAGCACGAAAACCCATAAGAGGAGGAAACTGGACGAATTGTACAAATAGTCAAGAGAAAAAAGTGAGTGTTCACTCATTTTTTTAGGAGGGAACGGGAATCAGTTCCAAAAATTACGAAATCCATTTTCGATATTTTTGCAAGTGCAAATGCAGAATCAATCTGTTGTTCGATTCCCGAATTGTTTATGTTAGTTGGATTTAATTTTGAAGTTTAATTGGTGCCCCAGGAGGGAATCGAACCCCCACTGTCGGTTCCGAAGACCGATGTTCTATCCGTTGAACTACCAGGGCATGGGATTGGGATGTATTGTCAGGATAGGTGGGCCGTGTCTTCGGGCAATTGATTTTTTGGAAAAGAAAAACTCATTCGAACAATGTAGAGAAAGAGTAGGATGGTCCATACCACAAGTAAGATTCGTAAGAATAAAAAGACAAAGTAAATCGGTCTTGGTTTCCCTGGAACAAGAAAGATGGTTAAGTCATTTGCTTGGAACAAGAGGGATCCTGGGATTTTTTTGCGGATGGCATCAAAGTTCTTTCGAAATTCGCCTAAACGTTCGGAAGGGTCCAAAGCAAAATCGTTGGTGTATCGTAAGGAACCTTCATCACCAAAGGCATAAAAAGAAGTTTCCCACCCTATAAAATCAAAATGGATTGGATAAGAACCAGGTGGGTTCCGAATGAAAAAATAAATGGTTCCACCTTCATAAGGAAAGGAGGGGATTTGGCCTTCGAGTCTGATTTTGTTTTTGCTAAATCCATCTTCATAAAAATCAGACCAATCACCCCATTGGTAAATAGTGCCTCTGTCATCCTTCCACAAGAAACCGCCCAAATTTCCTAGTTGTTCTAAATCTTTTTCCCATTCCGAAGGAATTCTTTTTTCTGCTACAAATGATTCTTTTTGGATATTACGATTGCGGAGTGTTTGTTTCAAACGGATACGTAGATCACGAATTTCGGATTGGTTTGTTTCCAAGAGTCGTTTTCTAATTTCAATTTCTTCTTTTTGGAATGGATCCGAAAATACAACTTCTGAGAGTGTGAGTAATAATTCTGTGATTGGGTCTTGTTTCTCCGTGTTTCCATCTGCAGTAATAGGAGATAAAAGGGAGAAAAGAAAGATGAAGAGCACAAAAAAATAGATTCTCATCTTCCTTAGTATCGGCAAAATAGGGAGCAATGATGAACTGTCCAATCTGCCAAGCCCATAAAAATCCTGAGGAGATCCTGTTCGAAAATGAATCCTGGATCTTACGAAAAGCAAACCAAAACCTCGATGGGTATTTATATTTAGAATTAAAAGGCCATGGAGAATCTTGGAGTGGACTCAGTTTAGAGCAGCTGGAAGCTTATGGGCGGGCTCTCCACAAAGGTATCGAGATGATAGGATCCTTTCATCCTGAGAAAGTCTATATGACTGCAATTGCAGAAAAAGTCCCCCATTTACATGTCCATTTGATACCACGTTTCGAAGGCCAAACACGAGGAATTGACCATATCGCACAGGCAACAGGGCCCGGATTTCCAAAGCCAATGTAAAAAAAGGTTGGAGGTTTTTTTAAAATCACTTTAGACTTTTTCTTTGTGATTTTAGAAAGACACCCCACAAACCAAATCCCTCATACTTCGCTTGATGGTATCGAGAGTTTACAAGAACGTTTTTTCCTTTTACAAAGAGAAAGTGCGAACCAAAAAATCGCACATATCTTTATTTTAGAAGGGTATGCATCCACGGGCAAAGGTTCCATCTTACAATCATTAACCATTCGACTGGACCCAAGAAAATTCAAAGTTTATTCTCCGTATGTAGACCAATCGGAAGATAGAGGGTATCCTTTTTTATGGAATTTTTGGAAAGTATTACCAAGGTATGGTGAATTTTTATTTTATCTAAATACGTATTACAGTCGTTTGACGTATCTAAGATCCCAGAAAAAAATCAGTATTGCTGAATATGACCACCGACTGTTATCAATTCTCAATACAGAACGAATCCTATCAAAAGATAAAATCATTGTACATAAATTCTTTTTGCATCTTTCGAAAAAAGAACAAAAAAAAAGATTTGAGGATGCTAAAAAAAAGAAAAAAGTTTGGGAACTTTCAAGTTATGACAAGGACCAAGGAGAACATTACAAACGTTATTTTGAAATATTCGATTCGATCTTAAGTTCTTCGCGTACAATTGACTCACCTTGGCTTGTCATTTCGAGTGATCAAAAAGAGAATACAAAACTTTTAGTTTTCGAAGCGATTTTGGAACGATTGGAACGTACCTTAAATTTTGATTCCAAAGCAAACTTACAATTGATCAACCACGGAATGGAACTCATCCCATGAAACAAAATCTTACAAAACCACGGATCTTAAATTTGAATCAATTGGATCTCGGTTTGTCACTTTCGCGTGATGAATACCAAATCCAAATGAAAGAATTAAAAAATAAAATTCGAGAATTAACCTTTTTGGCAAAAACGAAAGATACACCTGTGTTGATTGTTTTTGAGGGTTGGGATGCAGCAGGGAAAGGTGGTGCCATTCGTCGGTTAACCTCAGAAATTGATCCTCGTTTATTTGAAGTGCACAATATATCTGCTCCTAACCAAGAAGAAATCCAACACCATTACCTCTGGCGTTTTTGGAATCGAATTCCCAAAATTGGTCAAATTGGAATCTTCGATCGATCGTACTATGGGCGAGTCTTAGTGGAACGTGTAGAAGGTTTTGCTAAGGATTCTGAATGGGAAAGGGCTTACGAAGAAATTTTTTTATTTGAAGAACAACTACAGAGTTTTGGAACCATCATCATTAAGTTTTGGTTGCATATTAGTTCGGAAGAACAACTCAAACGATTTGAAGAAAGAAAAAATGATCCTCTCAGACGATGGAAATTAACAGAGGAAGATTGGCGTAACCGAGACAAGTGGCATTTGTATGAAGAAGCCGCAAATGAAATGTTCCAAAAAACAGACTCTCCAAAAGCTCCTTGGCACCTAGTACCTGCAAACGATAAATACTATGCACGGGTTATGGTTTTGGATGTTGTAAAAAGAAGATTGGAAAAAGAATTGGAATGATCAAACAAACAACGATTCTGCTAAGAATGGACTTATGGCAGTTTTGGGATTGTCAGCATTTATGAGAACTGGTGCCGGAGGAGACGTAGCAATTGGGGCTACTTATGTTGCATGGGGCACAACCTCTTGTGCATCTGGATGGAATATAGCTTACACTGGTTATATGCAATTACCATATATCCGGTCAGCGACAAGTCCAACCGCACCTTCTTCCAGTGGATCAAATTATGGCCCTCAAGAAGAGATGTATATGACTCAATTTGCCGACAATGTTCAAAACTGTGTTGTTTGTGTAAAATAAACCTTACCTAAGGAAGAAAACAATCGGTCAAATCAACGATCCGTTTTCTTCCTTGTCCAGTATGTATCTAGTACATATATCCTAAATTGGCCCTATAATTTCCTTGACAATAGTTTCCTAGGAAACTATGTATTGTTTATGCAGAAAGGAAATTTTGTAGAACCAAGCCATCTCAAATCCCATTTAGGTTACCATTTACGAGTGGTTTCGAATGCAGTTTCACATTCTTTTGCCAAAAGACTAAACAATTTGGATGTAACCGTCGCGGAATGGGTGATCCTAAGGGAAATGTACTCTCATGAAAAATATACATCACCGAGTGTTGTTGCGGAGATCACGGGCCTCAGTCGAGGGGCAGTCTCCAAACTCATCGATCGACTCTTACACAAAGGACTTGTGAGTCGTACAGAAGATACAAGTGACCGTCGCTACCAGGAGATCAAACTCACTAAACAGGGAAAAACACTGGTTCCCAAACTTGCAAAAATAGCTGACGAAAATGATGAGGCCTTTTTTTCACATTTAACTCCTTTCGAAGAAAAGGAACTTCGAAAAATTTTGATGAAACTCACGAACTTACTCAATTTAAATACAAACCCAATCGAATGAGGAAACAACGAATGTCAAACCTAGTTACAAAACTTACAGAAGCGCAAAAGTATGCCATGTCCATCCGACCAAAAGTTGGTGGTTTTCCCGTCCTTGCGGAAGTCTTAAGGCAAGCTGGTGTGATTATGAACCGATGGACCTTACCGTCTTGTCAGTCCATTTATCAGATGCAAGGTGGTTCAGTTCTCCAACAAGGAACTCCCATTGTATCTGGTGTTCATGAAATACCTGTTTTTCAAAAAGAAAATTTAATCAAGGCACTCCGCAAAGACCAAAATGGTGAAAGTACATTCCCTGAATTTTTAAAAGAAACTTGGGAAGCCGGTGTGGTCGGGTATGATGTTGATTTCATTGGAAGGAAAGTCGTTTATTCTGGTGTGAATGGTGAAAGTTATACTGAGGAGTACCCAGAAGTTCATTTATAAGGTTTTTGTTTGATTTGAAAGGTGAAAGACCTATCATTTGTATGGATCACCACTTGTGCATAAAACCCTAAATCAAGGGAACGAAACTTTGAACGAAAGATAGAAGCTTCTTCATCAAATATTTCCTTTCGGCAATCTGGAACAAGTGACTTCCATCTTTCTTTGGATACCGAATGATACAAAAATCCATTTGCTTCGGAAGGAATGGTTCTTTCTTCCCATTCAATGGGTTCCGAAAAACACAAAATACCATTTTTGGTTTTGATCCGAAACTCAGATTTCCATGTGGCAAATGGAACTTTGGTTTCTGATTTTGTATGATTTTCAATGAATAAAAAATAACCTTGGTATGTTGGGTCTTCTTCTCGTGATAAACTCAAATAAATAGGATAGCCATCTACCACTTGTTTGTCGGATTTTGTGCTATTTTGAAAACTTCCTGGGTTCAGAGCTTTGAATCCAATGTAAAAAATAAGAACAACTAAAACCAAATCGATAAAAAGGACAATTCGCCTCCATCTAGTTTTTTTATGTTTCTCATTGATTTGTTTTAGATAGTCACGGAATTCTTCCGGTGAACGTGAGTGGTATCCTTTTCCCATTACAATGTTTCCACAAGTGATGTTAAGATTTGGTTTGCAGTAGGGTAGGGTTCCTCAAATTGTTTGGATTGGTCTAAAAACGATAAAGCAAGTAAAACCACTTCCGGTACAGACAAATTCAACTCCAAACTAAAATAACGTGCGAGGATTCCTGAAAGTAGGTCTCCAGTTCCCATCGTAGCCAGTTTCGGATTCGGAGATTCCCATACGTAACTTGTTCCATCGGGGCAAACAAGAAGGCTTACGAATGACTTTAAGAGAACATACACTTGGTTTTCTTTTGTGTATCCAATCATTGTATCAAAGGCTTCCTGCACGGAGTTGTGAATTTTTCCCGTCATGCGGTTTAGTTCCCCCACATGTGGAGTGAGGATCACTCTGTCGCCTATTGGAGGTTTGGTTCCGTTGCTTGGAATGGCACCGGCATCCAAAACCAAAGTTTTACCAGGTTCCAATTTCCATCCTTCCAGGCCTTTTGGATAAGAAGTGAGTCCTGGTCCCACAACGATTGTTTTGGTTTTGGTAAAAAAAGGATCACTCACCATTGACAAAAAATCAGAGGTCAATGCCATCTTAGACAAATCCTCTTTTAAAACTAAGTTTGTGATGGATTTTGAAGGTGAAAATACTTTTGAAATTCCTCCACCTAACCTGGAAAAGGCAGATTCTGAAAGTAAGATGGCACCTTCCATGCCTTCTCCACCTCCATAAAACATAGCAGACCCTGCACTGTATTTATGAGCTTTGTGTTTTCGTTTTAGGACTTGGATTGCTTTTTCTGGATCTGGTTCTAAGTAATAACGTTTGGAAAAATTAGTGTCCGTTAAATGGGTGCGGATGGGAAACCCAATGGATTCGTAATACCTTGGGATGAGGTTATCTTTTTCATAAATATACCCAACATTTTCCCATTTGCGAGTACCAAGTTCCTCAATGGAATCGGAATAGACAAATATTGGATTCTCTTTGGATTGATTGCCTAAGTGATAAGGATCCCATCCACTTGGTGTATCAAGTGAGAGTCTGTAAAAAATAACATCGGAATCGTTGATGGCTTCAATTGTGGATTTTAGCTCCGATGTGATAGGGGATTGGAATCCTGTTCCAAGGAGTGCATCTACAAGTAGAACAGAATCTGCTTCTTCAACTTCCAAATCAGTTTCGAATTTTTGTAAATCGCTAATCGAACCTATGGTAGATTTGACAAGTGATTCATAAAATTTTCCCGCAATATTTTTGTTTGGTGAAGTTTGGTAAACTTTAACATCATATCCTTCTTGGAATAGAGTGTGAGCAAGTGCATAACCATCTCCACCGTTTCCTCCACTTCCGCAAACAATCCATATAGATTCGGCTGTTTTCCAAAGGTCTTCATTGGCATGAAACACTGATAAAGCAGCCATACCCATGAGAGTTTGTTCTGAAAACCCGAGAGCGGAAATCGCCAATGAATCTAAGGTTTTTGATTCTTTGTTCGTAAAAAGAGGGATTTGTTTCATCTAAATCCAGCGATACACTTCTAAAGCACCAGCTCGAATACGAACGGAATAGATGGTATCAAAGGCATCCGTGTATGTTTCTCTCCATTGTCCTCTCGGGCTTGAAAAGGGAATTCGTTTGTTATTGATATGATTGCCTTCTTTGTCATGTACTTGGAGGCGAACTGAGTTTCCACCATCTTCGGTTTCCCAGATGTAGAACTCACCATTATTACGGATGGAAAATAAAATCTCCGAAGGGTCTTGGATTTCTTTTAAAAGTTCAGATTGTTTGGAATCAAATTGGAATCTGTAAATACGACGAAATTTAAACCGTTTGTCTTTTTTGGAATCATAACTAAAAGAACCGAGGACATACTCACCTTCTGGGTGGGGGAGAAGTTTGTCTAAAGTGATGTCATATTCTTTGGCATCATTACTATTAAAAACATCCAAAGTAGATTCTTTTAAGTTCCCTTTGAGTTCTCCTTCTTCAAAATAGGAGAGTCGCATCTCTTCTGCAATTCGATGGTATACGAATAATTTGTCCCCTTCACCTGGTAAAATGGATTCAATGTAACGGAATGGTTCTGAGTTTTTTCCAGATGCACCTAACATAAATTTCACTACCCCTTTCTGTGTGATTTGCACAAGAAAGGAAGGAAGCACCGTTGTCCCTTGTGTGGAAAAAGCACCACTGTAGGTTTTGTATAAATTCTCTTGTCCAGGTGGGAGTTCCATCCCTTTGGAAGAAATTCGGTTTTGGACCACGAGGTCACCGTCTTCATTCATGGCCACAATCCCGATCCCACCAAAACGAAATGGGTAATGGGGGATCCCAGCGACTGATTTGAAATCTGGGTTTCCGATGGTGGCATCGAGCCTACCATTCCGATCAAAGAGTTTGATGACTGATTGTTTGTTGTCGGCAAGGGCCGAGATATTCGAGGATGTTGGGATGGTTAAGGGAACATTGGTCAATACCTGGTTTACCACCACACCTTCAAAGGTTTCATTTGTCGCCCCGAGGGGGATTCGGAAGAGGATTTCTTCTTTTAGGTTTTCAACACGAAAACGTAAGCAGGAAACGGAAACAAAAAGAAGGAGGCTAAAATACAGGGGTCTCATGGTGCAACATCCATTCCCTAATTTTTTATTTACAGGACAACTCGCTTTTCCTAGCCTGTCTAGAGACGTGCTAAATTTTAGCATGAGCTTTGGTCTCTTATACAGATTCCTATTGGAATCTTTGGATATGGTTTGGTATATACCGAGGAAAACATCAGAGAACTGATTTTACGAGTTCTCGCTCCACCTCTAGCGCTTTTTTCGCTCCAAGTACAGAATCGGAAAAACCACGCCCTCATTGAGATAGAACTTGATCATCTCACAGACAAAACTGGCTCTGCTAGTTTAGAAGATTGTGAGACTGTGTCTAGGAGACTCAAAGAGGAGCTGGACCAATGGGGAGAGGAATTTGATTTCACTCTCCAAGTCTCCTCCGCGGGAGCAGAACGTGTATTACGTTTGCCGGAGGATTTAATTCGTTTCCAAGGACTTTTAGCAAAACTAGAAGTGCCGCTGGAATCAGGGAAATGGGACAAACGATTATTTCGTTTGGGACCGGTTTCGGGGGATTCCGTTGAGCTTACGCTTTACGATCGTAAAACTCGACACAAAAAGAACCAAAAATCGGTATCTATGCCCATCGCAGAAATACGAAAGGGAAATTTGTATTTAGAAATTTAAGACTATGGCGACAAAACAAGCAACGAAAGAAACTGGGCTATTCGAAGCCATCCAACAATTCTGTCAGGATAAATCTCTTGATAAAGATCTCGTATACGGTGTCATCCGCGACTCACTCCTTGCCGCCTATCGCAAAAAAGTCGGTTTAGAAGCGGAAACCGACGATCGTTGCCAAGTTGAATTTGGTTCCGACAATAAAAATGAAATCATCATCTCTGTGTTACGCGATGTCGTAGAAGGGAAAACAACAAACCCACTCGAAATTTCTTTGGAAGATGCTGTTAAAATCGATCCAAAAATTGAAGTGGGAAACCAAATCCGAGTGTTTGAAAAACCACAAGACTTGTCTCGGGTACTCTCGAGCCAAGCAAAACAAATGGTATTCCAACGCCTCCGCGATATGGAAAAAGAATTACTCTACCAAGAATATAAATCCAAAGAAGGGGAACTCACACACGGGTACTTCCAACGTTGGAAAAAAGACATCATGTCCATCGACCTAGGTAAGGTAGAAGGCATCATGCTGAAAAAAGACCAAAACCCTGGGGAAAAATACCGCCAAGGGGACCGTCCCAAAGCCATCATTTCTGGTGTAGAACTAAGGCCCCGCGAACCAATGCCAGTGATCACACTTTCCCGTGCCTCTGGTGACTTTGTGAAAAAACTCTTTGAAATGGAAATCCCGGAAGTGTATGATGGGATTGTCGAGATTAGAGATGTTGCCCGCATTCCATCTTACAGAACTAAGGTGGTCGTGACCACAAGTAAGTCTGATGTTGACCCAGTGGGAGCTTGTGTGGGAATGAAAGGGGTTCGGATCCAAGCGATTGTTAGGGAACTAGGAAACGAAAGGATTGACATTGTCCTCCATTCCGATGAGCCGAGCGTTTTTATCGCCAATGCGATTTCTCCTGCTAAACCTGTCGAAGTGCATGTGGATAGAAAACGTGGGGACGCCCTAGTGATTGTTCCTGATGAATCTTTATCACTTGCGATCGGGATCAACGGGTCCAATGTCAAATTAGTGTCTCAACTTTCGGGATTTAAAATCGACATCAAAACTGTATCACAATACAACCAAGAACTCGCGTCGCCTGAAGCACGCGAAAAATTAGACCGACTTTTCAATGCACAACAAGAAGCAATGGAAGAATCGGAAGACAATTACAACCAATCGGGACAAGAAGAAGAGGAAGAAGATTCTGGTTACACACCTCTTTCTGAAATCCCGGGTCTCACACCAAGAATCGTTGGCCTTTTAGAGGCTGGTGGGATCAAAAATGTGGAAACCCTTCTCGAGTTCAGCCAGGAAGAACTTTCGAAAATTTCCGGAATCGGAAAAACCACGGCAGAACAAATTTTACGTCTGTTACGTGAGTCAATCGAATGGGTAGAAGAGGGTTAAGTTTTAAGGCATAATATGGAAGAGCAAAAATCGATAAAAGAAACCCTCCAGCAGGGAGCCAGTGGTGACAAAACCAAGAAAAAACTTGTCATCAAGAAAAAAGCGGCCCCTTCTGATGAGAAAAAAGAATCCAGTTCCCAAGGCCAACAACAAGCGGCGGAAGTGAAACAACCTTCCACTTCTGGTGGGGACAAAAAAAAGGATTTAAACGAACTCATTCGTGAAGAAGCTAAACGACAAGGTCTCGGATCCGGTCCGCAAGCTCCTTCCCAAGCCTCTCCGATTGTATCTCGCCCTGAAAGAAAACCGGAACCTCTTCCGCAAACGGAAAGAGAAAAACCGCAGATGGACCGCAAACCGGAATCCATTCTTTCTGGGGACACATCTTCGCCAAACTACCGTTCTGGTGGTGGTCAAGGTGGTGGAAACCAAGGTTATTTTAGAAAAGAAGATCGTAATCCCATTGTAAGCCGACCAACGACTCCACGTCCGCAAAGACAAGATGGACAAGGTGGTGGTTACCAAGGGAACCGTGGTGCAAGACCGATCGGCCAAGGTGGACCTGGTAGTGGTAGACCACCAGGTGATGCTCCGTTCGGTGCTCCTCCGGGAGGACTTCCTGGTGCAGGTGGACCAGGTGGTGCCAAAAAGAAAGTATTCGATAAAGAAAAAGGCGGAAGGGAAGAAAATGAAAACACTAAGTTTTTCAAACAATCCTTTCGTAAACAAAAGGCACAAGCAGCAGCTCTTGCCGCTGTACCAAAAGAAATCTCAATCTTAGAAAACATCCAAGTGGGTGAGATTGCTAAAAAACTAAACCTCAAACCGGGGGAAGTGATTAGTAAACTCATGAAAATGGGGATGATGGTAACGATCAATAATGTGATCGATGCCGAAACTGCTTCCATCCTTGCTGACGATTACGGCTGTAAGGTGAAGATTGTTTCACTTTATGATGAAACCGTCATCGAAGAAGAAAAAGACGATCCAGCAGATTACATCACTCGTCCTCCAGTTGTCACGATTATGGGTCACGTTGACCATGGTAAAACAAAACTCCTCGATACCATTCGGTCTTCCCGAGTGGCAGAAGGGGAATCTGGTGGAATCACACAGCACATTGGTGCCTACCAAGTAGAAACGGAACGCGGAAAAATTGCCTTCCTTGATACTCCAGGTCACGAAGCTTTTACTTCGATGAGAGCACGTGGTGCGTCTGTGACAGACATTGTTGTCCTCGTTGTTGCTGCCGATGATGGGGTGATGCCTCAAACCATTGAAGCGATTAACCACGCCAAAGAAGCAGAAGTTCCTATCATTGTTGCGGTCAACAAAATTGACCTTCCAGCAGCAAACCCAGAAAAGGTGAGACAAGAACTTTCGAATTATGGATTACAACCAGAAGAATGGGGTGGAACTACCATCTTCTGTGATATATCAGCAAAAAGTAATATTGGAATTGATAAACTCCTTGAGATGCTCATCATCCAAGCAGAACTCTTAGACCACAAAGCCAATCCGAAACGAAAAGCAAAAGGAACCATTGTAGAAGCAAAACTCGATCCAGGTCGTGGTGCTGTGGCAACGGTTCTCATCCAAAACGGAACTCTCCGTGTGGGTGATGCGTTTGTTGCGGGAGTGCATGCAGGACGTGTTCGTGCGATGTATGACGACCTTGGTCGTTCCATCAAAGAAGCGGGCCCATCCTTTCCAGCTCTTGTAACGGGTCTCGACGGAGTTCCTGATGCAGGGGCTCCATTTGATGTGGTGATCGATGACAAAGAAGCACGAACCATCTCTCATAGCCGTCAAGATTATGAAAGACTCGGCCAATCAAAAAATGCTGCCACTCGTGTGACACTCGACAATATGAGTGAGATCATCAAACAAGGTGCCCTCAAAGAACTCAAAGTCATCATCAAAGCAGACGTTCGTGGATCGACAGAAGCGGTCAAAGAAGCTCTTGAAAAACTTTCGACTGCAGATGTTCGCCTCAATGTGATCCATGCAGGAACAGGTGCGATTGTAGATTCCGATATCATCCTTGCTTCAGCATCAAATGCAATCGTGATTGGTTTCCATACTCGTGCGAATCCGAAAACGGTTTCCCTTGCTGAGAAAGAAAAAGTCGAAATCAAATACTATAGCATCATCTACGATGTGGTGAATGAAGTGAAAGCTTCCATGGAAGGAATGCTCGAACCTGAAAAAGTGGAAAACATCATTGGTAAAGTCGAAATTCGCGATGTATTCAAAATCTCCAAAGTGGGGAACATCGCAGGTTGTATGGTGAAATCCGGTAAGGTAACCAAACAAGCATACGTTCGTGTGATTTCCAGCGAAACAGGTGAGATCACTTGGGAAGGGAAAATCAAAAACCTCAAACGTATTAAAGTCGATGTGGCTGATGTCCTCACTGGATTTGAGTGTGGTATCTTACTCGATGGATTCAATGACTTCTCAGTGGGTGACGAGATCGAAGCATACGAGATTCGCGAGATTGCTCGTAAACTGTAAGGCGGCCTAAATGAATCCCATTCGAATGAAAAAACTCGAATCGGAGATCATTCGCCTCATCTCGTCTGCGATTCTGGAAGGAAAGGTAAAAGACCCACGGGTCTTTTTGCCAAGTTTCCATCGCATTGAAATCAGCGAAGACTTACGGTATGCGAAAGTATACTTCACTGCCCTTTGTAATAACAACGAAAGAAAAAAACTCACACAAGGACTTGTTTCTTGTGCGGGATTTTTGTCCTCGCTTGTCGGAAAAAACCTTCACTTGCATACGAACCCAAAGTTTAGTTTTGTCTGGGATAATAACTACATCAAAAGTTTAGAAGTGAACCGCCTCATCGATGAATCGGCTCCGAAAACACTTTTTGAAGAACTCCATCCCGATGCAGCGGATGAGGATACGACGGATACGGATGAAGAGAAAGACTCTTCCCGGAAAGACAAAGAGGCAGAATAAATCTTTCCGAAACCGAAACGACCGATTCCCATTTGGATTTTCCCTCAAATGAAAATTTATCATACGCACCTAGAGTTTGTTTGGTGACCACTGATGGCAAAACCCTACCGATCTGGATTTTTATTTGTTTATAAACCACCTGGGATTACCAGTTCTGATTTGGTTCTAAAGACCAAACGTTTGTTAAACCAAAAATCTGTGGGGCATACGGGAACTCTTGACCGATTTGCCGAAGGCCTACTCATTCTCCCGTGTGGGGACTATACTGCTTTCTCCCAAGTATTCCTCGGAAAAGACAAAACCTATTTGGCAGAAGTGATCGTGGGATACCGCACGGATTCAGGAGACCCAGATGGAATGGTGGAAGTTGACGAAAGGGAATCCTCTCTTCAAAAATTTGAATCTCTTTTTTCCATCAAAAGATTGGAAGAAGAACTACAAAACCTCAAAAAACTCACAACTCAGAAAGCACCCAAAATCTCAGCTCTGAAAGTAGGAGGCAAACGCCAGTCTGATCTCTTCCGGGAAGGGACTGCGGTGGAAGAAAAGGAACGTGCCATCACCATCCATTCGGTAAAAGACATCCAAAAAACAGAATTTGGGTTTTCGTTTCGGGTCCATGTTAGTTCTGGAACCTACATTCGAAAACTAGTCCTTGATCTTTCCGACAAATGGGGGATCCCACTTTCCCTCGGTAGGCTTGTACGAGAATCGATCGGTGAGTACAATGTCAGTGGTGCCAAAACGTTGGAAGAGGTCACGGCAAGTGACCTCAAAGACTGGAAAGAAGTATTCCCTTTGCCGTTACGGATTGTGGACGAAACCGAAAAAAAAGCGGTAATCCACGGGGGTTATATCTGGGACAAACTCCCGAAAGCCGATTCCCTTGGGTTTTACATCGTGGATGCAGACGAGGCCACCATCCTTGCTTGGTGTTCTTACGAAGAGAAACCGAACCACATTCCTTACCGCTACCGAAAAGTATTTTTTGACCCTTCTGCAAAAATTATGTTTTCTAAATGAGTCGTTCTTAAAATCTGGACACTAGTATGATCACAAAAGAACAAAAACAGCAGATCATTGCTACATTCGGTAGCAAACCAAACGACACAGGTTCTGCAGAAGTACAAATCGCTCTTCTCGACTCTCGTATTAAAGACCTTACGGAACACTTCAAAGCAAATAAGAAGGATTTCCACTCTCGCCGTGGCCTAATCGCTATGGTAAACCAGAGAAAGAGTTTGTTGGAATACCTCAAACGTTCCAACTTAGAAAGTTATAAAAAGCTGATTGAAAAACTCGGCCTTAGGAAGTAATTCCTATGGCTACAGAGTTCACTGGTGTTTGGGGTAGAGATTCTATTACCCTAGAGACCGGCAAGTGGGCGAAACAAGCTCACGGGTCGGTTGTATACAAAACCGGAAATTTGGTCCTGCTTGCCACTGTGTGTGCAGCTGACGAACCAAAAGAAGGACAAGATTTTTTCCCTTTAACTTGCGAATATACGGAAAAAGCTTACTCAGTAGGTCGTTTTCCTGGCGGTTACTTCAAACGCGAAGCAAAACCTGCAGAGCACGAAGTATTACTCTCTCGTATCATCGATAGACCGATCCGTCCGATGTTCCCTGAAGGTTACTTCTCGGAAGTCCAACTCCTCGTCCAAGTATTATCTGCTGATAAACAAGTTTCTGTCCAAGGCCATGCAATTAATGCAGCTTCGGCGGCACTTTCTGTTTCTTCCATTCCATTTGCAGGTCCCATTGCGGGTGCTCGTATCGGAAGGATCGCTGGTGAGTTCATTTTAAACCCGACCAACGAAGAAATCACTAAATCTGATTTGGATTTAGTCGTCGCAGGAACCAAAGATGCCATCGTCATGATCGAAGGGGAAGCAAGCGAAATCTCCAAAGAAGACATGATGAATGCTCTTCGTTTTGCACAAGAACAGCTGAAAATTGCTGTGATGATGCAGGAAGAATTGGCTAAGAAAAATGGTACGGTTAAAAAAGAAGTCGTTTTAAAAACTCCTGATAAAGAACTCCACGCAAAAATTCGTGAGTTTGCATTTGAACGTTTAACAGCTGCTAACAAGAATGCAGACAAAGCAAAACGTAACGATGACATCAAAGCCATTAACAAAGAAACGGTTGAACATTTTAAAAACTTACTGGCTCCAGAAGATAAAACAAAAGACATCAAACATTTCCTTCATGAATTAGAATACGAAGTTGTTCGTGAACTAGTGCTTGGAGAAGGGATTCGTTTTGACGGTCGGAAAACAAACGAAATACGACAAATTTCATGTGAGATTGATGTACTTCCTGGACCACATGGTTCTGCTGTTTTCACAAGAGGACAAACTCAGTCCCTTGGGGTCATGACACTTGGAACTACTTCGGATAACCAACGTTACGAAACTCTCGAAGGTTCCAAAGAAAAGAACTTTATGTTACACTATAATTTCCCTGCGTTTTCTGTAGGGGAAGTGCGACGTAACTCTGGCCCTGGAAGGCGTGAAATTGGTCATGGGAATCTAGCAGAACGTGCGATTAAAAAAGTCCTTCCTACGCAAACAGAGTTTCCGTATGTGATACGACTTGTGTCTGAAATTTTAGAATCCAATGGATCTTCTTCTATGGCGTCCGTTTGTTCGGGAACACTCGCGCTTATGGCGGGTGGGGTTCCGATTTCTGGCCCTGTGTCTGGGATTGCAATGGGACTTTTCAGTGATGAAAAAGGCCGATTTGCGGTTCTTTCTGACATTGCTGGGATCGAAGACCACTTTGGTGATATGGACTTCAAACTTGCGGGAACCAAAAAAGGCATCACTGCCTTCCAAATGGACCTAAAAGTAAATGGTTTAGGACTTGAAGTCTTACAAAAGGCCATCGAACAAGCAGAAGTGGGTCGTGACCACATCCTTGGTGAGATGAACAAAGCGATTTCTTCCGTAAAAGGAAACTTAAGCGAAAACGCTCCTCGTATCACACAAAAACAAATTCCAAAAGATCGTATCGGAGAACTCATTGGCCCTGGTGGGAAAATGATCCGTGCCATCATCGAACAATCTGGTTCGGAAATTTCTGTGGATGACTCTGGAAAGGTAACCATTGCCTCTCCAAGTGAAGAGTCCAAAGAAAAAGCCATTGCCATGATCGATGGAATCTTTGAAGAAATTGAAGTGGGGAAAATTTACGAAGGGGTGATCAAACGAATCGCTGACTTTGGTGCTTTTGTTGAAATTTTACCTGGAAAAGAAGGGCTTTGCCACATCTCTAAATTAGATGTGAAACGAGTTCAATCTGTTCGTGACATTGTTTCCGAAGGGGAAAAAATCAAAGTGAAAGTAATTTCCGTTGATAAAATGGGAAAAATTGATCTTTCGAGAAAGGATGTCCTTTTAGATAACTAAACAACAGTCCCCAAACATCTGTTTGGGGGGAGTGAACAAAATGGCACCCGTCATTGAATGCAAACGAACTGTATTGCCAAATGGTCTTACAGTTCTTTTCCAACCTATGAAACACGCATCCTCTATGGGGGTGGGTGTTTTTTTAAAACAAGGCAGTCTTGCCGAAACCAATTCTGAACATGGTTACTTTCACTTTTTAGAGCATATGCTCTTCAAAGATACAGAAACACGCACAAGTAAAGAAATCGCTGAATCCATCGAACGAGTCGGTGGGATTTTGAATGGTTCTACGGGGCGAGAATACACACAATACTATGTCGTTGCTATCAAAAACCAAGCAGAGTTAGCATTTGAAATTTTGTCTGATATGCTCTTTCGCCCACTTTTCCGCAAAGAAGACATCCAAACTGAGAAAGGTGTCATCATGGAAGAGATGCGTTCGTATGAAGATGCACCTGATGATTTTGTGTATGATTATTATTTTCGCAATATCTTTGGGAAGTCACCTTACGGGCGTGATATCATTGGAACCAAAAAATCAGTAACAGGTGTCACAGAAAAATCCATTCGTACTTTTTTTGAAAAACATTATTTCCCAAAGAATATGGTGATCTCTGTTTCAGGAAATTTCACTTGGGAGAAAGTCCTGGATCTCACAAATAAATACTTTTCTTTTGAAAATCCCAAAGGGAAAAATCCGACTGAACTCATCATTCCAGCACCTAAAAAAAGTTATTCGAAACATTTGGAACGTCGTAAAATTGAGCAGTTCCATATCATGCTT
>JACVCB010000033.1 GCA_016742255.1 Leptospira sp.
TTCCCATTTTTGGTTGGTTTTTAACGAAAGGAAAATGTGATCATTGTCAGATCAACGTTCCCAAACTCTACCCCTTATCTGAATTTTTGTTTGGAATTATTGCCGTTGTTGTGTATTCCATTTCAGATTCCCTTATTGGTACAATTTGCCTTCTATTTTTATTTGGCCACCTTCTTATTTCCATGATGACGGATGCAAAAAAATTATCACTCGATTATGAAAACCTTCCCTTCCTTTTCGGTTTTGGATTTTTGTCGAACTTCCTTTTGTTTGGTGAAACCATTGGACTCGAACATTTGTTTGTGTATTTGAGTTTTTTCGCTTTTTATCTTGTCATCTATCTCGTGTTTCGTGGTGGGACGGGTCTAGGGGACGTACTTTTTTCACCTGTTTTTGCTGCCATTGCAGGGAATCCCTTTTGGATGGTGTATCTGAATACATCCTATTTACTTGCCGTTACCTTTAGTTTGGTACTTCGAAAAAAAGGAGAACCACTCAAAGGAACAAAAGTTCCCATGGGACTCTATTTTTCGATTGGACTCTTTTTTACTTTTTTTTGCAAACTCATCGTTCACAATTATGAATGGGAAGGATTTTCAGATTTATGGAACCAATAAATGACCTAGCACATATGCGCCAAACATACAAACGTTCTGTTCTTTCAGAAAACACAGCTGGAACTGATCCTTTGGCACTGTTTTCCCTTTGGTTTTCCGAAGCAAAAGAAGAAGGAGAACCAGAACCCAATGCTATGAGCCTAGCCACGGTAGACAGAGATGGACAACCAAGCGTACGGATTGTACTTCTAAAAGGATTAATCCGTAATGAATTTCAATTTTTCACGAACTACCATTCTGATAAAGGCAAAAACATCAGTGAAAACAATCGAGTGGCTTTGAATTTTTTTTGGCCAAAACTAGAAAGGCAAATTCGCATTGAAGGGATCGCAAGTAAAATTCCAAAAGAAGAATCAGAACGTTATTTTGCAATTCGCCCAAGAGAATCGCAAATCGGAGCTCACACATCAAACCAAAGTTCGGTGGTGCCATCGAGAGAATATTTAGAAGAAAAATTTGCCTCACTTTCCAAAGAATGGGAAGGAAAGGAAATTCCGATGCCAGAGTTTTGGGGAGGGTACTCTGTATCCCCTACCAAAATCGAATTTTGGCAAGGAAGAGTTGGGAGATTACACGATCGCATTTTATTTGAAAAACAAAAACACGAGTGGCTTAGGTCAAGGCTCTCCCCATAATGAAGAGAGCTTATCGATTCGGTTCTTAACCGTGCAGGTTTAGCAGATGACCTAATTTTGTTTTTTTCGTCTGTAAATAACGAGAATTTTCTTCAACAGGATCAATTTCAATCGGCACTCTCTCCGTAACATGCAAATTGTATCCTTCAAGTCCTACAATCTTACGAGGGTTATTCGTGATGAGTTTCATCTGTTTTACCCCGATGTCTCGTAGGATTTGTGCCCCAATTCCATATTCCCTGAGGTCAGGAGCAAAACCTAATTTTTCATTGGCTTCTACTGTATCCAGGCCACCTTCTTGTAAGGAATATGCTTTTAGTTTATTGATGATTCCAATCCCACGTCCTTCTTGTCTCATGTAAAGTAGGACACCAGTTCCTTCTTTTTCGATCATTCGAAGGGCGTTATGAAGTTGAGGTCCACAATCACAACGTTGAGATGAAAAAATATCTCCAGTCAAACACTCACTATGTACTCTTACTAGCACTGGTTTATTTGGATCGATTTCACCTTTCACAAGAGCCATATGAATTTTATCATCAATCTGAGTGGAATATGCTTTGATTTTAAAATCACCAAACTCGGTTGGAAGATTTGCTTCTACTTCTAAGTGAATGAGTTTTTCTTTGTGTCGGCGGTATCGGATCAGGTCTTCGATGGTATATATATTTAGACCATGAGTTTTTGCAAATTTTTCCAAATCAGGAATCCTTGCCATTGATCCATCATCATTCATGATTTCACAAATGACACCACTTGGATAAAGACCTGCTAACTTAGATAAGTCGACAGCTGCTTCGGTATGACCCGCTCTTCGTAAAACACCACCAGTCACGGCTTGTAAGGGAAATAAATGACCTGGACGCATCAAGTCATCCGGTTTTGTATTTGGATCGAGTAAAACTTCAACTGTTTTTGCTCTGTCATGTGCAGAGATTCCTGTTGTGGTTCCCTGTTTGGCATCAACCGAAACAGTAAAGGCAGTTCCATGTTTGTCACCGAGGGATAAATCATCGACCATTTTGCCAAGACCCAAGCTCTGTAACCTTTCTCTCTCCATTGGGACACAAATGAGTCCCCGTCCATGGGTCGCCATAAAATTGATTTTGTCTTTGTCTGCAAATTGGGAAGCGCAGACCAAATCTCCTTCATTTTCCCTGTCTTCAGAGTCGACGAGGATGATCATTTTGCCTTGGCGGATTTCTTCGATTGCTTCTTCGATCGGACGTATCATGGGGAAAGGCCTCTATATACTAAAACTCTGAAAGCCGTTCCGAATTAAAGAAGATTCCCAAAGAAATTCATTGATTTTTCCTATTTCTTTTGTCTAAATGTTTCGATCGGAGGGAGCTTTGGAGCTAAAATTAAACACCACAGGGAAGATCAAAACGATAGAAATCGCAGGTAAGTTTGATATCGAATCAACAGAAGAATTTGAATCGATTTTTAACAAACTCATCGAATCCAGCCCAAGTCTTGTTTCGGTAGAAATGAGCCGGCTGGATTACATTGACTCTTCCGGAATTGGATCTCTCATCAAAAGCCTTAATTCCTTAAAAAACAAAAAAGGAAAACTCCTCCTCGTTGGAATGAAACCGATGATCCAAAACGTTTTCAAACTCGCTAAACTGGATATGTTTTTTGAGATTCTGAGTAGTTCCGATTTTCAAACGAGGTACGTCGACGGGGATTCTGATGATTCCGACATTGACGATTTACTAAAAAGAAATTAATTTACTTACACTTCCCCTCTTTTTGCCAAATAGTTTTCAATGTATTTGGCAAGTACATCCACTTCCACATTGAGTTTTCCATCTACTTTCCAAAACTTCGCATTTGTTTTTTGCATGGTTTCTGGTATGAGGATAAGTTGGATTTTGCCATCTTCAATATCTACAACGGTTAAGCTGATTCCATCCAATGTGACGGAACCTTTTTTCACAAAAAACCGGCGTAGGTCTTCTGGAATCTCCACCCAAAACTCTTCGACTTCATTTTCAATTTGTTTTCGGCTGATGACTTTTGCAACTCCATCGACATGGCCTTGGACCATATGACCACCAAACCGTTGTCCCATGGCCATAGCTCGTTCTAGATTGACAACAGATCCTTCCCCTAATCTCGATAAGTTGGTTAGTTCCAAAGACTTATAAGATGCATAAAACTGAAAAATATTCCCCAAATCAGAAAATTTGGTAACTGTCATACAAGCGCCATTGATAGCAATGGAATCACCTAATTTTATATCAGGATTCTCCCATTCTGTAACAACAGTAAATTGGATCCCAGAATCAATGGGTTCAATTTGGATGACTTTTCCAAGAGTTTCAACAAGGCCTGTAAACATAGTTTAAATTCTCCTTTTTGGTTTCCGAATGAAAATAGAATTGGAACCAATTGCAAATTCAGAGTGAATTGGTTCATTATGATACAAAAATGGAATTCCATCGGGAATCGATTTTTCCAAATTCCGTATCTCCAAAATACAATCTTCCTCTGCGAGTTCTTTCTCTAAAAAATTTGGGAAAAAACTTCCCGCCTCACATAACACAGTATTAATGCCAATTTTACCCAATGTTTGTAAAAACAAATTCCCATCCGTTTTTTCAATTGGAAATACAGGATGGGAAGAAAGGGTTTCAATTTTAGATTTGATTTGATCTGGTAAACCATTCCGAATACCAACACCATTTTCATTGTTAAGTTGGAAAAAAAGGCAAAGTTTTTTTGCATACCGTTCGTTCAGTTCTTCTTGTTTTTTCCAAAACGACTCACTGGGAAGGGCTTTCATGTCTAAAACAAAGACACGGTACGGTTGGTATTTTTCTTCTTCTAATTGATGAGTTACAACAGATTCTTTCCCCCACTGAGAAAGTGCAGAAAACAAATGGCTAGCTGCGTCAAAAAATGGAATAAGTTCTGTAACTCGTTTGAGAATTCCAGCTATCTTAATCATAGAATCAGTGATTCTAAAATTTAACGATGGTTCGTCGACTTTTAATGTATTAGGACCCACTGCTACTGCATCAAATTTCCCACGTAACATTTGTAAATATATGTCTGAGTCTTCGCCACTGACTCTTTCTTTTCGATAATCAGAACTTGTATAATTCCCTTCTTTCGAAGTGGCAACTTTGATCCAAACCCAAGGCGATCCAGTTTTCATACGTTTCAGAAACCCTTGTAAAAAGGGTAAGGATGTATTCGCAAGAACGGGATCCAATCGAACTTGAATCCCCTTTTGTTTGTAAGAAGACCAATCTCCAGATGTAATTAGTGGATTTGGGTCCTTCCATCCCACAAGTAATTCTTTCGGTTGGTATTCTATCACCAAATCTCGGCAAGGTGGTGTTTTTCCAAAATGAGTACAAGGTTCAAGGCTAACAGATAAAATGGAATCTGAAGGGATTGGGTTGGGTCTAGTTTGGGATTGGGAATGTTTTTTTGCAAATAAGGAGAAAAGTTCCCTTTCAGCGTGGTTTCCTCCAAATTCTTGGGTATGTGCTTTTTCTAACACATCCCCATTTCCATTGGTAAGAACTGCTGAGACAGGGGGGTTTCCACCGGTTTTGCCCATGGCAAGAAACCCGAGTAAGGAATGTAGAGAATAAAGTTCCTTCTTTTTCCCTACATCCATTTAGTTTAGGTTAAGCGAACTTTTTCTTCCTGAGTTGGTCATAAATCTCAGAAATGGGAGCTGCAATGTAAATGGAAGAATAAGTTCCAACGATTACACCAAATAGTAATACAAAGGCAAAGTCATACAATTCTGCTGCTCCGCCTACAATGATAGCCACAACGGAGATCATTGTTGTAAACGATGTATTGATAGTTCTACCAAGTGTTTGTGCAATCGATACATTGATGATATTGGAAAGAGCTAAATTATCTTTTCCATGTGCATTTTCTCGAATCCTGTCAAACACCACAATTTTATCATTGATAGAGTATCCAAGTAGCGTAAGCAGTGCTGCAATGATCGGTACACTTGGTTTGATTTGTAAAAATCCGATGAGAGCAAGTGTCATCAAAATATCATGAACAAGAGCAATAGCTGATGCAAGGGCAAACTTAAACTGCGATCGAATGCTCAAATACAATAGGATGATGGCAAGTGTAGTTAAAAGTAAGGTGATTCCAACCTCTGTTAATTCTCCACCAACAACTGCACCTACTTGGTCTGCAGATAAAACTTTTTCTTTAGGAAGGGTAAACTCAAAACGTAAAAGTTGAACAAACCTGTCAATCGCCGACGTAGAAGATTCTCTTTTGTCCTCAGGGATTTCTTTATAGAGAGCTTCAATTGTAGGGAGGGAGCCGAGACCAATATCCAATTGGTAAATATTCTTTTCCTTTTCCAGTAAAATCACAACAGCTTCAATTTGTTTGGATTGGAAATATGTTTCGATATCAGTTCTTGTTTTGTCTTTTGGGAGTTCAACAACCGTACGAAGTCCCCCATTAAAATCGAGAGAGTGAGCAAACCCACCGTATTTCGAAAATGTTACAACAAAACCAAATACAATTGCTAAGAAAGAAAGACTAAGAGTGAAGTATTTATACTTCGTGAAATTGATATTACGCATGTTTACCCTCTTTTTTTCCAAAGAAAAAAGGCCTTAAGTTCAAATGATGGATTCCCATTCGGTTCACAGAAAGTTCCATAAACAAACGAGATAAAAATAAGGATGTGAAAAGTGTTGTCACGATACCCCAACAAAGTGTGATCGCAAAACCTTTGATAGGTCCATTTCCAAGACGGATCATTAAAATCCCTGCAATTAAAGTTGTGACGTTTGCATCCATAATGGTCCAGAAGGCATTTTCAAAACCCCTCGTAACAGCAATGGACAATGCCCTTCCTTCTTCGATTTCTTCTCGTATCCTTTCATAGATAATTACGTTTGCATCGACTGCCATACCAGCTGTTAAGATGATCCCCGCAATCCCTGGAAGGGTAAGCGTAAAATCCATAAGTGTTAAAAGAGCCGCAAGGATGATGATATTCACAAGTAAGGAAAGATCAGCAATAAACCCACCTAAGCGGTAATAGAAGATCATATAAACCATCACTAAGAAAAATCCAATCGCAACAGCCTTTACACCCACTTCAATGGATTCAATCCCAAGGGTTGGTCCAATAAAACGCATTTCCAAAACGGAAAGTGGAATCGGTAATGCCCCTTCTGAAATTACGTTTGCCAAACGAATAGCTTCTTGTTCAGAAAAACTTCCAGAGATTTCGGCACGACCACCAGCAATTGGATCATTGATCACAGGATTGGAGATCACTTTATCACCCCAAACAATTGCTAGGTTACGGCCTCGGTTTTCAGAAGTTAGGTCAAAAAATTTCTCAGCACCATTTGGTGTTAGGGTGAAACTTACCATCCATCCATAGGAATTGGAATTATAAGATGGTTGTGCATTGGTCATATCATTGCCAGAGAGGGCAATTTTACGTTCCAAAACTACAAAACTTCTAGGGAGTAAGGTTGACTTAGCAGAATTCCCACGAGCCCACATTGCATACACTTTGTAATCTTTTGGGATATTGTATTTTCTTTCTAGTTCAGCCAAAAACTCATCTTGGGCTTTTTTCCCTGCTTTGTTTTTTACAAGTTCTTGGAATAAATAAATATCAGTTTTTTCTCTTTGTCCAAGATCCATCATTCGTCTCTCGTTTTCTGCAATTTGAGATTTGAATGTAAATGGATTTGGTTCTTCTAAGCGGTATTCAACAGTTTCCGTGTTTTGTAAAATTTCTAAAATCGCAGCGGAGTTAGAAACACCAGGAAGGGAAACTTCGATCGCATCTTGTTCTTTTTGGATCCTAACTTGTGGTTCTGTTAAGTTTTGTGTAGTGAGACGATTATCAATGATCATCTTCGCTTTTTCTAACTCAACGATCTTACGCATCGGAGATAAATAAAAACTAGATTCAATTTCAGAAAGTCGATTTTTAGCTTTTTCTTTCTCTTCCGGTTTTGCCGCTTGGTTGTTCAATGTTAGATTTAATTCCGTAATTTCTTTTGCATACAAATCACGTAATTTTGAAGTATAATCCTCAAAATCCCCTTTTAAAACAACTCTCATCCCACCTTGTAAGTCGAGACCAAGTTTGATGGATAAAGATTTTCCGCCACGGATCATATTTTCAATCCATGTAGGTTCCAATTTGTTTTTGGATTCATTCACAAGACTTTGGTTCTCTTGGGAAATTTGGTTAATTTTAGCAGATGTGATAAAACGTCCCTGTATTGTATAAAAAGGATTTTCTTTAGGAGGGAGTGTTCCTTTTGGTTCGATGGTCCAACCAGAACTTTTTCCATAATCTTTTTCCCAACGATCAAAAAGCCCACTAACAAGCGTCTTTTGATCTGCTTCAGGAAGTGAATACACATCCTCTCTCACAACCACTTTTAAAGTACGGTCGGCAAAGTTTGGGTATAAAATGGTAAAGGATACCACTAATATGAAAAAGGGTAGAAGTAAGAGTCGATACGATTGCAAGTTGGTTTGCTCCTAAAAAAATTTATCTTCTATATGAACGGCTGCTAGAGCCTGGACGTGCGGATCTAAGTCTGTAAAAAGCAAATAGAATGATGATTCCAAGGATCATCATTGCTTTTTTGTATTTTGCAAAAAAATCGGAAAAGTTAAAGAATGATTTTCCTGAATCTTTGTTTCCATTTGATTCAGATGCAACATTCGTAACTTCAGTATTTGCTAATTTTAAGTCAGAGGCAAAACCTGGAAGTCCAGACGGTTCTACAGAGACTTGTGGATCTAACCAATTTGCATTGGTTACAACTTCTTCCTCTTCGGTCACCAATGGTTGTTTTTCCACTGGATTCAAAGTTTTTTCCACAACCACTGGATTACCATTTTGGTTCGCCACCAAACTATTATTTTGTGGAACGGTTTCTGTAGCCAGTTGGTTTTGTTTTGATTTCTTTTTGGATTTTTTCTTCTTCCCTGTTGTGGTTCCAGTCAGAGTTACAACGTTTGTTTGTTTTTTGGTTGTTGTTTGGACTGAATCTTCCTTGGGTTTAGTGGTAGTTTTAGGTTTATCATTCACCTTATCCAAAAAATCCAAACCCTCTTGTGATAAGAGGGATGTTGTAAACACTAGAAGCAGTATTAGGGAGAAGAATGATTTCATCTTATGCTTTTTTCTTGAGGATAGCGCTAGTATCAAATGTTACATTTGTATTCGCTGCCACATTCAAAACAACTGTTTCATTATTGTCTTTGAACTCTACGATTTTACCGTGAAGGCCACTACTTGTCACAACAGTATCTCCTTTTTGGAGGTTCGTGATCATTTCTTTTCTTTTTTTCTCTTCCTTTTTGTTAGGGAGGATCACAAGAAAGTACATTGCGACGAGCATGATCGGAATGATGATGAGCGACTGAAGAGAAGACTTAGCTCCTTCTTCTTGGGCAAGGATTAGGAATTGGGATGTGAGAAAATCTAAATTGAGCATAGCTATTTATCCAATGTTTACAGGCCTTATGTTAAATTCAATGTTTCACGAGTGAATCGGAGAACTTTTTTCGATAATAATGCATCTCTCGCAATTTGGTAACCAGATGGAATGTCTTTTGTTTCACCGAGTAAAAATAAAGACACTCCGGCGTTCAGCGCCACCATTGCCGTTCCACCTGTTGGCCGAGACGGGTCAAGGACAGCACGAAAGAGTGACTCTGCCCCTTCTTTGGAAGAAGAGAACACTGTATTTCGATCCAATTCGCTGGCCTCTAAATGGAGCTCCTTCGGATCAAAACTGAGTTCTTTAGTGGTCTTTCCATCAAAATAGGCATAATCAGTTGGTTCAAATATGGAAAATTCATCGAGACCATCCCTGGAATGGCAAACGAGAGCGCCTTTTGCCCCTAATTTTGCCAAAATTTCCACCATCGGCAAACACAAAGAACGGTCATACACTCCCACAATTTGGTGTGAAGGGGAAAAGGGATTGGATAGAGGTCCAATCAAATTAAAAAATGTGCGAAAACCCAGTGCCGTCCTAACGGGACCTGCATATTTCATGGCCGGATGCCAGGAAGGTGCAAACAAAAATACAAACCCTGTGCGCACGAACTCTGCTTCACAGGTTTCGTGGGTTTGTTCAAGAGGATACCCAAGTTTGGAAAGGATATCAGAACTTCCGGATAGGGAAGATACAGACCGGTTCCCATGTTTAGCCACTTTGTGACCAAGGCTTGCTAAAGTGAGTGCCGATAGAGTGGAAACATTGAGTGTTCCCTTTCCATCCCCACCAGTCCCACAAGTGTCTAAAAAATCAAAACCAAACTTGGTATTCGGTTTGATGGCATGATTTCGCATGGCCCGAACAAATCCGTACAATTCGTCCGTTGTTTCCCCTTTCATTTTCATGGCAGTGAGAAAGGATGCAAGGACAGGTTCTGACACTTTGCCATCCATCACTTCATTTAAAAAGTATTCTGCATGGGTATCCACCAAATGGTGCCCAGACACCACTTGACCGAGGATTTCCTTACTTGTGAGAGCGGTCATAAAATATCCTTTTGAGATTAGAAAAGGTTAACAATTGGTAATTGGTAATGATATACCGGAGTCCTGAAATCACAGTGATAAACGTGGTGAATAACATTCCAAAGTACGGAACAAACGAAGCAATGGAATCAAATATATCTTTCCAACTGATATTATCAGAGGTTTTTACCATCGTATAAAACTCATTAGCATGTTGGGATGCCACTTCAAATGTAGAATAACCTGCGAGTTTTCCCATTGCATAGGTTTCATTGATCATCGCTCGGCGTTTTCCTGAGATGAGCATAAATACCACAAGGATGATAAGAATCGCTCCCATTTGGAATGCCGTTTTTACCTTTCCCATCATTGTTGTTCGCAGACTATTTCCCGAACGCACCGCAATGTAACGAAGGAAGGTGATGAGCATATCTCGCCCAACTATTAGGACTACCATCCAAACTTCGATGGGTTCATGGATGAATAAAAAAGTTACAAAACAGCCAATGACTAAAAATTTATCAGCGAGCGGATCTAGGAATTTTCCAAATTCGGTTTGTTGGTTCCATTTTCTAGCAAGATACCCATCGACTAAATCGGTGAGTGATGCGAGTGCAAACAATACAAAGGCAAAAATTTGGTATTCCCATTCCTTTTGGAATAAGGCAAAGATAAAAAATGGCAATGCCAGTACACGGAGTACGGTTAGTAAATTTGGGATATTGGCAATGGTTTTCCAATCTTCCACTAAACCACCCAAGTCCCTGACATATCGAGTTCATAAAAAGAATCCACTCGTACCTTACCAAACTGCCCTACTTTTAAATTGGAAGCATCCACATACACCACTTCATCAATTTCAGGTGCATCTTGGAGACGACGTACGATTGCACCTTCGTCTAACACTTCATCTACGACACATGGGTAAATTTTTCCAATTCGGTTTTGGTGTATGGTCTTTAATGTACCAAGGTAGGCTTCCCTCACAAGATTCACACGGCGTGCAATTTCTTTGTCTTTGAGTTGCCCATCCATAGTCGCTCCTTTGGTTCCGTCTTGGGGAGAATAAGGAAAAAGATTTACCTTTTCTGGTTTTACATCTTCCACAAAACGAATGATCTCTTCCACGTCTTCCATGGTTTCCCCAGGAAACCCTAATATAAACGAAGTACGAATTTCTAAATCAGGGCGGATGTCCCTTGCTTTTTGGAATAAGGATTTAAAGAATTCGTAATCACCTGTGCGGTTCATGGATTTTAAAACGGATTTGGAAACATGTTGTAATGGGCTTTCCAAATACGGGGCAATTTTAGGAATTTCTCTGTACAAATCGAGTAACTTTTCTGTTTTTTTATCAGGATATAGATAGAGGAGTCTTAAAATCTCAAGTCCCTCTACCGCTGCCACAGACCGAACCAAATCCATGAGTTTGTCTGTATCCTTTCCATAAAAAACGGTGTCTTGGGAAACAAGACAGATCTCTTTGGAACCTGCTTTGACTGCTAGTTTTGTTTGATCGAGGACATCTGTGATTTCTGTGTCTCTATACTTCCCACGTAAATTAGGAATGATACAGAAATGGCAACCTCGGTTACATCCGTCAGAAATTTTTACATAGGAATAAGGTTTCGAATAATTTTCGATGCCTTTCGAAGTTTTGAGTCTTTCGAGAAGGTCTTCATTAAATTCAGTTAAATCTTTAAAATCAAGAGGGAAATGGGAACGTAAAATTTCACCTGCTTTGTCATACTTGCCTGTTCCGAAATGGAGGTCCACTTCCGGAAGGTCAGCGGAAATTTCTTTTCCCGCCCGTTCAGCAAAACAGCCTACAACAACTAACTTCTGTTTGTTCTTTTTCTTAATATCGATGGAATCAAGGATGGTTTGAATGGTTTCCTTCGTGGCATCTTGGATAAATGTACATGTATTTACCAAATGAAAATCACTGGCTTCTGGGTCTGCTGCAGGGAGGAGTCCTTCTTTGAGTAAGGACTGGTGCATCGCCATGGAGTCGACAGTGTTTTTCGGACAACCAAGAGTCGTAATAAAAAACGACTTTGGTGTCTCATCGGTTTTGTCTTTGGTCTTTGGCATTATTCGCCTAACTCTCCAATGATGGATTGAGTGGAGTCATACGGATTTGCTTTGCGGATAAAGATTTTTTTCACAAGTTTTCCTGGTTTTCCAAGCACAACTCGTTCTTTTCCATTTTGTACCATCTCCACTGCACCACCATCTCCTACTTTGATCTCAAGTCTGTCACGAGCTTCTAAGTGTTTGACTTCACCCGCAGAAACAAGACCACGTTCACCCATTTGACCATCCAATACAAATTCAACATAACTTGGTTTGGAGAAAAACAAAGTTACTTGGATCGGAACATCTCCGACAGGAGATTTTACAGCGACCCCTTCTCGTTCTTCTTTTAAAGTCACAAGGACTTTTGCTGATTTTTCAGTGACTGCTTGTGTCACCACGCGGATGTCACGGCGAAGGGAAGAGAGCTCTTCAATTTTATAAGAAAGAATGGTTTCTTCCCCTTCGGCTGTTTGGAAAAAATAAACATTCTTTTCAGGAAAAATATTAAATCCTAGGTTTGCTTTTCCATTGGAAACACCTTTGATGAACATCTTACACTGTTGGTTGTTCACACTAAAACTCACACCACGATCTTCTGTGAGGATAAAAGGAACACTTGCATTTTCAGGAACACTTTGGCTGACAAAGTTAATGCCAGAAGGAATATCAGAACTATTTGTAGGTTCAACACTTTGGCTTACTTCTGTGTTGTCCTCATCCATCGAAACAGAACCAGAGTCTTCAAAACTGATGTAGATGATATAAGCCGAGATTACAAACAAAAAGAGAGAAACAAGGCTTATGATTTTATTACGATCTAAACTAAAGGGAGTGGTTGTAGGACGTGTGAGTTCTTCGAGTGGTGCTTGTGATTCTTCAATCTGTTCCCCGCGGTATAAATTGAGTAACATTGCTGTATCAAGTTTTAAGTAACTAGCATAGTTCTTTAAAAAACCAAGAGCAAACGTTTCTGCTGGGAACTGAGAATAATCTTCTGTTTCTAATGCGATGATGTATTTTGCCGCAATATTTGTTTCTTTTGCGACATCTTTCACAGAAAGTTTTTTGTCTTCTCTTGCTTCTCTTAGGATCTGACCAACTCGTTTTGTATTCAAAATGAACTCCTCTTAGGTTTAGTTCTCAGAGACAAGTGGGTTGTTGACAATCTTCGCGTTCCCGCTCATATGAAAATTGAAAACACCATCTTGGATTTCTTCCGAAAAATTAATGTTAGAAAATGAAATCGTCGTTACTTTGCCTCGACCATCTGTCGCGACTGCTTTTTTGATGAGGTACGATTCAGAATCCACAAATAGTTTCATCTTTTCGAACCCACCAATTTTTTCCCTTTGGTCTAAATCGAGAACAAAGTATTTGGTTGCATCACCCATAGAACGAGGTTGTTCAATGGTATCAAATTTATAATGGTACTTACGAAAGAGGCGGTTAAGACCATCAGGACTATTTGTCGTAAAGATGGGACCTGAGGAATTTTTACGATCGAGTGTAAGATCTTGTTTTCCCACAGCACCTAACCGTTTGATAAAGATATGGAGTGTTTTTCCATCGGAAACAATTTCGTCTCCTTCTGGTTCAGCAAAATTATAACGAATTTTTCCAGGGCGTTTGTAAAAACATTTCCCGCGCATTTGTTTTTCTTTTTTGTTGTCTTCCGTTTTGATGAGAAAATCAGCGGAATACGAATTGATTTCGCTGAAGTTTTTTTTGATCTTTTTGACAACTTCGGAAGGTGAATGCCAATTGTGAGCCGGACTTGTTTGGGCCTCCAAAGAAACTCCCAAAACAAGTAACAAAAATCCGATCCATACTTTCATAGATTCCCAGTTTTTCAGACAAACTTCTCTTGTCGATGATTTACGCTGAACGTAAGATTTCCCGAGGTTTTGCCCCGACTTGCGGAGAAACATAACCCCTCATTTCCATGAGTTCCATAAGCCTTGCCGCTTTGTTGTAACCGATCCTCATCCTACGTTGCAAATAACTGGCACTGGCTTTTTTTTCTGTCACAACAATGTTCCAAGCTTCTTCGAATAGTTCCTCGTCCTCGTCAGAGGCCATTTCGATATTCGTTTCATCGTCCCAGTTCATTTCCACGTAGGCAGGTGCCCCTTGTTTTTTGGCCTCTTCCACGATGGAATCAATTTCTTTCTCTTCAATGTAGGGAGCTTGGATCCGCATGAGGTCACTCGAGGTAGGGGAACGGTACAAAAAGTCCCCTTTTCCGAGGAGAGTTTCCGCTCCACTTGTATCGAGGATGGTGCGTGAATCTGTTTTTTGTGCGACTTGGAAAGCAACCCTTGCTGGGCAGTTCGCTTTGATGACTCCAGTGATCACATCTACGGATGGTCTTTGGGTCGCCATCACCAAATGGATTCCCACCGCTCTTGCTTTTTGGGAAATTCGTTGGATTTGTTCTTCCAAATCCTTTCCTGACACCATCATGAGGTCCGCAAGCTCATCAATGAAAATCACAATGTAAGGGAGTTTTTGGAACCCTTTCGCATGTGCATATTCATCCACTTTCTCATTAAAACTTTTGAAGTCCCTACTTTTCAATTGGGAGATCATTTGGTAACGACTCTCCATTTCTTGGATCGCCCAGGAAAGTGCCTTCGTAGCTTTTTTTGGATCAGTGATCACAGGCATAAGAAGGTGTGGGATTCCTTCGTAAAGTGTCATCTCCACCATCTTTGGATCGATCATAATGAATCGCACTTCTTCTGGGGAACGAGTGCAGATAAGGCTCGTGATCATCGCATTGATACTCACCGACTTTCCAGAACCTGTGGTTCCTGCGACAAGTAAGTGTGGGAGTTTTGCGATATCGATCATTACAAGTTTTCCCGAAATATCCTTTCCAATACAAATGGAAAGGTCTTTGGCTTTTTGTTGGAGGATGGTATCTTTTAAGATCTCTGATAAAAACACGTCTTCACGGATTCGGTTCGGAACCTCAATTCCAATGGACGCCTTACCCGGGATAGGTGCTACAATCCGAATGTTTTTCACTTCGAGGTAAGCCCTGATCTCATCAGACAAAGACACAATTCGATTCAGTTTGATTCCATTCGGAATTGTGATTTCGTAACGAGTGATGATGGGACCTCGTTCTTTGGTAATGACCTTGGATTCAATTCCAAAGTGGCCTGTTGACTCTTCGATTTTTTTAGCGATGAGGTCAAGTTCCGAATCATTTTTTAAGATATTGGCGACAGGGACTTGGTGTGAGGCAAGTAGTCTTGGAGAAATGTAATACTTTCCTTTTTTCAATTTTGGTTTTGGCACCATGGAACCAAACATCAGTTCTTGTTCGGTTTTGGTTTCCTTTGGTGGTTGTTTTTTCTTACCAAAATTTCCCGCACTTAAATTCGAGCGAACGAGTGGTGAAGACTCTTCCACGGCCAAAGTTTCCAAGGTCTCCTCTTCCAATTCTCCATCTTCCGAATCAGAAATGGAAGATACAACATCCTCAGTTTCATCCCAATCTTCTGTTTCTAAACCAGTTTCTTCAACAAGGGAAAGTCGAACGGACTCAGGAATTGGGATGGTGAGAGTGTTTGTTTCGTTTTCTAGGGAAGATCGTTCTTCGCCTTCCTCTTCATATGAGTCTGACTCGTCCCAGTTCTCACTACCTTCAATCGATTCATGAGTCTCGTCTTCATCCCAATTGGCATCATCCGTGTTTTCATCAAAATCAGAAAATCCAAACCCGACATTTCGAGTTTCGTTTTTTCCAAATCGACTGGTATTCGCTTGAGCCAACTGGTCCCCGAATCCATGTCTCATTGGTTCTAATTTGGGAAGTTCTAAACCTTCGAGTGAAACTTCTTTGTCCAATTTTGGTTTCCATTTTGCTTCCGGGAACTGAAAGAGAATTTTGGATTCACGAATGTCATCTACATTTTGGGTATTTGAAATGCCATCATCCTCACCTTCGCTAAATTCCCGTTTATCGACTACTTGCAATTTTGGTTGTGATTTCAGATTCCGATTGGATTCGGTTTGTTGTTTTGTCTTTTCTTTTTGGAAACGAAAGACAGTTCCTGACGCATCAAAAAATCCTTCAAACTGTTTGGCATTTTGGAAGACCACAGTCTGTGATTTTGGTTTTTCTTTTCCTTGGTGTTTTTGCAAATTTTGGAATGAGTTTTTTTCCTCATCCATATACCGAAAGGAAGAAGGAAATCCATTTTGGTATCGAGATTCACTTCCTGCATCATTTGCCACTACATTCCAAAAATGACTAGCGAGGTCATCTTTTGATTCCTCTTCGGTTTGGACCTGAAACCAATCCCTTTGTCTCACTTCATTTACGGGGCCACGGCGTGTTGAAACCACCGATTCCATAAAGGATGGAAGTTTAAAATGTGGCAATTCTCGTCTGCCACCCATTAGGTGGTAAAGTTTTTCAGAAACGGAATGGATGGTAGAAAAGGTATAGGACCAAGCCCCGTCTTCTAACCAAATCACAGCAAAGTACAAATAAAGAAAAAAGACAACAAGCACTCTACCTGTTTCCCCAAAGAGATAGGAAAAGATCCAAGAAAAAAATTGTCCGAGGATACCACCGCTGTCACCCACATGTCCCATGGGAGTTTCGAGAAGGTTCAAACTCACCGTTGTGGCAATGAGGAAAATGGGAAAAAATAAAGCCTTACTTAGGGCATCAAAGTCTGGGTTACGTAACGAAAGGACACCTAAGAGTAATACGAACCCAGCGAGTAAAAAGGAAGTTTTTCCGAGTAAATAAAAAAGGGTTAGAGCAATGTAATGCCCAAGCCTTCCAAACCAATTAAAGAGTGATCCATCCTCTCCTTCTTGGAAGGAAAAAAGAGATAACAGTAAAAATACTCCAGAAAATACAAATAAATACGGGAGGAAATCCTTTCTAGGCAAAGTCCATCCCCATACGGATTTTTTAGGGTCCATACGGGAAATATCGGAAGGTTTCGAGACATAGACAGAAAAAATTTGGAAGCCAGAAGTGCTTTCTTTTCTGTCAGGTTTTACCCTTTGAAGTTCGTAAAATTGGCATCAAAATTGAAATTTGCATTGCGGATGGCTGCCATCACCTCTTGCAAATCGTCCTTCTTTTTACCAACCACACGCACCGAATCCCCTTGGATGGTCGCTTGGACTTTTAATTTTTGGTCTTTGATGAGGGTTGTGATTTGTTTTGTTTGTTCTTTGTCCAAACCATTTTGGATTTTCACCTTCATCCGGACCGTTTGCCCTGTGGCAGGTTCCACTTTGGAATCAAAATCAAAGGCTTTTAGACTGATGCCTCGTTTCGCCATTTTAGTGGTGAGGACATCGATTACCTGTTTCAATTTGATTTCGTTTTCCGAAGTCAAAACCAGTTGGTCGTCTGTGATTTTGATTTCGGAATTCGATCCTTTAAAATCAAAACGAGTTTGAATCTCGGTCATCGCTTGCGAAACAGCATTTTGTAATTCGGGGCGATCGAGTTTTGATACAATGTCAAAGGAAGGGTCTTGAGCCATTTTGATTCTCCTATTCTGTTTCCTACAAACTGAAATTTACGATAATTTTGTTTTGGCAAGGGAAAGGGCAAACTCTAGGGACTTGGCAACAGACTCTGGTTTTTTACCACCACCTTGTGCCATATCAGGTCGTCCCCCACCTTTTCCATCTAACAACACTAAGGTTTCTTTTAACATTTCACCACAGTGGATGCCTTTGTCATTGAGAACCTTATTACACATAAACACGAGAGTACTTGACTCCCCTTCTGTGGTTCCAAACAAACAAAGGATCTCTGGTTCTTTTGCCTTGAGTGAGTCTGCTAAATCTTTAAGAGCTTTTGCATCCACGGAAGGAAATACTTCTGCTACCACTTTGCCTTTGGCAAACTTGTGGGCCTTTTCTAAGAGACCATCCACAAGTTCTGGGTTCATTTGGAACTTTTGTTGTTCTAATTTCTTTTTGGCCTTAAAGAGCGAAGAGGATTTTTCTTCGAGTTCCGTTTCTAACGTTTCTCTGAGTTTACGAAGACTTGCCACAGCAGTTTTCCCATCTTTTAGAAAGATAGATTGTAAACCTTCTGGGGAGGGAACTTCTGTTGCAATTCCAAACTCTTTCAAATCACCAAATGCCTCTTTGGCGGATAGGTTATGTGTTTCGATTTTGGATGCCAAGGTTTGGAACTGTTGTAAAAAATAAGACACAACTGATTCCCCGCAAATCGCCTCAATCCGTCGATTTCCCGCACCAGGGCTACCTTCTTTTACGATCGCAAAAAATCCAATTTCTTTGGTGTTCGTAACATGGGTTCCCCCACAGAATTCTTTGGATTTTTCACCCATAGAAACAACACGCACAAGGTTTCCATACTTTTCATCAAACATGGAAAGTGCCCCAGATTCTTTGGCTTGGTGTAAGTCCAATACTTCTGTTTTGACAGGGATATTGGCACTCACGGCTTCGTTTACATCCGATTCAATCTGAATGATCTCTTCCGGAGATAAAGCTTTGGGATGGGAAAAATCAAATCTTAGGTAATCTGCCGATACAACGGAACCTTTTTGGGTTACATGGTTCCCGAGGATTCTTCGGAGTGCCCCGTTTAACAAATGTGTGCCGGAATGGTGGTTGGCAAGGTTTTGCCTTCGTTCGACTTCAATTTCGGTATCGACTCCATCACCAACAGAAATATTTCCTTTTAAGACCATTCCCATATGAAGGAAGGTATCATTCTCTTTTTGAGTGTCTTGGACTTGGAATTGGAAACCTTCTTTTTTGATGTAACCAGTATCACCAATCTGCCCACCACCTTCCGCGTAAAAAGGAGTTTTATCGAGAACGATGACAACCTCTTCCCCTTGTTTGGCGGAACTGACTGACTTCCCATCCACAAAAAGATACAAAACCTTTCCTTTTGTTTTGGATTCCGTATAGCCTAAAAATTCTGTTTTTAATCCGGGAGAAGCGGAAAGTCCAGTGAGGTATTGGATTTTTTTCCCTTTCCAACTCGCACGCGATAAATCGCGGTCTTTTTCGAGTTCTCCTTCAAAACCTTTGTCATCAAAACTAAACCCACGGTCTTCCACAAGTTCCTTTGTCATCTCACGAGGGAAACCATATGTGGAATACAATCGAAAACCTTCTTTTCCGGTGACAAGTGTTTGTTTGTTTGCCGTTAGATGAGACAGTAAAGATTCTAATTCTTCGAGTCCCACTTCTAACGTGTGAAGGAAAAGTTCTTCTTCTTTTTTTAAGATGGATTCAATATCTTTTGCTTTGTCTTTTAGTTCTGGGTAACGAGCTACATACAAATCTTTTAGAGTGCCAACAAGTTTGTATAAAAAAGGTTCATGGATTCCAATTTTTCTCGCAAAGAGTGAGGCACGTCTGATGAGACGACGGATCACATACCCACGTCCTGTGCGGTCAGGGAAAATTCCATCTCCGAGAGAAAAAAAGACAGAACGCGAATGGTCAGTAATCACACGAAATGATTGTTTGGTGGATTCATTATATTGAAAACCAGATAGTGATTCAATTTTTTGGATGATGGTTTTTAATTCATCCGTGTCATAAACTGAGTCCACTTCTTGTAATAACATGGCCACACGTTCGAGTCCTGAACCTGTATCAATGCCAGTTTGTTTGAGAGGGAGAAGTTCTCCCGAAACCGTTTGGTTAAACTGGTTAAATACTAAATTCCAATATTCTAAATAACGGTCACAGTCACAACCTGGTTTACAATTAGGGTTGTTTCCACAGCTAGGACCACCTTTCTCGGGCCCTCTGTCCAAATACAATTCGGAACAAGGGCCACAAGCTCCACTGTCTCCAGCAGGTCCCCAAAAATTATCTTTTTTGCCAAGGCGTACAATTCGTTCTTCTGGAATCCCGGCATCCATCCAGATTTTTTTGGCTTCATCATCATCAAGGTAAATGGTCACCCAAATTTTCTCTTTGGGAATTTCTAAATGGTTTAGTGAAAAGTCTAACGCGTATTCGATGGCTTCTTTTTTAAAATAATCGCCGAAGGAAAAATTTCCTAACATCTCAAAAAAAGTACAATGCCGTTCCGTTTTCCCAACAACTTCCAAATCAGTGGTGCGGACACATTTTTGAATGGAAGCAGCTCTAGTGTATGGGAGTTCCACTGCTCCAGTGAAAAGAGGTTTGAACTGTACCATACCTGCGGTTGTGAATAAAAGTGTAGGATCCCCTTTGGGAATGAGACTCGAGGAAGGCACAATGGTGTGTCCTTTCTCTTGGAAATAGTTCGTGTACAACCTTGCGATTTCTTGGACGGTTTTCGACTTCATACACTTACACGGAAATCGGATTTGCCTCCTAGGGCAAGGAATTTAGAACTTAACTTTGCCTTAAATCTTTGTAACGAAGGAAAGAAAAAAGCGAGATCACAAGAAACCCAAGTCCAAGTCCTGTAAATGTCCAAAGGCTTCCCACTGTATCATTTAAAAAGGCAGCAAAAAATCCAGAAACGGCAGGTGTGAATTGGAAACAAACTGTGTAGAGAGATAAGATCCTACCACGAAGCCTGTCCTCCGCGCGTTTTTGTAATATGGCAGGCATCAGGCTCGACAGCACTCCACCCGAAACCCCAAAACAAAAAAGAAAGATGGAAGTGGCCTTTGGCTCATAAAAAGGTACAAAACCTAAAAAGAAAAAAGAAGACAAACCGAAGACAATCAGTAATACCAATCCCTTTCGTTCCAAATGGTGGTAGAGGATGGTAAAAATCCCTCCTAAAAATAATCCAGGACCTAGAAACATTAACACAGACCCCCGTGCTAATTCCCCAAGTCCCAATTCTAGTTTTACATATTGGGGAAGGACCACTTGGATGGGACCTAATGCTAACATACTAAATATCGCAATCCACATCACCTGTCTCGAAACAGGGTCTGAATGCAAAAATCCTAAGACGGCTCGCAAATTTTCAACCAATGAGGGAATTTCTGTATTGGGGATCGATATCTCAGGTTTACCTTGAGAGGACTGGGATTTTTTTTCCTTCTCGTTTAACTGTAATAAGGAGAAGGCAAACATCGATATTGCATGTAAAAAAGCTAAAACCAAAAATAGTTTTGAGTACGATTCAAATTCCCGAATCCAACCCACTACAAGTGGACTCATCCCAAAGGAAAAAATCAGAAGTAAATTCCCAGCGATTGTGTGGAAAACAAGTCTGTGTGATTCCATCACTTCGCGTAACAACGCCATCCTACCTGGCAAAACTGTTGTCATTCCAATTCCATTGAGAAAAGCCAAAGGCAATAAAAAAAGTGGATAAGTTTCAAAAATTTGGGTCAATCCACCTAACAATAATGCTGCAAAACATAGAAAAAACTGAAATCCAACGACTACCCACTTCTTGGAATAATGATCGAGCAGGTATCCCGTATACAAAAAGAAAAGTGGAAAGGGTAAAAACAAAAAGAAAAAAACAATCCCTGAATACCCTTTTACAACCGTTAACGTCTGTGTAAAAATCACAATCGAATACAAAAAACAACTGCTGGCAAAGGTTCCAAAAGCGAAGGCAAGGTAAAATATGATATGGTTCATGGGGGGATATATTGTCCTAAGCGAAAAAAAAAGCCTCCCAAAGGAGGCTTCTCTATCGGAAAAAAAAGAGGAAATTTCCGATTAACGTTTTGAGAACTGAGTTCCTCGACGTGCTTTGTGGAGACCGTATTTTTTACGCTCTACCATACGGCTATCTCGAGTGAGGAAACCTTCTTTTTTCAAAGTAGGTTTGAGTGATTCATTGAAAGCAACAAGAGCACGAGCCACTGCGTGACGAATCGCTCCTACTTGTCCAATCACTCCACCACCAGTAACATTAAGTGCGATATCATATTTATCACGAGCATCTAAAACTAAAAGAGGCTCAAGTGCACGGCGAACTAAGTGTTCTCCGTTTTTGATGTAATCTTTTACATCTTTATGGTTAACTGTGATTTTTCCTGTTCCAGAAGCGATTTTTGCTCGTGCAACAGATGTTTTGCGTCGGCCAACTGCCCAAACTGCTTTTTGCGCCATATTATTTCAACTCCAGTTTTAGGGGCTTTTGTGCTCCTAGGTTGTGGTCATTGCCTGCGAACACTCGGCAATTTTTTAACATTTGGTCACCTAATTTTGATTTAGGTAACATTCCTTTCACTGCTTCCATGATCACTCTTTCTGGGTTCTCTTGGATGAGTTTGTGGAAAGCGATCGCAGTCATACCACCTGGGTAACGGGAGTGGTGGTAGTAAATTTTTTGTTCACTTTTGCGACCTGTAACAGCCACTTTAGAAGCATTAACGATGATGATGTTATCTCCACAATCTTGGTTCGGTGTGAATGTAGATTTGTGTTTTCCGCGCAGTCGGGAAGCGACTTGACTTGCCAATCTTCCGAGAGTCTTATCAGTTGCGTCCACAACAAACCACTGTTTTTGTACGGCTTCTTTTGCGATAGAAGGGGTCTTGTGGGCTTTAGACAATAGTTCCATAAGTACGAGATTTTCCTCTTTTATGTCAGGATTTTCGGTTTTCACAGTGGGTCAAACAAATTTATTGGAAACGAAGCTTTGAAAGAATCAGAAATCATCCGTACTCTTTTTGGAACAACTCCTCCTCCAGAGGACGATTGTTATTTTTTGGCACCAAACCGCCTCGTCACAACGGATTCCCTTTCCGAAGGAACCCACTTCCTCCATGAATGGTCAAACCCCGAAATCCTAGCAGGAAAACTGGTGGAAGTGAATGTCTCGGACATCACAGCATCGGGTGGTGTTCCTAAAGAGTGTTTTTTAAACCTGGGCCTATCCCCTACCTCTCGAAAACAAGATTGGGTCAGGAGGTTTGCCAAAGCTCTGAGGGTTTCCCTCCACCAATATGGAATGAAACTCGCTGGTGGCGATACCTTTTCCTCCCCCACAACCCAATTGGCACTGACAGTGGTAGGTACGGTCAAAAAACCTTGGCTTCGATCGGGTGGAAAACCAGGCGATTACCTCTATGTCACCGGGGATTTAGGCCAAAGCCTACTTGGGTATCATTCTTTAAAAAAGAATTGGAAGGGGAAAGATTTTAAACTGGCCATTGAAAAACACCTTTTACCAAAATCAAAGCAGATCCTACAAAAACCACTCTCAAAGTTTCGAATCCATGCCTGTATGGACATCACAGATGGACTCATCCAAGATGCAGAGAGGTTAGCACTTGCCTCCAAAGGGAAACTCACAATCCAAGTGGAATCTGTCCCCTTACACCCGTTTGCTGTAGAAAAACTAGGAGTGGATTTTTGCCTTGGTTCCGGGGAAGAGTTGGAACTTTTGTTTTTATCACCAGACATCCTACCAAACCAAATCAAATCCATTCCGATAACGATGATCGGTAGGTTTGAAAGAGGAAAACCAGGAACAAAATTTTTAAAAGAAAGTAAAACCTACCTACCCAAAACAAAAGGTTTCCTTCACTTCAAAGAGGAAGAATGAGGGAGTGTGATTTTGAATTCAACCTTAGGTTCCACCTTATCTCCTAAATGATCAAATATATTTGAAACAAGGACGGAACCACCAAACTTTTGTATGGTTTCTTTTACTAACGAAAGTCCAATTCCAAAATCGAGGGTTTCATACCGTTCATAAAGGTTCTTGGTTAATCGAAAAAATGGCTCAAACACGAGGTCCAAATATTCATTTGGAATCCCTTCTCCAATTTTTAAGTCACTACCTACCGAATTGATAACTGAAAAAGATACGGAATCTGATTTCAATTGGAGTAATACAAAAATAGAAGACGAGTCTAGAGAAAACTTCATAGCATTGATCAGAAGTTCCCTCACGGATTTATGAAAGTATTCGCGATTCCAACGAATGTATATCGAATTCATTTGAATAGAACTTACATCTGTTATTTGGATGGAATGGTGTTTGATTTTTGTTTGTGATTCTATTTCTTTTAAAGTGGTGACTATTTCTTGCCATAATTCGGATAACGGAACTACTTCCTCTTTTACGCGATCAAAAATGATATTTTCAATTTCAGAAAATGTATTTAAAACTTTTTTCGAATAATTTGCGTTGTCTTCTAAGATGGATAAAACTTCTTTTTCTAAGATATAATCTCCATTTTCTGTTTGTTTCATCCCTTTTATGATATCAATGATTTGCACTAAGATTCCAAACCCAGCCCCTTGAGATAAACTAGCTCGCAAAACATGGAATAAATTTTTATGTAACTCCTGGGCATTAAATTCGCCCTTCTCTAATGAACGATTTTTGAAACTATACCAATCCAAAAGTTTCTCAAGAGAAATGATTTTTTCTTTTTCTAAAATGGAGGTTTTATAATCCAATGAACGTTTGGATAAGTGGTATTCCACTTTTTTCAACAATTCCTTTGGGTAAACAGGTTTGATCAAATAATCCTGCACATTTTCTTTCATCACTTCGATGATGGCAATTGAATCAGATTCGGAAGTGATCACAAGAATGGGGATCTGGGAATTTTTTTTTCGTATTTCCCTTACCAGTTCCGCACCTGTTCCATCTGGTAGTTTTAAGTCAGTTAGGATAAGATCAATCGATTCAATCCCTTCTTTTTGTAAGAGGTGTAAGACTGGTTTAATTCCAGAAAACACAACAAAATTAGCATCAATGGAACGCAGAGCACCTTGGTATAACAGTGCTGTGGTCGGGTCGTCTTCAACGATTAAAATTTTATTTTCGGTGATCATTCCATAACTCCCAAATCATTTGACGAGAGTTATGGACAAAAATCTTCTTAGAATCTAAGGAAAGTCTTTATTCCTCAGTATCTTGATGTTCTAATGAAGGATTACGGTTTTCATTTGCCTCACCTTTCCCATTTTCATGAGTTTGGTTTGACCCAGATTCTTGTTGGTTCTGGTTCCCGTTCCCTCTTCGATCACGGTGTTTTTTGCGTGGTGGGCGTTTTTTATTCCCTTCTTTTTTACGATTTTGTTGGCCAAACTGATGACTGTCCGGTTTCGGTCTCTGCCTGAGTGAAATTTCCCAAAAGAAAGCAGTCTGCACCGCAGCTTCATTGTTTTCGGAAATCGCAACAATCTTATACACCATAAACGCATCGTAAAAATAATCCTTCTTTTTGAAGAATGAATTTTGCCTTTCTTTTTCATCGTCAGTGATGTGAAAACGAGGTTGGCTTATGAAAATTTTTACCAAATTGTCTTGTTCACGTTTAGGAATCCCCATCCGTTCAAAAACAGGTTGTAAACTTTCTTTGATGTTATGCGCTAGGTGACCACGATCGTTTTCATAAAGGTCTTTTACGATATCGTAAAAAATTAACGAATAAAAAATCGCTGGTGTCATCTCTTCTCTCGCTGAGAGAAGTTTGTCAGTCACAGCAAGTCGTTTGCCAAGTGGTGTGTCCATAAAATGTTCACGCCATTCTGGGTCGGTTTTTTTCAGTTTATCCGCTGGTTCTTTGAACAAAACATCGAGTAGGTGGTTTTCTGCAAGTCCTTCAAAAATGATGGATGTTTTCCAAGTACGGAACATTTTGTTGTACTCTTCTAATAGTCTTGCTGTGGATGATTTTTCGAGTTCCAAACGGTTCTTTTTAATTGCCAGTTTGGTTTTTTTCTCGATATCAAGTCCGAGCAAAACGGAAAACTTCACTGCTCGTAACATACGAACAGGATCTTCTTTGAAAGAAATATCAGGATCACCAATGACCCTAACGATTTTCTTTTGGATGTCTTCAAATCCACCTACGTAATCCAAAATGGAATCGTTTTTAGGATCGTAAAACAATGAATTGATGGTAAAGTCGCGTCTTGCCGCGTCTTCCTTTGCTGTACCGAAGGAATTGTCCCGCTTGATGAGATAATCGTTTTCTGCTTTGTGTTTTTCCAAACGATGTTCCGGTAGTGAACGGAACGTAGAGACTTCAATAATTTTGCCTTTAAAAATGATGTGTACAATTTTAAATCGTTTACCGATGATCCGGCAGTTATTGAAGATCCTTTTGATTTGGTTTGGTGTCGCACTTGTGACGATGTCAAAATCTTTTGGGCGTTTGCCCATCAGCAGATCTCTGACTCCTCCACCGACTAAGTAGGCCTTGTAACGAAACTTGTTCAATCGATTGATGATTTTGATGGCATCTTCATCGATATTGGCCCTGCGTATGGAGTGAGTTTCTCGATAGTATCTCTTTCCCTCGGGGTACATCAAAAAGGAATCGACAGAGTCGGCTTTCTTTCTGAAAAGAGAAGTGAGAAATTTAAACATATTGGATTCATCCACTTTCCCCTGAAAAATGGCATGGGCAAGGAAAAAATTGGCTGGATAACGAACATTGGCAGAAACTTACGTCACAACCGCCTACGAAAGGCTCCAAATTGCACATTTAAGGTGGCGAAAACGCTTACAAAAGTGGATTTCCCGCAGCCGAGAGAAGGTGAGTTTTGTCCTCATCCCCAATGATGAAAAACCCCTCGCCCAGATTGAAATATCAGTCGGAATGCTTGGGTTCCTTTTTGGACTTTCTGTTTCCCTTGTCCTTTTATCCTTTGGTCTCCTCGTTTATTTTTCCTTTTTCTTTGAACGAAACCTCTCTTTAGAGAAAAAAACAGAAACCCAACTGGTATCCTTCTTATTTTACGACCTTCTCTCGAAAGACCTCCGCGAATCTGTAGAAGAACTGGAATCCATGACGGAATCTCTCAATTTACTTGCCTGGGAAGAAATCCCAGAAAAAGAAATGATCACCCAAGATTATCTCTTAAAAGAAGAGTTTCGGAAAGATGCAAGTGAACTCGATTCGAATTTATTACTCTTCCAACAAGTTGTTACCACCTACACTCAGTTTGGTGTAAGACTAGGAAACCTTGTCCCCAATTTTCAAAATGCCATCGATTACCTATCCATGCGAGAGAGTATCTTTTATTCCATGCCAAGAGGGCGGCCTCTGAAACCTGGTGTTGGTGTGGTGACATCCACCTTTGGGTATCGCAGTGATCCATTCGGAATTTTACCTGTGGGGGAATACCATTCAGGTATTGACTTTGCAGCTGGTGAAGGAACTCCCATATATGCAACGGGGCCCGGGATCATTGCTGTGGACACAGCGGTTGGGGGACTTGGAAAATCTGTACGGATCAACCATGAAAATGGATTTTTTACTTTGTATGGCCACTGCTCTCTCATTCTCGTGAATCCAGGGGATCGTGTGAAACGTGGAGATAAAATTGCCCTAGTCGGACAAACAGGAAAAGCAACAGGAGCCCACGTCCATTATGAAGTGCGAATTGGCCTTGATGCTCCTCTCGACCCAGAAGAATACATCAACCTAGACTGATTCCCTCAAAAAAAATTCCAGAGAAACGTTTGGATCATTCAATCTATTTGGGTATTTGAATTTTAAAAAGGAATGGGAAATAGAACCACGAACATTTTTGAAAGCCCAGATTAGGACTTTTGTGATAAGAACCAACTAACCTTGTTTAGAATTAATTTTCCAAACAAGGATTCGTTGAGAGTTTTCTCTTTAGGCTATTTGGTCTTAGAACTTACCGATTAAGTTAAAATCAACTGAATACACTCCAGCTCCACCAACAACTAAAGCAATAAGAAGTCCCGCAGCTAAGATATGGAATTCATACCCTTCTCCTTTTTGGTTTCCATTCCAATTGATGAAAAAACCGTTATGTCTGTGAGCGATGAATGCCGCACCGATCATGATGATGGTAATGGACAATGCTGCAAATTTTGTTAAAAATCCCACAAGTAGAAGTACAGATCCAACAGACTCACCAAGAATAATGAGAACAGCAAGGATCCCTGGGAATTTCATGGTTCCTGTGAAAAATCCGTAAGTTCCTTTGAAACCGTAACCACCAAACCAACCTAGAAGTTTTTGGGAACCGTGTGGGAAAATCACAACAAAAGCTGTGATGCGTAGGATAAGAGGGATGATGTCCCCAGATGTAGAAAATAATAAATCGAACATAGTGAATTCTCCTTAAATCAATATTAGATAGTTTAATATTGAACTATCTAGAGTCAAGCTATTTTTCCTTCCTTTTTTCTCCTTTATCCCGATTTAAATTCTCCTTTCCCCTGTGGGCGTAGAATTTACCCTTTCCCCTATGTTAGATCGAATTCCGATTCCCAATCCCTTTGGCTGGGAGGGTCTGTCCACTTTCAGCCTTCTTATGATGTTAGCCTTTCTTGTTGGTTCCTATCTTCTCCCAAAGGAACTGGAACGAAAAAAATTAGATCCAAACCACTCCGATTGGTTGATCTTTCTTGGGATTTTAGGCACCCTCATCGGTGCAAAAATTTTCTTTATCTTTGAAATCTGGGACCAAGTGTTCATCGATGTTCCTGGTTATGATGGCAAGTATTCTTATCCTCTCACCCACTGGAACGGATTCCCTGGTCACCCGGGATTATGGTCTTCTCTTTTTAGTGGTGGTGGTCTTGTCTTTTTTGGTGGTCTTCTTTTTGGCTGGCTCTTCATCACCTTATACTTCCGTTATAATAAACTGGATATCGGTGCTTATTATGATGCAGTGATTCCTGCGATTAGCATGGGTTATGCGATTGGTAGGCTCGGTTGTTTTGTAAGTGGAGATGGTTGTTACGGATTTGCCACTGATGAAAGGATTCCATTTTTTGTATTTGAATTCCATGGAGCTCATCCGTCTGGAGTTCCCGTTTGGAATACACCTGTGATGGAATCCATTATGGCCTTTGGTTACTTTTCCTATTTTCAATTTTGGGCACGTTACCAAAACTTTCGCAAATGGAGCATTGGTGCACAGTTTCTCATCATCCATGGGTTTGCAAGACTCATCATTGAATTTTTGCGAGTGAATAAAGCGGTGATTCCATTTTTTGACCCACCAACTCTTGTCAACATTCCTGATGCCAATGGAAACCCTACTTTTCTTTCGGGTTATTACTGGCATGGATTTTCCCAGTCACAATACATTGCGATTGGTCTTATCCTCTTTGGAGTGTATCTGATGGTTTCCAAAAAACTTTGGTTAAAGGAAGAAACAAACGTATGAACCCATCTCCCTTTTTTACAATCGAAAGAAGAAAAAATATTGCGATTCTTTGGCTGAACCGTCCTGAAAAAAGAAATGCGATGAATTGGCCTTTCTGGCGTGACCTTCCAGATATGGTAGCAGAGATTGATGCAGATCCGAAAATTCACTGTTTTGTGATCGCAGGGAAAGGAAAATCCTTTTCAACAGGCCTTGACTTGGAAGAATTTTTCCAAGATTTCAAACCGGTTGTACAAGGTGAACTTGCTGATGGTAGGGAAAAACTTTACCAGCTCATCCTTAACATGCAAAAAGGAATTAATGCAGTTTATAATTCAAAAAAACCTTCCATTGCACTTGTACAAAAACATTGTATCGGTGGTGGACTGGACTTAGTTTCTGCATGTGACATTCGTTATGCGTCTGAAGATGCCTTATTTTCCTTACGGGAATCGAAAGTCGCTATCGTTGCGGATATGGGTTCCTTACAAAGGCTTCCCCACCTGATTGGCAATGCCCACACAAGAGAACTTGCCCTGACGGGAAAAGACATCACAGCAACAGAAGCTTTCCAAATGGGGCTTGTGACTAAGGTCACTAAAGATTTTGACAGTTTGCTCGTAGAAGGATTAAAAACTGCCGAAGAAATTTCTGAAAACCCTACGATTGTGATTCGTGGTGTCAAACAAGTGCTAAACCATGGAATTGGCAAAACAATCGAAGAAGGTTTGGATTACGTGGCAGTTTGGAATGCCAGTATGCTCGATTCCAAAGATTTCAGAAGTGCCATTAGTGGGTTTATGGAACGAAAACGCCCATTATTCAATCCAGAAACCCGGATCGACTAATGTTTCTGAAAATCACTTAACAATAGATGTCGAGTAACCTTTCACTATTTGTCACAGGACCCAGTTTTTCTTCCACAGCCAACTTCATGAGTTTCTCAGTCAGTTGGTTTTGTGCCTGGAAAATTTCCTTTGGCAAATTGATAATTGGATTGATAGGTGTAGATGGAACCATGAGTGGACCTCCTTTTACAATCTTTACTCCCTATTCTACCCATCGACGAATCCGTGATTTCCTGAAGTAAAAAATTTTGATGAATCCTTTTTTTTCTCTGATCCGTGAAGCAAAACAATTGGAAGAGGAAAAGGATTTTACCCGGGCTTTCAATTTGTATGCACAGAGTGAAGCCTATACAAAAGACGAATCTGCACTCATTAAAATCAAAGCGAAAAAAGCTTGGTGTTTGTATTCGGTTGGTAATCCTAAAGAAACTGAAACTGTCTTCCAAGACATCATCCAAAACTATCCATCACACCCCTTAAGTATTACCGTTTACTCTCGTTATCTCATTAAATTAAAAAAATTTAAATCTGCAAAGGTATTACTCCAAAAAAGTATCCTTCAATTCCCTTCTTACCTGGAAAACTATCTTCTACTTGCTTCCTTGTTAAAAGATATGGAACGTTCCGAAGAAGCGATCGAAGTTTTAAAACAAGCTTTGTCCCAAGAAAATCTGAGTAATGGCCGTGGGATTGATCGAAAAGACATCTGGGCAGAACTTGGCTCTTTGTATTTTTCAAGAGGAGACTTCAACTCTGCCCTTGCCTCTTTAAAAAAATCCCTAAAAATGGTGGAACCAGAAGAATTCCTTCATTACGACTTACTCGCGTTATGTTACTTGGATGCAGAAGATCCAGAAAATGCTCTCTCATCCATACGCACCCATATCGAATATTGTAAGGAAATTGATCCTGAAACACTCATCATTTTAGCAAGAGCCCATTGCCGATTGGGAAAATTGGAGGAAGCTGCCAATAATCTCATCCAGGCGTATTCCATTGAAGATTCTTTATACCTAAAAGCAGCTGACTTTATCGATTTTGCACCACTCCTTCGGAATGGTTTTTTTACTACCTTGGAGAACATTGAATGGGAAGAGCCATAAAACAAACGTTTGGTTCATTAGAAGAAGAATTAAATTTCGTAGAACAAATTTTAACGAAGGAACGTGAGGAAGAACGAAATCTTTTTTTAGAAAAGGATTCGGAATCCCAAACAATTAAAGTCGCAACATTTGTTGATATTCGCTTTGTTGTTGGAAATACTTGGAGAGCAGAATTCCAAGTGAATCTATCTAACAAATCGAAACTTTGGATCAAACCTGGTGTTCCTGTCCTCTTACAAAACCAAACAGAATCCATTTATGGAAATATCTACCAATGGAATGAAACAAAACTCATCATCCAAGTCCGTGGTGATTATGAATGGGAAGGAGAAGAGTATCAAATTCGCAAATGGTTTCCAGAATCCACCTATGATTTATATAACGAAATCATACAAAAAGTAAAACTGACAAAAGAATCGGAATCGTACCAAAAACTCAAATGGATTTTAGGTTATAGTTTGGGAGATAAACCGACTCCACCAAAAAAAACAATGGAACTTTCCCCGATCGAAAGAATTTTTTCTCTAATTGATTATGGAATGGTTTTTGGACCACCAGGTACGGGAAAAACCACCTTACTCATGCAAGCTGTTGTAGAGATCCAAAAGAGAAAGGAATCCGTTTTAACTCTTTGTCCAACGAATTTTGCTTGTGATTATATTGTTGAGCTTGCGATCCAAAAAGGCATTCGAGTGATTCGAATGGGGAATTCAACAAAAATCAAAGAGAATGTCCTTCCTTATCACCTGGACCATCTCATCCAGACCCATCCCGATCAAAAACAAATCCAAAACTGGCAAACGGAACTACGAGTACTCCAAAAGAAAATCAACTCTTGGAAACGAAATTTTGGAAAGGAAGAAAGAGAAGAACGTTACCAACAGAAAAAAGAAGCGAAGTTCTTATTAAAAACTATCCGTGATGCGGAAACAAATATTCGAACCAGGTTACTGGATGCAAGTGAGCTCATCGTCTCTACCTTTGCTGGTTTTGGAAACGAATTCAAAAAAGGAAGAAACTTTGAATATGTGTTTGTGGATGAAGCCACACAAAGTGTAGATCCTGGTTGTTATATGGCACTTTTCTCCGGCAAAAAAACATTTTTCTTTGGAGATCCAAAACAACTAGGTGTCAACTATTCCTTACCAGAACATGAATCCATTCCTAGTTTTCTAGAAAAAGTAATCGGTAACGATTCAGGAGAACGAACGATCTTTTTAGAAAAACAATTTCGTATGAAAAAAGAAATCCTTGGTTTCCCGAACCAGACCTATTATGGGAACCAAGTTTTCACACATCCAGACCTTCAGTTCCAAAACATAGAAGTGATGACTGAGATTTTTGGATCCGATTCTGCCATTCTATGGATTGATACCGCAGGAAGTGATACGATAGAAGAAACAGATGGTGAGGAACTCAGTTTCATCAATGAAACTGAAATCACACTGATTGAATCACTTATGGAAAAAGGTTTACCCAAAGATTTCACAACCATCATTTCACCTTACAGAGGACAGGTGGAAAGACTCATCCAAAGAGCAAATGGAAGGTGGTATACGCAAACCATTGATTCTTTCCAAGGAAGAGAGTCTGAGATAGTGATTCTTAGTTTGGTACGTTCTAACCCTGATGGTGAAATTGGTTTTTTAATGAACCCAAAACGATTGAATGTGGCACTCACTCGTGCCAAGTCCCATTTGATTCTCATAGGCGATTCGACAACTCTTTGTGGACACAAGGAGTTCCAAGAATTATACAATTACATCGAAAACAATGGAGAAATTCGTTCCATTTATGAATTCATGGAATGAACCTTTATTTTGATCTTACAAAACTACCCATTTAGGTTCATCCAGTGTATAAAGAAGTTTGAAGGCACCATCCGAACCAGGCGGAATTTCTTTGATCGGTTCAAAATCAAAATCTGTCGTTTCATCAGCATTTTCTTTGACAGCACTTGTCACAAGAATCTCCCAAGCTTTGGCAGTATCCTCCCCTAGTTTGGATGCAGCATTCACTTCAGCACCAAACACATCAGTATCCCCTATTTTTAAAATTTTTCCATAACCAAGACCCACACAGAGAAGGATCTGTTCTTCTGCAATTCTTCCTTCATTATATCGTTTGCATGCTTTTTGCATATGGATCGCACATTGGATCGCCTTGTTGGTATTACGAAAGAGCACCATAAGGCTATCCCCTTCATCCTTCATCAGGATACCATCATACTCATCTAAGACTGGAATGAGAATTCGTTGTGATTCATAGATGGTTTGTAAAAAATGAATGATTCCAAATTTTGCGACTCCTCTAGAAAAACCAGATAGGTCAGTAAACATCACACACCAAGTTTCTCCAAATAAATCCCAAATTCGTTTATCAATGATTTCATGATTGGAACCTTCCGTCAGGCGTTCTTCTAAAAGTTTTTCCAATCGTTCTTCTGAGGCGGAGGTAGCAATGGTGCGTTTTTGTCCCATGTGATTGAGTATAACCCCATTTAGTGGAATGTCAATGGCAATGCGATTGTAGATGGTCGCGAAACGAAAGATATAAAGAATCGTAGACTTTGCGATCATTCATTACTTTACCCATTGCGAAGGTAGCTTCTTGGAAGGTTACAATAAATTCCGCGAGTTTAAGTGTATCTGTTTTTGGTTTTAGGATTTTTTTCTTTCGGGCAATATCCAAGTAAGTTTTGGTGTTCTGAATCCAATTGGACAAAAGTTCCTTTGCTTTTTTTTGGAACTCAGGATCAATCGAAGACATTTCTTGCCCTAAATTATTCAGAGGACATCCCCTCGAAACAAATTCATCTGGCCATTCATCAAAAGTTTTTTTAAATGTATGAATGATTCCTTCGACTGGATTATCATATTGTTCCAAAGGCAATATCCAACGATCCAAAATTCCTTTGGATAAAAACTCATCAATGATGGCATAACCAACATGATTCTTTGTAGGAAAGTGGTAAAAAAAGGCACCGATGGTTAAATTTGCTGAAAGTGCAATTTCACGAACACCCACGCCTTGAAATCCGTTTTGGTAAATCAGTGCAAATGCAGACTCTATGATCAGTCTACGAGTTTCCTCTTGTTTCCCCATCCTTCACTTGTTCCTTCATCTCCTATAAAACAAACACTTACACAAAAGAGAATACCAATTTGCCCCGAAATCGAGGCCACTCCACGTTCAATCAATTCAGTTGGTTATCCATCTAAATTTTATTGACAACATATCAATTGATATGTTTTTATTGCAAGAACGTTTTTCAAGCAGGTGATGTTATGAACGAAATTAACCAATCCCCAACCTACCTTTGGGTGGGACGAATTCTAAGTGGCCTAGTAATCGCATTTTTACTCTTCGATGCATGCGGAAAATTAGCTAAAATTGATCCAGTGTTAAAAAGTATGGAGGAACTGGGACTACCTGCCCAAAGTGCAATGACGATCGGAATCATTCTGTTGGTGATCACTGTTTTGTATGCCATACCGCAAACTGCCGCGCTCGGAGCTCTCTTACTCACTGGATATTTAGGTGGTGCTGTTGCCATCCACGTTCGTGTGGAAAATCCACTTTTTAGCCACACCTTATTTCCCGTTTATATAGGAATTCTCCTTTGGGCAGGCCTTGCCTTACGTAACCCAAAAGTAAAAAACCTATTCTGGAATTTCTAGAACAATCAATACAGAATTATAGGCAAACATATACTAAGTATTAAAACAATTGTTTACCGATTCGATGTTTATGTTACCGAATTAACTTGGATCAACTGTTATGACCATCACATAACGGTTGAAGAAATCAAATCATTTCATTCATTTATATTCCTTAACCGTTCAAATTTAGAATTTTAATGGTTAGTGGTACCATTAAAATCGAAATTCCAATATAAATAGAAACACGTATATAATTCCAAATCACCCATTTCTTAATATCACTGAATACTTTGATTGAATGTTTATCGATTGTATTTGCCATCGATTGGAACCAAATGATTTTATTTGCGAAATAAATGATAGTCCAAGCTCTCACTCCTATATGAAGGATAAAAAGTAGGAATAAATTGTTACCAATCCCATCTATTTGGTAACAAAATATAAGTGATACTAAGAAGATAATTTCGTGTAATGAATGAAACAAAATCCAAAAGTATTTTAAATCTGCAGACTTATACTCTGTATTCAGTAAACCCAAATCAGGAACAGTTCCATTAGCCCAACGTGGTACAAAAACAATTGTTTCAAAAATTTGAGCTCCATTCATTAAAAAATAGATTAGTAGATTTAATAATAAAGTATACTTTGCAATTGATAGAGAATGGTGGGAAACAAAATTGGTTACATCTGAAAGTCCAAACGTTGATGCAAACACAAAACAATTTTCTACTATCATATTCATATCCCATTCGTATCCTTTAAATTTTTTGAAACTTTTTCCATTATCTTGATTGCAGATTCGAAATAACGATGGACGACTTCTATCTCAAGACTTGAAAAACTAGAAATCAATTTGTCCGTTTCTTTTTGTAATTTATTAAAAATTGGTGAAAACAGTTGGTTTGCCTTCTCCAAATTTGGAACAATGAAAACCTTCCGTCTATCAGTTTGTAAAAATTTCCTTTTTACGAGTTTACTCTTCTCCAATCGATCAATGACTCCAGTGATCGCCCCAGTAGTAAGCCCAGATAATTTTGCCAGTTCCCCTGCAGTCATCTCTCCATTTTCTAGTAGGT
>JACVCB010000034.1 GCA_016742255.1 Leptospira sp.
CAATATTTCTCTCAAAAATATGAGTTCGGATCAAGTGTTCCCCAAATTTTTTGTCCTTAGAGGTGCAGATCCAATTTTTGTGACAAACCTAATGATCGAAGATGTAACAAAGTCTTTCTTTTATTCCTATTCTATCACGGTGAATGTGGGAGATTGGGATGCCAAACATGATGATGCATATTCTTATTCTTTGCCATTTCCAAGTGGAATTCGTGCAAGAATTGGACAAGGATACAACGGAGGATTCACTCATTCGGGTAATTTAAAGTATTCATTAGATTTTTCTTTGCCCATTGGCACTCCAATTCATGCAGCAAGAAAAGGTATTGTTGTATCTCTTGTGAAAAAATATTCAGAAGGGGGAGTTAGAAAAGATTTATTGTCAAAAGCAAATTATGTAATGATCCAACATGATGATGGGACCATCGGTAACTATGCTCATTTAAAGAAAGACGGAGTGATTGTAAATGTTGGAGACCATGTGGATGAAGGACAATTGATTGGTTATTCGGGTAATACTGGTTATTCGCAAGGACCCCATTTGCATTTTGAAGTTCATAAACCAACAAAAGATTCTCAAATTATAACACTCCCCACCTCTTTTCGAACCCAATATAACGATCACGAAACATTATCTCCGTATTATCTGTATTGGAAACCTAGACAAGGGATTGACCCACCAAAAACGGATTTATTGGAAGAAGATATCTTGTTATGTAAATCAAACGGAAAAGAATTGTTAACTCAATGTAATGATACGAATTTCCGGTTGGGTGACCGTTATGCATTACAATTGGAATTTTTAAAACCAACTCGAAATCAAATAGAATTTTTACTGACAATCGAAGGTGATAAAGTCGAACCATATTATTTGAAATGGTTCTCACAGAATGAAGGCGCGGTTGAATTTCGTTATTTCGAAATCCCAAGGCACCCAAATTTTATTGGAAAATGGAAGATGGTTGTGAAAGTAAATGGTGTCGAAAAAAAAGTTTTTTTCTTTCAAGTTAGTGCGTAATCGTTTGACAAGTAAATGGATGTATAGTAGTATGGCTATGGGCTTTCCAAGACCTTTTGGTCGTACTGTGGGGGTGCAAACCCCCTTCTTTTTTCCGATCTTAGTGATAGAAACAACTTTCCTCACCTGTCTTATATAGATTCCTATACATTTGGTATCAAAATGGATGAATCTCTCAATGTACTCGGCGGACCTCTTTTACCATGTTCTACAGATCCTTTGACTGGATTTTTTAGGGATGGGTGTTGTAATACTTCCGATGAGGACTTTGGTTCTCATACCGTTTGTGTATTGGCAACGGAAGACTTTTTAATTTCTCAAAAAGAATCTGGAAATGATCTCATCACTCCCTGGCCTGAATACGCATTCCCTGGTGTAAAACCAGGGGAAAGGTGGTGTTTATGTGCCTCTAGGTGGCTCGAGGCATATCGAAACGGAGTAGCTCCTAAGGTTTTTTTAGAATCAACCCACAAACGAGCGTTAGAAATCATTCCCTTGGAACTTCTGGAAAGATTTGCTGTGGAACCTATCGATTAACGTTTCACATTGAGTGAATCCAAATAGGCTCTTGTGTGTTTGGATGTATTTCTCAAAAGAGTTGCTAGGATTGTATGAATGGGATGGTTTTCATCATATAAAGTTTCATACTTTGGTATGTTTAGGTTTTCCAATTGTTCGTCTGTTGGTTCCCCTGCATCATAAGCTTCTTTACAAACATTCACACGGAGATCATCTAAACTTTTCCATTCTGTTAAATCATTCGGACCAAAATTCATAATCGAAGTTACAACTGGATGTTTCCAGTTTTTGGAAGAGATTACATTTTTAATGAGATAGTATTGGTATTCTTCAATCAAAGTGTGTCGACCAGATACAAATTGAATCATATTGTCTTTTGGAGTTTGGTAACCAACAATTGAAACCAATTGTACTCCAATTTGTTTGGAAGCACTCACTCTTGGCAAGACAGATGAGTGATAAGGTTGTGTTAGATCTTGGATGTAATGTAATGCCCAACCTGCAAATCGATAACCCCAATAAGGATGTCCTTTTCTAAAGGCTAATTTTGATAATTCCGTAAATTGATGGATTCTAAGTTCTGGATACGTACGTTTTAAGAATCCAGCTAAGGTAAAAATGATTTTTGGTTCATAAAAGAAACCCATATGGAATGGTGCTTGGGAAGAAAACTCAACTGCAGGATTTCCGAATGGCTGGTAACCAAAACCATATAACTTACCTACATCACTTACATTATCTTCGAAAAGGTACAAGTCTAAATCATAATCAGGTTCATCAGTTGCAGAAACAATGACTTCATCTGCACCAATCATCTGTCCTTCTTTGAGGGAGAGAAATGTTTCGTTTACGAGTTTACCCTTTTCATTTAGTGTTGTGAGTTCGTCCAGTGGTAGATTTTTTCCGTTTTTTCTTGGAACTGATTGGATGTACAATGTTGCTTTATGTTTGGGATTCACACGAAGTGCATGGTAAAATTTGGTAACAATATCCACTTCGTTTTTGTTAGGCGAAAACTTCAATTCATCCTTTGTTTTGGATAAATGAGGTAAACGATTGATTGCCCAATCCTCTGAAAGAGATAATGTTTCTTGGATTGAATCTTTTTCTTTAGTTAAAAATGTTTTTAAGGATTCCACTTTGACATTAGGAACGTTTTGATTTTTCCAATGGTCTTTTAATATAAGATAGGTAATACCTGCATGATTATTCCAAGCAAAACATGGAATGGAAAATAATATAAGAATACTGTAGATGATTTGTTTTTTCATTGGTGTTTATTTTTCCTTTTTCTGAAACTGAGATCCATTCCACACATATTCAGTTTGGTAAAAATCGTGTAGGTTTGTCTCATCTAAATCGAAACTATGCATAAGTTCAATGATTGTGTTTTCTTTTCCCTTAGTGAGTTTCCGGTTCATTTTTCTATCTTCTGGTAAGGTTTCTTTTGGGAAAACTAACCATGTTTCCGCACATGCTGGTGGATCACAAGAACCTGGATTCCACGAAAACTGCGGTGTAATTTTAAATTCTCGATTCAAAGTGAATACTTGTTCATTTGAATAACCATACTCAATTTCTGAAAAGATTAAAAATTTGATAGCAAATATTGCATTCGGGCTAGGTGAAAAAAGACTCGGATTGTATATCGTGTGGTCCCATGATTCATTACTCAATGGTCCAACTTCAAAGTTTCCTTGGCTTAGAATTTTAGATCCTTGGATGATCTTTAATTCCAATTTTTTTGTTTTTGTTCCTAGATTCTTACAAAGGACAATCGTGTCGTTCAGGGGAAATGAATAATCTGAGATAAGACCTCCCCAAAGATAACCTGTGTCCTCTCCAACTTGGACTTGATACCAATATTCTTTCAATGAATTCTGTTCTAAGATTTGGTTCGTTTTTGTCAGAATCTTAATTTCACTTCCCAGGGACAGTTTTCGAATTACTTTCCCATTGAGATGATCGGCTTCTCTCAAGTTTACATTGTCACCAAATATATAGTAGGTGGATTTAATGTTTTTTTCAGCGATATAATCATCCCAATGATTTTGAGAGAGTATTGGTGAAATGAGGCTCGCTAAAAGAAGAGATAAGAAAAATACAATACCTGACATAGTGTAAAAAATAGGGAAGTCCATAACTTGAGTCGATCTCTTTTCCTATCAAAGGGTATTTTTCTGAATCAAAGAAGTCGATATTCAAAGTAAGATTTTTTTGAAAAATCAAAACACAATACGAACTTATATGAAACCATATTCATTAGAACAAATTCGAATCTTAGAAGAGAAAATGATCACTTATGAGATATGGGTGTTTGCTTTGGTTTTGATTGTTGCCGTACTTCTACTAATTGTTGTCATGCAGAAACTAACATTGGCAAAATTTAAATCCTCTGAACTTTTCAAATTGAAACAAAATTTAAAAACCGCTGATAAAGGTTCCATTGAGAGTCAGATAGAAGATTCTAATATCATCGATGTCCATACGATCACACAAACTCCCGTTCATAATGAACGAACAGTAACTGGAAGAGATTTACCGGAATCGGGAATGATCTACAAGTACTCTATCCCAAATGAAGGAAAAAGAATCATTGTGATTGGGCAAAGAGAAGGAAATATCATCACCCATTCAACTGAAATATTAGATCATCACCTTAGAATCGATATTTTTCCTGTAGATGTTGAAAATACAGAGTATTTATCTTACCAGATAGAATTTCGTCGTGAAGGCAAAGTCCTTTGCCAATTGCCAAACCAGAGAGATTTTTTGGAAATGGAAATGAAAGAAACCATCCTGATCACAAAATCAGATTTAGAAAATGGATTACCAGTTTATCCAAATATCAATATTGAAACACCGTTGCGATTGCGGTTAGGTGGTAGACTTAGCATAGAAGGAAAATTTAAAATTGGTTTTTTTGAATTTCATTTTTACACAAAAGATATTTTGGAACGAACGAGTGGTGGTACCAAACGTGTCGAAAAACAATTTTATTTAAAATTATATAAGATATTCCCTGGTTACGATACGGCGAGACAGTCGCGAGATGGAGTTGTTCCGATGCTTGAGCGGTTTGGGGGGAAGGTGTGAATCTAGTATCCCCGCCCTGAATTGGGTGGGGTTAACCACCCGCCACCCAATACGTCCTCTTTATCACCTCTCTTTTCTTTTTACAAATCCCTTCTCGAATACAGAAAATTCTTTTTAAAAAAGTTCATCCTTTGACTGATTCCTTCCAAAAAAAAAGCCAAGGTTTCCCTTGGCTTTTCTATCGATCTTTCGAACGAACTTAATTGAATCTTAGATTCGAATTATGGTCTTTCTACGATCATCGATCCTGCGATTCCACCGTGTGCACAAGCAGTCACAAGAACTTTCTTTGCATCTTTGTTTTCATGGAAGTCCATGATGGCGTTGTGAAGTAATCTCACTCCAGTCGCACCAAACGGGTGTCCAATGGCAATTGATCCACCATTAGGATTGATTTTCTTTGCATCAAAGTTCTTTTCCCAATCAAAACCAGTTCTGATTTTGATTTCTTCAAGAGCTGCTACTGCAGTTGCTGCAAATGCTTCATGGATTTCGATCACATCGATGTTTTCCACTTTTTCACCAACTTCTTCAAGTAGGCCAAGAGTTGCTTCCGCTTGTCCAAGTCCCATAAGGTTTGGTGCAACACCTTTCATTTTGAAACCAGAAACAACTGCTTCTGCTTTGAGTCCGAGTCTTTTTGCCGCTGCTTCAGAAGCGACGATAATTCCAGCAGCTCCATCGGAACGTGGACTTGCATTGAAGATGGAAACAGTAGGGCCATGAGATTTTTTCAAATCTTTGCCGTATTTTTCTTTCCAAGCATCAAATTTCATCGCTGGGTTATCAAACATAAGCATAGCGCGACCCATACGAGTTGGGTTTTTCACAAGACCTTCACGAAGGAGTACCGCTTCGTCCGCTTGGAGTGGGTTACCTTCATCGTCTTTTACTTCCATGATATATGGTTTGTAACGACCTTCTTGTGTTGCTTCGAAAGCTCTTTTGAAAGATTCGTAAGCTACTTTATCTTGTGTTTCACGTGGAAGTGCATAGTTTTGTGCGAGGATTTCTGCCGTTACTTGCATTCCGTAAGAAGTTTCACCATCACCAAGACCATCTTCTAATGTATCACGAAGTTCCACACCTTCAGGAAGGTCATTTGGAAGGAGTTTTACAAGTGAATCTAAGCTGTTTGTTTTTTTGTTAAGGCGAGCATTTTTCACAACGAATGGCATAGAAGTTTGAGATTCTTCACCAATTACAAGGAATACTTCACCTTCACCTAACATGATTCGGCGAGATGCTTCTGCTACTGCTTCTAGTCCTGATACACAGTTGTTTGCAACTGTTAAACAAGGAATTTCTAAAGGTAGGTTCATTAGGTTTGCAATCACACGAGCAGAGTTTGGTGCATTTGCAAAACCTTCTCCAACGATCACTCCGTCAATGTCAGTTGGTTTCAAACCACTGCGTTTCATTACTTCTTCACCCACTATTTTACCTAAGTGGTGGCCTGGATACTGTGCGAGCGCCTTACCAATTTGTGCAAAAGGAGTTCGTGCAGGTGCTGCGAGTATTATCTTTTGTGTTACTTTCATATAAAATCCTTCTTCCTTTCTTTCTTCTAACTTTCGTTACCTAAACAATTACTTTGCAAGCCACTTCATCATAGAACGTAGTTTTGATCCTACTGCTTCAATGGGGTGAGCCGCATTTTTTTCTTTGAGTTTTTTGTATTCAGGGTATCCAGCTTTTGTATCAGCCATCCAACGTTTTGCAAACGCGGCTCCCTTGTCTTTTTGGATGTCTGTGAGAACATCTTTCATACGAGCTTTGACACCAGCATCAATCACACGTGGGCCACTGATGTAATCACCATACTCTGCTGTATCAGAAATGGAGAAACGCATACGAGCAAGTCCACCTTCATAAATGAGGTCAGTGATGAGTTTTACTTCATGTAAACATTCGAAGTAAGCGATTTCTGGATCGTATCCTGCTTCTGTTAATGTTTCAAATCCACTCATAATGAGGTTTGCCACACCACCACAAAGAACAGCTTGTTCACCAAAAAGGTCTGTTTCTGTTTCTTCACGGAAAGATGTTTCTAAAATTCCTGCTCTTCCTCCACCTACTCCACTTGCGTGTGCGAGGGCACGAGCTTTTGCTTGTCCTGTTGCATCTTGGTGAATCGCGATGAGACATGGAACTCCACCACCTTCTGTGTAAACACGGCGAACGAGGTGTCCTGGACCTTTTGGAGCCACCATATACACGTCTACGTTTTTCGGAGGAGTGATGAGATCGTAGTGGATGTTAAAGCCGTGAGAGAAAACAAGAGCTTTTCCTTCACTCAGGTTTGGTTCAATGTCCGCCTTATACATGTCAGCTTGGATGGTATCGGGAGCAAGGATTTGGATGATGTCTGCTTTTTTGGATGCTTCCGCAACATTATAAACTTCAAAACCAGCTTCTTTTGCTTCTTTCACTGATTTGGATCCATCGCGAAGTCCAATAATGACTTTCAAACCAGAATCTTTCATGTTTTGAGCTTGGGCGTGACCTTGGCTTCCGTAGCCAATCACTGCAATGGTTTTACCTTTAAGGAGATTGAGATCGCAACTGTCGTCGTAATAGATATTTGCCATGGATGGGGCACACTTCCTGCGGAAAATTTAACTTATTTTTCCATCATTTTGAACTATAACGAGGGAAACAAGAACGAATTAGGGCGCCTTTCCTTGCTCGCTACGGACTTCCGCGTTCGCTTCGGTCCTTCGGACGGCTAACGCCTCCTCCGCATCAAGGGCGCAAAGTGACATAATATTTCATCTCCTTGTTTTGTACTCAGGATGATGTCTTCCGATTATACTCCAAACCACCATAGATTCTATGCGTCAGTTCCATAATAGTAGGAAACGGCTAATCTTCATCTGTATCAGTCATTTCCATTGTGAATCCAATCCAAAAGAGTTTGCGTAGGTGAAACCCGCAAATGCGGAAACCCTCCATTCCAGAAAGAGAAAGTCAGCAGTATACTCATCTTATGATGAACCAAGTCACACTAAAACGCATTCAGTTAGCGCCTCAAAAAATGATTGTTAGGTGCTTAGGCTTCCTACTGGTATTCGTTAGTTTTTCTGCACTCAGCATTGGATGTATCACACCCGGTACAATGAATGACTCTTATTACACGAGAAACCCAAACAATTATGGGTATTACCAAAGGAATTACCATTCGCCTTATTACGAAAGGTCGGGTCGATACGGAACTCCTTATTATGGCGGAACAAACCAGTTCCATATGCCTAGTTCAGGTGGTGGACACAATCCTCTCCATGTGCCCGGAGGAAGGTACCATAATTTAGGCAGTCCTGGGAAGTGGAGGTTATAGGAATTGGAAAATATAAAACCAAATCCATCTACTTTGAATCGAAACAGATTTAGAATCCTCAACACCAAAGGAATGAAATGCCATTGAAGTATTTGTATTTTAGCTGGATTCTATTTTCGATTCATTGTAGTTTTGCAAATCTTAACCAAAAACTCAAACCCGTCAACATTGACACAACAAAAGGAAAAACCGCTGACTCAATCACAATCATAAACCATACGAAGATGTATTATGGAAAAACTCCAAGAGGCGAAAAAGATTTTGGACCAGGTTCCTACTTTCTTTACTTAAGTGAAAAACAAAAAGAGATTGGAAGAACACGTTACCAATGGAAAGACATCCAAGTGTATGATATCAATGATAAAAGTTTTCAGTTTACCAATATCAAATCTGACTACGTATTTTTTGTAACTGTTCATCGTCCAAAATCGGATTGGGATGAGGAAGAGTGGAAGCATATATTCCAGGTTTTGACATTTTGTATTCTACCTTGTAAACAAAATGTTAGTTTGGATGTTTCTGTGAAATTATATTACAAAAATAGTTTTATTTCTGAAAAAGTGAGCCATTTGACTGCAACTCGTTATTTGAGTCCTTGGTATTTGCCAGTTCCTTTTGCCTTCCAAATGAGAGATTATGGTACTTTATTCAATGAACCAAGTGTATATTCTGCTTTGTATCTAAATGGTTTCCAGGAATCCATAGATGGAATTTATGAACAACTTCCAAACCAACTAACACAGGATACGAGTGATTTACCGGAATAAATTGAGAAAGAAACAGTTATTCTTTTTGAAAACGAATCACCTATACAGCTGGAGCAGAGGAAAGAATGATAAATCAAATCGAAAATGAAGTTAGATTCAAACTGAAAGTATGGAAAATAAAATATCACTGTCGTTTTCCTATCGTATAGATTGGGTTTATATCTTCGAAACTCTTCTTTTTATCAATTGGTTGTGCAAGTTTACTTCCACCAGAGCGAAGGGTGTATCCCAAAAATCCCGTTTCCCTTCCGAAGGGTATGGACATCCATGATTGGATGGATACAAAAAAGAAACAATTTCCGAATCAATTACTAGTCCACACCCCGTATGGAGTTGTTTATAAAATGATGTTCTTTCGAAAACAGAAAACCTTTCTCGGATCCTACATCTCTTGTAGTGCCTATATCAGACAAATTGACGGTAAGTTCATTGAGCTAATCGAAATGGCATCCATTATCAACTACTCCGATTATACCAAATCCGTTGGCAGATACAATAAAGGGGGAGACTTGGGTCCTATGAGTGAAAATGAAAGAACGGAGATTCTACTTCCCTGTATCGAAGAATTTTTGGAACCACCAGGGAATCAGCAATGATTTGCCAAAAGAATCAATTTATAATCCAACCATAACCTTTTCTTCGTTATTCCCTGTATAACGAATGAGTCCAAGGGTTAAGTCATCTTGGATGGCACGTATTCCACCAGAAAGTTGAATAACGGATTGGAATACTTCATCACGAATTGTAAGCAATGGTTTACTTCTCAGGTCTGTCACTAGCCGGAGAAGTTTATCTTCACCAAACATTTGCAATGTGGATGGTTCTCTTGCTTCTGTGAGTCCATCTGTTAACATCACAATCAAATCACCTCTTTCTAGCTGAAATTTTTCTTCTTCCGCAAGGATGTCAAATATAGGTGTGATGATCCTTCCCATTGGTTTTAAACTAACAAGGGCTCCCGATTTTCGGATGATAAAAAGAGGAAAATGACCAGCTCGGGCAAAGGTCAAAACACCTGTGTCTGTATGCAAATGAAGTAAACTTGCTGTGACAAAATGTTCACGTAAATTTGGTATGATTTGGTTTCGGATGGATTCCAGATTTTCTTTTAAGTCACTTGGATCTTCCTTCCATTTTTCAAGTGATGTTTTTACGAGTGCACTGAGTAGTGCAGCAGGGATTCCATGACCGGATACATCACAAATAAAAACACCTAATTCCTGTTTATCTGGTCTCCAGACGATGTCATACAAATCACCTCCCACTTTCATCATGGGAATGTTTTTGAATTCGATTTCGACTCCATTTGGTAAAATTTCTTTTTGAGGGAACAGAGACTCTTGGATCCGTTTTGCCATATCCAATTGTTTTTCAATTTCAATTCTTTGTTCTTCAATGACAGCAGTCCGTTCCAATACCTTAAGTTCCAATTCTTCATTGGCTTTTTCTTTCAGTTCATTTAATACTTGTAAGGATTTTAATGAAGTTTCTTGGGCACGTTCCCTTTCTCTTGTAGCTGTCACAAGAAAGTATGCAATCCCACTGATACAAAATAAAAATGCATCTAGAAAAATCAGTGAATCATTGATGGAAAGCCCACTGGCATCTCTCCTTGCGAATACACCTTTCCCTTCTATGGTAAGTGTGACAGCTATATAAGAAAGAACGACGGTTGAAAGTGTAGCACCAAATTGGCGAAATCGAATGCTTGTTACAATCACAAATGGTATCGGTACAAACAAAAGGGGCCATTCATCACTGAAAGCAATAGAACCCGAGATATAAACAATGATGAGCCATACAAAAAGTTCTAATTGTTTGGAAAGGTCTAAGTTTAATTTTGATTTGGGATAAAACCAAACATAGAGTAATGGGGCAACAATGAGAAAACCCAACATCTCACCAGAAAACCAAGTGAAAAATACATTGAAGTACAATTCAGAAGATAAAAAATCCCAATACCATAAACTAGTAACACCCATCACTGCACTAAGAAAGGATCCAGGAAAAGTTCCAATGCTTAGGAAATAAATTAAATCTTTTGTGGAATAAAGTGGATCTGTTTTTTCCGTTACTCGTTTGATGATACGGTAATTGACATAACTACTGAGTGTGTTCCCAATTCCTATAATAAACGCCGTTTGGAAATGAGGGTTATTATAGAAGTTAGCAAGAGTCGCTCCTAAGTAAATTCCAGGTAAAGCAGCAGGGCCTAAAAGTAGAAGGGAAGAGAGTCCAACACCTTCAGGTGGCCAAACAGGAGAAACTTGGCTATTGAGAAAGGCAATATTAAATCCAATTTGTGCGGAAATGAAATATCCAATCAGGATGATGGGTGTCCAAAGCAGAATTCTTGTCGTGTGGACCGTTTTCATTCGGTATGAAACTTTTCCCATTCCTCCATTTTGTAAAGAATTTCCCCTTCGATTGTTTGGATTTCTTTGGTTATTTTACTCAATTCCATATGATCATTTGCGAATGTACTCAAATTTGATTCCAATTTGTTTTTTTTCTCTTCTAAGGATGCGATTTCTTTCTCTAAGGTTTGAATTTTCTTTTGGTCTTGCTTTGACTTTTTTGGTTTTTCTTCAGTGGCAACCGCTTTCTTTGGTATCGTATTTTCTTTAGAAGAACTTGGTTCGTTTTCAATCTCTAAAGAATCTTCTTCTAAAAAGGAGGAGAAGGTTCCGATGTAATGGTCTAGTTTACCTTCTTTGCGAAAGATGAGTAAACTTTCCGCTGTACGATCTAGAAAGTAACGATCATGGGAAACAATGACAACTGTTCCTGGAAATTCATCCAAAAAAGATTCCAAAACAGAAAGTGTTTGGATATCGAGATCATTGGTTGGTTCATCTAAGATGAGGAAGTTTGGACCCGTCATCAAAATTTGAACAAGAAAAAGCCGACGTCTTTCACCTCCAGATAGTTTGGCGATCGGAGTGTATTGTAACTTCCCATCAAAGAGAAATCGTTCTAACATTTTTGCTGCTGAAATTTTTTCCCCGGATTCTGTTTCGATCATCTCCCCGGCAACATCTTTGATATATTCCAATACATTTCGTTCTAACGGAAGTTCAGAACTTGTTTGGTCAAAATAACCAACTTTTGTATTGAGGCCTGGTTTTAAGTATCCACTATCGGGTGTCAGTCGGCCAGCGATAAGATTGAGAAGGGTAGATTTACCGATTCCATTTGGTCCAATGATACCAAGTCTTTCTTTTGCTTTGAAAGTATAAGTAAAATCATTGATTAATACTTTTTCGCCAATGGATTTTTTTAGATTATGGATCTCTAATATAGTTTTCCCTTGGCGTTTGGCTGCGACACTCAGTTCCAAATCCTTTTGGATCTCTCGTTTTTCTCTGCCTTGTAATTCGTTTGCTCGGTCAATCCTTGCTTTTTGTTTGGTGGTGCGGGCTTTTGGTTGGCGTTTTAGCCACTTCACTTCTTGTTTTAAAAACTGTTTAATTTTATCTTCTTGTTTTTGAAGGGTTTCTTCTCGTTCCACTTTTCTTTCTAAGTAAATCGAATAATTCCCTTCATACAGAAAATAGTTTCCACGATCGAGTTCCAAAATTTTGTTCACAATTCGATCTAAAAAATAACGGTCGTGGGTGATGAGTAAGATGGCTTTGTCTAAATTCGCAAGGTAATCTTCTAACCATAAGATGGATTTAACATCCAAATGGTTTGTTGGTTCATCTAAAATGAGTAAATTACTTTCATCAATGAGTGCCTTAGCAAGTTCTACTTTTTTGAGCATCCCACCTGACAACTCAGACTTCTTGCGCTCTAGCTTTTCAACACCTAATTCTCGTAATATGGATTTGATTTGTTGTTCGTAATCCCAAGCTGATAATCTGTCCATTTCTTGGGAAACATTTGTAAATTCATCATCCAGTCCTTCTTCCCCTTCACCCATACGTTCACAAATGTCTTCATACTTACGAATGGTTTTTACGAGTTTGTTTTCTCCTTTGTAGATATGGTCGAGGATTGTTTCATTGGAATCAAATACGGGGTTTTGGTCTAATATCGAAATTTTAAGATTATTGTTTTTGATGATCTGGCCTGAATCCGTTTCTTCCTTTCCTAAAATGGCGCGGAGTAGGGTGGACTTACCGGATCCATTGATTCCGACTATGGCAAGTTTTTCGCCTTCGCTAATGGAGAAGTCTAGGTTTGAAAAAAGTTTTTTTTCGCCGATGGTTTTGGAAAGTTTAGATACAGAAACTAGCACAATGTCCATGAGATGGAACAAGGGTCAATCGGACAATCGTATTCAAGATTTTGTTATGAATGTACATCTGATTTATCAACTTTGCACTGGATTTTAAGTTTTTATGTTTTTTCGCATACTCTTCCTTTCAGATAATTTCCTTATTGGATGATATGTTATCAAACGGACAAGAGGAATTATACAACTCGATTCTCAGTCGCCAATCCATCCCAGAATCTGTGGTGGGTGGCAAACAAGTCGCAAGCCGGTTTTTAGAAGAATTGTTTTCGATTCTTTTTTCAGGATATCATTCCGAGCGTAACTTTACTTCCAAAGATCAGATTTCAGACCAATTAGAACTCTTTCGAATTCGATGGAAAAATTTACTAGAACCTTACTCCGTTTATGCGGAAAAAGAACTTGGTCGTATCGTTGCTTTGGATGATATTTTGCATAACTTCATCGCCAAACTTCCAGGCCTATACCAATGGATGTGGGAAGATGCCGAAGCGGCATTTTTAGGAGATCCAGCTGCTGAAAGTATCCATGAAGTGATACTCGCTTATTCGGGATTTTACGCTGGAGCCGTCCACCGGGTTGCCAATTATTTTTTTAAATCTTCCATGCCTATATTTCCAAAACTTTTATCTGGTGTTGCACACGAAGCCACAGGGATCGACATCCATCCTGGGGCTGAAATTGGACGAGCATTTTTTATGGATCATGGAACAGGAATTGTCATCGGTGAAACAACACAAATTGCAGACAATGTGAAGATTTACCAAGGTGTGACTCTAGGTGCCTTATCGGTAAACAAATCTTTGGCGAAACAAAAACGACACCCAACGATTGAAGAAGGAGTTGTGATTTATGCGGGGGCCACCATCCTCGGTGGCGAAACTGTTATAGGCAAACAATCCATCATTGGAGGAAATGCGTGGATCACCCAAAGCATCCCTCCTTATTCGGTTGTGTATCAAAAATCAGAAGTGCGAGTCAGAAGTTCTAATGAAATCCATGGATTGGATTTTACCATTTGAACTAGAACTAAATCCCTATCCGATTCTGATTTCCTAGTTGGTACAACACACGGATGAGTGCATCAATGTCTTCACAAGAATTGTAAAACGCAAGGGAAGGTCTCACAGTTGATTCCAATCCAAATCTTCTTAAAATCGGTTGGGCACAGTGGTGTCCTGCTCGTACGGCGATTCCTTCTTCGGCTAGTTTTTTCCCAATCGTTTCTGTTTTGAATCCATCAATGACAAAGGATAACACACCTGCTTTGTCTCTGGCTGTACCAACCAAACTTAGGCCCGGAACCTTTAACAATTCTTTGGTGCCGTATTCCAACAAATCATGTTCGAAAGCTGAGATTTGTTTCATTCCAAACTGATTCAGGTATTCGATTGCGGCTCCAAGTCCAACTGCGTCAGCAATGTTGCCTGTTCCAGCTTCAAAACGAAACGGAGCTTCTTGGAAGGTGGTATGATCAAAGTTGACATCTTTTATCATATTACCCCCACCTTGCCAAGGAGGCAAACTATCGAGAATGGATTTTTTTCCATACACCACACCAATACCTGTCGGAGCAAAAAGTTTGTGACCGCTAAACACAAAGAAGTCGCAATCGATCTCTTTTACATTCACTGGCATATGTGATACAGACTGAGCCCCGTCCACAATCACAAGGGCTCCCACTTTATGAGCTGACCTTGTCATCTCTTCCACCGGAACCACAGTTCCAAGTGCATTGGACACTTGAGTGATAGAAACGATTTTTGTTTTGGAGTTTAACAGACGTTCATATTCACTGAGAATGATTTGTCCCGAATCATCTACGGGTGCCACTCGTAACTTTGCGCCTTTTTTAGCACAGACCATTTGCCAGGGAACAATGTTTGCGTGGTGTTCCAAATGTGTGATGAGAATTTCGTCACCAGCTTGGATGTGTTTGTCGGAGATTATATTAGAAAGAAGATTGATTCCTTCCGTTGTTCCTCTCACAAAAACAATTTCTTCTACACTTCCCGCTCCAATAAACCCTTGGATAAGTGATCTTGCTTTTTCATAAGCATCGGTGGATCTTGCAGCTAGAGTATGGGCCGCACGATGTATATTCGAATTCTCATGGAGATAAAAATGTGACAATCTTTCTATCACCGAAGTTGGCTTCTGTGTGGTGGCTGCATTATCGAGCCAAATCAAAGGTTTCCCATTCACTGTTTCCGTCAAAATAGGAAAATCTCTCCTTGCGGAGGCAAGATTTCCACCACCTGACTGCGGTATGTTGATACTGGGGAATGACAAAAAATCAGAATAGGAAAAACCTGTGTCCGTTAATTTCAAGTCTTCTAAATAAGGTAATGACTCTTTTGGTAAATTTTGCAAAGCTAAATCATTTGATGGAAAACCCGCAGTGGAAATGTTACTTCCACCAAACGATTGCAAAACGCCGAACATTTCTTTCGCCATCTTTTCCAGTGTTTTTTCATCTGGGAATGAGTCCGGCTTTAGATTTAAAAAACTCGGATCATTTGTATTCATAATAATTTCCCACATCAACATTTTCGAGTGCAGAAATTGCATCGTCAGTGAGTATGGCTGCTGAGCAGTAGAGAGAAATCAAATAAGATCCTATTGCGGAACGGTTGATCCCCATAAAACGAACCGAAAGTCCTGGAGTTTGTTCCCCTGGTAGGTTGGATTGGTACAATCCTACAACCCCTTGTTTTTTTTCACCAACTCTTAGCAGTAAGATACTAGAAGTTCCTGTCGCTGATTTTGGATTGGTTTCGCCATTCACCAGAAGTTTATCTGTAGGAATCAGTGGTAGTCCTCTCCAAGTTAAAAACTGTGCCCCAAACAATGTTACTGTAGCTGGTGGAACACCTCTTCTTGTACATTCACGTCCAAACGCAGCAATGGCAAGTGGATGAGCTAAAAAGAAAGATGGTTCTTTCCAAACTTTAGTGATGAGGTCATCTAAATCATCAGGTGTAGGAGGTCCTTTTCTTGTACTAATTCTTTGATGAGCTGAAACATTTTTTAATAATCCATAATCTTCATTATTGATCAGTTCGAGTTCTTGTTTTTCTTTTACACTTTCAATCGCCAAACGAAGTTGTTCATTGATTTGTTCGTGTGGGGAACTGTATAAATCGGAAACTCTGGTTTGTACATCAAGGATTGTGGATATTAAACTAAGAGTGTATTCTCGAGGTTTTTCTTCGTAGTTAACAAAGGTTTCTGGAAGTTCTTGTTCTCCTTTTTGCCCACACAATACATCCACTTGCGTATTGGATTTAACACGGTTTACTCGGAGAACCCCTGCCTCTAAAGGTTTCCAATCAAGTAACCTAACTAGAAAACGTGGAGTGATGGCACCATACTGTGCATTTGTTTTTACCGTATTCGCCAGTTGGCGTGCGGCTAAATCTCCCAAAGCGTGTTGGGTTTGTTCTGCCATAATTGACCTCTTGAATTGAATCATCAAAGGCTATTAAAAAGTTGGAGTTTGAAAATGAATAATGAAGGTAATTTCGAAAATTAAGCTCTGAAGTGTTCTAGATTTTGATTAAAATGTATACTATACTCTACAAATCGTTTTATTTCAAAAGCCAGTGTTTCATTTTTTCTGCGATGGTATTCAAAACAACAGGTTTGGATATATAATCATTCATTCCACTTTCCAAACATCGGTTTTCTTCATCTGACAAAGTACCAGCAGTCAGCGCAATAATGGGAACATTTTGGCCAATCTGTAGGTTTCTAATTTCTCTCGTAGCGTCATAACCATTCATTTCAGGCATTTGGATGTCCATGAGGATGAGATCAGGTTCTGTTTTTTTGAAATGTTCCACTGCTTCCCTACCATTTGTTGCTTCGATGATAATGGCAGATTGTAAAATTTTTAATACGATTGTTTTTGTTAACATCATATTCACAGGATTATCTTCTACGATCATCACCTTTGTTTTTTCATTGGTAACAATTGGTTTGAACTTTTCTTGTTGATTCGTACCTTTTTCCGAATGCCTTCCTGAAACTAAGTCGTATAAACTCTCATATAAAATATTGGTTTGGATTGGTTTTAATAAAATAACACCGATTCCAATTTCTTTCCCTTTTTCGTACAAGGATTCTTCATTGGAAGAGGAATGAATTGTAAAGTTTGGTAATTTTGACTTTGATGTGAGTGCATGTGATTTGAGTAAAGAAATGAATTCCAATCCATTCATTTCTGGCATATTGTAATCTGAGATGACAATGTCATACTCATTCCCTTCTTGGAAATGTTTTAGCGCTAATTTAGGAGAATTGAATGTAATGGTTTCAATTTTTTTATAAGCCAACATTTCTCTGATCACAGAAAGATTGGTTTCATTATCATCAACAACCATAACTCTTTTAATTGATTCCAAATTTGGTTCAATGTTTCTTTCATTATCAGCAATTGTTATAAACTTAAAATAAAATCGGGATCCTTTGTTCACTTCGGATTCTAATTCGATTTTACTTCCGAATAATTGTAGTAATTTGGAAGAGATAGAAAGGCCAAGTCCTGTTCCACCAAATTGTCGTGTAGTGGAACTATCTGCCTGCGCAAATACTTCAAAAATTTTGTTTTGGTTTTCTTTGCTGATCCCAATACCAGTATCAATGACTTCAAATAAAAATTCGTATTCATTTTGATTCACTGGGTTTGCTGTTAATTTGATTTGGATTTCCCCTTTGAGAGTGAACTTAAGGGCATTGCCAATCAAATTCAAAAGGATTTGCCGAAGTCGAAGTGAATCAACAAACACATTTCTTGGAACTTTTGGAGAAATATTTAAAATGAGTTCCAAACCTTTTTCGTAAGCTTTGTGTTTTACGATTTCAGCAATTTGGTGTAATAGATCAAAAATATTGACTCTTTCTTTATAGAGTTCCATTTTGCCTGATTCTATTTTGGAAAAATCAAGGATGTCGTTGATCAAATCAAGTAACGAAAGTGCAGACAAATGCACAGTTTCCATATACTTTCTTTGGACTTGGTTTAGGTCGGTTCGCATCAGTAAGTCTGCAAAACCAATCACTCCATTGAGTGGTGTACGAATTTCATGACTCATATTTGCCAAAAAATTAGATTTGGCAATGGAAGCTTTTTCTGCTTTTTCCCGTGCAATGATCAAATCTTGTTCTAATATTTTTCTGTGAGTGATGTCTGTATGGGTTCCAATCACACGTAAAGGTCTGCCATCTTCTGTACGTTCAATGACTTTCCCTCTGTCAAGGATCCATTTATAAGTGCCATCTTTGCATAACATTCTATGTTCACTCATATACACATTGGTCTCACCTCGGTAGTGTTTCTCCAATGCCTCTAAACAATGATTTAAATCTTCTGGATGAACTCGTTTTTCCCATTCTGAGATATCGGTTCCAATTTCTGATTCCGAAAAACCTAACATTGCTTTCCATTGATTAGAAAAGTAAACTTGGTCAGTTTCTGCGTTCCAATCCCAAATACCATCACCAGAACCTTCAAGAGCAAACTGCCATCTCCTTTCACTTTCACGTAACGCTTCTTCGGTGGCTTTTTGAGCTGAAATATCGATTCCAATTCCTAAAAATCCAGTGATTTCTCCTTTTGGGTTTTTACTTGCAGTGATCACCAATTGGATTGGAAATTCAGTACCATCTTTGCGTATGTAGGTCCATTCATGTGAATCAAAGGCACCTAATCGTGCTTTGTGGACAAATGTTTCAAATCCTGAAATGGGAACACCAAACTCTTGTGAGAGAGATTCTGCACGAAATAAAACTTCCTCTTCTTTGTGTAAGATGGAAGGTGTATTTTTCCCTATCATTTCTTCAGCGGTATATTGCAAATGGTACTCGGCACCTTTGTTGAAATGAGTGATGATTCCATTCTCATCAGTACCAATAATTGTCACATGTGTGGTTGCATCTAAAATTGTTTCCAATTTCGATAATGCTTCTTCTTTTTGTTTGTCTAAGTTTACACTATTTGTGATGTCTTGGAAACTTCCATACACACGAATGCATTTTCCGTTTTCAAAAACTCCGTGGCCTATCGTTCTTACCCATTTGAGTTTTCCTGTATTGGTTTTAATTTGTAATATCAGTTCATAAGATGATCCATTTTCAATGGTATCTTCAAATGCTTTTCGTAACAAAACTTGTTCTGATTGAATCGGATAAAATTGAAACGCATTTTCCAAATTGGGTGAATAATCATCATCAACTTCATGGATTCGTTTTGTTTCTTTTGCCCAAAAAATGGTATTATGAATTAAGTCAACTTCCCAAGCACCTACGTTGGCTGCCGCATTTGTTTCTTCAAACAAAACTCGAATTCGTTTTAATTCATCCCTTTGGTTTTTGATTTCTAATTCTTTTTCCTTTCGTTCACTGATGTCAGAAAAATAAGAAATTTTTTCGGTAGGGTAAGAGTCGTAATAACTGACAACACTATATTCGGATAAATAGATGTAACTTCCATCAGGTTTTTTGAAACGAAATTCCCTTTGGTAAGTTCTTTGTTTACTTTTGATGTATTCCTTTTCTTCGGTATCGATTTGTTTTTTGTCATCTGGGTGGACCAAATCTTGGATTTTTAAATTCCCTTTTTTGAAATCACCTGTTTGGTAACCTAGGTTAAGTGAAACATTGGGTGATACATAAGTGATCAAAAATTCAGAATCAAATTTATATCGAAAAATGACATAGGGTCCACTATCTAAAATCACACCTTCTATATTAAAATTTGGTTCTCCACGTAAAACCACACAAGGTCCAGATTTGGTTTCGAGAAACCTTCCTAAAATCCGGTATTGGTTCCCTAGAAGTGAGGTAAAAAACTGGAATGGAATCCTTCGGCTCAATGTTTCTTGGCACAAATTGGATAAAATAAGCCCGTCCCTTGGGATAATGGGGAGTTCCTTCAGGTGTTTTCCAATACCAATGGAATCTTTTGGGAGGTAAAGATTGGGAGATGTTTGGGAAAATTGGATTTCTAAATTTCCATCCATGATGAGGATGAATTCGTCAAAACTTTCTACAATCGTTTGGTAATCGAAACTTTCTGCCATTTCCCTTTATGTCACTTGACCAAATCCCTTGGTCCTAGAGAATCAAAGATACGATGAAGAGTCGACTGTCACTTTCTATTTTTTTCAGTTTCATCATCCTGATTTCTCATACTACTATATACGCACAAAATCAAAGAAATCATGGCTGGATTGTGTCTGGTGCACAAGGAAAATTACTCATCCAAGGAAAAGAACAACTCACCATTCGCGATGATTTTCGATTCAAGTCTCCTGAATCTCTCACTACCAATCAGGAAATTGATTTTTACCTCATGCTAGGTGAATACTACCTGAGGAAAAAAGACAAGGTTGGGATTGCGAATATATTATATGACTTAAGGACTAAAAAAGGAGAGTATTCGTTTGCTGATTTTTTACTCACTTCTTTGTGGAAACATTCACAAGGTGATGAAGTCCAAGCCATCAAAACATTAGATACTTACATTCAAAAAGAACCAAATACCTATTTTCGTAATCTAGCAAAGAATATGCGAACGAATCTTTTCCAAACAGGGGAAGATGAGAAAAAAACAATGGTACGTATGGATTGTCAAAAAACAAAACCATACTATTCTCTTTGCCGGGTTTTCCGTTTGCAATACTATATCGATCTTCCTACGGGAAAAGATAAAGATATGCACAAACATTTTGTGAACATCATGCGGGTGAGTTCACCATTTTTTGAAGATACCAATTTAGAGTGGATTCCACTTCTGGATCGGATTGATGAAGACCTACCAGCCAAATTGTCATTTTTAGGGTTTGTGAGAGAAGGGATTCATTTCCAGAGAATGATCATGGATTTAGAACGAATCACTGATGGTGCCTATAACGAAAACTCGATCGAAAGATTGGCATTTTTCCAGATTTTATCAGGTGATTATAATGGAGCAGAAGAATCATTTCAGAATTTTTTAAAGTCAGCACGTGGTAAAAAAACATCCATCTTGAATCGCATTTATGTAAAGTTAGGTGCGCTTGCCTATTTCCAAAAAGATTATAAAAAGTCCTTAGATTATTATATCAAATTAGATCTAAACAATTGGTCTTCAGACATTCATCATCCTTTTTTAAACGAACCAATGAGTTTGGCAGAAGTAAAAGATTTGATTTCAGTTTCTTTGTACAAAGTGAACGGTGCAGAATCAGCTCTAAAAGCATTACAAAAAATCAAAGATCCAGAGAAGTTAACAGAAGCAGACATTTGGCCCAAACTTCGTATTTCACAGATGTTGATGGATCAAAATCCAGAATTGTCTTCTCGGATGACAGATGAGATCATTTATATGGCTCAGGAAAAAAAATGGAGACGATTAGAATATGCGGCTACCATTTTACAAGGTTATAATCAAATTTATCGAAAGGAATATCGTAAATCAACCATTGAACTCACAAAAAGCCGTGGGATATTAGATGAAGAAAATGCATTTTATGCGGCTGAGTTCCTACGTAATTTTGGATTTATTTTTGCTCATACCGCTTCTGGAAAAAAAGGTCCTGTGAATGGAAATATCAAAGATGGACTCGGTGATTATTTATTAAACCATCCATACGAAGATTTGTATTACATTCGTAACTACAGGCCACTTGCTTTTTCGACGGATTTGTTTTTTGAATATGCTCTCAGCCATTTACGTGATGATAATGATGTATGGGGCCTTTTTGATACTTTGTTTAAATACAATTCAGTCAAAACACAACGGAATACAAAGGGGAGTCCTCATTCTTTATTCCAAATTCCATATGTGAACCAACAGTTTAAATTTTTATCTGGATTTTCCACCGCAAGAGAATCTAAGTTTTTCGATTCCACATATGCCGAGAGTAGAGAAACGGAAAATTTGATCCAGAGGAAAAATGAAGAAGAAAACACACGTTCATTAGAATCAGTTAAACTTCCTACCATATTCCTCCTTCCATATAAAGACGAGTTTTATGTTTTCACATTCAATCCTAAAGATTCCAAACGAAACCAATTGAATTGGAAAATGGTAAGAACTCAAAGACCCGATGCTTCTGATATTATAGATGTTGTGAGAGAACTTGTTTCAGCAAATAAGGACCATGATAAAATCCAAATTTATTTAAATGATTCTGGGTTGGGATTGTTTCGTTCTCTAAAAAAAGAAATGAAAGAACAGTCCTTTGTCTTTTTCTTTAGTTTGTATCCCAACACAGACACTCAAAAACCTCTCAATTTGTATTCTTGGAAATGCCCGACAAATATGCGTTCGCTGGATGGAAAAGGAATCACACTTGTAGATACTGCTTATTTTGAAGGATCGAGGATATTAAAAGACAAAGAACGTTTGCACCTATGGGACTTCCCAACAAATGCAAATGTTTCCAATTTAGGTCCAGTCCTCAGTTGGTCATGCCGATCCGAAACTGGTTCTACAGAGGAAATTTCGTTACTCAAATTGTACCGCAGGATCGATTACCGAACGGTTCCTAAAATGATAGTCTACACCGAACGAGTGTTAGGGAAGTCATGGAACGACCCTGGTCTCCACCAAGAGTGGTTACATTTTTGGTTTCGTTCTGGCACAAAAAAAATTGGTTACCTTCCAACGCTTCCTGTCCTCGACCAAATCTCATTACAAAGCCTAACAGAACAAACGGCTTACAAAGAAGATGGAGTTTGGATTTATTCCACGGCCCAATAAATGTGACATAAAGGTAGTATCGGATCGCAAAATTCTGAATTGGGTGATGGGCGAAGGAAGCATTTGATCGGGTTTTCACATGTGATTTCCTGGAAAATCTCCTCAAATTGTAGGCGACACTAGAAGTTCGGTCCAAAATACTTAATTCTGTTCCTCATTATACAATGGACCCTGATTTTAAAACTTTAGTGGTGTTCGAGTTTCTATGGAAATAATCGGCATCTTTCTCATCTTCCTCCTTGTCTTTGTCAATGGTTTCTTCGTCGCTGCAGAGTTTGCGATGGTATCAATCCGCCCCTCACGCTTAGAGGAACTTGTCAAAGAAAACCGGGCCATGTCCCATATCACCAAAAAAGCGGTCTCCAAAATCGATGATATGTTATCGGTTTGCCAAGTGGGGATCACGATCGCCAGTTTACTCCTTGGTTGGATCGGCGAGGCTTTATTTGCGAGTGTTGTCTCTGGATTCCTTCACATGTTCCAAATTGAATTGGATCTCGTGACTATCCACAGTATCTCGATTGGTGTATCCTTCACACTCATCACTTTACTACATGTCATCTTAGGAGAGTTAGTTCCTAAAACATTGGCAATCCAGAATACCGAAGCAATTGCTCTTGGTGTTTCTGCTCCCATGTGGCTTTTTTATTATTTGTTTTTTCCTGTAACATTTGTCATGAACCGATTAGCTGGTGGGATTCTCACTCTCTTCCGTTTGCAACGAACAGGTGATAAATATGTCCATTCTGCTGAAGAACTCATGATCATCATCGAGGAACAACGAAAACAAGGTCGTATCGATAATGCAGAAATGCAACTCATCCAAAAGACTTTTGATTTTTCGGAACATACTGCCAAGGATGTAATGACACATCGTCTTTCCATCATTGGAATTCCACAAGAATCAACGATTGATAAATTACTTCCCCTCATTGCAGAACATAGTTTTTCTAGATACCCAGTTTACAACCAAACACTCGATAAAATTGTTGGGATTGTCCATGTTCAAAAATTTCTAAAATGGCAAGCGGCCCATCTTTCTGCCAAAGGCAAAAAAGAAAAAATCACTGTCATCATGGAAAAGGATTTTGTAAAAGTTCCTGAATCAATGTCCATCGAACGAGTGATGACAAAACTCCGAGAGAAAAAACAACATATGGCGATCGTGATAGATGAATATGGTGGAGTCTCAGGATTACTTACGTTAGAGGATATTATTGAAGAATTTTTTGGTGAGATTCGGGATGAAACGGACACCGATGAAGTAGATGTTACATCCAAAAATAAAAAAACCAAAACCATCACACTTGATGGAGAAACCGAACTTTCTAGTTTAACTGATATTTTAGAAGGCGAAGAACCATCTGATATGGAAGAGGTTCGAACCATCGCTGGTTACTTTATGGAAAAAAATGAAGATATGCCAAAAGAAGGTAGTATCGTTCAAATCAAAAAGGGTAGCCTCAAAGTGAAAAAAATGGAAGGAAACAAAATCATTTCCATCCTATTCACACCGAAATTAGAAGAAGACCACGATTCCGAAATGGAACGGGAATTATCTTACGAGGATCGGTAAATGAAAGAAATCATCATCGCAGTCTCAGGTTCCATTGCATCTTACAAAGCTTGTGATCTGGTTAGAGGTCTTACTAAAAACGGATACCCTGTGCGAGTGATTATGACGGCTAACGCCACTAAGTTTGTGGGCAAAATTACCTTTGAAGCCCTAACCAGTAAACCTGTTCGAATTGATGAATTTGATACAGGGATGGCACATATTGAAATCAAAAATATTTCATCCGTTTTTGCAGTTGTACCAGCTTCCGCTAACATCATAGGAAAAATGGCAAATGGAATCGCTGATGATTTGGTGACTTCGACTTACCTCGCTTGTACTTCACCTGTGCTTGTGGCACCTTCCATGAATCCTGGGATGTACCTCCATCCTGCTGTTCAAAGGAATTTAAAAACATTAGAAGCCGATGGTGTACACATTGTATCTCCTGACAAAGGCATTGTTGTTTGTGGTGATGAAGGGTATGGAAAATTAGCAACCGTCGAAACCATCATGGAACAAATCATCGAACTTCATAAAAAAAATTCATGAATTTAAAATTCAAACGTGTTGTCATTACATCTGGTCCCACACGCGAGTGGATTGATCCAGTTCGTTATATCTCCAATGCTTCTTCTGGAAAAATGGGATACGAAATTGCAAAGTGTTTTTTGCAATACCCAGTGGATGTGATTTATATCCATGGGAATACCTTGGAACGATATGCCAATGTTCCTGGCGCCAAACAGAACTTAGAAGTGGAAACAACAATGCAACTTCGAGATACAGTTTTATCTCAAATGTTGGATGATACTTTACTTGTGATGGCAGCGGCTCCGGCAGATTTTCGTCCGATCATGATGGCAGAACATAAAATCAAAAAGGAAAGAACTTCTGAAGGAAGTAAGGGATTATTACTCGAATTAGAAGAAAATCCAGATGTCTTAAAACAAGTGGATGAGTACATCAAAGAAAACCAAATCAATAATTCGATCCGCGTTGGGTTTGCAGCAGAAACAAATGATTTGGAAAAACATGCCAGAGAAAAACTCGTTCGCAAGGGTTTACAATACATCGTAGGAAATGTAGTTGGACATGGAAAAGGATTCGGTGAAGTAGAATCGATATTACGTATTTTTGGTCCGAATGGACTCGTGAAAGAGATTGGACCTTTGCCAAAAGAGGAATTGGCAAAGTCCCTTGTCCAATTTTTAGTGACTGTTTGAATTGTTCCCAAATCCAAACGCAAAAAAACCAGCAAGTAAGATCAATCCAAAACTAACGATATAATTCCATTTGATTTTTTCACCTAAAAACAAGGTGGCAAAAAGGATAAACACAAAGATTGTGATGATCTCTTGGATGATCTTTAATTGGAATCCTTCAAATTTGTAAACCGTATACCCAATACGATTGGCAGGTACCATCAGTACATATTCAAAAAATGCAATGCCCCATGAAAACAAAATCACATAAAACATTTGGTTTGATTTTGCATATTTTAAATGGCCATACCAGGCAAAAGTCATAAAGATATTGGATAAAACAAGTAAAACAACTGTTAGCATAATTTGGGATCCTTTAGTCTAATGGTTCGTTTGGAAATACTTCATTCCAAATTTTGGGTAATACTTCACCTGATTTTCCACCAAAATGGTGTTTCATGGAAGGTGTAAGATTTGTTTCCGCTGGATTGATTTCAATCCCAATTGCTCCATTCCGAATCGCTGTGAGCGCTAATTGGGCGGGGACAGATACGTTGGCACTCGTTCCAATCACAAAAACGATTTGTGATTGTTTAGATAGTTCCCAACTTTTTGTAAGATGTGTTTGGTCATACTCTTCTCCAAACCAAACAATGTCGGGCCTAAGTAGGGATTCACAATGTTTACAAAATTTAAGTCCAGGATGGTCTAAACCATCTTGTTCCAAATGAAATTTTGCCGAACAATTTGTACACCTGACACGAAAAATATTCCCATGAAGTTCGATGATGGATTCACTTCCTGCACGCGGATGAAGACCGTCTACATTTTGAGTGATGAGGGAAACAGAACTTGATTTTCTTTGCCATTTGGCAATTGTTATATGGCCTGGATTGGGTTTTGCATTTTTACAAATATTCCTTCGCCAATCGTACCATTCCCAAACGAGTTCTGGATTTTTTTGGAAAGCTTCTGGAGTTGCTAAATCCTCTGCTCGAAAGTTTTTCCAAAGTCCACCTTCTCCGCGAAACGTTGGGATTCCACTTTCGTTTGAAATACCAGCCCCTGTCAGAAAGATGATACTCTTTGCTCTCCGAATTATTTCCAAAGATTCTTGTGGTAACACGTCCATTTCTTTGGTTCATTCTAACAAATTCTTAGAAAAATTAAATCGGAAAAAATTTTAGGCCAGAAAATCTGGTGATTGTGAGCTATCATTGGGAAGAAATTCAAAAAAAACTGGAGTCCATCAAGGAAAAACAATTATTCCGCGAAACTAAAACCTATCATGGGATTGATTTTTGTTCCAATGATTATATGGGCCTTGCCACTAACTCTCGTATGTTGGAATACTACAGGTCTTTAACAGATTTGTATCCCTTTGGTTCCACAGCTTCACGGCTTGTTCGTGGAAATTATGATACCATGGATTTGTTCGAAACGGAATTTGCAAACTTTGTGGATGGAGAGGCAGCCTTACTTGTTTCCAATGGTTTTGTCGCAAACTTGGGGCTCATAGATTCCATTGCTGCGCCAAATTGTTATGTTTTTACAGACCGTTTGAATCATGCCTCTATTTTGGATGGGATACGAATTTCTGGTGCCAAAAAAAAATACTACAACCACTTGGATTTACAACATTTACAAACGTTACTAGACAAGGCAAATGCCGAAGATCCAAACCAAAAACACAAACGAATCGTTGTTACCGAATCTTTGTTTAGTATGGATGGAGATAGCCCCGATTTTTCCAAACTACTCACATTAAAAAAACAATATGGGTTTGTCCTCGTTGTAGATGAGGCACATGCACTCGGAGTGTATGGTAAGGAAGGAAAGGGGATTTTGTTTCGAGATTTGTCTATCGAAGACATTCAATCGATTGATTACCGAGTGTATACACTCGGTAAATCGTTTGGATTGGAAGGTGGGATCATCGTAACAAAACAAATGGGTAGAGACCATTTGGTTAATGTTATGCGACCATTTATATTTTCTACGGCACCACTTCCCATCATTTCTAAATTGGCAATGTATGCTTTAGACTTATTACGATCTATGGAGTCTGAGAGGTTTCGTTTACTCGAACTCACTAGAGAATTAAAACAATCGTTACAAACGAATGGTTTTATGATCACAAATACAGAATCTCATATCATCCCTTTATTACTTTTAACTGAAAAAGAATCTTTATATTATGCCAAACGATTACAGGAGATGGGTCTCGATGTTCGCGCCATCCGTCCACCGACAGTTCCCACGCCAAGATTGCGGATCAGTTTGAATGCAAAATTAACAAGGGAGGATACAAATTCCTTAGTTTCTGCGTTGGTTCAAATTCGGAAAGATTGTGAAACGGTATCCTTTACTTAATTAAGATTTGTATTCTTTTGAATCTATCCTTGGTCCGAAAGAAAATTTCCTACCTTCAGAATCTCTTAAGACTCTTCAAATTTGCGAATTTTTTCTTTGATGGCTTCTGTTGTAGAAGTTGATGGAGTTTTGGAGTTTGATTGAGAAAGAGCAGATTTTTCACGCGATTTTTTAGTTCCATATCGATAAATCCCAAATAACCCAAGAACACCTAATCCAAGTAATGTGGCATTGATCCAAGTATCATCAGGTTTTGCTAAGATTTTAGGACCAAAACCATACACGATCGAATCTACCATACCTTGGTTTCCATTTTCTTGGAACATGATTACAATGGGGTCTTGTAATACAGAAGTACCAAATCCGTTTTCCATTTTGGAAATGATTTCTCCTTCTCCCATTCCTTCTTTGATTCGATTTTCAATAAAACTTTTGAGATAACTGGAAGCAGCACACATGTTAAAAGAACAGGACTGGATAGGAAGGCTTGGTAAACAGATACATCGGATTTTTTCTGTGACCTTAAGGAAGGTTTGGATCTGAGTTTCTTCTTTTAGATTAGTGGTTGTTTTTTGAGCGAAAACACCACTCGTGATTCCCATAAAGAGTACAATCGAAAGGAACCCTCGTAATAAAACACCCATCGAAACATACCGATTGCCTATTGGGAACAATGGCATTCGAAACGAACTTTCATATCCTATTTGTTTCATATTGGATTCCCTTTGGTTTGTTTTTTCCTTTCGCCTATGGGGAGTAACAAAAAGATTCCAGACATAAAATAGAGTAAGGATCCAATCCAAATCAATTTTACAAGTGGGTTGATCCAAACTTCTAAATTTGCTACAATTTGCCTTGGGAAATTGAGGAAAAGTTTGAGTTTGTCTGTTTCACTTCCTGGTGTGAAGTAATACTGCATGAACATGAGTGGTAAGTCAGGGTTTTCTGATTTTAGATCCGAAGTTTCAATTGCACCCAGTTGGATGTAAAAATCTTCTTTTGCCATGGAGTGGATGGCTGGTTCACTTGTTGGGATATGGGTTTCGAAATCTCCTGTTAGGTGGGAGATCTGTGGATAAAACCTACGTTCAGTATCAAGTGTCGCAATTTTTTCCAATCCACGATAAATTCCGTAACTAGCTTCTTGGGACACAATCACATTTTGGATGTTAGGTTCCCCGCCAAGTCCAGAGATAAGAACAGGTTTGATTTTGAGTGTGTTTGCTTCGATTTGATAACCACCAATCATTGCTTTGTCGATAGATTGGTAGATGATTTCTTCTGAAGTTGGTGGTTGGAGTTCATAAAAGAAACGAACAGATGTATTGATTTTAAAGGCATTCCCAGCGTAACCAATAAAGATAAGAACAAGGGAGAAGTGTACTAAATACCCACCATATCGTCTTTTGTTTTTAAGAAGTAAGTTTATCCCAGCTCGTAACAAAGATTCATCTTTGTGTTCCTCTCGTCTAGCTTTGATTCCTCGGTAGTATTCTTGGATAATCCCTGCAATGGTAAATACACCAATTCCAACTGTGAGAACAGAATACACTTCTGCTAAAACATCCCCGTACTTAGAATCAGGTTTTGTAAAGTTTTGTGAATAAAATAGGATGTAAAGTCCACCACCCAAAATTCCAAACAGGAATGGTTTGAGTAAGGTAGAAAAAAATACTGCTCCAGCACCTTTTCGCCAAGCAAGTAGTGGTGCCGAACCCATCAGTAATAATAAAAATATCCCTGCAGGAACACCCCAAGAATTAAACCATGGAGCCTTAAATTCTTTTCCATAGAGGAGAGGGGAAAATACACCTAACAAAATAGCTGCGGTCGAAAGTACCAAAAGAAAGTTGTTTAATAAAAAACTTCCTTCTTTGGAGGTGATAGCTTCTAAGTTTCGTTCTGGTGTGAGGTTTTTCCTTCGGTAGATCACAAACCCTGTGAAAAACAAAAAACTTGCGATGATATAAACGATAAACGGAGTCCCGATTGTCGATTTGGAAAAACTATGAGGTCCTTCGAGGACACCCGAACGAGTGATCCATGTACCAAGTAAACTAAAGTGAAAGGCAAGGATCACAAGTAACATATTCCAAAACTTTAACATTCCTCGACGTTCTTGGATGACAACAGAATGGACAAAGGCACTTGTGAGTAACCAAGGCATTAACGATGCGTTTTCGACTGGGTCCCATGCCCAATACCCACCCCAACCTAACTCTTCGTAGGCCCATTTGGATCCGAGTAAAATTCCTGTTCCTAGAAAAAACCAAGAAAACAGAGTCCATTTGCGAATGAACTTCATCCAATCTTCTGAAAGTTGACCCGATACAAGAGCAGACATCGCAATTGCAAATGGTATGGAGATACTCACATAACCAATGTAAAGAATGGGAGGGTGGATGATCATGGCCCAGTGTTGGAGCAGGGGATTGAGTCCTCTTCCTGCCGCTGCTTCGGGAACAAATTCGCGGAAAGGTTGAGCGTCTCCATAAAACACGGCTAGGAAACTAAAAAAACCAGATAAAACCGCAAGGATGAGATTCATCATTGGGATTCGGTCTTCAATGGACTTACGAGTTTGCCATAACACGATGAAGGTGAAGACGTTTAAAATCAAATTCCAAAATAGTAAACTTCCCGATGACCCAGACCAAATGGAAGTCATTTTGTAAAATAAAGGGAGATGTTCGCTGGAATGCATCACCACATAATAGTTGCTATAGTCTGATCTGACAAGTTGTGTGAGTAAAACGACAAAGGTTAATACAATGACAAATGGATTTGTCATAAGGGCCAATCGGCCTAGTTCCACAGCTTTTCGTTCTTTTGAAATGATTCCGTAGATGGTTTGTATGGCAGAAAAAATTAAAATGGCGAGAGATGCAGAAAGTAAGATGGTTCCTAAATTATTCATTTTTCCTCAGCATACCCTGCTTCATATTTGGACGCACATTTTGCTTCGACGTGACTTGCAACAAGGACTCCCTTTTCTAATTTTCCATCCACTCGTGCCCTCGCTCCTTCTTTAAAAGCATCTGGCAAAAGGGTTTCTCCTGTAAAAAAAACAGGGATGATTTGGTCGTTGAGTTCCAAATCAAATTTTGCTTTTTTACCTTCGCGAACCAAACTCCCTACGCGAACAAATCCCCGCACTCGTAAGTTTTGTTCCGAGTATTTTGTGGGATTAGCAGCAAGTTCTGAAGCATCGAGGAGAAGATACGATGTTTCTTGTGAGGAAAAATAAGCAATGCCTCCAAGAGAGATTGCAATGAGGAATAAAAGGGTTAAAAACTTACGATTCATAGTCCATTCTTTAGACGAAATCACGTCTTTCCTCTAAGCTCTCTGATTGGTAGTTTCGGTCAAACAAAAAGGTTGTAAGGAATCATTCAGAAAAACCCGATTTAAAGGTAGGATTTGGCACGGTAAACAAAATACCCAACCCATTCCTTGATCGCAAATGTAGTCGTATCAAGATAACCAGCTGATGGTAAATACAATTCAAAGGCACCCGAATCCATTTGAAACGATCTATAATCGGTAGGGAAGAGGAACACATTTAAATTTTGTTTTTGGAAACAACCGAATGCACGTTTCATATGAAAGGCTGATGTGATTAGGATATAAGATTTAAAATTTAATTTCTCCACTATTTTTTTCGTTTCAACTGCATTTTCATAAGTATTTCTGGAATTGTTTTCTAAGATGATGTCGGATTCTCTTACACCTAAATCGATTAACAAAGATTTGGCTAAGTTTGCCTCTCGGAATTCGTCAGACAATAACAAACCGGACCCACCAGTAAATAGGATTTTTTTGACTTTGCCCGCTTTGTAAAGGCGAACGGCATCTGTGATCCGGTCTGCAGAATCTGTGAGTTCGGGCCTTGCCTTCACGGAAGAAATGGTTTGGATCATTCCCCCGAGAACAATGGCTAGATCCGCATTGGGAGTATCCTGAATGGAAATGGGAGGATAATCTTTTTCCAGACTAGATACAAGTGAATTGGCAACAAAGGAACTAGAAGCTAGATATAAAAACAAACAAACGAGAAAAAAAAGAAACTTCGTATTCTTTGGTTTGATGCGAAGCAATAGATACAAACAAAGGAGGAAAAAAACTGGTAAGGGGTAGAGAAATATGGTGAGGACTTTTGAGAAAATGAAAAATAAGGAATCCATAATCTAAAGATTGGAAACACTACCAGTTTTACCAGTCCAAATCAGGACCAAGAACTCCTATCCCACTGCCCCAATACTGAGAAGGGTGAGGGTAACGAACAGAGACACCAAGTGGAGAACGAGAGTATTTCCAATCCCTTGCGATTTGTTTTCTCAATTGTATTTGTTCTTCTGGAACTCCCATTTCAGGTTCATTTAAGAACTGTTTGGTGAGCTCTACCCATTCTTTGATTGCTGCTGGATTTTGTTTTTTTAAATCTTGGATGAGGATTCGTAGTTCGAACTCAGCGTCTTCCCTGAGATCCCTTGAAATTGTTT